>JAFGVV010000039.1 GCA_016937795.1 Paludibacteraceae bacterium
TGTGGAAAGTACATATATACCACAACTCAGAGTACGTGTTGTAAATTCGGTAATTGTAGTGGATGGTGTAGAAAACTTCGAACTTTACAATATCGCTGGTCAGAAACTACGCAGTGATCTGCCTGTTCGTACCGGAGTGTATTTGGTGAAAGCCGGAACAAAAGTACAAAAGGTATTTGTAAGATAATAATTCAGTTGCTAATTGAATTTTCTACCAAAAAGAGGATGACTTCGGTTATCCTCTTTTTTGTTGTGGTAAAATTATTTCTAATATTATGATGGGTTAAAAACTGTTTTAGTTGCTTTTTTTTCGCTGATCATATGAAATTTATTTATTATTTTTACCACTATAATTTAAATTATTTAGCAAGTTTTTTTGTGACATTTTTATTTTGGATCAATGATTTTTTTAAATCGTTTTGCTGAATTGTATATGAATGATAATAACGTAAATATGGTTGATTTGAATAATGAGAATGCGATTCGTAAGGATGTTCTCCTTTTGCAATGTGAGCCTTTGCCAGTCGTACGAATAGCTTTTGTGGGCCTTGGTAAACGTGGTAAGCAATCTTTCAATCATTTCATGTATATCGATGGGGTAGAAGTGAAGGCACTTTGTGATATTAATTGTGATAATCTGACTGAAATACAGCAGATGTTGTTTGTTCATAATAAACCATCAGCTGATTTGTACTCTGACTTTGATGATTGGAGAAAGATTTGTGAACGCGAGGACATTGATTTGTTGTATGTGTGTACCGACCGGGGTATGCATGCCGAAATTGCTGTGTATGCAATGAATCACAATAAACATGTAGCAGTTGAAGTACCTGCAGCTAATACTGTTGAAGAGTGTTGGGCGTTGGTGGATACAGCTGAGCATACACGTAGACATTGTATTATGCTCGAAAATTGCTGTTACGATTACGATGAACTTGCGATGTTGAATTTAACGCAGGCGGGTTTCTTTGGCGAGATAATTCATGTCGAAGGAGCCTATATACACGATTTGCGTTTTATTGATTTTGCAACAAAAACACATTATATGGATTTGTGGAGTATGTACGGCAATCCTTACCCCACGCATGGTTTAGGGCCGCTTTGTCAATTGCTTAATATCCATCGTGGCGATAAAATCGAATCGGTTGTGTCTGTTTCGTCAGGGCAGTTCAATTTTCCTGTTTTTCCTGAAATGGATTCCAATGCATATAAACTAGGAAATATAAATACATCAATTCTTAAAACTTCGAAAGGTAAAACCATTGTTTTACAGCATGATGTGTCGAGCCCGCGACCCTATACCCGTAATTATTTGCTTAGTGGTACCCGTGCTTTTGCTCACAAACGCGATGAACTAAAAGTGGCTCTGTCTGAAAATCCATCGGAATATATATCAGATAATGAGTTGAATACGCTTTTGACCGACAATGAGCATTTGTTTTATAAACAAATAGGTGAGCTAGCCCGTAAAGTAGGTGCACATGGGGGAATGGATTTTATTATGGATTATCGGCTTATTTATTGCCTGCAAAGAGGGCTTCCGCTCGACATGGATGTGTACGATGCAGCTGAGTGGTCGGCACTTGTGGAACTTACTTCTTTGTCGGTGCAAAACGGTTCGATTCCGGTTACTTTTCCCGATTTTACCCGCGGACGCTGGAATAAAGTGAAGGGTTTGCAGTTTTCACAATAATGTAAAATAAAAAAAGTGAATCGGGTTTTGAGTCAGATTCACTTTTTAATTTGTACTTTCCTTGTTTGTTTTACGAAATATATAATATGTGTATATTATTCCGAGCATAAGTAATATGTAAATTCCCTCTCCTACAGGAATTGGATCTCCTACGGGATCTCCACCTCCGGGGTCGGCAATTGGACTTTCTTCAAAACCATCATTTTTTTGCATTACACCTTCAGTCATCGATGATGGGGTTGCTGAACTGAACATTCCACCTCCGCCAAAACTTCCACCACCGGTTGAAGATCCGCTTCCGCCACCTCGATTTCCGCCCAAAGCAATCATTCCTGTGCCGCCAATTCCTGAGCCGGTTCCTGTAGGCCTGTTGTTACTACTGTTCAGGTTACGAGCCGAATAATGTCCGTTTTGTGTTCCGGAATGACTTCCTGACGACCCATTTCCTGCAACAATAGGACTCGAAAGTGCTGAGTAGCCCGATCCTGAATTTGTCGGGATATTATTGTTATATGTTTGCGTAGAATTTGCTCTGCCTGATTTTGGTGCGTTATTAATACGTCCGTTGAAGTTTACACCAGGCGAACTGTAATTGTCGTAATTACCATATGTCGAATTGTGCAAATCACCACCAAGAGGTGTATATAGCATAAGCAGTATAATTCCTGAAATTATGATAAACGACCAGATATATAGTTTCTGATATTTTTTTTCCATTAATTCTATTCTTTTTCTTCAGGATGCTTTTATCAAATTTTGCATATTGCTAATTTTGATGTTTTTTCGTTTTCGATTTGCTTTTGATTCAGTTAAAAGCCTTTTTAATCTTACTTAGAGAACGTTTTGTGTGTTCTTTTTGTTGAGTGTTCTTTGAATTTGTTTTTGTTTAAATCACTCTTTATTGAATTTTATTTTCAATGTTTTGATATTATTTATAAAATTTGCCTTGTATGTTTTTTCTGCTTTTTAGTTCTTTGCTGGAAAATTTGCTGCAAAGATACTGTTTTTTTCTGAATAAGAAATGAAAAGATTACAAAATGTGTTTATAAACTATTGAAATATAGTATAGAACATTACTTATTATTACTTGTAAATTTGTTTTGTTAAAGATTTGTGTTTAACTGATTTTCCTTTTCAGTTGCTTTTGCCTCGTTCCATATAGTATCCATTTCACGAAGTGATAATTTTTTTAAATCTATCCCTGTCGATATTGTTTTTGATTCCAGATAGTTGAATCGCGAGATGAACTTCTGGTTGGTGCGTTCCAATGCATTTTCGGGATTAATATCGTACAATCGTGCAGCATTGATCAGACTGAAAAACAAATCTCCAAACTCAGCCTCCATTTTATCTTTATCCATCGACCTTATTTCGATCTGTAATTCCCCGATCTCTTCTTTTACTTTGTCCCAAACCTGTTCTTTTTTGTCCCAGTCGAAACCAACGCTTCGTGCTTTGTCCTGTATGCGATGTGCTTTTACTGTTGCGGGAAGTGATGCAGGCACTCCCGATAGTACAGTTTTGTTGCCCCCTTTTTCTTTTAATTTCAGGCTTTCCCAATTTTGCATTACTGTTTCGCTGTTGTGTGCTTCTGTATCGGCAAATATATGTGGATGGCGGTAAATAAGTTTTTCACAAAGGCCTTTGCATACATCGTATATGTCGAAATCGCCTGTTTCTTGACCCATTTCAGCATAAAATACAACGTGTAAAAGAATGTCGCCCAGCTCTTTGCGAATCTCTGTTTTGTCGCCTTTTATTATTGCGTCGGCAAGTTCGTAAGTTTCTTCTATTGTGAGAGTGCGAAGGCTTTCGAATGTTTGTTCGCGATCCCACGGACATTTTTGCCTGAGTTCAGACATGATTTCGAGCAATCTATCAAACTCTTTTATTTTTTCTTTTTTACTATGCATCATATTTATATCAGGGCTTTTTATTTACCTGATTATTCACTGACTATTATATTCTTTTAAAATAACCTACTTGGGGAAACTTCATTTCCTTTTTTCTTAGTGCAAAATTAATGTTTTTATTCATTTCTCGTCTATAAAAAAAACTGTCGTGTTAAGTCCTGTAATTCCGGGTAGTCATATATGATAAAAGACATTATTGTGGATAAACACTAATAAATCAGCTATATTTGATTTTAATAATTTTAGCTTATAGTTAAAAATTAAGAGTTTTTTGTAGTCATTGCTTGTTTTTTAGTAAGTTGTATTGTGTTAGTTTTCGATATTTAACATTATTTAACTCGATAATTACCTGCTGTAAACAAAACAATGCATACATTTGCAGTGTACTAATAAACTAATACACAAATTCTGTTTTTATGATACAACTTAAAAATGTAACATTTAGTTACAGTAGACGAGCTCATTTGCTCAACGATTTATCGCTCACACTCGATGCAGGTCGTATTCATGGTTTGTTGGGCAAGAATGGTGAGGGGAAAAGTACCTTGCTTAAATTGATTTCAGGGCTTGTTTTCGCTCAGTCGGGCGAAATCGATGTGTTGGGCTTTCATCCGCAAAAGCGCGAACCGCAATTACTGAGTGATATTTTTTTCCTCTCGGAAGAGCTTCCTCAGATAAACTTAAGTATCGAAAAGTTCGAAAAGGTTTATTCGCCTTTTTATCAGTCCTACGATGCTGCATTGTTCAATCGGTTTCTGTCCGAATTTGAAATAAAGGATAAAAAAGCCAATATGACCCGCTTGTCGCACGGACAAAAAAAGAAGGTGATGATTGCTTTCGGTCTGGCTACGAACACCAAATTGCTGCTTATGGACGAACCTACCAATGGGCTCGACATTCCTTCGAAAGCTCAGTTTCGGCGCATGGTGGCATCGGTGATCGATGATCAGCGTTGTTTGGTAATTTCGACACATCAGGTACATGATCTTGATGGGTTGATTGATAGTATAAGTATTATGGAACAGCACAAAATTGTGTTTCATTATACTATCAGCGAAATTTCCGATAAACTTTGTTTTCGTATGGTCGATCATATTGCTCCCAAAACCGATTGCGTTTACAGCGAAGATACGCTCAGGGGACGAATTGAAATTTGCATAAATGAAAAGCACGAAGACACAAAAGTAGATATTGAACTTCTATTCAATGCTGTGGTTTCAAATCAGCAACAAATCAATTCGTTATTTTAATTCAAATTATTTTTATACTACATTATGAATACTACATTTAATATTAATAGATTGATATTGCTCATTAAGCGTTACTTTGTGGAACATGCTCACCTTGAACTGAGTTTTTGGGCTATCACTGTGTTTGTGTTCGCACTGTTCATTAATCAACCTGATTCCGTTAGATTTTTTATGTATATATCGGGTTTGATATTTGCGGCACGACAGTTTAAGTTTTTTGCTTCGACACCTTCGGGAATGCATTATTTGATGATTCCTGCCACGCATACAGAAAAACTTGCAGCTTCTGTTTTGCTCTCAATTCCCTATTTTTTCTTTATGATATTGCTTACATATATTATTGGAATTACTCTTGGGACAACTGTTACTAATTTTTTCATTCCTATTGAGCTGCCCTATAGCTACGACTTTATTACTCAAAAAAATAATTTTGGGTGGAGTGAATTAATAGGTCTGGATAATAGTTTATTAAACTTTGGTGAGTCTCGATTGCTGAGTAATTTCGTTACATTTGCATTGTGGCAGTCACTTTTTGTAATGGGGTCACTTTTTTTTAAACGTAATGCTGTAGTAAAAACAATGCTGAGCTTAGTGTTGCTTTTGTTTGTAGTTTTTATTGTGCAGATATTTATTTTCAAGGCTCTTTATGGTACATTTAGTTTCGATAGTAGTCAATTGATCATTCATAATTTCGAACCTAAAAACTCGTTTTTTGTGAATGTATTTGTAACTGGAACAACAATTCTTTCGTGGTTAGCTGTACCATTTTTCTGGATAGTAAGCTATTTCAGATTAACTGAAAAACAAGTGTAATTATGGAATTCAGAGAAACACAAGCTATATACCTTCAAATAGGAGATTATATGTGCGAGCAAATCCTGCTTGGTAGGTGGAAACCGAACGACAGAATTCCCTCGGTGCGCGAACTGGGTGTCGATTTGCAGGTTAATCCGAATACGGTAATGCGAACGTACGATTTTCTTCAAAATCTGGATATTATTTATAACAAACGCGGTGTTGGCTATTTTGTGTCCGTAGATGCATTGTTGCGAATTGTGACTTACCGACGTTCGCAGTTTGTTGGCTACGATTTGCCACAGTTTTTTAAGAGTATCACACTGCTTGATATGTCGATGGAAGAAATTTCTGAGCTATATAAGGAATTTCTGAAAAATGAGAAGATTTAGAACTCATTTATTTCCCAATTTATATGAAAAAGAAATCCTATTTAACGAAAATGCTTGTGCTGGCGATGTTCGTCGGTTTCGCAGTGTCTTTTGTGCCTTTGTGTCATAGCTTTACAGATTGTTGTAAAAATAATGATAAAAATGTGGATAGTATAGGAGCGGATGTGGAACTAAAATCATCTCCTCAAACTGAAAAAATATTTCTTGTAGCCACACGTTATTTGTTGGCTCGTAACTAATTATTATAAAATAAACTATATGCGCAAAATATTTTCCCGATTCTGCCAGGGTTTGTTTTCCGCAATTAAAACTATAATTTATCCATGAAATTAAAATTAAAAACCAGCGAAAAACTCCTTATTGGAGCTCTTGCATTAATATCTGTATTTCAACTGTCGGTAAACCTACTGGCAAAAAAGGAGTTTGTCGAAGCACAAAATATTTCGACAGATATTCAAAATGATACGGATAGTAATACTGTTCGTTCTTCCAAAATCGTCATAAAAATTAATTGATTCAGGAAAAATTTCAGTAATCAATGAACTTTTATCTTTAAAAAAGCGTTCACGGAATTGTTTTCTGTGTAACGCTTTTTTTTGGCTATCTCTTAATTAACCTGTAATTGCTATTCTTTGCATTTTTCAAAACCAATTAATTTGTATTTATTACAAAATAATTTTAGAAGAATGCATTTGTTACTTGTAAATTGCCTAAAATCAGTCAGATAGTTATTGAGGAAAATTTTCATTAATTATTTGTTTTATTACAACTAATTGTTGTATTTTTGCAAGACTTTTTCAGACTATTGAAACTTATACATTTATTGTTTGTAAGTGTCTGTTTGTCTGATAAATATATGTTTATATAAATTGTGTTCGATATGTAAATTTTCAAAATTTCTTATCGGATTAATGGTTTTAAAAAATAACCAATTTACAAATTTAATATGGCTCAACTGATTAAAACAAAACGTGGTTTGGACATTCAGATTGGAGGTAAAGCCGAAAAGCAAATATCGGGAACGAAAATTTCTGATGTAGTGGCTGTTATTCCTGATCATTACCACGGAATCACGCCAAAAGTGGTTGTTAAGGAAGGCGATGTGGTAAAGGCGGGTACTCCGTTGTTTTATAACAAAGCAATCGAAAGCATGAAATTTGTGTCGCCTGTAAGCGGTAAAGTGCTTGCTGTAAATCGTGGCGAACGTCGTAAAGTGCTTTCAATCACTATTCAGCGCGATGAGAAAAATTCTTACGAAGAGTTTTCGGTAAAAGCAGTATCGCAACTCAGCGGTGAAGAAATAAAATCGCTGCTTCTGGCATCCGGACTTTGGGTGTATGTAAAACAACGTCCGTATGATGTAATTGCCAACCCGACCGTTCCGCCAAAAGCTGTTTTTGTATCGGCTTTCGACAGCGCACCACTTGCGCCCGATTACGAATATGTGGTGGCGTCTGAAATGAAAGATTTTCAGACCGGTATCGATGCGTTGGCAAAAATGGCAGGTGTAAAAGTAAATCTCGGCACTAAACCTGGGAATACAATTTTTTCGACGGTACAAAATGCTGATATTACAGTTTTTGAGGGGCCTCACCCTGCCGGAAATGTAGGTATTCAAATTAATCATCTAAATCCTGTAAATAAAGGAGATGTGGTTTGGACTGTGAATGCATTGGATTTGCTGTTTATCGGTCGTCTGTTTTCAAAAGGTATTGTTGATTTAACTCGTACTATGGCTGTTGTTGGCCCTGAAGTAGTAAAACCACAGTACATACAAACTTTATCTGGTTCGGCTGTGGCTCCCTTGCTTAAAGGCAATGTGACTATGGGCGTTGAGCACCGAATAATTGGTGGAAATGTACTCAGTGGTTTGCAAATTCCTGCTAATGGATATATCGATCCTTATGCTACTCAGATTTCTGTTATCAAAGAAGGTAAGGACAATCACGAACTTGTAGGCTGGGCTATGCCTCGCTTCAATAAATTCAGTGCAAGTCGTTTGTACTTTAGTGCCATATTGCAGAAAGTTTTTGGCAAAAAGGATTTTGAATATGATGCCCGTGTGCTTGGTGGCGAGCGTGCAATAATAATGTCGGGCGAGTACGATAAGGTTTTACCAATGGATATTCTTCCCGAATTCCTGTTTAAAGCCATGATAACAGGCAACATAGATAAAATGGAAGCACTTGGAGCTTACGAAATTGCGCCGGAAGATGTAGCACTTTGTGAGTTTGTATGTACCTCGAAACTGCCATTGCAGCAGATTGTAAGGGAATCACTTGATAATATGAGAAAGGAACTTGAATAAACCCCAAATCCCCTTTCGGGGCATAAATATATGAATGCATTAAGAAATTTAGTAGATAAAGTGAAACCGCACTTCGAGAAAGGCGGTAAGCTTGAAAAGTTCCATTCGGTGTTCGACGGATTTGAGACTTTCCTCTTTGTTCCGAATACCACATCGAAAAACGGAACGCATATTCACGATGCGGTGGACTCGAAACGTACAATGATTGTTGTTGTACTGGGTTTGGTTCCTGCTTTGTTGTTTGGTATGTACAATGTTGGTTACCAGCATTTCCTTGCTATAGGTCAGTCGGTTGGTTTTTGGGAGATGTTTTTCTTCGGAGCGCTGGCTGTGTTGCCGCTTGTAGTGGTATCTTATGTAGTAGGTTTGGGTATCGAATTTATTGTAGCGCAGATTAAAGGTCACGAAATTCAGGAAGGTTTTCTGGTTTCAGGATTTTTAATTCCGTTGATTGTTCCTGTGGATACTCCGCTTTGGATGGTGGCTGTGGCTACTGCCTTTGCCGTGATTTTTGCCAAAGAAGTTTTTGGTGGTACAGGTATGAATATTTTCAACGTGGCGCTTGTAACGCGTGCTTTCCTTTTCTTTGCTTATCCAACTTTCATGTCGGGCGACGTGGTTTGGGTGCGCACTGCTTCAACCTTTGGTTTGGGTGCAGGCTCGGTAGTGGATGGTTATTCGGGTGCTACTGCACTCGGACAGGTAGCCACTGCTACTACTCAGAATGTTGATTTAGTGAATACCGTCGGAAATCCAATTGGTTTTATGGATGGTTTTCTTGGTCTTATTCCCGGTTCGGTAGGCGAAACCTCGGCTCTTGCAATTCTTATTGGAGCTGTTATTCTTCTGATTACCGGAGTGGCCAGTTGGAAGACAATGTTTTCGGTTTTTGCAGGAGGTGCACTTATGGCCTGGGTTTTCAATGTAGCCGGACCCGATACTGCTGCTGCACATTTCCCCTGGTACAATCATTTAGTGTTTGGTGGTTTTGCATTTGGCGCAGTATTTATGGCAACCGACCCTGTGACTTCATCGCGTACCGAAACAGGCAAGTGGATTTACGGATTTCTCATTGGCGCTATGGCAATTATTATCCGTGTGCTCAATCCAGGTTATCCCGAAGGTATGATGCTTGCCATATTGTTGATGAATATTTTTGCTCCTCTGATCGACTATTATGTAGTGGATGCAAATATCAAACGTCGTCTCAAACGCGCTGTAACTAAATAAACAGGAGATATTATGAATACGAATAATAATAGTTATACATTAATATATGCCACTATAATGGTGGTTGTGGTGGCGCTTGCACTGGCTTTTGTGTCGGGTTCGCTCAAGGAAAAGCAGGACGCAAATAAACGCCTCGACAAAATGAAACAGATTCTTACATCACTGAATGTTGATGTGGAAGGTCAGGATGCCGAAGCATTGTACAATCAGTATGTTACTGAAACTCTGGTGCTGAATGCAGCAGGAGAAATTGTAAATACAGATGTGAAAGCATTTGATATTGATGTTAAAAAAGAGCTTGCCAAATCTGTTGAAACACGCAATCTGCCTTTGTATGTTGCAAAAATTAACGGAGAATCAAAGTACATTATTTCGCTCTATGGCGCTGGTTTATGGGGTCCGATTTGGGGATATGTGGCGTTGGATGGAAATAAGAATACTGTTTTTGGTACTTTCTTTTCACATGCAAGCGAAACACCGGGTTTGGGTGCTGAAATTGCGCTCCCTAAATTTCAGGAGCAGTTTATAGGTAAAAATATCCTGAACGATAAAAACGAATTTGTATCAATTGCCATTCTGAAAGCTGGTCAGAAACCCGAAGGACAGGATATGGTAGATGCAATTTCAGGTGGTACTATCACAAGTAAAGGGGTGGAAGACATGCTGAAAGTTTGTATGGCACCTTACGAAAAATTTTTACAACAAAACGATGGAGGAACTGAAGAATGAGTAAACTATTTTCAGAAAAAACAAAACAGGTTTTCTTAGGTCCGCTGAGTAAAAATAATCCAATTGCCGTACAGGTACTTGGTATTTGTTCGGCACTGGCTGTGACGGCTAAACTTGAACCGGCTTTGGTAATGGGTGTGTCAGTGACAATCATTCTGGCTTTTTCAAACGTGATTATTTCGTTGCTGCGTAATACTATTCCTAACCGAATCCGTATTATTGTTCACCTTGTAGTGGTTGCGGCGTTAGTGACAATTGTCAGTGAAATTTTGAAAGCTTTTGCTTACGATGTGAGTGTACAGCTATCGGTATACATTGGTTTGATTATTACTAACTGTATTCTCCTGGGTCGTCTCGAAGCATTTGCAATGGGAAACAAGCCTTGGGAGTCATTTATCGATGGTGTAGGTAATGGTTTGGGTTATGCATGGATTTTGGTTGTAGTGGCCTTTTTCCGTGAATTGTTGGGCTCAGGAACTTTACTCGGAATTAAAGTGATTCCGCAAGCATTGTATGATGCTGGTTATGTAAATAATGGTTTGATGATTTTGCCCCCTATGGCACTAATTTTAGTAGCATGTATTATTTGGGTGCATAGAGCCAGAAACAAAGAATTACAGGAAAAATAAAAAGTAAACAGTAAACAAGGATACAAGGAGACGAGGTAACTAGGAAAACAAGGGAACAAAGAGTTGTAAAATTAAATTGCAAATTCGCCTGCCTGCTTCTCGTTTACTAATTAAAATTATTATATGGAAAACATTTTCAGTATATTCGTAAAGTCGATATTTGTCGATAATATGGTTTTTGCATTTTTCCTGGGTATGTGTTCGTACCTTGCTGTTTCGAAAAATGTAAAAACTTCGCTCGGACTTGGAGCGGCTGTTGTTTTTGTACTTGGTGTAACACTTCCGGTCAATTATCTGCTCGAAAATTATGTGCTTAAAGAAGGTGCTTTGGCGTGGTTAAGTCCAGAGTTGGCTTCCCTCGATTTAAGCTATCTTGCATTTATTTTGTTTATTGCCGTAATTGCTGCTATTGTGCAATTGGTCGAAATGGTAGTCGAAAAATTTACACCATCGCTATACGCGTCGTTGGGTATTTTTCTACCACTTATCGCAGTAAACTGTGCTATTATGGGAGGCTCGCTTTTTATGCAGCAAAGAGCTTTTGTGAATATCGGTGAAGCTACTTCGTATGCACTTGGTTCAGGTGTGGGTTTCTTACTTGCCATTGTAGGTTTGGCAGCTATTCGCGAAAAAATGGAATATTCCGATGTTCCCGGGCCGCTTAAAGGACTTGGTATTACCTTTATTACTGTAGCTTTAATGGCTATGGCATTTATGAGTTTTTCGGGATTGAAAATCTGATAAATCCTGTCTCAAAAATAAAACAGAATTAATAATCATTTAATCGTACTCCTGATGAAGTATTCACGCAGGAGTCACAAAAAATTATGATATTAGCAATAAATACAACAATGGTCATCACCAGTCTGGTAATTTTTCTTCTGGTGATTCTGCTTTTAGTCATCATTCTACTTGTAGCCAAACGCTATCTCGTAGCCTCGGGCGATGTAACCATTACGATTAATGGAGAAAAAGAAGTTGTTGCTCCTGCGGGCACTACACTTCTGAATACTTTATCGAGTCAGAGTATTTTCCTTCCATCGGCCTGTGGGGGTGGTGGTTCGTGCGCACAGTGTAAATGTCAGGTTATCGAAGGTGGTGGTGAAATTCTCCCTACCGAAACGGTTCATTTCAGTCGTAAAGAAATCAAGGATAACTGGCGTTTGGGTTGTCAGGTGAAGGTGAAAAACGACATGAAGATTAAGATGGACGAGTCGATACTCGGAGTGAAGAAATGGGAATGCGAAGTGGTTTCTAACCGTAATGTGGCTACTTTTATCAAAGAGTTTATCGTGAAATTGCCCGAAGGGGAAAAACTGAACTTTACTTCGGGTGGATATATCCAGATTGATATACCAAAATATGATCTTAAGTTTAGCGATTTTGCTATCGAAGAGCAATTCCGTGGCGATTGGGACAAATTTAAAATGTGGGATTTGGCCTGCAAGAACGATGAGGAAACCATGCGTGCTTACTCTATGGCTAACTATCCTGCTGAAGGAAATATCGTGATGTTGAACGTTCGTATTGCTACTCCTCCGTTCGACAGAGCAACTGGTGGTTGGATGAATGTGAAACCGGGTATTTCTTCGTCTTTTATTTTCAATCTCAAACCAGGTGATAAAGTAATGGTTTCGGGTCCGTTTGGTGAGTTCTTCCCAATTCTCGATTCTACACGCGAAATGCTTTATATTGGTGGAGGTGCTGGTATGGCTCCTTTACGTTCGCATGTATTGCATTTGTTGAATACATTGAAAATCTCCGATCGAAAAATTACTTACTGGTACGGTGCCCGTTCGAAGAAAGAAATTTTCTACGAAGAGGATTTCAGAAAACTTGAAAAGGAGTTTCCGAATTTTACCTTCAATATAGCGCTCAGCGAGCCACAGCCTGAAGATAACTGGACAGGCATGGTTGGATTTATTCATCAGGTAATACACGACGAATATCTGAGCAAACACGATGCTCCTGAAGATATTGAATATTACATGTGTGGTCCTGGTCCGATGGCCAAAGCTGTGGAAAAAATGCTCTGGGATTTGGGTGTGCCACGCGAAATGCTTATGTTCGACGATTTTGGTGCGTAACCGGATATACAATACAAAAAAAGAGGATAGCAATATCCTCTTTTTTTATGTTCGCATTTGTATAGAATTTGTAGTGTAAAATAAAACCCGGCAGAAGTTTGAGTTCTGTCGGGTTTTATTCTTTTTATGAAAATCAGGAAGTTTTAAATTCCCGCAATAGCTTTGATTTGAGTAATGATTTCCTGAGCAAATTTTTCTGCCTCTTCAGGTGTTCCTGATTCAGAATAAATGCGGATAATCGGCTCTGTATTCGATTTGCGAAGGTGTACCCAGCCAGAAGGGAAGTCTATTTTTACACCGTCGATATCATTTACTTCGTACGCGCTGTGTTTTTCTTTAATTACACTTAAAATATGATCCACATCGATAGCCGGAGTCAGTTCAATTTTATTTTTTGAAATAAAATACTCTGGATATGTTTTGCGAAGTTCCGACACTTTCATTTTGCGTTTGGCCATCATGGTCAGGAAAAGCGCTATACCCACCAATGCATCACGTCCGTAGTGGCTTGCAGGGTATATGATGCCGCCATTTCCTTCGCCGCCAATCACTGCGTTTGTTGCTTTCATAGCTGTTACCACATTTACTTCTCCTACTGCTGAAGCTGTGTATATACAATTGTGTTTTACAGTCACATCGCGAAGCGCACGGGTCGAGCTCATGTTCGAAACCGTGTTTCCCGGTGTGTTTTCGAGTACATAGTCGGCAATTGAAACCAGCGTATATTCTTCGCCAAACATAGATCCATCTTCGCAAATAATGGCCAGACGATCCACATCGGGGTCCACTACAAAACCTACATCAGCTTTGCCTGATTTCATAACGTTTGATATATCGGTAAGATGTTCAGGCAGCGGTTCGGGGTTGTGAGGAAATTGTCCGTTTGGTTCGCAGTATAGTTTTTCGATATTTTTTACACCCAGAGCTTTCAGTAAGGCTGGAAGAACAATTCCACCGACAGAATTTACGCAGTCGATTGCCACGCTGAAACCTGCTGCTCGAACTGCATCAGCATCCACAAGGTCGAGGGCTAAAACGCTTTCAATATGTTTGCGGGTATAATCATTGTTTTCGTATAGTTTTCCAATTTCATCTACCGAAGCAAAACTGAATCTTTCATCTGCAGCTATTTCTAACACTGTTTCGCCAGCTGCTGCATTCAGAAATTCGCCTTTTTCGTTTAGAAGTTTAAGTGCATTCCATTGCTTGGGATTGTGGCTGGCAGTAAGAATAATTCCTCCAGCTGCATTTTCCATTGTTACTGCAATCTCGGTAGTAGGAGTGGTGGCAAGTCCAATATTTACTACATCGAATCCCATGCCCAGCAGGGTGCCGGTTACAATTTCGTTTACCATTTGTCCTGAGATACGTGCATCGCGTCCCACTACAATTTTGTTTGAATCGGTAGTTTTGTTGTTTTTGATGTAGGTGGCATAAGCTGCCGTAAATCTAACAATGTCGACCGGGTTCAGACCTTCGCCCACATTCCCGCCGATAGTGCCGCGAATGCCGGAAATTGATTTGATTAAAGTCATTTTAGTTCTCGAATTAAAGTTTGTATAAGTAAATTAGTTGTTGTGTTTCTGTTTTGTGATAAATAAAAAAAATTCCGGAATTACTTCTGGAATTTGATTTTGAATAAATATCCGTATGGTGTGACTGAATTAACGTCAGCTTCGAAGCCCATTTTCGATGGGACAATGATTCGCGCTATTGAATTATTGTATTTCATATAGCTCACGGCCTCGTGCCATGCTTTGCAAGCTTGGGTAAGGTCGTTGTAGTAAAACGACGAAGGATAAGCAAAATCTATGGTATTCCAGTCCGATACAGTATCTGGTTTTTGTGTAAGTGTGTATTGATGATAACGGGGATTGATACGATTACCGCTTGAAACCGCAAGTGTGTCGGCATATTCACCTCGCTCCTCGAGTCTGAAATACATGCCTGTTGACGAAAGATAGTATGTGTTTTTAGGCCATGGGAATACTGAATCGTGAGGCAATTCGGTTATAACAATAATGCTGTCCCGTTTAATATAGTCTGCTATCAGTTCTTTTTCAGCTCTTAATTGTTCTGCGTATGTTACATTATCGTCGCACGATACAATGATTGACAATAATACTATCAGTGTTAAAAATAATTTGAGGAATGATTTCATTTGATTATAATTTGTTTTACAGTTGTTACATATAGCTCTTAACGTCTCATTGGGCTTAGCTTTATGCTACTGTTAAATGTCACTTTTGTTAATTATGTGCAGTGTAAATCTATGCAGTTTATACTGAATACTAACCATTGTTGAAATTTCGTCTGGTTTGATTGTGAAAATGAGGTTTAAAAAAATACTTAATTCTCAGCATACTTACAATCATATTTCAAATAACAAATATCCGATTATTATCCCGAATTTAAAAGTTAAGAATAATGAATTTAGATATTTCAGCTTTAATTTAATACAATTTCCTTTAGCAGAATGATTCCTACGTTAATTGATGATAGAAATTTTGGCTTTAACTGATTGATATGCATTTATTTTCGGCGCCTGTCCTCTGACTCCGTAAGCTTGATACCAGGGGATAATAAGGCTGGCATGTGATACGTGGGGATGCATAAAAACAAAATGATCAATAGCAGAAATTAGTTCTTTTTTGCCGGGAAGAATGGTTTTTTTATCGCTGATAAGAAGTTCGTTTTCGAGTGAATATATACTGTAGCTGACTTCCCGGTTTTCCGACAGTTTTTTGTTTTCGATTTTAATAATTCTAAACCAATATCCGTTTTCTGATTTCTCGTATTTTTCAGTTTGTCCGGCTACGTATTGTGTAAGCAGACTATCTTCAGCTTCAATCAGCTTTTCGTTAAGCTGTTGTAATATTAATGTGCTTGAATCGGTTGCGATGCTTTTATTTGCAGGTAATTGCGGTTGTTGTTTTACACAACTACCCGATAAAATGGTGACGAAAAATATGAGCGAATAAACGTATTGCATAAGCATTTATCTTATGTTGGCAATGCTGATAATGTCGGAGAAAACACCCGCCGCTGTAACGCTTGCACCTGCTCCGTAACCTTTTATCATCATTGGATATTCGTTGTAACGTTCGGTTGTTATCAGAATAATGTTATTACTGCCCTGTAAGTCATAGAATGGATGTAAACTATTTACCTCCTGCAATCCTACCTGACAAATGCCCATTTCCATGGTAGCTACAAAACGCCAGCGTTTACCGGCTGCGGCTAATCGTGCACGTTTTTCTTCAAACTCTGCATCGAGCTCCGAAACAGAGTCCCAAAACTCCTCAAGTGTACCTTTAAAATATTTCTCAGGAATAAACAGGTTTTTCAGTACATCTTCCTGTTCAACACGGTAGCCTGCTTCGCGTGCCAAAATCACCAATTTACGTACTACATCTTTTCCACTCAGGTCAATGCGGGGATCGGGCTCGGCAAAGCCTGCCTCTTTGGCCATTAATATTGCTTTGCTAAGCGGTATTTCGCTGCTAATGGTGTTGAAAATAAAATTAAGTGTACCCGAAAGTACAGCTTGCATCTTTTGGATATGGTCGCCGCTGTTGATCAGGTTATTCATTGTGTTGATAATGGGTAAGCCTGCACCCACATTTGTCTCGAAAAGAAATTTTACTCCTTTACGACGAGTGATGTCTTTCAGTTTTTCATATTTTTCGTATCCCGACGAAGCTGCAATTTTATTTGCTGTTACAACTGATACGTTATTTTCGAGCAATGTTTGATATAATTCAGAAATGTCATTGTTGGCCGTACAATCCACAAATACAGAGTTAAATATGTTCATATTTATTACTTCATCGCAAATGTGTTTTGGACTGGCGTCGGTTCCATTTTCCATTATGTTTTGGCGATAGTTATCGAGCTGAATACCCGAACGTTCGAAAAGCATTTTTTTACTCGATGCAATACCCACTACATTCAGTTTCAGGCCATTTTTACGCATTAGTAAAGGTTGTTGTTTCTTTATTTGTTCCAAAAGATTACTTCCTACCGTTCCAATTCCCACTACAAATACATTTAAAACCTGATATTCTGAAAGGAAAAACGAGTCGTGGATTACGTTGAGTGCTTTACGTAGCGATTTTCGATCGGTGACAAATGAAATATTGGTCTCGGAAGCTCCCTGCGCACAGGCAATTACATTGATGCCGTTTTTACCCAAAGTGCCAAAAAGCTTTCCTGCTATACCTGGTGTGCGTTTCATGTTATCACCTACGATAGCTACTGTAGCCAAATCATCTTCTGAGAAAATATTGTCGATTTCGCCCTGCGCGATTTCAGCTGCAAATTCCTGACGTAATACTTTTACGGCCAGTTCACTGTCGGCATTTCGTACTCCGATTGAAGTCGTGTTTTCCGATGAAGCCTGAGAAACGAGGAATACGCTGATGCCACTCTTGGCTAATACACGGAAAATGCGGTAATTCACCCCGATAACACCTACCATACCAAGTCCCTGAATGGTAATGAGTGAGGTGTCGTTGATCGACGAAATACCTTTAATGGCCTTGGCTACGCTTTTTTCTTTTTCCTGCGAAATATAAGTACCGGCAGCTTCTGGATTGAAAGTGTTTTTTATTACTACCGGAATATTTTTATGGAAAACAGGGAAAATTGTGGGCGGATAAATCACCTTTGCTCCAAAGTTGCATAGCTCCATGGCTTCGCTAAAGCTAAGTTTTTCAATTACATAGGTGTTGCTTATAATTCGTGGATCGGCAGTCATAAATCCGTCCACATCCGTCCATATTTCGAGAATAGAAGCATCGAGTGCAGCAGCTATTATGGCTGCAGTATAGTCTGAACCTCCACGACCAAGATTAGTCACAAAGTTTGTCTGACTGTCGGTGGAAATAAAACCTCCGCAGACCGATATCTTTGATGCATTTTCGAATTTATTCTTTATCAGTTTGTTGGTACTGGCAAAATCTACTATATGTTTTTCGAATTGATGATTGGTTTTGATCATCTCTCGCGAATCCAAGTATGTGGCATTCTCTATTGCGTTTGCAATTATGATTGATGAAATTGATTCGCCATAACCAGCTATGCTGTCGATGATTTTGGGCGACATGTCTTTTATGAGATACACTCCACGTAGGATGTTCGATAAGTCGTTGAATTGTTGACGAATATCATCGAGTACAGTTTGTATCTTTTCTTCAGATAAAACAGTTTCAATAATCTCAGTGTGTCGCGCCAGCATTTGTTGATATTCTGTCGTGTAAGTAGCATCGCCTTCAGAGGCCATTCGGGCTGTTTTGTACAATTGATCGGTGATACCCGACAGGGCTGAAACCACTACAATAACCGGCTCATTTTGGGCTTCTACTATTTTTTTTACATGCAGAATACCATTGACAGAACCTACGGATGTTCCGCCGAATTTCATTACTTTCATTTCAGAGAATTTAAGTTATTTGGCGCTTGTTTTTTTGAGAGTGCAATATTAGCTATTTTTTGCCAATTATTGGCTGCCGAACGGGCTTTTTTGAACAAAGAGTTGTAAGATTCCGAAAAATAAACTACTTTTGCAGCGCTTTTGTAAAATGAATGCGTACGCACTGATACAGATTATTTTATATTTATACAGATAATCTTCACTTTTACAAAAGCAAATAAAATGGCCGGTCTCGTAGCTCAGCTGGATAGAGCAACAGCCTTCTAAGCTGTGGGTCTTGGGTTCGAATCCCAACGAGATCACTTTAAAGATTCTAACGCACTACAATCTAATCCATTGTGGTGCGTTTTTTTTGTTACCTTTGTGCTCCAATTTCAAATTATTTATGTTATATCCGAATCATTTCGAGCAAAAAACAGATTTTATCAGCATTCGCCGTTTGTTGAAGGATAAATGTCTCAGTACGCTTGGTGCTGAGCAGGTGGAACTTATAACGTTTCAAACTAAATTCGACGATGTGGTACGCATGCTTAATCAGACCGACGAAATGCTTCAGGTGATTACAACCGAAGGCTCCGACCTCCCTGTCGGCGATTTTTTCGATATTCGTCCTGCATTGGCAAGAGTGCGTGTCGAGGGTCTTTTTCTCGACGAACTTGAGCTTTTCAACCTTTGGCGTGCACTCGAAGCGGTTCGCCGCCTTGTGTCTTTTATTCTGAAGGATGAATCCAAAACCTACCCGTATTTAGTAGAGTTGTTGCCCGGTACTGAATCCTTTCCACTTATTATAAAACGTATTGACAATATTCTGAATAAGTTTGGAAAAATTAAGGACAATGCTTCGCCCGATTTGAGTCGTATCCGACGTGAGATTCATCAGGTGGAAAGCTCTGTTTCGCGCACATTGAATGCTATTTTGCGACAGGCGCAGGCCGATGGATATGTGGAAAAGGATGTGGCACCCACTATGCGTGATGGTCGGTTGGTAATTCCTGTTTCGCCTGCTTTTAAACGTAAGGTGAATGGGATTGTGCACGACGAATCTGCAACCGGAAAAACAGTTTTTATAGAACCACAGCAGGTTGTGGAGGCTAATAATCGCATTCGTGAATTGGAAGGGGAGGAGCGACGTGAAATTATTCGTATTTTAGTTGATTTTACAAACTTTGTGCGACCGTTTACCGAAGAAATAGTGGCTTCGCAAAAGTTCCTGGGTGTGATTGATTTTCTGCGTGCCAAAGCACTTTTTGCATTAGAAATTGATGCCATAAAACCGCGTTTGGACAATGTATGTCAGCTCGAATGGTCGAAAGCGCGTCATCCGTTGTTGTTTCTTTCGCTCAAAAAACAGAAAAAAGAAATTGTGCCATTGGACATTGTGCTGAATGAGAAGCAACGTATTTTGCTGATTTCAGGTCCGAATGCAGGTGGAAAATCGGTTTGTCTGAAAACAGTGGTTTTGCTCCAGTATATGTTGCAGTGCGGATTGCTTGTTCCGTTGCACGACAGTAGTCGGATGGGGATTTTCGAACGACTCTTTATTGATATTGGAGATGAACAATCCATTGAAAATGATCTTTCTACCTACAGTTCGCATTTGCTGAATATGAAATTTTTTATTCGCAATAGCAATACTAAAACGCTATTGTTGATTGATGAATTCGGAACAGGAACCGAGCCAATGATTGGTGGTGCGATTGCCGAAGCCACGCTTGAGCGTTTCAATCGGAATGGCGCTTACGGGGTGATTACTACGCATTACACAAATCTTAAATTGTATGCCGATGCCACTGAAGGTGTCGTTAATGGCGCTATGCTTTACGACCGTCAGCATCTGCAACCGCTTTTCCAGTTGAGTATTGGCAATCCGGGTAGCTCGTTTGCAGTGGAAATTGCGCGAAAAATTGGTTTGCCCGAGGATTTAATTGCCGAAGCAGCCGAAAAAGTAGGCTCTGATCGCATGGATTATGACAAACATTTGCAGGATATTGTGCGTGATAAACGTTACTGGGAAAATAAACGGCGCGATATTCGCTTGAAAGAAAGGAAATTAGAAGAAACGCTTGCAAAATACGAAGCCAATATGTCGGACATCGACAAGGTTCGTAAGGAAATTACGCAAAAGGCTCGTCAGGAAGCCCAGACTTTGCTAAATGAAACCAATGCACGTATCGAAAATACAATCCGGCAAATTAAAGAAGCACAGGCTGAGAAAGAAAAAACGAAAGAAGTCCGCAAAGAATTAGAGGACTATAAGACGAGAATAAACGTACAGAATAGTGTAAATTCTTCTGCATCAAACACCGTTCAACGTCATACAGGAGATAAAACGCCAATTAAAAAAACCCAAACGCGAAACACGGAACGCGAAACGCAAAACGCAAAACACGAAACTCTTAAGTCTGGTTCAAATGTCCGTCTCAAAGGTCAGTCAACCACAGGAGTCATTCTCGAAATTCAGGATAAAAATGCGATTGTGGCTTTCGGGCAAATGAAATCGACTGTAAAACTTTCGAAGCTCGAAGCTGTCAGTAATACGCAAATCAAGAAAGAGCAACGTAAATATGAGAATTTAGGCAATTCTTCGACAGATGAAGTGCGCCAGCGAAAACTTACCTTTACTTCTGAAATTGATGTGCGTGGCATGCGTGGCGACGAAGCTTTGCAGGCAGTCACTTACTTTATCGACGATGCGGTAATGGTGGGCGTGGCTTCGGTTCGTATTCTTCACGGAACGGGCACAGGAGCGCTTCGTCAAATGATTCGTCAGTATCTTGGAACTGTGAATGGTGTGCGTACTTATCGCGACGAACATGTGCAGTTTGGCGGAGCAGGAATTACAATTGTTGAATTTGATTGATTGTCAGCTTATAGTGAAATTGTCGGCATCTTTCCAAAAAGCAGCTTTTTCTCTGAATTTTACAAGACTTTCTTTTGAAATTTCGGTGGTAATAATGCAGGTCTCGTTGTCGGGTGCGACTGCAATTTTATTTCCTTTATAGTCGAAAATTGCAGAGTGTCCGTTGTACTGAATGTTGTTTCCATCGGTTCCAATGCAATTAACTGCACACACATAAGTCTGATTTTCAACAGCCCGCGCAGGGGTTAATATATCCCAGCTGCTAATGCGGCTTTGCGGAAAGTTGGCCACGTAAATAAGCAGGTCGTATTCGTTATTTGCATTCCGGCTCCATACAGGGAAGCGTACATCATAACAAATCAGTAGGCGAATTTTGAATTCCATATAACTTACGGTTAATTTTTTATTTCCGGCTGTGAAAAACTCATCTTCTCCCCCCATCGAAAAGAGATGACGTTTATCGGCAGTGACTACTTCTCCATTTGGATAAACAAAAAATCCACGGTTGTATAGGTTCCCGTTTTCGGTAGCAATAAAGCTGCCAGCAATGGCAAAACCGAAGTCTGCAGCCCACCTTTTCAGGGTTTTTACTGTGTTGCCATGCATATCTTCAGCCAGATCGGGACGGTCGGTGCAAAAGCCTGTGGTAAACATTTCTGGCAGAACAACTAAATCGGTTTTTCCTGCAAGTGTTTCTAATTGTTTTTGGGTTTTATTTAAATTAGCTTGCTTGTCGGCCCAGTGAATAATATCCTGTATGATGGTGATTTTCATGTGTAGTGTTGTTACCCCTAACCCCTAAAGGGGGATAGAAGCGTGATTTGAATTCTATGTCTTTTAATTTTAAAAGGAATAAAGAAGATGGATACAAATATAAACAAATATTTTTTGCTTTTTTTGTCTCAAAGTAAATGTTGGGGATTGAATATCCATGAGTTGTAAATCAAAACGACTCAACCGGAATAATCAGTTGAGTCGTTATTTGGAAATATAGTTTTTGACTGTTTAATCGATAATATCGAATCCGGTGTAAGGAATAAGCGCTTTTGGAATACGAATGCCTTCGGGAGTCTGATTATTTTCGAGCAGCGCAGCTACAATGCGTGGCAATGCCATAGCGCTACCATTCAGGGTGTGGCAAAGTTGTGTTTTCTTGTCGGCTCCTTTGAAACGGCATTTCAGACGGTTGGCCTGATAACTTTCGAAGTTCGATACCGAGCTTACTTCTAACCAGCGTTCCTGTGCAGTAGAGTATACTTCGAAGTCGAAAGTTAGCGCCGAGGTGAAGCTCATGTCGCCACCGCAGAGACGCAGAATGCGCCAGGGAAGTTCCAGTTTTTCAACCAGCGTTTGTACGTAGTTAACCATTTCGGTCAATCTGTCGTACGAAGTTTCGGGATTTGCAATCTGCACAATTTCCACTTTGTCGAACTGATGCAGGCGATTAAGTCCGCGTACATCTTTGCCGTACGAACCGGCTTCGCGACGGAAGCAGGCAGAATAAGCTGTGTTTTTTACCGGAAGATCTTTCTCGTCGAGAATTACATCGCGGTAAATATTGGTTACAGGTACTTCAGCAGTAGGAATCAGATACAAATCGTCTATCTGACAGTGGTACATCTGACCTTCTTTGTCGGGCAGCTGTCCTGTGCCATATCCCGAAGCTGCATTTACCACATAAGGAGGTTGAACTTCGAGATAACCTGCGTCGCGGGCATTGTCGAGGAAGAAATTGATCAGAGCGCGTTGCAAGCGTGCGCCTTTTCCTTTGTAAACAGGAAAACCTGCACCTGAAATTTTCACTCCTAGCTCAAAATCAATCAGATCGTATTTTTTAGCCAAATCCCAGTGAGGCGCAGCGCCATCGTAAAGTTCTGGTATTTTGCCACCCTGACGCTCAATCACATTGTCTTCGGCGTGTTTTCCGGCAGGAACCGAATCGTGCGGAAGGTTAGGGATTTGCACCAGAAGGTCGTTCAGTTTTTGTTCTGTTTCGGCCAGTTTGTCACCAAGTTCTTTGATGGTTTCTTTCAGTTCGGTGGTTTTCTCTTTAGCCGCAGTAGCTTCGTTCTGTTTCCCCTGTTTGAAAAGCATGCCAATTTCTTTCGACAGATTGTTCATCTCGGCCGATGTGCTGTCGAGTTGAGTTTGCGTTGTTTTACGAATGCTGTCAAGCTCCACAACCTGAGCAATGATGCCGGTGCCATCGAAATTCTTTTTAGCTAAACGGGCTATGACTTCAGCGGTATTTTCGGTGATATATTTGAGTGTCAACATAATATGTAATTTACCCCTAAAACCCCTTAAGGGGATTTAAAGAATGTTTTGATTGTTTTTATTTTACCGCCATATTCCCCTTTAGGGGTTAGGGGTTTATCTAAAATAAAAAATCTCCCGCAATTTTACACTACGGTAAAACGACAGGAGATTATAAATTTGCGCTAATGGTTTCTTCTAAAAGTTTCCTTTTGTCGAATTTAGCTGACTATTAATTAGCTTCGATTGGTTTTACAGAAACATAAGATTTGTTATCTCTTTTCTTTCTGAATTCCACAATACCGTCAACTAATGCAAAAAGTGTATGGTCTTTTCCAAGTCCCATATTTTCACCTGCGTTGTGAACTATACCGCGTTGACGAACGATGATATTACCTGCTTTTGCAAACTGACCACCGTAAATTTTTACGCCAAGTCGCTTACTTTCCGATTCGCGACCGTTTTTTGAGCTACCAGCTCCTTTTTTATGTGCCATTTTCTTTTACTTTTTACCAGGTTAGTTAAGCTACAATTTCTTTGATTAAAATTTCGGTGAAGTCCTGACGGTGACCGTTACGAACACGGTATCCTTTACGACGTTTTTTCTTGAAAACGATTACTTTCTCACCACGAAGGTGCGATACAACTTCGCCTACTACTTTTGCGCCTTCAACTACAGGAGCGCCTACTGTGATAGTACCGTCGTTGTCCACGAGCAATACTTTGTCGAATTCTACTGCTGAACCTCTTTCAGCTTCATTCATACGGTGGATATACAGTTTTCTTCCGGTTTCTACCTTAAACTGTTGTCCAAGAATTTCTACAATTGCGTACATTTTCTTATACAATTTATTGTTACATCGGGAAGGTGAGATGCTTCACAGCAGTGCTTCTTGGTTACCTTATCCGAAATGAGGGTGCAAATTTACGGATATTTTTTTATATGACAAAGAGTTGAAAGCTTTTTTCTTGCGGAAAGGAGAGGCATTTTTTAGTTTTGGTGGATTAGTTTATTAGTTGATTGGTTAGTTAGTTAGATGTTCAGTAGATTTTTATCTGGGTATTGAACACGAAACACGAAACACTGGAACGCAAAACTTTTCCTATCTTTGCACTCCGATAAAAATATATATATTTTGAACCTTTCCGATTTGCAGCAACTTTATGCCCTGCATCCTCAGGTGAAAGCACTTTTGAGGTGGGCGGATTCCGCAGCATCAGACCTGAAAATTACGGGCTTGAGCGGATCTTCATGTGCTTTGGTGACGGCTTCGCTCTTTCGAGAACGGGCACAAACGCAAATTCTTTTGATGAACGATGCCGATGAAGCGGCTTATCTCTACAACGATTTAAAGCAAATGCTGGCGGTGGAAGAGGTGTTTTATTATCCTTCATCGTTTAAAAAAGCCATAAAACTCAGTCAGTTCGACAGTTCGAACGAAATTCTCCGTACCGAAGTGCTCAACCGCCTGGCCAATAATACTGCGCCATGTGTGGTGGTGACTTATCCCGAGGCAATTATGCAAAAGGTGATTTCGGTTCATAGCATGAAAACCCGCATGTTGCGATTGAAAACCGGAGAGTCGCTGTCTATCGACTTTTTGTCGGAAATGTTGCATGAATATGGATTCGAACGTGTGGATTTTGTGTACGAGCCGGGTCAGTTTTCGGTGCGCGGTAGCATTGTCGACATTTTTTCGTTTGCATACGAATTGCCTTACCGTTGCGACTTCTTTGGCGATGAAGTGGAATCGATACGTGTGTTTGATATTGAAACGCAGCTTTCGAAGGAAAAACGTACCGAAGTGGAAATTATTCCCGACCTGAAAACAGATGTTCATTCGAAAAATGTATCGTTTTTTGAGTTTATTCCTCAAAATGCTTTACTGACTTTTACCGATGTGGCTTTCTGTCGCGAGCGCATTAATCAGCTTTACGACGAAGCGCTGATTAAAGCCAACAGCAGCGACAATCATGTGCCCGATCTGCATCGTTCGCGCATAACAGGAAATGAATTTGCGCAACAGGTTTTGGAATTCAGGAAAATTGAGTGGGGCGAAAAGTCATTTTTTAATGCCAAGGAAGAGCTTACTTTCAATACTTCGCCTCAACCTATTTTTCATAAAAACTTCGATTTGGTTGCCGACAATCTGAAAAGAGCCATTCTGGGCGGTTACAAAATATATATACTGAGCGACAGTGTAAAGCAAACCGACCGTATTGCCTCTATTTTTACCGATCGTGGCGATAATATTGTTTTTCAGCCGGTAAAAAATACGCTTCACGAAGGTTTTATCGATCATGATTTGTCGCTTTATTGCTACACCGACCATCAGATTTTCGACCGTTTCCATAAATATCAACTCCGTACCGACAAAACACGTCAAGGGAAAGTGGTGATGACGCTCAAAGAGCTGAATCAGTTTCAGGTGGGCGACTATATGGTGCATGTGGATCATGGCGTGGGGACTTTTGGCGGACTTGTGCGAACCAATGTAAACGGCAAAATGCAGGAAATGATAAAGCTGACTTACAAGGACAACGATGTAATTTTTGTCAGCATACATGCTTTGCACCGCATTTCGAAATATAAAGGTAAGGAAGGTGAAGCGCCGCGCATTAATAAGTTAGGCTCGGGCGCTTGGGAGCGACTGAAAGAGCGCACCAAAGCCAAAGTAAAAGATATTGCCCGCGAACTTATCAAGCTGTATGCCCGACGAAAAGCTGAACAGGGTTTTCAGTATTCGCCCGACAGCTATTTGCAACAGGAACTGGAAGCCTCGTTTATCTACGAAGATACGCCCGACCAGGTAAAGGCTACTGCCGATGTAAAAAAGGATATGGAATCTGCCTTGCCAATGGACAGACTGGTTTGTGGCGATGTGGGATTTGGCAAAACCGAAGTAGCTATGCGCGCCGCTTTCAAAGCAGCTACCGATGGCAAACAGGTTGCCGTATTGGTGCCAACTACGGTGCTTGCGCTCCAACATTCCAATTCGTTTAAGGAGCGTTTTAAAGATTTCCCTGTGACAGTGGAATATCTCAGTCGTGCGCGTACTGCCACGCAAACCAAAGAAGTGCTTGCCCGACTCGAAAAAGGTGAGGTGGATATTTTGATTGGTACCCACAAACTGGTGAGTAAAAGTGTGAAGTTTAAAGACCTGGGTTTGCTGATTATTGACGAAGAACAGAAATTCGGAGTAACGGTAAAAGAAAAACTCAAAGAAATGAAAGTGAATGTGGATACCTTAACCATGACGGCCACGCCCATTCCACGCACTTTGCAGTTTTCGCTTATGGGCGCCCGCGATTTGTCAATTATCAATACGCCACCGCCCAACCGCTATCCGGTGCAGACCGAAATTCATACTTTCGACGAAGATGTGATTCGTGAAGCCATTCAGCTTGAAATGAACCGAAACGGACAGGTGTTTTTTGTCAATAACCGCATTCAGAATATTTACAATATCGAAGCCATGATCAGGCGTTTGGTGCCCGGTTGTCGTGTGGCAGTAGGTCACGGACAGATGCCGCCCGACAAACTCGAAGAAATTATTGTGGATTTTATTGATTATGAATACGATGTGTTGGTGGCAACTACTATTATCGAATCGGGCATCGATATTTCGAATGTGAATACTATTATCATCAATAGTGCACACATGTTTGGGTTGAGCGATTTGCATCAGCTTCGCGGGCGTGTGGGACGCAGCAACCGCAAAGCTTATTGCTATTTGCTGGCTCCTGAACTGAGTTTGCTCACGCCCGATGCGCGCAGGCGTTTGCAGGCACTCGAAACATTTGCCGAATTGGGTAGCGGTTTTAATATTGCTATGCAGGACCTCGATATTCGTGGTGCGGGAAATATGCTGGGAGCGGAGCAAAGCGGTTTTATTGCCGACCTTGGCTACGAAACTTATCAGCGAATTTTGAATGAAGCAGTGCATGAGTTGAAGGACGAAGAATTTTCAGAACTTTATGCTGAGGAAATTGCGCAGCAAAACAGTTCGGCTGCATTTGTAAATGATTGTACGATAGATTCGGATATGGAATTACTCTTCCCGAACGACTATATTGAAAATGTGTCGGAACGAATCAGCCTTTATCGCGAACTCGACAATATCGACAACGAGGCCGAACTTTGCGAGTTCGAAGTACGACTCGAAGACCGTTTTGGTAAGATTCCCGAGAAAGGACTTGAATTGCTGCAGGTGGTTCGTTTGCGGCGTGTAGCCATGCAGTACGGAATTGAAAAATTAGTGCTGAAAAACGACCGCATGGCAGCGTTTTTGGTTTCCAATCCGCAATCGGCTTATTATCAGTCGGAGCAGTTTGGCAAAATACTCAAATATATGACCATGCATCCCCGCAAATGTCAGCTCCGCGAACAAAATATGCGTCGTTCGGTGGTTTTCAACGAAGTAAAATCGGTAGAACGGGCAAGAGCTGTACTCGACGAAATTGTGAATGTAAAATAACTCCGATAATTCTTTGATCGGCGCATCCCTCGCTGGCGCTAGTCTGTGACCTGTGACCCGACCCGACGGATATGCTATTAAAAGCACTAAGCTTCGCACACGTTCGACGGGTTTTTGGAAAGCCAATCGGCAAAGCCGAGCGACAAAACCCATCGAACGAGCGCCATTATTTGCTTTTTTGATTGCTATTGAGCGGGTGACTCAAAGTCACCCTCTCAATGTCTCAGCTTAATGTTATTCGCTTACCAACTCATACTTTCTACCATCTGCATAATCGTAGCGGATAATGCCATGTTTCAATGAGTAATACACTGTTTTTGGCAATGTGTCTGTGTCAAACCGATACTGATTAAGCACATAAGTGTTTGGATACGTTACTCCGCGAACAAGCAGGTCTTGTTGTGCTGGCTTTGGCTTGTTCTCCTCGAAGTAAATGGGATCATATGTTTTTGTGTTAACTCCAATGAAAATGCCTTTGAAATGTTGCCTGATAGTATAGAAACTATTTTGATTATTAAGAATATAACCAATATTGATTAGTTCTGTGTAATATCTACTATCTGAGATGTCATAGTAATTGCTAAAATAAATATTAAAAGTATCAACTATATTAGTTAAACTATCCACAAACAGTAGTGTGTCATTATTTACTAACTCCGGTTTTTGATCTTCGGGGATATTATCGTAATGATTTTCCCAACATGAAGAAAGAAAAGGAATAAGTAAAAAGATAAGATATCTAAGTGCTGTTTTCATATTTGTCTATTTTTGATTGCTATTGAGAGGGTGACTCAAAGTCACCCTCTCAATGTCTCAGCTTAATGTTATTCACTTACCAACTCATATTTCCTACCATCTGCATAATCGTAGCGGATAATGCCATGTTTCAACGAGTAATACACTGTTTTTGGCAATGTGTCCGTTTCAAACTGATACTGATTAAGCACATAAGTATTTGAATACATTACTCCGTGAACAAGCAGGTCTTCTTTTTGTACATCTGGCTGGTTGACTGTGTATTCAATTCTATCAAAGTAATTTGTATCATACGAAATTATTACACTTCTATTACCTTGGGATATTTTGAATTCTTTGGGAAAAGATGTACTGTTTATTAGAATATATCTGATAGTAAACTGTTCCGAGTAATCATAAACATCAGAATCTGCACTCGTGTGGGTAAGAGATACTTTAAATGTATCAGTATGGTTGTTTGTACTATCAAAAAAAAGTATAGTGTCGTTGTTTTTTAATAAAGGTTTGTATTCCTCTGGAATAACAGACTTCAGGTTTGTTTCCCAACATGAAGAAAGAAAAGGTATAAATAAAAAGATAAGATATTTAAGTGGAGTTTTCATATTTGTCTATTTTTGATTGCTATTGAGAGGGTGACTCAAAGTCACCCTCTCAATGTCTCAACTTAATGTTATTCGCTTACCAACTCATATTTCCTGCCATCTGCATAATCGTAGCGGATAATGCCATGTTTCAATGAGTAATACACAGTTTTTGGCAATGTATCCGTCTCAAACCGATACTGATTAAGTACATAAGTATTTGGATACATTACTCCACGAACAAGCAGGTCTTGTTGTGCTGGCTTGGTTTGGTTGCTGTTAAATTCAATTCTGTCATAATTATTTATACTATTTACATATACAAATACACCTTTATAGTGTTGTCTAATATAAAAACTATTAATATCTTTAATGGTGTTTATTAGATTATAACCAAGATCAATTAATTCTGTAAAATATTTACTATCTGAAATGTCGTAGTAAATACTGAAACGGATTTGAAAAGTATCAACCGTATTAGTTAAACTGTCTATAAATAATAGTGTGTTATTATTTGTTAACTCCGGTTTTTGATCTTCGGGGATATTATCGTAATGATTTTCCCAACATGAAGAAAGAAAAGGTATGAGTAAAAAGATGAGATATTTAAGTGCTGTTTTCATATTTATATTGATGGATTTTATAACAATATGATTTTTTTGATTTCGATTTTCTTATCCAAATATAATCGTGCAAAATATATTCCTTTGGGTAGTCCTGATAGATTGACTCCATTTTCAGTTGAATGTAGCTTGCCGGAAAAAACTACCACACTGTTAGATGAAACAATATCGAAATCAACCGCTGTGCTAATATTTGCAATTGAGATTTTTACATAAACCCGGCTTGGATTGGGAGATATTGTTATCTCGTTTCGTAAAAGATTATTGTCATTAGTTGTAGTTTTTTCAGATATTGATTCGTTGTTGTTTGACTTTTTGGCGTATGCCGGACCAGAAGTGTTTTGACTTGTAGCAGGTAGCTTGTATAGTCCTCCCTGATAGTTATTGGGTAGAGGCGCTGCTTTAGCTACGAATTTTTTACCGCCCGTACCGGATGCACTAAACCCTTTTTTTAGCGTAATGCCTCTGGTTGCTGTATATGTAACATTATTGCCTAAAATTGAGCTATTTGTTTCGATAAAGCCTGCTCTTTGCGATGTACTTCTTTTGTTTATCCAATCGTAGTATTGTGGCTCTAATGGTACTCCCATCTCAACTTTATCAGTAATGATGATTGTTTTCAAATCTTCTTTTCTAAATGCTATATAATATAAATTATGCAACATCATATAATCTAAGCCATTGTACTCAAGTTGACTGTCAAGTGTTTTACCTAATTTCCATGACCATATACAACGCGATGCCGAAGTCCATCTGATATTGTCTGCTAAATTACTTGCCGGTCCATTTGCCGGTGCAGAATTTAGTAAATCTTCATAAAGTATCTTATCGGTATTGTATGTGTTGTCTTGTAATTTCATTACATTGTAATCGGGGTCATGTAAAACTAAATTTATTAGTGGTAGATGTTCGTTGTTTGGAAACTGACCACTATCATATAAATCGTGCTCATCCCTTAAACTACGTAATACATCAAATGTCTCATCTCCTAATATATTTCCATTGCAAGCGAGTGAACGCGTTAGATTGTCATCAAGATATTTTCCATTGATTTTTGATATGGGATGCCGGAAGCCATAATCATACAAATTATCCGAGAAGAGACCATTATATTCTTGTAAATTTTCACCTGTAATAGCAAGTCCAGCTCTAATAAATCCGCTACTGGCCATAGCAACTCCTCCATCAGTTCCACTGCCTTCTAATACCCAATGGTTAGTTACCGGATTCACTAAAATCCAGTGTGTTGAAAAAAAAGAAGTGTTAAATGTAATTGAGCCTACACTTGTTGTGATATTAAAACCTATACCTTTATTATATGTGCCAGGGTATTGAATATAATCTATAAAACGTTTAACAATATCTTTTGCCCACAACGAAAAATTGACCGATACGGGCGATGAATACACATCTGTACCAAGAGTTACAATGTTTTTCCCTGTTAAATAGGGAATTAGATGGAAATATAAATCGGACCAATAACAAGGAATATTGGCAATTGACTCAGTACCTACAAGTTTACTTACTAAAGCCAATGCTTCCATGTCATGAATGATAACATCCTGACTATTTTCTTCAAATCTTTTTGTGTCATTATAATGTAATTTTCCCATAGAATATGGAACATCTAAGTTGTCTGGATAATTATCTTTTAATACCTGCGACACATCATCCCTGATCATAAATCCATTGATGTCGCCCGGCTGCACAAAGTATTTTTGCCAATACTCATCCTCAATAAATGTTTCGCCACAAGCGGCTTTCCACCTTAAGATTGATTCGGAATATACATCGAGCCGTTCTAAAGCAAGCATAGCATAAAGCAACTCTGCCAAAGTCTGACTGTAGTCCTGTTTATTGTTTTTAAGCAACCACAATTCGGTGGCTAATACCGTTAAATAATGACTCATGTTGCAGTTGGCATCACTCCACCACGCAACATTATTCTCAATAGAAGCTGCAGGTATGTTTACTCCAAAGTCTGAGACATTAGGGGTTACTACTATAAATTTTTCCCTTAGCCTCTTTCTGTAGTTCCAATATTTTTCAAGATTGGCTTCCTGACTTTGAGCAAATAGCCCTACCGCAAACAACGATAGAATTAGCAAAGATAATAATTTCTTCATAATATCAATTTTGGGAGTGTAATTATTTTACTAATTTTTCCAGATGGTCAATTTTAGTATTTTGCTGTTCGATCATTTTTTGTTGTTCGATAACATACAATGTTAGTTCTTCAATTTTCTGAAGCAACTTATTTTGCATTTCGCCCATGTTAAGTCCATTTTCTTTCACTTCGGCTGCTGACGGTATTTCGGGTAGATGTCGGTTAGTTTTTACAAATTTCTCCACATCACAAAGTGGCATAAGCGAATAATCGGGAGAGAATACATAGTCGGCAATGGGACCGTTAAAGTCAATTAGTACTTCGCGTGCATGTATAGTTCCCTTTACAGTAAGTAAGTGGTCGGGGCTGGTAGTGCCAATTCCAACATATCCATTGTTATTCAGTATAGTCATTCGCGTTGTAGCATATGTGCCATTCGCTGTTTGAAGCGAAAGATTCTTTCCGGTATATGATGTTAACTCTCCTGTAAGTAAATTAATACGTTTGTTAATGGCAAATTGATCTCTATCTGTATATATATGTGCATATGCAGTGTTTTGACAACCTAAATCAATATTTCCACTACCTGTACTTATTCTTAGTGAATTACCCGGGCCATTTCCTCTTATAGCTCCATTTACATGAAGTTTTTCTTGAGGTGAATAAGTTCCAATTCCAATACTTCCGTTTACATATAGATTCTCTGAAATAGTTGTACTATTGTCAACTGAAAATGAGATATTTATTCCGCTCAATAGCTGAGGATCATCAGCATAGCAAGCACTTGCATCAGATGTAAATACAATTTGAACTCTACCATTAGCTGTTGCTGTTGATATTGTACCACTTTGTGTACCACTCGTCTTTAGTAATTGAGAAACGACATTGCCTAAATTATCCACTGTATTAATAGTCAAATAATCGTAATACTGTTCCGTTGCAATTGAATATGTAATGAAAATTGGTTTGTTTGATACAGTACTAATAACATTCCACACTTCGTTAGCGTTGTTGACATATCCGGTTGTAAGGCTTATTGTTTGATTTTGGTTTATTGTATATGTTGTAGCATGTGTGAAACCTATGCACAAAATTGAAACTAATGCAGTTAAAAGACTTTTTGTTTTCATATTGTTGATGTATTGAGTTTAAAATGATGTATTGAGTTTAAAATAATGATTTTAAATTGATTAATTCTTTTTTCTGTATTCTTGTTTTTGCTTAAATTTTTCTTTTTGTGTAGGTGTAAGCATACTATCAAGTGTGGCATAAAATTCATCTGCTGCATTTTTTTTAAATTCAAATTTTTCTTTCTCGTTTGATTTTTTATCCGCTTCTTTACTTTTTTTGACTCTTACATCAAACCACTCTTTTAAAACAGTTTTCTGACTGTCAGTCAATTGTACATCTTTGTCTATTTTTTCTATTGTAATTTCTGTAAGTGAGGCTTTGGTGCTAGAGTTTTTTTTGTCTTGCGATACTAAGTTGTAAGTACATAGAAGAAACAAAACTAAAGTTAAGGATAATTTGATTGTTTTCATAAGCATTTTAAATTTAATTGTTTGATAATTTATTGATTTTACATTAATTCTACATTGACAGATTAGAATAAATCTTAAAAATGCAATTGTAGTATAGCGGATTAAATTCTCCGTGAGACCAGTGTATGGTTTTGGTAAATCAGATTACAAGTTTTTTTTCAAAAACCGTAGTTCTGCATTGTTTCAGTTCTTTTTGTGAGCCATTGTATGCTGTGCTTATTTTCAGTTCGTATTCGCCTTTTTCCATGTTTTCGGGAACAAAAATCAGTAGCATCGTTGGGTCGTTGAGGACAATGTCGGTGCGTGGAATTTTATATATTTTTCCGCTGCTGCAATGAATAAAGAAAATTCCGCAATCGTCCTTTTTGGAACAAATACGAATGCAGCTGCCTTTTATTTGCAGATTCCGTCCCGGTGTGATCTGACCATCGCTGCGACAGGTGCTGGTGTCGAGTATGCTCTCAATTGTGGGTTGGGTTGTGGCTGACTTATTTTTGCTGTTGCTTTCGGCCTTCGACGATTTTTTTCCGATACGGCCAAATATGCGAAACGTTTTCGGACTGTAATTGTAACCGGGGATATATATGCCGGTATCAAATCCCGGAAATGTAGTGATTGATGTTGCTATGTCGGAAAGATCCATTCCCGATGTTTGCAAGAGTAATCTGTTTTCAAAAGTAGTTTCTGAATTTGGTTTCATAACTTAGAAATGTTAGTTAATGCTCTGATATGTGATAGTGATACTATAATCTGGTTTTTCTCTTGTTTCAAAATTACGCAATACATACAAGATGCAGTCATCCGGAGGCTGAAATTATTAAGACATGATGTTTTTGTAAGACTTTATATTTTAGTTAGTTATGTTGTTTTTGAGGTTTGAAAATTAAGACAGGTACATGAAGTGCTTATCCCGGGTGGTGATTTTGCCCTGTGTGTACTCCCGAATTTGCTGAAAAGGCTAAATGTATGCAGACTCATTTATGCAGCTTAAAGCAGTGCTTCTTTTTGTAACTTGTTGGCATATATTATTCCTGTTACTTAGTTTAAATATCGGTTTTATTTCACTACTTTTGCAGCGCAAATCGAAACATGAAATGCTGTTTTTCTGACAATATATTACAATTGGGAAAACAGCCGAAAATTATACACGATCATATGCCACAAACATCTCAGCGCGGTCAGGCGATGCCCGAATCGCCCATTCGAAAATTAGTGCCGCTTTCCGATAAAGCCAAAGCACGTGGAATCAAAGTTTACCATTTGAATATCGGTCAGCCCGATCTGAAAACGCCCGAAGTGGCGCTCGAGGCGATCCGCAATATCGATCGTACCGTGCTTGAATACAGTCCGAGCGATGGTATTCGTAGTCTGAAGACCAAACTTGCGGCCTATTATCATACATTTAATATTGATGTCACCGAAGAGGATATTCTGATCACTACCGGTGGTTCCGAAGCTGTGAACTTCGCCTTTATGAGCTGTCTCGATCCGGGCGATGAAATTATTGTGCCTGAGCCTGCTTATGCCAATTATACTGCGTTTGCCATTGCAGCGGGTGCTGTGGTGCGACCTGTCGTTTCGTCGATCGAAGAGGGTTTTGCTTTGCCGCATGTAGATAGATTTGAAGAACTTATTACTCCAAAAACCAAGGGGATTCTGATTTGCAACCCCAACAATCCAACCGGATATTTATATACGCGCAGCGAAATGAATAAAATCCGCGATCTGGTAAAAAAATACGATTTGTATTTGTTTTCCGACGAAGTGTATCGCGAATTTTGCTATACAGGAGCTCCTTATATTTCAGCTTTCCATTTGGATGGCATTGAAGAAAATGTGGTTTTGATCGATTCTGTGTCAAAACGTTACAGCATGACCGGTGTGCGCATTGGTGCAATTGTGACTAAAAATAAGGAAGTACGCAAAAATGTGATGAAGTTTTGTCAGGCACGTTTAAGTCCGCCGCTTTTGGGCCAGATTGCTTCGGAAGCCGCCATGAGCACTTCTACTGAGTATATGCTCGAAATGTACAACGAATATGTGGAGCGTCGTAAGTTCCTGATCGACGGTCTGAACCGCATTCCCGGTGTGTATTCTCCCATTCCAATGGGCGCATTTTACACTGTAGCACGTTTGCCCATCGACGATGCCGACCGTTTTTGTGCCTGGTTGCTTTCCGATTTCGAATACGAAGGTCATACAGTGATGATGGCGCCTGCTTCGGGATTTTATACCCAGGAAGGTTATGGTAAAGATGAAGTGCGTATTGCTTATGTGCTTGAAAAGGAGGCTTTGAAGCATGCACTTGTGGTACTTGCCAAAGCACTTGAAGTGTATCCGGGAAGAAAATGATGATGTGATGATGAGATAATGTGATAATGTGAAGATTTGAGAATTTGAAGATTTGAAGATTTGAGAATTTATAGATCTTAGGTTTGTAAAACATTAATTATCAACTGTCCATTGTCAACTGTTTATTTAATAAAAACAATGTCAATAGAATATTTTATAGCCAAACGTATTCATTTCAGGCAGGATAAAAAGAATGTATCCCGCCCTGCTGTGCGTATAGCTACTATAGCTATTGCATTGGGAATGGCTGTGATGTTGATTTCGCTGGCTGTGGTTGTGGGTTTTAAATCTGAGGTGCGGAACAAAGCCATCGGTTTTGGTGGTCATATTCAGATAAGCAGTATCGAAAGCGTGGGAAACTATGAAATGCAACCCATTGAGCCTTCGGATGCTTTTCTGAAAAAAATAAGTGCATTGCCGGATGTGAAATCGCTTCAACGTTTTGTGACCAAGCCGGGCATTATCAAAACCGACGAAGATTTTCAGGGTATTTTGCTTAAAGGAATTGCGCCAGGGGCTAATAATGACTTTTTTCGTTCGCATTTGGTGGAAGGCGAAATTCCGGCTTTCGAAGCTGATACGCTTACAAATGGCGTGTTGCTTTCGTCGTATCTGGCAGCAAAGCTAAAACTCGGAACCGGAGACAGCTTTTTTAGCTATACCTATACTTCGAATGAGCAAATGCGTGCACGCAAATTCCGCATTCAGGGTATTTACAATACCAGTTTTGTGGAATATGATAAAATGTTTATTCTGGCCGATATTCGTCATTTACAACAACTTAATGGTTGGAAAAATTCGCAGGTAAGTGGTGTGGAGATACAATTGACCGATTTCGACAGTCTCGAACCTTTGTCTGATCAGATATATCAGTTGGTTACACAGGAAAATACCGATGGCGACAAGCGTTATTATGCGCAAACCATTCGTGATATGAATCCGCAAATCTTTGGCTGGCTCGATCTTATTGATATGAATGTGTGGGTGATATTGCTGCTTATGCTGGCTGTGGCGGGTTTCAATATGATTTCAGGTTTGCTGATTCTGATTCTGGAGCGTACAAATATGATTGGCATTCTGAAATCGCTCGGAGCTACCAACTGGTCGGTGCGTAAAATTTTTCTGTATCATTCGGTTTTTCTGATTGTGCGTGGCATGTTTTGGGGAAATCTGATCGGTTTGGCATTTTGTATTATACAATATTATACGCATCTTATTCCGCTCGATCCCGAATCGTATTATGTGGCTTATGTGCCGGTGGTTATTAACTGGCTGCATGTTGTGTTGCTCAATGTGGGTACTTTTGTTTTGTCGGTTTTAATGATGGTAGGTCCCTCGTATCTTATTACCAAAATCTCCCCTGCGAAAATTATTCGCTACGAATAGTTTTCTTCTTCATAAAATAATTTTTCATCAATTTTCTTGTTTATATCGTAAGGATTCAAGGTTTCTATTTTCAGATTTTTGATATAAGTCAGTATTTGGCAGTGTCAATTTCTTTTTTGAAATTTGTAGTCCGTTTTTCATTTGTACATTTAAAAACAAACAGTTATGAGAATGAGTAAGATTACTTTGGGTTATTTGTTGATAATCAGTTTTGTAGTGCTGTCATGTCACCGCTCGGGCGACGATAATCAGTCGCAGGATGATTCTACCAATATATATGTGCGTGATTCGCTTGTATTGCAAAGCGAACATCCTATGTTGATTGATTTCCGAATGTTTGTGCACGACCTAGATAGCACCGATATGAATTCGGCACCGCTTGCTGTGGAGTATTTCCATAAGTTTTTCGAAGGACAGCGGCCAGGACTGTGCGATTCGGCTTTTGTGGTTTTGCAACAGTTGCTGGATACTATCGAAACCAATCTGAATGAGAAACTTTACGAGGACAGTACCGATTATTCGCCACTGATGAACGACGAAAATGTGAGCCCGAAATTGAGTCGTTATCGTAACAATTTGCTCAAAAGCGGTTTCAAAATGTCGTTTACCGAAGGTATGCCCTATATTGAGCAGGACAGGGAATTTGTGTTGCTGCAACTTTCGGATATGTTTACCGAGCCTATGAAAGCTTATCTCGCACAAATTGAACTCGAAAATCGTGAGGGATTTGCGCAGGATGCCTTTATTACCATTGAACCTGATAAATACATTGAGCGGCTTGTGTGGTACGAAAAATTTATGGCAGCCAACAAAACCTTTGTTTTTCTGGATAATTGCAAAAACTATCGCAAGGCATATCTCACTTATCTGCTTTCGGGCATGGACAATTCGCCGCTTTACGATGATGTGGATCACCTGCAACTGGCTGAATATTATACAAAAGCTTATACTTATTTGCTGAAAAAATATCCCGACAGCGAAACGGCCGGTTTGGTGCGCCCGTATTACGATGCTATTCGTAAAAAGCAAAAAAGTGAAGTGAATGCCCTGTATAAAAAATATGTGGTGGCAGGTCATGTTTATAATTTCCAATAAATCAGTATTGAATTTCATAGGTTGATAACTATCTTTGTAAAAAAAAACTAAAGCAACAGTCAGAAAATATGACTGTTGGTCAGTTTGTAAAATTTCGGACAGACAAAAGTCTGTAATTTGAAATTGATACTATAACATCTTGATTCAAAAAGCATGCTGTTGGTTGAACCCGGATTCTGTAATGTCAGTGATTTGATTTCAGAATTATTAATCAATAAAAATATAATGCAATGAGAGATGTGTTAGTAAATGTGTTTTTTCGCCTTTGGTACAAGGTGGTTTGTTTTGTGGATAAAAAGTCGCAGGTGACTTTTATGAATTATGGTTTTTCGTCGAAGGGACACGATATAAGCCTGGAGCCTGCTGATATGCCCAATCTTTATCCGGCCAAATTGTATAATTATTTGGTTACTAAAATTGATATTTCAGGGAAAAGTTTGATGGAAGTTGGTTGCGGTCGTGGTGGTGGTTTATCGTATGTAAACCGTTATCTGAAACCCGCGTCGGCTACTGGTGTGGATCTCAACGATAAAGCTGTTGAGTTTTGTAATCGCCATTACAGCCAGCAGAAAATGAACTTTTTTACCGGAAATGCCGAAATGCTTCAGTTCGACAATGCATCTTATGATGTGATTATCAATGTCGAATCCTCGCACCGTTATACCCGTTTTGATAAGTTTCTGGCCGAGTCATTTCGTGTTTTAAAACCCAAAGGGCATTTGTTGATTGTCGATTTCAGATTTCGCCATCAGGTGGAGTTGATGCACAACCAGATTTTGCAGTCCGATTTTGAGTTGAAAACACGCGAAGTGATTACGCCCAATGTGGTGGAAGCGCTTACTTTGTCGTCGGCTCAAACAAAGAAGATGATCAGCGAAATGGCTCCCAAATTTCTTCACGCTGCTGCCGGTCAGTTTGCCGGACTCGAAGGAACTTCTACTTTCAATAAGTTTGCAAATGGCGACTACGAGTATTTGCTTTATGTGTTGCATAAGAATTGAAAGTTCATAATTATTCTTTTTATATACCGTTTTAAATCAGCCAATAAAAAAAAGATTAAAAGGGTAAAAATTGAATTTTGATGCTTGTTTGCTACACAAAAAAGCAGTACTTTTGCACAAATTTGGACGTTTGACTAGTCGGGCGTTCGGAAAAATGAAGAAATTCAAAAATCTATTTTATATTTATGCAAAAGTACAAGCCCTTTCATCTTGTTTTGGAAGACGGCACTGTGTTCGAAGGAAAATCTTTCGGTTTCGAAAAACCAGTGGCCGGCGAAGTAGTTTTTAATACGGCCATGGTCGGGTATCCCGAAAGCCTCACCGACCCATCTTATGCGGGTCAGCTGTTGGCAATCACTTTCCCGTTGGTTGGTAATTACGGTGTTCCGAACGACACCATCGAAAACGGCCTTTCTACTTTTTATGAATCGGAAAAAATTCAGGCATCAGCTTTGATTATTTCCGATTTTTCTTTTGAATACAGTCACTGGAATGCTGTAAAAAGCCTGAGCGACTGGTTGAAGGAAAATGAAGTGCCCGGAATTTTTGGTGTGGACACGCGTGAGCTTACAAAACTTGTTCGCGAAAAGGGAACCATGCGCGGAAAACTTGTGTTTCCCGATGGGGATGATATTGAATTCGTTAATCCCGACGACGAAAATCAGGTGGCTAAAGTAAGCTGCAAAGAAGTAATTACTTACGGAAACGGTAGCAAACGCGTGTTGCTGGTGGATTGTGGCGTAAAACACAACATTATCCGCTGTCTGCTCAAACGCGACACCACAGTGATTCGTGTACCCTGGGATTACGATTATAATCATATGGAGTTTGACGGGCTGTTTATTTCCAACGGTCCCGGCGACCCCGAATATGCGCAGGATACTGTACGTCATATTCAGGAAACCATGAAAACCGGGAAACCTATTTTCGGTATTTGTATGGGAAATCAGCTGCTTTCGGTTGCCGGTGGAGCTAAAACTTACAAACTGAAATACGGACACCGCAGTCATAACCAGCCTGTGCAGCTTGCCGGTACACAACGTGCCTTTATTACCTCACAGAATCACGGTTTTGCAGTGGATAATTCCACACTGAGTGCCGATTGGGAACCACTTTTTGTAAATATGAACGATGGAACCAACGAAGGTATTCGTCACAAAACCATGCCCTGGTTCTCGGCTCAGTTCCACCCCGAAGCTGCTTCGGGACCTACCGATACTGAGTTTTTGTTCGATGTGTTCTTAAACCTCCTCAGAAGCCCCCTAAATCCCCCTTCAGGGGACTTAAAGATAGCTGACTTCGATGTGGTTTCGATGATTGAAGAGGAATTGCAATCTAAAAAGGCGGCTGTAAATCAACCAAAGCTTCCCGAATTTTTGGAACGCGAAAAGTCCCCTGAAGGGGGATTTAGGGGGCTGGATGGTGTCGCTAAAGTGCTGGTACTTGGCTCTGGTGCTTTGAAAATTGGTGAAGCGGGTGAATTCGACTATTCGGGTTCGCAGGCTCTGAAAGCATTGAAGGAAGAAGGCATTGAAACAGTGCTTATCAATCCGAATATTGCTACCGTACAAACTTCTGAAGGCATTGCCGATAAAGTTTACTTTTTGCCTGTTACGCCCGATTTTGTGGAACGTGTGATTGAAAAAGAGCGTCCCGATGGCGTTTTCCTTTCGTTTGGCGGACAAACAGCATTGAACTGTGGTGTGGCTCTTTACAGAGATAAAATTTTTGAAAAATATAATGTACGTGTTCTTGGAACACCTGTACAGTCGATTATTGATACCGAAGACCGCGAAATTTTCAATAGCAAATTAGCGGAAATCGATGTGAAATATATCAAAAGCGAAGCGGTTACCAATCTCGAAGATGCTACCCGTGCTGCCAACGAACTGGGTTATCCGGTCATTGTGCGTGCAGCTTATGCGCTTGGTGGTTTGGGTTCGGGCTTCTGCGACAACGACGAAGAACTGAAAACTTTGGTAGATAAAGCTTTTGCTTATTCAAATCAGGTATTGGTCGAAAAGTCGCTTAAGGGTTGGAAAGAAATTGAATACGAAGTGGTGCGCGATCGTTACGACAACTGTATTACGGTTTGTAACATGGAAAACTTCGATCCGCTGGGAATTCACACCGGTGAAAGTATCGTAGTGGCTCCTTCGCAAACACTTACCAACAGCGAATATCACAAACTTCGCGAGCTTGCAATCCGCATTATCCGCCATATTGGTATTGTGGGAGAATGTAATGTGCAGTATGCGTTCGATACCGAATCCGAAGATTATCGTGTGATTGAGGTGAATGCCCGTTTGAGCCGTTCGTCGGCTTTGGCTTCGAAAGCCACGGGCTATCCGCTGGCATTTGTAGCTGCAAAACTTGGTTTGGGTTACGGACTTCCTGAATTGAAAAACTCAGTGACGAAAGATACTTCGGCATTCTTCGAGCCTGCGCTCGACTATATCGTATGTAAAATTCCACGTTGGGATTTGGGTAAATTCCAGGGAGTAAGCCGCCTGTTGGGCTCAAGTATGAAATCGGTGGGCGAAATAATGTCTATCGGACGCACTTTCGAGGAAGCCATTCAGAAAGGAATCCGCATGACAGGACTTGGAATGCACGGTTTTGTGGGTAATAAAGAACTTTTTGTGGACGATTTGGACAAAGCGCTGAACGAACCTACTGATCACCGTATTTTCTATCTGAATCAGGCTTTTGAACTTGGTTATACTGTAGACCGACTTCACGAACTGACAAAGATTGACCGTTGGTTCCTGTATAAACTCGAGCGTATCAAAAAACTCGAAAGGGAACTTACTGCTGTTGAGTCGTTGGATACACTTTCGGATGAATTGCTGAAAGAAGCCAAAGTGGCTGGTTTCTCCGACTTCCAGATTACGCGCTTTGTGACCAAATGCAGCAAGGACGATATGGATGAGCAGATAAAAGTGACCCGTGCGCATCGTAAGAGTCGCGGAATTGTGCCTGTGGTGAAACAAATTGACACCCTTGCTGCTGAGTATCCTGCGCAAACCAATTATCTGTATCTTACTTATAGCGGTGTGGCCGGCGATATGAAATATCTGGGCGATCATCGTTCGGTAGTGGTGCTTGGCTCGGGTGCTTATCGCATTGGTTCGTCGGTGGAATTCGACTGGTGTGGCGTAAATGCGCTGATGACCATTCGTAAAGAAGGACTCCGCTCGGTAATGATCAACTACAATCCCGAAACGGTTTCGACCGACTACGATATGTGCGACCGTCTCTACTTCGACGAGTTAAGCTTCGAACGTGTGATGGATATTATGGAACTCGAAAATCCAATGGGAACTATCGTTTCTACCGGAGGGCAGATTCCGAATAACTTAGCCATGAAGCTTGCTGATGCCAATGTGACCATTCTGGGTACACAGGCTGTGGATATCGACCGCGCCGAAGATCGTCATAAATTCTCGTCGATGCTCGATGCACTTGGCATTGACCAGCCACGCTGGAAAGAACTTACCACTTTCGAAGATGTGAAAGAATTTGTGGCCGAAGTAGGATTCCCTGTATTGGTGCGTCCTTCGTATGTGCTTTCGGGTGCGGCCATGAATGTGTGTCACGATGCTTCGCAATTGGAAAACTTCCTGAAATTAGCGACAGAAGTGTCGAAAAAACATCCGGTAGTAATTTCGGAATTCCTTGAACGTTGCAAAGAAATTGAAATTGACGCAGTGGCCAAAGATGGCGAAATTATGGTGTATGCCATTTCGGAGCACGTGGAGTTTGCAGGTGTTCACTCAGGTGACGCTACCACACAATTCCCTCCGCAGAAAATTTATGTGGAAACCATTCGCCGTATTAAAAAAATAGCGGGAGAAATTGCGCGTTCGCTGAATATCTCCGGACCATTCAACATACAATTCTTAGCCAAGGACAATTATATCAAGGTAATTGAATGTAACCTTCGCTCGTCGCGTTCGTTCCCATTCGTATCCAAAGTGTTGAAACTGAACTTTATTGAACTGGCCACCAAAGTAATGCTCGGCTTGCCGGTTGAAAAACCCGAAAAATCGGCTTTCGACCTGGATTACGTAGGTATCAAAGCTTCGCAATTCTCATTCCACCGTCTGCAACAGGCCGATCCTGTGTTAGGAGTGGATATGGCTTCGACCGGTGAAGTGGGCTGTATTGGTGACGATTTTCACGAAGCAATCCTGAAATCGCTGCTCTCGGTTGGTTTCCGCATTCCGAAGAAACGGATTCTGATTTCGTCGGGCGAGCCCAAATCGAAAGTAGAACTGCTCGATGCAATGTATCTGCTTCAGAAAAAAGGTTACGAACTTTTTGCTACACGTGGGTCGCAACGCTTCTTAGCTGAAAATGGCATCGAAGCCACAGCTGTAAGCTGGCCCGATGAAGAAGGCGATTTGAATGTAAAAACCATGCTTTCGAACAAAGGTTTCGATTTAGTAATCAATATACCGAAAGATACCACCGAACGTGAATTGCGTAACGACTACGCTATTCGTCGTGGTGCTATCGACTTTAATATCCCGCTTTTGACCAATGCACGACTGGCTTCGGCCTTTATTACTGCATTCTGCAATATGACTGTGGAGGATATTAAGATTAAAAGCTGGGACGAATACTAACCCCAGCCTAACCCTCCCCAATGGGGAGGGGACCTGCAAATAATCTGCCTGATGGCAGATAAACCTATGGAAGTGTGCTTCCGGTTGTTAGATTAAAAAACAAGCGACCGGAAGTTACTTCTGCCAACCTGAACAACCTGAAGCTTTGAAACAAAGAGTAAAGAATGTTGGATGCGTGATTTATTGAGAATTGATTACGAAGCAGAAAATCTTCAAATTTCAAATCTTCAAATCCCAAATCCCAAATCAAAATTCTGAACCTCTGAGTTTTCTGTTTCTTGCACGATAACAATAAACTAAAAATATTGAAAATGGATCAATCAATCAAGAAAGTGATTTTGCTCGGCTCGGGCGCACTTAAGATCGGTCAGGCCGGCGAATTCGACTATTCGGGCTCGCAGGCGCTGAAAGCATTGAAAGAAGAGGGTATCGAAACGGTATTGATTAACCCTAATATCGCCACTATACAGACTTCAGAAGGCATTGCTGACAAAGTGTATTTCCTGCCCATTACGCCGCATTTTGTGGAAGAAGTAATTAAAAAAGAAAAACCTGATGGCATTTTGCTGGCTTTTGGCGGACAAACAGCCCTGAATTGTGGTACCGAAATGTACCTGGATGGCACTTTGCAGAAGTACGGTATTAAAGTACTTGGTACATCGGTTGAGGCTGTTATGATTACCGAAGACCGCGATTTGTTTGTAAAAAAACTAAACGAAATTGACGCCAAAACACCGGTTTCGCAGGCTGTGGAGTCGCTTGCCGATGCCCTTACAGCCGCCCGTCGTATTGGCTATCCGGTAATGGTGCGCTCGGCTTACGCTTTGGGTGGGCTTGGTTCGGGCATTTGTGCCAACGAGCAGGAGTTTATTACACTTTGCGAAAGTGCTTTGGCTTATTCCAAACAAATTCTGGTTGAAGAAAGTCTCAAAGGCTGGAAAGAAATTGAATTTGAGGTGATTCGCGATAAAAACGACCATTGCTTCACGGTTGTTCCAATGGAAAACTTCGACCCGCTGGGTATTCATACCGGCGAAAGTATAGTGGTTGCACCCATTATTTCGCTTTCGAAAGATCAGATTGCATTTCTGGAAGATGTAGCGCGTAAAGTGGTTCGTCATATCGGAATTGTGGGCGAATGTAATATACAGTATGCCTTTAATGCCGAAACAAACGATTATCGTATTATCGAAATCAATGCACGTCTGAGCCGTTCGTCGGCACTGGCTTCGAAAGCTTCAGGCTATCCACTGGCTTTTGTGGCTACCAAGCTGGCTTTGGGCTACTCGCTCGATCAGATTGGCGAAATGGGAACGCCAAATTCAGCTTATGTGGCTCCTTTGGTGGATTATATGATTGTGAAAATCCCACGTTGGGACCTTACCAAGTTCGTGGGTGTAAGCCGTGAAATTGGTTCGTCGATGAAGTCGGTGGGCGAAATTATGTCCATTGGTCAGTCGTTCGAAGAAATTATTCAGAAAGGTTTGCGCATGATAGGACAGGGAATGCATGGTTTTGTGGGTAACAATGACCTTGTGTTCGACGATGTGGCTTCGGCGCTCTCAAAACCTACCGACCTGCGTATTTTTGCTATTGCCGATGCTTTTGCCAAAGGATTTACAGTGGAACAAATTGTGGATCTGACAAAAATTGACCGATGGTTTATCGAAAAACTTGAAAATATACATAAATACAGCCTTGTGCTTTCGTCGTACAACAGTATTGCCGACCTTGATGCCAGTGTGCTTGCCGAAGCCAAACGCCTCGGTTTTTCCGATTTCCAGATTGCCCGTTTCGTCGAAACTCCTGCAGGCTCTATGGAAAAAGAATTGCTTCAGGTGCGCGACAAACGTAAATCAGTTGGTATTACACCCACAGTTCGTCGTATCAATACCGTAGCTTCCGATCACCCCGATAAAACCAATTATCTGTATTTTACTTACGGATCGGACAAGGCTTACAAGCCTGCCAAAGATGAGCGTGAAGCCATTGTGGTGCTTGGTTCGGGTGCTTATCGCATTGGTTCGTCGGTGGAATTCGACTGGTGTTCGGTCAATGCGGTTCAAACTGCCCGTGAACTTGGTTACGAGTCGGTAATGATCAACTACAATCCTGAAACCGTTTCGACCGACTATGATATGTGCGATCGTTTGTATTTCGATGAACTTTCGTTCGAACGTGTGTTGGATGTAATCGATATTGAGCAGCCCAAAGGTGTGATTGTGTCGATGGGCGGACAAATTCCAAATAACCTGGCCATGAAACTCGACCGTCAGAATGTGCCTATTCTTGGTACACCTGCCGCTTCGATCGACCGCGCCGAGAACCGTCATAAATTCTCAGCCATGCTCGATACACTTGGTATCGATCAGCCACGCTGGAAAGAACTCAGCAGTTTCGAGGAAATTGATGCCTTTATCGACGAAGTGGGATTCCCGGTACTTATACGTCCCTCGTATGTACTATCGGGCGCAGCCATGAATGTATGTTTCGACAAGGAACAAATGACAAAATTCCTGACGCTTGCTGCCAATGTATCGAAAGAATATCCTGTGGTAGTTTCTTCGTTCCTGCAAAATGCCAAGGAAGTGGAATTCGATGCCGTAGCTCAGAATGGCGAAGTGGTGGAATATGCCATTTCGGAACATGTGGAATTTGCCGGGGTACACTCGGGCGATGCTACGCTTGTGTTCCCGGCTCAGAAAATTTATTTCGAAACAATGCGCCGCATTAAAAAGATTTCGAAACAAATTGCCCGCGAACTTAATATCTCAGGACCTTTTAATATCCAGTTCTTAGCCAAAAACAACGATATCAAAGTAATTGAATGTAACCTGCGTGCTTCGCGTTCGTTCCCTTTTGTATCGAAGGTTCTGAAACGTAACTTTATTGAAACAGCTACCCGCATTATGCTCAATGCGCCATACAGTCGCCCCGATTCGTCGGTGTTCGATCTTGAGCATATCGGAGTAAAAGCTTCGCAGTTCTCTTTTGCCCGTTTGCAAAATGCCGACCCGATTTTAGGTGTGGACATGTCGTCGACTGGTGAAGTAGGTTGCATTGGCGACGATTTCAGAGAGGCATTGCTTAAATCGATGCTGTCGGTAGGTTACAATATACCGGGAAAAAACATTCTGGTGTCGTCGGGCGAAGCCAAATCGAAAGTGGATTTGCTCGAAGCCTGTCACATGCTTCACGACAATGGTTATAATATCTACAGCACTTCAGGTACAGCTGCATTCCTAAATGATAACGGTATTAAAGCAATACCTGTGGCCTGGCCCGATGAGGAAGGAGAACTTCAGATAATGGAAATGCTCAACAAAAAGCAAGTCGATCTGGTGATCAATATTCCAAAAAATCAAACCCGTCGTGAACTGACCAACGGTTACAAAATCCGTCGTGCGGCCATCGATTATAATATTCCATTGTTGACCAATGCGCGACTTGCGTCTGCATTTATATATGCTTTCAGCACCCTCAGTCTCGACGATATTAAGATTAAAAGCTGGGACGAATATTGATTTTATTTACAATTTAATCATTTTCAATTTACAATTTTTATTAGAGGCGCAAGATATTGCGCCTCTGATAATATTGAACCCTAAGCAGTAAATAAGATCAAAGACAAAAGACAAAAGACAAAAGACGTGACAAAGACAAAAGACTGTGTTGCGCATGAAACATTCCGAATCAACTCCTGAATGCTAAACGCGAAACCCTGAAACTCTGAAACTCTGAAACTTCAAAATGCTAAAAATAGTTTAAATAAGTTTTTAAATAATAATAATTCCGTTCGGAAAGTATTTCACAAATAATTTGTCGTTTCTTTGTCCTCCGAAAAAGGATATTGTATATTTTCGTCAGTCTGTTCACAACTTATCCGCATTTATGCGCACTTTGTTCCCCGCCTACGTAATTACACTTCGCTTTCTCATTATTATTTATTTTTACACATTATTTTTTTATGAACATCTACGTAGGTAACTTAAGTTACAAAGTAAAAGAAAACGACCTTAGAGCCGTTATGGAAGAGTATGGTCAGGTTGACTCATGCAAGATTATCACCGATCGCGATACACGCAAATCAAAAGGCTTCGCTTTCGTTGAAATGCCCGACGATGCTGCTGCCCGTACTGCTATCACCGAACTTAACGGTGCTGAATACGACGGTCGCACAATGGTATTGAAAGAAGCTACTCCAAGAAGCTAATTCAAAACCCAAGCAAAAAACAAAACAACCCTGTTGGTATTATACCGACAGGGTTGTTTCGTTTATTAAGTGGTAGTTTGCTTATTTGAAATCGGCCAGATCGATATCCGGTTTTCTAAAAGATTTCAGACTTTTGAATTTGGTGCGGTATGTGGTGTTTTGATCAAAGAAACCACCCATTTTCAGGAAGAAACCTTTTTTTGTAACACCACCGGCATAGTCGAAACGGCGTTGTGCGTGTGCTGTGGCATCGTAAGTGAATGTGGCTTCGGTTACGGGATACCAGTCGCCCTGTACGTCCACAACCCACTGATTGCTGTAGGTGGCCATGCGAGTTTTGTCGCCCTGATCGGGGATGAAGTTTTCGAGGAATGAGTGAAAGCGCTTCAGGTAAGTGTTTGTTTTCGGGCGTTTGAACGAGGCCATAAGCATCCACTGTTTTGTTTCAGGGTCGTGAAACCAGGCTGTGTAAGTGCTATTGTTTTTACCGTCGGGGACGCCGCGCAGTAAAAATCCGTAGCGCACGCCGGCTTTCCATGGGAAACGCATAAAACTTTGTCCGCCGGAACCTTCGTTGCCAAATTCACCTGAATTTACTTTTTCACCTTTTTTGAGCAGTACAATTTTTTCTTCGTCGGGAATGGCATTCGGATCGTCGGTATGAAAGGGACTCCACACCGAGAACAATACGCGGCGTTCGGTAGGTGAATTTACCTGTATGCCAAAATATCCCTCGCCAAATCCATTGGCCATAAAATACGAACCAATTTGATCCTGACCTTTCGGAACTTCAATTTCGGAATAATACCATTCGGTTTCGAGTGCGCATGGCGGTATGGTATAAGCCAAATGTACCGAAGGGCCTCGACGTCCGAAGTATGTGTTTTCCTGATCGATGAATTTTACAAGTGTGGCATCGCCCGCCAATAGAAGGTTTTGAAGATTTCCATAGTTGCTTCCGCTGCGCTTTTTGCCCTGTATTGTCATTTTGTAATGACCGGCTTTTTTGAAGTTGATTTCGCCAAGTTCAATTTTTGAATCGGAGGCACTCACCTGTTTCAGGAATGTTTTTCCAGCCACTTTAATTTTCAGTTCAGCAGTTTGATTCGCTTCCATTTCGATGGCTACAGGTAGCTTACAGGCTTTTGTGATGTAAAAATAGAGATCGATTTTTTGCTTGCTGTCGGTCCATTGTTCCATTTTCCCCGAACGGAGAAGGGCTTTTGTACTTTCGTTAGCTGCCCAGGCATTGCTGCGTACCGGAATTGAAATGTTGTAACTGCCTTGTGCCAATAGTAATAAGGGCAGAAGGACTAAGATTGAGAGAAGTGTTTTTTTCATTGCTTTATTGATTATATTATAATAATAAATTATATCTTTGTGTTATAATAAAATAAAATACAAATATAAGGATAATAAATCTAATTAATTAATCAAATGTGGTATGAAAATTAAAGTCACGCTATTTTTATTGCTTTTTTTCTATGTGAATGTGAATGCTCAGCAGAGCTCCTTGTGGAAAATGATTTACGAAGATGAGTTTGCAGCTCAGACTTTTGACACAAATTACTGGTCGTATTGTCCCCGCATTAATCCCGATTGGGGAAAATACCTGGTTTCGTCGCCTGCCACAGTGAGCACTGCCGATGGTTTTCTGAAACTCAGGCTTATCAAAAATACTGATACAAGTGTGGACAAAGTGCCTTATCTGAGTGGAGGTATTCAGACAAAAGGGAAATTCAATTTCAAATATGGCAAAGTGGAAGTGCGTGCTAAATTCAGTAACGGTCAGGGTTCGTGGCCTGCCATTTGGATGATGCCTGAAAATCCGGGTGTAAGTTGGCCTGCCTGTGGCGAAATTGATATTATGGAGCATGTGAATTCTGAAACTCAGATTCATCAGACCATTCATTCCGATTTTGCCAATACCCAGGGTATTCGCAATCCTTCGCCGACTAAAACCACAGCCTTCGACAAGGACGCGTTCAATGTATATGGTGTGGAATGGCATGCCGACAGGCTCGATTTTACCCTGAACGGTCAGTTGACTTTTTCTTATCCGCGCATAGTGACCGATAAAACCGGTCAGTGGCCTTTCGACAAGCCGTTTTACATTATCCTGAATATGGCTGGTGGCGGTAGCTGGACAGGTGCAATAAACGATGCTGCACTACCTTTTGAAATGCAGGTTGACTGGGTGCGCGTGTATGAGCGTGACCCCGAAGCGCCTTATGTGGCGCCCGGATGGACTTCGAACAAAACTCAAAACGATGCGTATTGGGCAAATACTTTTGTAAAGAAAATAACCACTACCGGTGCGCTGAATAATCTGAATTACACGACACAACAGCGTCCTGCCTCTTATTATTACGAACATGCTGATACTTTAAGAGTTGTAGCGGGGAATCAGGTAAGTTTTCAGTTGTCGGCACATTCGCTGGGCGCTTATAGCACCAGTACCGTTTTGCAGGACTTACGCTATACCTGCAATTATGCTTATGCCGACTTCGATGGCGATAAAAGTTTCGAAACATCGTTTCCGCGTATTGGAAATGTGCCTCCTACAAATGGTGTGGGCGGCAATTTCGACGTATTGGAAGTTACACGTGCCATCACAATTCCGGAAAACAGTGCAGATAAGACAGGACGCATTCGCATTGTGTACGACAATGCCTGGGCAGAGCGTTTTTCACCCGAAGCAAATGTACGCGAAGGTGTGGTGTACGATTTTCCGATTCGCATTAATACCCGCAATACAGATTTAAAACAAACTATCAATAAACCCCTTGTGAAGCGTATTGGCAATCATATTGTTTTGGAAAGTATAGCCGGAGATTATAGTGTGGAAGTATTTAATGCATCGGGACAGCGCTTGTATTCGGAGCGATTGAGTGATGCCGGTTTTAATATCAATGTGCCCAAAGGGATGGTCGTAGTGAGAATTAAAGATGCAGGTGATAATATGTTTAGCTATAAGTTTTAAAAAACAATTTTCATCAGAATAAAAAAATCCGCTTTCGTTTTGAAAGCGGATTTTTTTTTGAATGGACTGATTTATTAATTCTTACTGACTTTTATTACCTTAGTCTGAAAGCCTGTAGCTTCGATATAAAGCAGGTAAATACCTTTTCCCATACTGCTCATGTCGATGCTGTTATTGCTGCCATTCAGTGTCTCGTGATATTTGAGGCTACCATCGGTGCCAATCATTTTCACGCTGAACTTTTCCGTTCCTGTTTCGGGGAGTGTGATGTGCAGCAAATCCTTTACGGGATTGGGATGTGCATACACTTCCATAGCAGGCAGTGTGGCGGGCAGTGCAGTGTATCTGTCGTATTTCCGCACGCTGATACGCTGATAGTCGGCATTGCCTTCCACCGGACTTATTTTGAACTTATAAGCATAATTTCCGGCTTTCAAAATGTATTTATCCATTGGCCATGCGCCCCACGAGTCGATTCCACCCACACCTGTTTGTTTATAGTCGATATTGAGATATACGCCCGGACGTGCTACAATCTGATTTTTGTGAATCTGACCACGATAGCTTTGCGTGAGATCGGCAATACTGTTGTGCAGCACTGAAAAATCGAAAGTGTTCATGCCGCTGAAAAGCAAACCTTCGCCATTGTCGGCAGTAAGCGCCAGCCAACGAGTGTCGGTGCGGTTTCCGTTTTCGGTTGCGCTCGGATAATGTTCGAACATACCTGTGACAGTGTTTTCGTACACATCCACCATCGACGCTTCTTTACGATCCCAGTAGTTCTCGAACGGACCTTCGCCAAAGTATTTCACTTTCTCCAGTTCCTGCGACAGTTCGAAACGCATTCCGAATCGGGGTAAATAGGGCAGATTAGTTCCTCCGTATTCGAAGCTGTTGTCCACCACCACTTCACCATTACCGAAAATGGTATATATCGTGCGGTATGTCGACGATACATTGGTGAGCGTATAAGTAAATGTGACGCGGAGTTCTTTTTCCGAAATTTGTTCTACCTGTGTACTTTTGTTGGATTTGGTCAGGGCTGTATTTTTCCATACAGCACAGCGGTTTTGCATATTGTTTCCAAAGTCATTGTCGGTAGGGGCGCGCCAGAATTCAGGAATAGCTCCCGGACTGATGTAATTTTTACCATTGAATTCATAGCTGCTCATATTCATATTTACCTTGCTGAGAACAATTTTGAATTTTTCGCCTGTGACAGTGACAGCAGACGAAGTATTCGAAACTGTAAACGACGACATTCCCGAAAGGGGAGTAGAAGCCACATCTTCGTATACCGGCAGTTTAATTTGCGAGAAAGCAATTTGGTGACCGGCAGGAACCAGGTTTTCGCTTTGACGTGTAACAGCCGAGAAATAGATGAAATATTCGCTTCCGGGCACAGCTGTAATGTCGCTGTAGTCGATGGCAAATTGTTTTGAGCTTCGTGCAGCTATATCGGGCGATTGAATGATTCCGCTTTTTACAACGGTTTCGCCGGCTTTTATTTTCCAGTGAATGTCGAATTTATTCAGATTAGTAAAGAAAAACTCGTTTTTGATAAGGAAAGTTCCATTCAGTAAATTAGCACCAAAAAATTCGATGTTTTGATATACTTTTTTCACTTCCATCAGACTTGGTTTTCCGGTACGGTCGGGGTTAAGCACCCCATTCATCAGAAAGTTGCCATCGTGGCTTACGCCCGAAGGTTCGTAATCGCCTCCCCAGCCCCAGTATTTGTTATTCTGACTGTCGGTTTCGGCAAATCCCTGATCCACCCAGTCCCAAATAAAGCCACCCTGAAGATTTGGATATTTTTCAATAATATTCCAGTAATCCACAAGTTGCCCCATACTGTTGCCCATAGCATGATTGTATTCGCACATGATATAAGGTTTCGTTTTGCTGGTGTTTTTGCCATAATTTTCGACTTCGCCCGGCGATGGGTACATGGGGCACATAATGTCGGTGTTGGCACCTTCGATGGCTCTTTCGTACTGAACAAGACGTGTATTGTCGCGGTTGTGAATCCAGTTGTAGCCGGCTGCAAAGTTTACACCGTCGCCCGCTTCGTTACCCATTGACCAGAAAATAATGGCCGGATGGTTTTTGTCGCGTTCGACCATATTGCGCAAGCGATAAATGTGAGCAGCCTCCCACGAAGGAACTTTAGCCAGTGAAGCATCGCCATAACCCATGCCGTGCGATTCGATATTGGCTTCGTCCACCATATACAAACCGTATTTGTCGCACAGCTCATACCAGTAAGGATCGTTTGGATAATGTGCAGTGCGTACAGCATTCACATTGTTTTGCTTCATAAGTAAAATGTCCTTCAGCATTGTTACCTTGTTCACCACCTGTCCGTCGTGTTCGTCCACTTCCACGCGGTCGAAACCTTTGAACAGAACGGGCTGACCATTGACCAAAACCTGTGCATTTTTTATTTCGATAGAGCGGAAACCCGTTTTGGAACCTACTACCTGTAGTGTTTTTCCGGCATTGTCTTTCAATGTCAGAGCCAGTTGATACAGGTTTGGTGTTTCGGCAGTCCATTTAGCCGGATTAGCAATCTGTGCTTCGAAACTGACTGTGTTGATATTTTCGGGATTGTAGGTAATCGCTTTGTTTTGAGTCGTGACCATATTTCCCAGTGTGTCAAGCAGCGTCATTTCCACTTCGTATTGTGCAGCCAAAGTGTTTTCGCGTTTGTCTTCAATTTCCACATCAACTGTCAGAATGCCATTTTGGTAATTGCTGTCGAGTCCGCCTTTTACAAAAAAATCGCGGATATGTGTGCGTGGAACCGCATGCAAATATACATCGCGCTGAATACCACTCATGCGCCAGAAGTCCTGACATTCGAGGTATGAGCCCGACGACCAGCGATATACTTTGAGTGCCAGTTCGTTTTCGCCTGCCACCAGATATTCGGTAATATCCCATTCGGCTGGAGTTTTGGTGTCTTCGCTGTAACCCATATATTTACCATTTATCCACAAATAGGCCGCTGAATTTATACTTCCGAAATTAATGATCACATTTCGGTCGGCTACCCACGAAGCATCTACATTGAATGTGTGTTTGTAAACACCTACCGGATTGTAATTTTTGGGTGCATAAGGAGGATTTGCAGGGAAAGGATAACGGGCATTTACATAAATCGGATATCCGTAGCCATTGCGCTCCCAGTTACCGGGAACAGGAATTGTGTTCCAGCTGCTGATGTCGTAATCTGTTGCTTCGAAACCTTCGGGAGCAAGATCAGGGCGCTCCACCCATTTGAATTTCCAGTTGCCGTTGAGCGACTGAACCCAGGGCGATGCTTCACGACTGAGCGTGCGGAGTTGGTTGACATTGTCGAAACTAACCATAGTAGCGTGAGGCTTTTCGCGATTTACGCTATTGATTAAATGGGTGTCCCATTCCTGAATACCCTCAGTTACTGTAAATGCAGTGGACGAAAATAAGGCTGTTTGTGCATTTTCGGTATATAGTACTGCATATATTTTATAACTACCATTGGGCAATGCAGGAGCATTGAAAGTAAAAGGTACACCTGCATGCGGAATGTCGGTTCTTCCCTGTGTGATATGATATTCTCTGTGCAGGAATGAATACAGGTTTATTTGTCGGTCGGCCGAAATAACTTTCCATTCGAGACGACCCGGTGTGCTGGCTGAAACGTTTACTTCGGGTGCTGCATAGCGGATGTTGCCTACCTCAAGTGTATTGATGGCCGGATTGGCACTGACCGCTTCGAAACCATTACTTTCGAAAGTCGCGCCATACACTGTAGCGTGATTGTCGTTAGCCGAAAGATCGGGTACAGGATTGGTGGCTCCATCGAAATTCCAGTAACCAATCAGTCCACTTTCGGTACCTGCAAGTGTGTTCTTTCTGTTTTGCTCAATTTCCTGAACTGTACGAGCCACATTCCATATTCTGATTTCGTCGAGCATTCCTTCGAAAGTATCTGTGGTTTTTCCAATATATCTGATAGGAGTGGAGACGGGTGTTTTTCCGGCGTAGCGGCTGTCGGTAAATTTAAGAACTCCATCGATATATACTTTCAAGTCGGTGCCATCAAACGAGACTGCCACATGATTCCAGCTGTTCAGGCGAAGCAGCGAAGGAGTGGTGCTGGGGTTCCATGCATTGGTGCCAAAACCAATTTCGAGTGCGGTGGTATTGGTTACATATACCGAAAGTGCGCGTGTGTTGGCACTGCCGGGATCATTTCCTATCACACCCTGAAAGCGTGTGGAAGTGGAAGCAGGATAAATGTCGAACTCGAGTGTGAAATTGTTGGGCGCAGCTACTGCACGTGTTCCGAAATCGGCATAACTGTTTGACGTGCCATTGAAGCGGATTGCTTTTTTCGAATTTGTAACTATTCGGGTGTAGCCTTCAGGCGATTTATTGGCAGGAACAAGGGTTTCGGAATTGCTGAATGTTGCCGAGTTGATCTCAATATCCAAAGTTTGATCAGTGACTGAATTTGCGTCAATATCGGCAGTGATCCATAAATAATTATCGCCCTGAACAAGTTCATGGTTTACAGCCAACAGCATTTCAGGCGATATGGTGCTGAATTCGGCTACCAATGTACGATTGAAAAATACAGATGAATTGCCCGAGCTCCATAGTTTGATGCTTTTTACTGATGAAATATTGGCTGTTCCGGTAATTTTTATATTCAATGAGTTAAGTGATAAAGGTTGTATGCGGTTGATTGTTCGAATGTTAGTAGCTCCGAGGAATGTATTTGTTTCGCCGGGTGCAGCACTGTTTATCCCCATTTGGAATGGATAAATCTGTACAAGACTCATAGGAGTCATTTCTTCGTTCAGTTCAAAAGTGCCACCGTTGTTGGTTGCCGTATTTTTACTTACCTGATCGATGGTGTTGTTTTCGAAATTGAAATAATGGAGCAGTCCGCTTGCGGTTTCTGCCGGATGCGTGTACATCAGATTCTGAATGTTTGTTGCTGTGAGGGTGCTGTTCCAGATACTCACTTCGTCGATCGTCCCGCTGAAATATTCGTCGCAGCAACCACCGATATAGCGAAGTGCAGTTTGTGCAGGTGTGGCGGTTGTACTTATCGAACTCTTTTCTTCCCCATTCACATAAAGTGTAAGTTTGGTTCCGTTGTAAGTCATGGCCATGTGATTCCATTGGCCGGCATTGAGGATATTATCTGTTTTTTTTACAATACGGTCGGTGCCTGTACCAAAGCCGAATTCCACATTTGTTTCGGCCTGAATGGTTATCCAGGGTGCGCGGGCATTCATTCCACCCGAATGATTGCCTATGGCCATGTGCCACGAAGATGCATTCTGAGGTTTTACCCACAATACGATACTAAAGTTTTTGCCTAAAACAGCTGCATTGCTACCCAAATCGATGTTTTGTGAAGCTCCTGAAAATTTAATAGCAAAGTTTTCGGATTGTAACGCTGGAAGGGTTGCAAAGAAAAAGAGAAGGAAAGCAGAAATAATTTTTGCGGACTTTTTGATAGTGAGCAGTAAATTCATGATATGTGATTTTTTGTGACAAGGTTGTGTGAAATCCGTCAAAGCATAATTTTCACTTTGACGGATTCTTTGTTTTTTTTATGCTGAATTATTTCTTTCTGATTTTGTATCCGGCTATAGCAAAGTACAAAATGAAAATATAAGCAGGCAGGAAAATAGTATAAGCTGCTTTGTAGTCGCTTACTATGGGTGCAATGCCGGTCTGGAACAAATCGATGATGGCTCCGAACAGCAGTGGGAAAATGGCTCCGCCCACAATGGCCATCACCAGCAATGAGGAACCTGTTTTGGTAAATTTACCCAAATCGGCAATAGCAAGTGGCCAGATAGCGCCCCACATAATGGAGTTTGCAAAACCAATAGCTACCAGAAAATAGATGCCAATTTCGCCCGGTAAAAGCAAAACACCCAGAGAAGCCAGAATACCGATGATGGCAAACAAGCGAAGTGCTTTGGTTTGCGAAATAAGTTTCGGAATGGCGAGTACGCCAAAAATATATCCTATAAACATACCTATTGGCACCCATTTGGCATAGCTTTCAGGATTGGTCATACCTTCGCCAAACACAGTGTTTGCGTAACCAATAATTGAAACCATTGGAAGAGTTTCCACACCCACATAAAAGAAAAGCGCCAATACGCCCAACAATACGTGAGGCATTTGGAAAATGCTTTTTTTGCTATTTCCATAACTGCCCGATTCAGTGGCAGGAGCATCGCTGCTTTCGTCTTCACCGGCAGCTTTAACTTCGGGAAGTGGTGCGAAATACATAAATACAGCCAATGCTACGAGAATGCCTGTTACAATATAAAACGGCAGCGAAACCTGATCGAGACTTACATTGTTCAGGTCGAGGAACAGACCCAAAAATACCGGTCCGAGCCACCATGCCAGTTTATTCATGATGCCCATGAGGCTCATGCGCATGGCTGCCGATTCCATTGGACCCACAATGGTTACGTAAGGATTTACCGAAGCCTGAAGCAAAGTATTACCAATACCACCCACAAAAAGAGCGAGTAAAAATACAGGGAAACTGGCCATGTTTGCCGAAGGAACAAAAAGAATCATTCCCAATGCCATAATAAGCAGTGCAATAACCATACTTACACGGTATCCCACTTTCTTGATAAGTTGCCCGGCGGGCGACCCAAAAATAAGGAATGCTGAGAAAATGGCGGCTGTTACCAGATACGATTGCGTTACTGTAAGGTTAAGTGCGCTTTGCAAAAAGGGAGTAAGAAATCCACTGATTCCCACACCGAATCCAATCACGAAAAATAATATTCCAATCAGTAAAAGTGGTATAAACAAAGTACTTTGTTTACCGGATGTTTTGTTTGTCATTGTTCTGAGTTTTAAAAAATAGATTGTTTGTGAATGATGTTTATAAAATAATTTTATGAGTTTCAGTTTCTGAATTGTGTTGTATCTGAATCAAATATGTTCCGTTCGAAAGATTTTGTAATGGAAGTCTGAACTCATTACTTTGTGCGCTTATCTCTATTTTGCAAATCAGTGTGGCTTTTATGTCAAAAATCTTAATTTTATCTCCTGTGGAGAAATCGCCGGAACAAAGCAGCTCTCTGTTTAATACTTTAGTTACAAAGTTTTTTTTTGATTTTGTGAGCTGTTTAACTGATGTTTCAGAGTCGTTGTCGGTGATGATTACTTTGGTTTTGTAATTTCCCGAAAAAATGTGCGCATTTGTGGGGTTGGTGAGTTCCACGCTAAAATCTTTATCTCCTTCAATGAAAGTGTTTTCGAGGATATTTACAGAGACTGCTTTTTTAGCTTCACCGGCTTCGAAACGCAACGTTTGTGTAATGTCCTGGTAATTTTTGCCATGTACGCCTGTGCCGGGTGTGGTTACTACAGTGATTTCGGCCGCTTCGGTCAGGCTACCAAATCTGAAAACTTCAAGTTCAAGTGCTCCTGTGTTCTCATCTATTCTGATTTGTGCGTCTTTGAGCTGAAACATTCCTTTTACATCTGTCTGAAGCACATTTACGTTTTGAAGTCTGATAAAGGTAGCCAACGATGCTGCACTTTTGGTGCCTGTCACTTTAAGTTCAACAATATGTGCACTGGAGCTCAACCCATTTTTTGTATAAAGAATTTCATTTTTCATACTTTTGGGCGAATAAGTGTCGATCAAAGTATCTCTTACACCATCAATCAATACTTCCATAATACCTCCGGCGGTGTTTTTTGTGCCAATAATCTGAAACCAGCCACCTTCGGCGATAAAGCTTGCTTTTGCTGTGTTTTTGTTCGAATAAATCATTACACCATTGCCTGTGCTGCCATAATTGCGGCTAATCGTCCAATCGTCGTTTTTTATTTTGCTGATTTGCAATTCGTTTGTATTTGCAAAACTGCCCGATGATAGCGAAAGACTAAAATTGTCGGCCTGTGTGGGCGCACTGTGAATTTTGAAGCTTGTTACATTGTCGCCAGTAGAAGTCTGACGGGGTAAATAGCCAATATGTGTACATTCAATTTGTTTTCCAAAATCATAACTCAGCGATTGAGGCATGGAAACTTTGGAAGGCGACCATTCAGGTTGCCAAATGGTGGCATTGTTTCCGTCGAGCGTGTTCGACGCCGGACAGGGCGCTTCGGCAGTTGAGTTTTGAGCAAACGAAGTGGCGGTAGCTGTAAATCCGCTGCGGTTTATTTCCGTCACGATGCCGTTTTCGTTTTTGTAGAATCGCATTTCGGCCATAGTAGGCCATTTGCCCGATTGCATACCTGTTACTTCGAATTTTAGTTTGGCAATGGATAGTGCGTCGAGTGTTTGAAACTGATCGGCATTGATTACATCCAAACCTACAGGCTGACTTCCTTTTGTAGTAATGGAAGGGTCGGAGCGGAAGGCTTCGATACTGTTGATCAGCGGAACGGCAAGTGAGGAGGTCACAGTAAATCTGATTTTGCTAACCGGCATCAGCTGACCTTTTATCATTCGTTGGTAACCAATGGTCTGACCCTTTCCAAATTCTATCCATTTTCCGAAAACTTCGGTTTCAACTTTCCAACCGGAGATGCGCTGACCAAACGGAATATATTCCTGCACGCGAATAATGTCAATTTCTTTTGTTGTACCCAAATCAATGGTAATGCTGCCTGTGGTTTGCCCATCAGCCATAGTCCAGTAAGTGTCGTAATTGGTGTCGAGTACATTGGCAGCCTCAAATCCGTTTCCACGTGTGGCACTTGCAGTAGCTGTGGTTCCTGTACTCAGAATGTTGGTTTTAAAACTTTCTTTCACCGCTTTGCCCAGCGACATAAGCGCTGCTGAATCGTTTGCATGGAAAACGCCCGCTTTGTTGGGCGGAACATTCAGCAAAAGGGGAATTCCCATACCTACCGAACTGAAATATATTTCCGAAAGTTTGCTCAGACTTTTCACGCTGCTGTTGCTCGAATCGTGGTAAAACCATCCCGAACGAATGGATACATCGGCTTCGGGAAGGCAAAAATAGTTTCCGTTGGCGGTGTAAGTGTTTACATTATTCCCGTTTACATTTAGTTTTGTCCATACAGGGTCGTTTACATATCCGGCTTCATTGCCTACCCAAAAAGCATCCAGAGGAAAGTTTTCTTCGGGTCCCGAGTAGTTTTTGGTTGCCGCTGTCGACATCCATGTCAGGCAGTTAGGTTGCAGTGTTCTTACAATATTCACGTAGCGTGCAAAGTCGTAGGTTTGATATTCCACACCAGAGCCGGTGGCGCCGTCGAGCCATATTTCCACAATTTCACGTTTGCCTGTTTCGGGATTCAGGCGGCCATAGTCGCCATTAAGTAATTCGGTCAGTTGTCCTGCATAAAAATCGTTGTAATCTCCGGGAGTTGCGTCGCCATACGATTTTTCGTGAATGTCCCATGGCGACAGATAAATACCCATATCCATGCCATATTTGTCGCAGGACTCGGATATTTCACGTGCCAAATCGCCGTTTCCATTCAGATACGGACTGGCCGAAATGTTATGCGTAGTAAGATTGGTAGGCCATAAACAAAAACCATCGTGATGTTTCAGGGTCACAATTACACGTTTAAATCCTGCTTCCTTAAAAAGGCGTATCCACTGGTCGGTATTGGCCTTTCCGTTTGTGGGATTGAAACTTGCAGGTACTTCTGTACCATCGCCCCATTCTTTGTTGGTAAATGTATTCATACCGAAATGAATAAAGCCGGCCAAAGGTTCACGATGATATTTCATTTGTCGCTCATTAGGCGTAGGGCCAAATTTCGCGGGAGCATTTTGGGCTACAATATTCTGTAGATTTAAAACACCTGATAAAATAAGTGCGTAGGTAAATAGTTTCGTGTGGTTCATCTGACAAAAGTGATTTTTACAATAGTATTATTAGCTGATAATTATTTTTTTCAAAACAGGAGACTGATTATTTGTCTCAATTTTGAGAATATACACCCCTTTCTCGTTGCCCGAAACTGAAAGAGTCTGGCTGTTGGAAGTGCCAATAAGAGAGCCTGTAGCTGAATAAAGTGCAAGGCGGCGAATTTCACCGGCAGGCGAAACGCTGATTTGCTGATTATGCATTGAAACAAGGAATTTATTTTTAGCAGTATTTTTATCGATTCCGGAAACAGTGTAAGGAACAAAGTCGAAATAGAAATTCACAGGAACGGTTGAAGTGCTTCCCTGCGTAATATTTTTTGCGCCTGAATTATATTGCCAATAGGCTGTTCCGGCTTGTTGTGTATTTTGAATGGCATAAAGCGATTCGTCGAAATAAATGTTATATGTGTTCCAGTTTGCGTAAAAAGGATTGACGCCAAAGTCTCCCTGTTCGTTGATATAGCGTTGGTCGGCTTTGCTTACAATTTTGTAGTATGAACCTGTTTTGGAGATGGTCCATACTTGTTTGTTGATGTTGGAAGGATCGGTAATAGCAGTTTCAAAAAGAGGTTTTCCACCTGTGGCGTTAGGTGTTGTGTTGGTCAGATAAAGTTGATCGGCTTTGATAAAGTAGTCGCCAGCCGAAAGCGTATTTTTTAAAACAGAAGGAGAAAATTTCAGAAAATCCAGCTGAATGTTACCCGATTTCAGCAATAATGTAATTTTATGCGTTCCTGCTGATAATGTAAGGCCTGAAGTTATTTCCTGATTAGTGAATGTGTTTATAGCATTTGTTATACTGAGTGTGGCTACACTTTGGTCGTCGACCAGAATTTCAAGTTCGGAACCAGCGGCAGCCTTTAGCGATAATGCCGGAATATAACGACCACTTTTTTTGATGTTTACGGTGTACGAAGCCCATTCATCCTGTTTCAAATCGGTGTAAAATCCGCTTGCACCTTTATAAATATCAATACCATCGTTACGAAATTGTTCTCCGGAGTTAATATTGTCGATGGCATGAAAGCCAATTCCTTCGCAACCCAGATCGTAATTTTCGGCTTGAATCATATCGTCGGGAATGTTCACAGCTGAAAACGGAAGTCTGGTGCCACAAAGGGCACCAAACTCTATTTTATACTGAACACCTTTTTCGGTTGGGAACGAAATCATGTTGTCGCTATGCACGGTAAAGGCAATTTCAGCTCCGGTGCTTTGATTGATCACCTTAGCGGTGCGCACTGAGTTATAGTTGATTTTACAGTTTTCGCCCGAACGCGACAAGATCATTGCCGAAGTGGCTACGTTGTTCTTCCAGGCAATGTCCACATCGAAATCGCCTACAGCACGTAAGCCTTTTACCTCACCTTCTTTCCAAACTGAAGGCAATGCAGGCAGGATTTGTAAAACGCCGATATGGCTTTGCAGCAACATTTCGGCTATACCGGCTGTAGCACCGAAGTTTCCATCAATCTGGAAGGGTGGGTGAGTGTCGAACAGATTCTGATAAACACCACCTCCGCCAGTAGAAAGTGTAAGTGCCAGGTTCAGAATTTTATAAGCGCGGTTTCCGTCCAGTGCACGTGCCCAAAGGTTTATTTTCCAGCCCATCGACCAACCTGTACTGGCATCGCCGCGATTGTCGAGTGACTTGATAGCCGCATCGAAAATGGTTTTGTCAATCAGAGGCGAAATCTGATTTCCCGGATAAAGTCCGATCAGATGCGACATGTGTCGGTGTCCGGTCTGACCCACAGTGCGTGGCGAGTATTTCCATTCGCGTAAATGTCCATCGCTGTCGATGTGCAAACCAGCGTCAAGTTTATCGAATTTTGCCTGAAGTTCGGCTTTGAATGCCGCATCGGCTGAAACTTCATCGCCCAGAATTTCCATAGTTTGCAATGTGTTGTTGAACAAGTCCCAAACAAGTTGCTGCGCATGTGCCACGCCATCTTCCGATGGGCCGTGCTCAGGTGAGTATTCGTTCGGGCAAACCAGAGTGCCGTCGGGCGCAATGCCGTATTTCGAACTTCCCTTATCATTTATCAGTCGTTCCATCCAGAATTCGGCAGCGCCTTTCATGGCAGGATAAGCCTTTGTCAGAAGGAAATTTTTGTCGAGTGAATAGCGGTAATGCTGCCACAAGTGCGTGCAATACCATGCGTTGGCAATAACATAATTGTGCATAAAGCCACCGTGCCAGCCAAAAATATTATTTTCGGTGTAAAGCGTCCAGCCTTTTGTTTGTCCGGCATTGCGTGCATTTTGTTTCCACTGATTTTGCACTACAGCTTCGTTGTAAATATAATTCAGAAAATTAGGATACAAATCGGACAGGTTAGTCGGTTCGGCTGGCCAGTAATTCATTTGTACATTAATATTACTGTGAATATCGGCACTCCAGGGTGGTGTGTTGCTGTTGTTCCAAATGCCCTGAAGATTGGCAGGTGTGTCCACTCCACGCGATGACGATATAAGTAAATACCTTCCGAACTGATAATAGAGCTCTTCGAGGAACTGAATACGGTTTCCGGTGTTGTAAGTCGTCAGCAATTCGTTGGTCGGAATGTTGTTTGTAGTGTTGCCCAAACGTAGCGACGAACGGTTGAAAAACGTTTTGTAATCGCTGATATGTGCTGTTTTTACAGCTTCGTAACCTTTTGCAGCCACAGCATTCACAATGTGATCGACCTGACCTTTTACAAGCCCGGCATCGAAAGTGTAAGTGCTGCTTACAGGCGAGTAATTTGTTTTTCCGCGCAGTATAATGGTCACAGCGTCGGCATTGCTCACTGTCACCGACGATTCGTCTGTTGCGATATTACCACCTTCGTTTTTAATGTCGATTCGGGCATAATATGACAATAAACTGAGTTTTCCGCTAAAAGTGATACTTCCATTATTATATACAGGAGTGCTTTGATGTGCATCCCAAACAATGGCTTCGAGGTTTATTTTTCCGGCTTCAGAGGCTGTAAAACGAATTACCACAGCACTGTCGGGGTGAGAACTAAGATATTCGCGTTTGTAATGCACACCCGCAATGTCGTATTCCACAGCAGCCAGAGCATTTTCAATATCGAGTGTACGGATATAATTACTTACCGAACTTACATTCGGAGTGTTGATAAACAAACTTCCGAAGTTCTGATAAGCTCCGTAGCTGGTTTTATTTCCCTGCCAAAGTGTTTTGTCGTTGAATTGAATTTCGTCTTGTTTGATACCGCCAAAAATCATGGCACCAAACTGGCCGTTTCCAATTGGCAAAGCCTGAGTCATCCAATCGGTGGCCGGACGACGATACCAAAGCGTATAACGATTGGCAGGCGCAGCTGCCGAACCTGTGATGCTGGCTTCGGTGGTTGGTTTGTCGGGCATAAAACCCATTTGCGAAGGCAAACGGAACTCGAAAGGATTGTTAGCATCCCCAAAACTCCATTCGCCAAGTTGTTTGTCGACCCCGGCACCTCCAAACTGATTCATGTAATTTGAAGCGCCATTTCGCTGAAGCTCCCAGGCAGGCGCATGCGTGCTGTTGGTGGTTGCGCGCAGTTTAAAAGTCATGGTCGATGCTGCACTGGTTTGAAAACGTGAAGCTGTGGTCGAAAAGCTTAGTTTTCGTCCGCTTTTTGAGGTCAGCACATAGTTGTTGGCAGTACCTGTTATTTTCCAAAGTTGTGCATTGTTGGTTTTTGTAGCATTTTTCGTCAGTACATTAGTGTTTTCACCCATGTCCTGAAGCACTGCACTTCCGTTTTTAAACTGAATGTAGTACCATACTTCATTGTTTTCGGTACTAAGTTCAGGTAAAGTTTGCGCTATACCTGTAGTCATTCCTGTGAAAATCAGAAATGTGACAAGTAGTTGTTTTAAATGGTTGATTCTCATTTGATATTGATTGATGGTTGTTTTTTTCTATTGATTGTAATTGAGTTATTTTGTTTTAGCAACTCTGTATGTCTGACTTGCATTGTCTTTTTCAATTTTCACAAGATAAATGCCTGTTGAAAGTTGTTCCATGTTTATTTCGGTCAGATTTTGTGTTGCTTTGACTTTTTGCAGCATTTGTCCGTTCAGATTTGTAAGTGTAATGGTTGCATTATCAGCTCCTTTTATATACAAAACAGTTTCTACCGGATTGGGGTAAAGCACAGTGTTGCCAAATATATGCTCAACTCCCGACACAGGAACAAACTGAACTTCAATATTATGGTCGGCTGAAATATTCGTGATATACTGAATTTTATTTTTGTTGATATGTTCGTTGCCGTTTATCAGAATTCTATCCACCTCGTAACCATTGTTGGGGGTAATGACATAAGCCTGTGATTTGCCGCGCTGCACCATTTTTTTGCCCAATGGACTGATGGTACCTCCGTTGCCGGCAGACGAAATCATTTCGAAATACCAGGGTTGGTTGTTGAATAGTGTGGTGTTTTCGTCGAATGCATACGCTTTGTTATACACCTTTAGCGAAGTGATTTTTCCGCTGAAGTTCGAACTTCCCAACTGAATTTGTGCTTTCTGAATGTTTTGGTTCAGAATATTCTTGTTGTAAACTGAATTGTCGAGTTGCCCGTTGATGTAAATTTTCAACATGCCATTTTTCTCGCGGCAAACCGATACAAAATACATGCTGTCGGCCGACAGTGCCTTGCGCGATGTTACACTCAGATCTTTTACATTGAATACAATTTTAGATTCAGCATCGGTTGCAAGGCTGATATCTGTTCCCTGTTTGAAGAATGTAGCTGATTTCGAAGAGGTTTGTATATGCAGTGAAATGTTGAAATCGGAAACTCCTGCAATTGCCTGTTCCGATACAATCGGGGCAGTTGCGTTTTCGAAAATCATCAGGCTTTTGTTCATTCGCTCCGAAAATTCATTAGTAATTCCGGTTGCAGCCTTCATGTCGGTCAGCGAATCGGCTTTTGCAACAAGCGACGAAGGATAATGAACGAAATTTACAGTTCCATCCGAAATGTTTCCGCTGTAATCTTTCACATTGCTGTAGCTGATTTCGTATCCGTTGTAAGCCGTTAAAGTGCTCGTGCTGAGCGTTACAGTTTTATAGTCGGCAGCCAGTGTTTTAGTTGTAGCAGCCACATTGTTTATTTTGAAAACTGCATTATCAATAGTGACTCTTTCGTTGAATTTCAAAGTCACATTGTTATTCGAAATTGTTTTTACAGTTTCGGCAACAGCAGATGTGTTGTCAGCTTCGGGTGAAAATTGCCATATTCGAATTTCGCCCGGTTGCAGTGTCAGACTTATTTGTTGTCCGTAATCGTAAGTGCCACTGTTATTGTCGGGTGTTGTGGTGTTGAAGTTCAATGCCGAAACGCGATGCAGTCCTGCAGTTCCTTCTTTTACGCCAATGTTACGGTCGAGCGTCAGTGTAAATGTTTTGGCGGTAGTTGCCGGATTGCGCACCGACACAATTCCTTCGAAACCGTCCCAGCACGAATAACCATAAACGCCCGCAGTTTCAGGTGTTTCGCCAATAATTTTAGAATTTCTAAGAATGTGGAAGTTTTCGTCAATCCAGTTCATAGCTTCCGCATTTATCATCCATTTCTGACCTTCGGCAAGCATATTGTAACTGTAATAAAGTTCCCAAAAAGCCGAACCGCGGGTAGCCATCATAAACAAATAAGCACGAAACTCGTCGTCGGTCATTTGATTGGCCAGATTGGTGCCGGTTTTTCCGTAAATAGGGTCGTGATTGTATATGTTGGCAAACGGGAACTGGAACTGACGCACTTTGTTGAAGTCGAAATAGCGACCATCGCGGTACGAAAGCAGCTGATCGACCTGACGTGTGCGGCCTGTGTTATGGCGACCAATGTCGGTACTGTTCTGAATCCACACTGAATTTGCCCATTGCAAATACCATGGACTCGGATTTACATAACAGGTCAGGTTTATCCACATGTCCTGTTGTTGCTGAGTGCTTTTGTTTCGAATGTTCTTCAAAATATCAATCCAGCGCTCCCAGTGCTCGGTCATATAATACATGCCCTGTTCGCCACCCGACATGCGCTGATCGGATTTTGAAGTAGGAGGTGTGGTGGTGAAACCATCAAATTTCCAGTAATTGATTTTGTATTTATCCTGTGCATCCAAAAAGAATTCGTTCAGCAATTCCAGATAGCGCTTGTGGTTGGTGACAATATCTGCCGATCCGGGATTGTATTCGCCATTTCCGTTGTTTTGAAGGAAACGGGCAAAATCAGCATTGTAATTATATCCGCCACGCGGCCCGAGCCACAGTCCGAAACTTGACGAAAAGCGGTGTGCCAGGTCCGAAGCATTGGTCAGACCATTAGGGAATTTTGAATTAAATTGCCAGAAGCCGGTTGTGTTTTCGCTTGCAAACGGACCGTATGCATTCCAGCCATCGTCCACTACATACGAGTGCATTGGTGACACAGCATATTGTGTAAAGCCTTTTTCCATTTCCCAGAATGAACTCTGAATGTTGTTTTCGTTGATGTCCATCATGAAATCGTACCACGAATTATACTGCATTCGGAAATTGGAAGGAGTGGAAATATCACGGATATATTCGAAAAAGTCGCTTTGAATTACCTGAATATCGGTGCTGCGGGCAGCTCCGGCCACAGTTTTCCATGTACTGAAGGTGTTGTTAGTAAGTCGGTTCTCGTTTTTGAACATCGCGAAATTTTTTCCGCTGAAGTAACGAATGTGTCCAATACTGTCGGTACCGATTGACGTTTCGGTATGCGGAAATTCAGATCCGAAGAACATGCCCTGGATATATACAGGTTGTCCGGTTGAAATCAGATATCCGTTCATGCCACCCACGCCACCTTCCATGTTGGGGCGCGACCAGGTTTTGTCGGCAGTGTTTGTTTTTAAATGTTCTCCATCAATGTAATCGATGCGCGCCAGCGATTGTTGCGATTCGGGAACGCTTATCTCCAAATGCTTACGCATATAATGGTCGTCTTCGTTCATGCTTACCACCATTTTGATAGTCCAGTTTATATCGTTGACAGTGTAGGGCTTAAACTCAAATCTGATTTCGGCCGTTTCGGGCTGGCCGAGTGTCTGGGCATAAGTCACTGTGTCGAGTTCCAGATCCGAGGTGTTGATTTTCAGTTTCGGAGCAGTGTATTTTTCGGCGTAAAGGTCAAATTCGGCGCAACTGCCAAATGAGTCTCCGTTCCATGTACTACGAATCACAAATTTTACAAATCGTCCTGAAACAGGATTGTCGATACTTACGTAAGTAGCATTTGTGCCTCGCTGATCGAGAATTCCTTTACTGCTGGCAGTGGTTGTTTCGAGTCCTTCTTTTGTTTCGCTGATATAAAGTTCGTAGTCTTTGGCAATGCCATTTCCTCCGGTTTGACGTGGAAGATAGCTAAAAGTATTGATCAGTTTCGACTCTTTCATATCTATTATAAAATAGAATGGAAGAGTAGTCGGGCCTGTTCCGCTTCCGTAATTCGAATGCCAGAAAGTATTGATATTGTTGTCGATAATTGCCTGAAAAGGAGCGTTTTCAGAACTTGTGACACTGTTTCCTTCAACAGTCCAGCCCGTTTTGGAGTAAGCTGTCGGCAGGTTTTGTTCGGGTGCAACGTAAGTTTGCTTGTTCAGATCAAATTCGGCACCTCCGGCAAAGCGTAATCCGTTTCTAGCGCTCAGGCCTGCAAATTTTACATAGCGGGCAGTTATTTCCGTGTCAAAATTAACGTGAATTGGTTTCGCTCCCGAATATGTAAACGAGCCTTTTTTGGTGGGTGTGGCAGGGAATGAATTTTCGGTATTGCTTGTATAAATTTCATATTGCAGAATATTTCCATTTGCATTCTCGCTATCCTGTCGTGGAGTATAAGTGAATGATTTGAATGTCTCGGTCTGCTGCAAATCGATAGTTACCCAGTGCGGATAATTTTGTTCGCCCACACCTGTGCCGTAATTACTATGCCAGTGCGTGTTTGTTTTTCCATCGATAAATGCCTGAGGAGGTCCGCTCGGAGCTGTTTCGGTAGTGGAATAACTGCTGGCCGTGATGGTCCATGCCGTTTTTGAAATTGGGCCGAGGTCAATCACAATTTCAGGTTCGAGCGTATTCATCACAAATTCTTCCGAACCTTTTCCGGGAATAAAGAATGTCGGTGTGCCATCGGTACGGTAGTTCGTGATGGAGGTGGTAGTGACTTTGTTGTTCGCAGTCGAAAATGTCCGTCTGATAAAACTGTTTTCGATACTTATCTGATTTTCAGTTTTTTCAATACTCAATCCGGAGTTGTTTTGCGATAACAGTGTTCCGGGAATTGTACAGAGAATCAAATTTATGATGAGTAATGTGGATTTTTTCATGACCTTTTAAATTAGTGTTTTTTTATTTTAACTTACTAATTCTGTAAACCTTCGCCTCATGTGACGAAATACTTGCTTTTAAAGTTTTTGACAAAATACCGGCATCGCTTTTAGCTACAATGTCGCGTATTTTGTAACGGGATTTAAGGTTGATATCAGCCAGTTTCAGATTGAAATCAGATTTTGTATTGTTCCGGTTTAGTATTGCAATGGCAATATCCCCGTTTTCAAGGTCTTTCAAATATACTTCATGTCCTTCGTGGCTGTATACACATCTTGCTTGTTGTCCTAATCTGTCCTGATTAATGGCAATAAGTTCCCCGTTAGTCAGTATATCCAAAGTAGCTTTGTTTATTGTCGACAGATCGAATGAAATAAGCAGTGGAGTTGCAAACATGCACCACAATGAAAATTGTGACTGATATTCAGTGTCGGTCATGCCACGTGCTCCGCTGGCCGACGATGGTTTTCCTTTTCCGTAGAGTCCCACACACATCATGTCGGCATCGTTGAACTGGTTCGGGCCTGCATAATAGTCGAGATTTTTCATAATATCAATCGATTGAATCACACCACAATGACTGCCATCGTATTTACCATGATCCCATGTGTCACGACTATCGAAACTTACTCTCCACGAATGTCCGCCGGCATTGGCAGCCCAAAGCCAGGGTTTGCGTTCGCCCCATTCACAAATATTGAAATAAAAGTTTTTTCCGGTAGCATTGAGGGCTTCGCTCATAGTTTTGTAGCGCTCTTTGGCTGTTTCCATATTGTTGGGCGCACCGCAATAGTCATATTTCAAAAAATCGAATCCCCACTCGGCATATTGTTGTGCATCAATGGATTCGTATCCAAGACTACCAAATTCGCCGCCACATGTTTGAGGTGCTGCATCCGAGTAAATTCCTGCTTTTAAACCTTTTGAATGTATATAATCGACTAAACTTTTCATGCCTGAAGGAAATTTCCGAAGGTCTTCCAGCGGTTTGCCATCTGCATCGCGTAAGTTGGCATGCCAGTGGTCGTCGATCAATACATAATCGAATCCGGCATCTCTCAGTCCTGTAGATACCAGTAAATCAGCTACTTTTTTAATGTTTTGTTCAGAAATTTTATCCTGAAATATATTCCATGACATCCATCCCATAAGAGGAGTGGGTGAAATCAAATTATCACTCACTTTTAAGGTGACATCTTTTGTTATTTTTTTTCCTGCTCTTTGGGCTGTTATTTGATAGGTGAAATTCCCGGTTTGTTCGATTTTTCCCTCAACCTGTTTTTTCGATGCATTCCAACGCAGTCCTTTCGGCAATTTTGTAGCACGAATTTTATCATTTTTGTTATTTGTTCGGTAACGATGAACGATGCGAGTGCTGAGTAGTGCGTAATGATTTGTCAGACAGTTGAATGTGATGTTGTTTTGAGACTGTGTTTCTACAGGATGTTGCATTTCTTTGGCTGGCAACAACCAAATGCTTAACGCAAAAATAAGTGCATAAGTGATGGTTTTCATGTTTTAATTTGTAAATGTAGTATTATAGAATAGGGGGTTTGTTGGCAAAAATATAAAAATATATTGAATAAATAAAGATTATAAAAGAAAATAATTTATTAAACGGGGTGGTTTGGTACAGATATAATATATTATTGTGTGTAAATATTATTTATATTTCGAAAATTTATGCCTAAATATCGTTATATTTGCAGCGGATTTCATTATGGAAAATTCAAATCGCAACATTGAACTGCATTTTGCAAAGTCACAGCTTTAAATTTTTATGCAAAGAAAAACACTTCAACTTATCTTTATTCTGAGTTTCTTTTTTATAGCTCAAATATTAAAGGCTCAGAATGTACATCATTGGGAAACTGCAATATTCAACAGTGATACATGGAAATATTATGTAGCAGTGGAAGAGCCTCCTGCAAACTGGCGAATGTTAACTTTCGAGGATGCATCATGGTCTTCAGGTAAGGGCGGTTTTGGATACAATGATAATGATGATGGTACAATAATCTGGAAGGATGGCGATGGGGAAAAGCCTTATTCAGTTTACATGCGTACGAAGTTTAATCTGACTGATACATCGAAACTTTCGATGGCTGTTTTTCATATTGATTACGATGATGCATTTGTGGCATATATCAACGATACAGAAATTGCACGTGTAGGGTTATATGGCACTTATCCTCCTTTTGATCAATTGGGTACAAATCATGATGCAGTGATGCCCTGGGGAGGGGAGCCTGATGAATTTGTACTTGATATGCGTACCATTCGTAAAATTCTTTCTCCCGGACAGAATGTACTTTCCATACAGGTACACAACTCTTCGCGACATTCTTCAGATATGACCTCTAATGCTTTTCTGACATTTGGTATAAAAGATAAAAGTAGTTTTTTCAGAGCTACACCCACTTGGTTTAAAGCTCCTGCAAATATCCAAACCTTATCGAGCAACTTGCCACTGATACTTATTACTTGTAATACCACAATACCTGATGAACCCAAAGTAGAGGCCGATATGAAAATTATTTATAATGGTCCGGGCGAGTTGAATTACAGCACCGATGAGCCAAATGTGTATAATGGAAAAATTGGGATCGAACGTCGTGGACGTTCATCATATAATTTTCCACAACGTCCATATGCCATCGAAACGCGCGACAATTTAGGTGCTAATCAGGATACGTCTTTGCTCGGAATGCCACGAGAAAACGATTGGGTATTACTCTCGAATTGGAATGATAAAGCATTTGTACGCAACATCCTGGCTTTCGAACTATTTAGTACTATGGGGCATTATGCCCCCAGAGTTCGACTGGCTGAAATGGTTCTAAACAACGATTATCAGGGGATTTATCTTTTTGGAGAGAAAATTAAACAGGATAAAAACCGACTGGATATTGCAAATCTGGCTTTACATGATACTGTTGGGAACGATCTCACAGGGGGGTATATTTTTAAAACAGATTACGATGATGGTTATGGCACTTATTGGGTGAGTGATTTTTCACCGGTGAATCGTCCGGGCGCCACAGTGAAATATATTTATCAGGATCCAAAGCCTTCGTTAATGACCTGGCACCAAAAAGAATATATTGCTGCATATGTAAATGCAGTGGAAAATGTGCTTTATAGCGATCAGTTTACTGACCCGGTGGCAGGCTACAAAGCTTATATCGATGTGAACTCATTTATCGACTATCTTATTATTAGCGAATTGTCGCGAAATGTGGATGGTTATAAGAAAAGTCGTTTCTTCTACAAAGACAAAGATAGTAACAACCCAAAAGTGCATTCCGGACCAGTTTGGGATTACGATTGGGCATGGAAAAACCTGAACGATTGTTTCCTCTACCGAAATACTGACGGCTCGGGATGGGCGTACGATATCAATCAGTGTGGGGTGAGTCCTGTACCTCCGTCGTGGGAAGCTCGTATGCTTGAGGATCCTGCTTTTGCAAATGCACTGTATGCCCGTTGGTTTGGTTTGCGGCGAACCCTTATTCATCAGGCGAAACTGAATCAGATAATCGATTCAGTTGCTTCAATGGTTAACGAAGCACAAGTTCGGCATTACGATAAATACCAAACCTTGGGTTCTAATAACGGTGCACCCGAGATTGATGCAATTCCCACTACTTTTGCCGGAGAAGTGCATAAATTGAAAAACTGGATTGCCACCCGTATCGATTGGCTGGATGCCAATATGCTTGGCGAAATGCCCACTGTTGTTAACCAGGTATCGATTGCACCGGTGAGGATTTTTCCAAATCCTGTTTCAGGTCCGCTTTTTGTAGAGTCGGATATTGAGGTTCGCCGGATTATGATAACAAATGTCATGGGGCGTACTATTTTTGTTGAAAACCCCGGACAGACACACAATGCTCTGAATATAAGTTTACTTAGTCCGGGTGTATATAATATAAAAGTGACACTCGAAAATGGTCAAACGCATACTCAAAAACTACTGAAAAAATAATTACAGTCCACAGTAAAAAGAAACGGACATTCCATAATGTTGGAATGTCCGTTTCTTTTATATTGAAGATTTTATTATTCAATTTTACCAGCTCTGTCCGTTTTGGGTTCAATCTTGAGAGGGTTCATTGCAATTTCGTCAGACCACTGACGATTTTTATAAATATCGATGGCTGCAAAAACTGCTTGACGGAACGATTCTTCTGAAGCCATATTTTTTCCGGCAATTTCGTATGCTGTGCCATGTGCCGGCGATGTGCGGATAATATTCAGTCCTGCTGTGTAGTTTACACCACTTTCCATAGCAATGGTTTTAAAGGGGATAAGTCCCTGGTCGTGATACATGGCCAATATTGCATCGAATTTTTTGAAATTCCCTGAGCCAAAAAAACCATCGGCAGGGTATGGCCCTACACAGGTAATTCCTTTTTTTACAGCTTCGGCAATGGCGGGTTCAATAATTGTGCTTTCCTCGTTTCCAATCACGCCCTCATCACCTGCATGTGGATTTAAGCCCAAAACAGCTATGCGGGGACGAGTGATTTTAAAATCGCGTTTCAAGCTGTAGTTAAGCACTTCAATTTTTTGCAGAATAAGCTCTTTGCTTATGGCTTTAGGCACTTCACTTACGGGAATATGACCTGTCACTACTGCTACCCGCATTACATCGTTCATCAGAATCATTAATGCTGGTGTTCCCATGCTAAATTTCTCTTCGAGATATTCGGTGTGACCAGGAAAGCTGAATTTATCCGACTGTATGTTCTTTTTGTTGATTGGTGCTGTTACTATGGCCTGAATTCTTCCTTTTTTCAGGTCGGAAGTGGCTTGTTCGAGCGCGTCGAAAGCAGCTTTCCCGGCCTCTTCAGTTGCCTTGCCAAGTTCGACTTTTATTTCATCATTAATGCAGTTGACAATATTTATGCGTTTTGGATTTATTTCATCAATGTTATTGATAATATTCATATTGACACCCTGAATATCACCACTTTTACGATGATATGCAGCCACTTTTGCCGATCCGTAAATCACTGGTATAAAGCTTTCAGTAACTTTCGGTTCAGCTAAAGTTTTCAGTATTACCTCGTAGCCTATGCCATTGATATCGCCATGTGTAATGCCAATTATTATTTTCTCGTTTTCCATTTTATTTTTCTCGAAATTTTATCTAAAAAATATTCTATTTATCAGTACCTTTTACTTCTTTTTTATCAGCCACTACCGACACTTCTTTCAAACTGTTGATATCCTGTGGCAATTTTGCTGTAAACAATACAGCTTCGAGAAAGCGGATATGATTGCGTTTTTTTGTGCCAGGTGCAAATACAAATCCTTCAACGGTTATTACGCGCTGATTAATTTCGTCCAGGCGTGTATGACTATAAAACGGGCCACCCATTGCACCTCCGTTAATCATTTTCCAAAGTCCTGTAATTTCAGCACAATATCCATCGTTTACCCAAATTTCTTTAAATTTTGGTTCTGCATATTTGTTTTCAGTCCCCATATACGAGCCCTCAATTTCACCGGGAATATTAGCTTTCATAAACGAATCGCGTTTTGCTAACAGATATTCTTTACTAAAAGTGTTAGCGTCGGTGTAAGGATATGAATATACAACAATATCCTGACGTACATTTGGCTGATCGTTGGTGATCCAGTAAAAATCCTGTCCTTTTGTGGCTCTCGAAATTCCCTGTGGAATATCTATTTGAATGCCAAACAACGATTCAATTTCAGTTTTTGCTTTGTTGTTGATATAATCCTTATTGAATCGCATTTGACGGTTGCGTTCTTCGGTTAAAAAATACTCCAGTATTTTTTTTCCATTCTCTTCAATCACTTTTCTGAATATAGTATCGTTGGGAGCAACTACACGAACAACAGCTTGTGGACGAGCCCATTTATTTTTCGAATATGTGATTTTTGGTCCTGAGTATTTAGTCGAAATGTCAGTAAGCAATATGTTGCGCGAAGGTTTTAATAAATCGTTGAACTGATTCTGCGTGCATTGATTGATGGTCATTACAGGTTCGGGTTGTGGTAGTCCGTACATATCCTGATCGAGCAAGCCAACCACAGCACGCCCCGAAGGAGCTTGCCATGAACTGTCGTTCATTACTACAAGTATTTCGAATCGACTACCTGTTACAGAAGGTAGTGTATAAGTGCTTTCAATACACGAACTCAGTATGATGATCGGTGTCAGAATGGCTAACAATTTTACTTTCATTGTTTTGAGTGTTTAATTGGATATTGTCGTATGAGTTATCATTTTTAGTGTCTGACTCAGTTTTGTTATTTGGATTTATCTTCTGATTGCTGAAAAAAGACATTACTGAGCCCATCAATTTATTTCTTTCCTTTTCTGATTTTATACTTTCGAAGGGAAAACCTAAAATGCAAAGTCGATAATTGCCACGGAATATTATTCCTGCACTCATATTAGTGCCGGTATATCGGCAAAAGCTAAAGGCGCCATTTCCTGCAGGATCAATGCAGTCGGTCGATTCCACATGATACATTTCTTTTCCGGGGCTGTCGTACAGGCTGAATTCAGATCTCTGAAAATGCGAAAAAGGCGTACTAACCATTTTTACCTTTGAACTGAAATTTACACATGAACTATTATATCTGAATTTCAGTATGTTCTCCATAAAAAGATTTTCCTCGGGCTTTAGATAATTTTGTTGTTGAAAATCGCTGCCCACAAAAGCACCACTTATCAGCAAATTGCCGCCTGCACGGCAATAAACACTTATAATTTGTTGCAAAGCTAATGGAAAAGTTTTAAATTCCGGTTCTTTTTTTGAATTTCCTGTGATAGTTTGTTTTTGTTTTCCTAAAATGATATTTACATAACGGAATTCATTCAAATTTATTTTGGAATTTATCAATGCTTTTACTGATGTCGATACGTATGAATATCCGACATCTTTCAAAGCTTTCCCATGCGTGAAGGGATAATCGAATGTATTTCCGGCTATTACTTGTGTTTCCATATTTCCGTAGCTTGCTCCAAATCCCGGATCATCATCGGTTTTCCATGGTTTCTTTCGGTCAAATTCGTATTGCTTTCCGGTAAAACTTATGTCGTACATATAGGGTACTCCGGGGTCTGAGTCATGGTCGAACCCGCTAGAGCTTTCGTTGTGTGAGACAAAGGCAGGGCCACTTACTCTTTCGAAACCATTGACGATCAGCACTTCTTTGTTGTTGTTTGGGGCACGGTACACCGAAAGTGTTTCAGTGGCAAAACTTTCGCCGCCTTCGTTTACTGCTGTCACTTTGAAACTGTATATTTTTCCGGTTTCAATATCAATACTAAAATTATTCGTATTTGTATAACGCCCATTGTCGAAATCATTGTCTCCCTTTCGCGTATATACAACATAGCCTGTAGGTTTGGCTGTAAGTTCCAGCGGGTCGTTAACTGCCTCCCATGTCAGCACTACTTTGTTGCGGCCGATAAATCTTGTGCAGAATTGTTCTGGTGGAAGTGGCTGTACTACATATGGTTGCGATGAGTTGAAGCTGATGTATTTCAAAATGGCTTTGTAAATGGCTCTGCTTACTGTAAATCTGAAACGAGGGTCGTGTCCGTATTGCATGTCGTGCGGATTCTGATGTGAAAGTAGCTCTAGCAGCATGGTTGGTATTTCGGGTACACGGGATTCGCTGTAGGACTTATTCCATAGTCCACGGCGCGTCCATTCCGGAGCAAATGTAGCCCTTATGTCTTCGGTAATTTGTGTTTGAATAAGGTCGGTTAGTTCGCGCGAAGCCATTCGCGATACTCCGTTTTCAAAAACCTTAAGCCCTTTTCCGTTGATCAGACTATAAATGCCGAGTGTGCCAATGATAGAATCGTTTTTTACAACACCTGCATCGGTGTGAAATGCAAGAGCAAGGTCCACAGGTACTTTTTGACCTTCACGATCCGGTAAAACTGACGAGCCACCAGCCAGCCAGTTTAGCCAGAAACCACGTGACTGAAAGTCGTCGCTATAGTCGTTAGCGCCTTCGGTGCGACTGTAAATGCTATCGGGTACGCCAGCCCATTGCAGCCAGTAACGTGCAGCTTCGGTAAATCGCGGATAACCGCTGATTGTTGGCTTAATGCTGTCGGTAGATAGCGTTTTTTGCGCATTTCCGTTTTTTGCATTACCGTTAGTAAGTAGTGGGCTGCGAGCAATATTGCCCTTCCCGCCTCCAAACTTTACAGCATCGGCAGTTATTATCCGGTCGGCTGTGGTACTCAAATTGCTTAATTCTACACGGTAATCGCTGTGACGCCCTTTGGGGAATTTAAAATGACCCAAATACACCCATGTGCCCCCGTTCATGGTTTGGTTGACTGTAAAGTCAGTTCTTCCTCCTTTGTGAAAAACACTGTAACGGGCATCAGCAGTGCTTTTATCCAAAGATTTATATGAAACGTAAACAGCATAGTGACCTTCTTCGGGGATTTCGGGAATCCACTCGGCCGAACTTGTTTCTTCAGCATCGGTGATGGTATTTGTTTTACGGTAAGTTCCTTCCATAAATGGATTCTCTCCCTGTAAATAAAATTCTTTGCTATTTGCAAATCCGGGTTTTGCTGTACGCCAGGTTTTTCGGTCGTTGTGTTCGCGATAACGCCCTTCTACTAAAATATCATCATCGTTGTCGATAATTTTCTCGTGCTTTTGAGTGTCTCTTTCTCGCGGAATATGCACATTGGCACCTGCATTTTCGAGCATCGGGGTCAGAAAACTTAATACATAAGCTTGCGTGTAAAGGTCTTCAACTGTTTGAAATAGTCTTGATCTTTGCCACATCCAGCGTTTCTTTTCCTGATTGTAATGCCAGCCATGACTTTGCCATACTGCAATGTGGCGGTTTTGTAGTCCCTGCGAAATTTGAAATACCCGCGAAATATTGCTGACCAAGGCTGTTGTAGTAGATTTGGGGTTAAATACACGATTCTTACTCAATGGACTATGACTGTAAAAGTTTGGAATAAGTTCCTCTATGGCAGTTTTGTCGCTGATGCATTCAATTTTATAACCGGGATATTTTTCTTTTGTTACATGCTCAAGCATTTTGTAAATCTGCTCTACATTTTCGGGTCTCATTGGTATTTCTGCTAATCTGTCAGAGGCTGTAATAAGCAGTGTTTTGTTGCGGTTATTGACGTTTATTGAGTTTACTTTTACCCGGCCAACCGAAGCATGTTTACGGGCAATGGCTGTAAGTGAATCGCTAATCTGGTTTTCCAGAATTTTTTGTCCACTTGAGTCTTGTGCTGAAAGGTATAACAGCAAAAGTATAATCGAAATGTATTTAAATGAAGCTCTTATATGCATTATTTTAAATTCGTCAAGTGTTTTTTTAAAGTTAATTGTCTAAGTGGCTAATCTGTACTTGGTTTAGTAAACCCTAAACCTCCCTCGTTTTTCGTGAGGCAAGCCCGAAACCCAAAATGCGAAACATGAAACTTTACTACAATCCGGATAGAAAACCCTCCCAATCCATATTCCAAGGATCGGTTTTTCGTCCGGGTGCAATATCGCTGTGACGTAAAATGTATTTTATTTCGTGTCGCGATTTTATATCGTCAATAAGTGTTGTGAGCGCTCTAATTTGCGTTTCGGTTGGAGCTTCGGTAAATGTTGTCATGAGTTCAATGCCTATGGAACAGCTGTTTACCGATGTTCTTCCATCGGGTAGTGAGCTCTTTCCTGCATGATATGCGGTGTTCTTCTCCTCAACCAGTTGGAAAATTTCGCCTTTGCGACCGATGACATAATGTGCACTTACTTTGTAGCATGAAAATTGTTTAATCACAAGATCGATGTCGTAGTGATCACCCCCGGAATTGTTGAATGTGGAGTGAATGATGACTACATCAATTTTCCGATTCTTGGCATTTGCGTATCCGAAATTGACTCTTTTGTCAATGATTTGTGGAGATTGAGCATTTATATTTAAATATACAAATGACAGGCACAGGGATAATATGTAGAATGTTTTATGCAAAGTGTGATATGTTTTTAAGGTTCAAATATATTGATAATTAGTATGCGTTAAAATTATATTTATGATAATTACTGAAAAATAAGCATAGATTATTCTTTAAAAAATCATTCCATGCAAATAAAGCCAGCCTACATATCTGATAAATTTGCCGACCAACATTGCAATAGCTACTATCCACCAGCGGCATCTGAAATAGCCTGATGCTACTGCAATAATATCGCCAACGCCGGGTAAAAACGAGAAAAAAGCAAACCAATCGCCGTACTTATGAATTTTCTCAGTAAAATTGTCTAATTTTTCTTTTTTTATTCTCAGGTATTTTTCTATCCATTGTAATTTGCCCAATCTACCGAGATAGTAGCAACTCATGCCACCAAGCCAGTTGCCTGTTGTGGCAACAAATACACATGTCCATGCATTTAATCCGCCATAGACTAATGCCGAGAAAACCACTTCGGAACTAAACGGAACCACCGTTGCTGCCAAAAAAGAGGCGATAAATAAACCGAGGTATCCAAGTTCTGCGAAGTCTGCCATTTTTTATCAGATAATAAAATTACTGACTACAAATGCCAGGTTGATGACCAGAAACACTACAAATACTATGCTGTAAAAATTTCCGAAACGTAACGAAAGCGGATGTGAGAAAAGCATCGAATAGCCGGGTGCTATTAGTAACATAAGCGCTTTGTAGTCGGTAGCACTGAAGATTGTGATTGTAAATATGGCTACTGTATAAAGCGAAATAAAGGATAATCGTGAGCGTGTTTGTATTGAGTCGTTGCGCAGATTCGGGATAATTCCTGCTGAGGCAAGAATTATGAAAATTATCAGCGATGTGATGTATATTATTTCGTGTAAAGCTATTGAGGGAAAAATAAAATGCGGAATGAAATCTTTAATATGTTCAGTTATTTTCAGAAGGTCGGGATTGATAAGGTAGCCAACGACAAAATAAAATATCCAGGGATTGATAAATCCGAAAAGAGAAGCCAGCCATGTGCGCAAAGAAAAGCATTTTAGTTGCATAAAACCAATCCAGAATACGGGCATAAGTACCAAAATCGGTTTTACAAAAAATCCTCCGATTCCAATAAGCAAGCTACCTGTAAATGCTTGTATTGCAGCATTTTTATTTCGGTACATGTCGAAAAAAACATACAAAGCACCGATAAGTAGTGTGAGTGTAATGTGAGCTCTTGTGAGCGAATGTGTTTGAAACCAAACACCCACCAGAAGGTTAAAGATAATAACCGGCAACAGCGTGCGCGTTCGAATAATGCTGTAGCGGTTGTTTAGCTGAAAAATGAGAATTGCGTTGAGCAGTGTAAGTGCTGCATTAAAAATGTAAGGTAAAATGCTCTGCGAACTGAAAAAATAAGCCACATTAAGTATCGGATCAGTAGTGTTTTGCGAAGGAATTTTACTTATTCCACTTACATAATAAACTATCCACAACAAGTAACCGGCCGCAATCATAGCTATTGTAGCAGGAAGTGGAGGTGTGACTATTTTTTTGAGCGAAAGTTTCATTCTTATATTGATTAAGCTGGATATTTCGTTTTAGCAGCCGTATATTCCGACAAAAATAATTAAAAAAAGCGGTTTCTCACGTTTAGAAATTGTGTAAAATAAATCTTAAATTGTTTATTAGGCTATGTGTGGTTTTGTTTTTCCAGACTTCAACAGATAAAGCCTCCACCCAGAACTTTTCCGTCGCGGTAAAATACAGCTGTTTGTCCTGAAGCAATGGCTTCGAGGGCCTCTTTTGTTTCGATAGTAGCTGTATTATTATCGTGAAAAATCACACGACTTAGATGACTTTGTTTGCGATAACGAATTTTTACAATACTGTCGAATTCGGTACTAAACATGCTCCGATCCACGAAATTCAGTTGTTTGATATTGAATGACCTTTTGTATAAATTACTTAGAGGTGCCAATATAACTTCGTTTGACAACGGTCGTATTTCTTTTACATAAACTTTTCGGTTAAGGTATATAAGTCCATGTCGTTGTCCTACAGTGTAATATGGGTAGCCTCTATGACGACCAAGAATGTTGTTTTCTTCGTCAATAAAATTACCCTCATGGATGTCGATACCTGCTTCGGCTAGTTTGTTTTGCAGATATGGTCGGTAGTCACCATCCACAAAGCAAGCTCCCAGGCTGTCTTTTTTTATAGCAGCTTTGTAGAACCCTTTGTCTGCTGCAATTTGACGGATTTCGTTTTTAAAATAATTTCCAATAGGGAAAATTATACGCGATAATTGTGTTTGTGTAAGTCCCCACAGAAAAAAAGATTGATCTTTGTCGGGGTCCACGCCCGGCGTTACAAAATATAGGCCGTTTTGCTCCTGTATTCCTGCATAATGCCCCATTGCTACTTTTTCAATTCCAAGTCGGTCTGCTTCATCGAGCAATAATTTCCATTTTAGTTCATTATTGCATTTGGCACACGGAAAGGGGGTTTCACCATTGAGGTAGCCGTCGATAAAGTAGCTAATAATCTGTTTTTTGAAAATATCACGTGCATCATACACGAAATGCGGAATGTTCAGCCCTTGTGCCAATTCCCGTGCATCGTTTACATAATTATGGCTTTCGCCTTCTCTGAACAAAAAGCTGATGCCGGTTACCTTGTAACCCTGCTCTTTTAAAAGAATGGCAGCAACCGAACTGTCGGTGCCGCCACTCATGCCAAGTAAAATGCTTTTTTTCATTATTCCGACTTTTGTTGTCTCAAAAGCATTGTTATATCGCTTTCTTTTGTAGTTGTTTTTAATAAACAATCAGAATGGCAAATCAGTGCCTTCTGAAGCTGCCGGAGCACCATTAAACGGAGTTGCACTTACAGCCTGTACAGGAGCGGCCGAAACAGCGATACCAGCATTTTTGTCAATTTTCCATGCACGTATCGAAGTGTACCAGCGACCGTTGTATTCGCGGCTTTCCACATCGAAACTTACGTTTACCACATCGTCGATAGCCATTGGGAACTGGTCGATTTTATCGTTGAATAAATTGAAACATACTTTTTTAGGATATTGATCGGTAGTTTCGAGTACATAATCCTGTGAGCGCCACATGCCGTTTTTTCCCTGTCCGGTAGCCAAAGGCAACACGGCAATAATTTTTCCTGAAATTTCCATATAAAATTCTTTAACTTTTTATTTTTTTTATGTGGCAAAGATAATCAAGAAAATATGAACAGCCATACCCAAGAGGGCATTTATTGTGACTTTTTTTTCAACAATATTACGAAGCCGACTTACATACAGAGTTTTAATCTGTTGAACCAAGCAACAACTCAAATTGTTTCATCAATACAAATCATCATTCACTTTAAATTGTATGTTATGAAATCAAACATTGGATCGAACGATAAACTGATTCGTTTAGCTTTAGCCATAGTGCTGATAGTGCTTTTTTATAAAGAAATTCTGACCGGTGCTTTGGGTATTGCGGCATTGGTTGTGGCATTGTTGCTTACAGTGACCAGTCTTGTGAACTTTTGTCCACTGTACCGTATATTGGGTATTAATACAGATAAAAAGAAAGAAATTAAATAAGTGGTCGGTTTGTTCAGCTAATTCTGGCTGGATGCTGTGAATCCGGAATAATTGTAAGCCGGTGCTGAGGAAGTTCCGGTTGATGTAATTATGGAGTCGCTGCAATATGCTTTCGTATGCAGGGACTTACAAATTGCCATCTGTACATGACAAACAATAAAAAATATGTAATTATATAAAGTCATATTTTGTCAATCGGACAGAATTTTGTAATTTCGCACTCGATTTTATGAAACTCAATTTTAAAATATAAAATAAAATGATTAAAGTAGGTATCAATGGTTTTGGCCGCATCGGACGTTTGGTTTTCCGTGCTGCTCAGGAAAGAAACGATGTTCAGATCGTTGCAGTAAACGACCCATTTTTGGATCTTGACTATCTGATTTACATGTTACAGTACGATACTGTTCATGGACAATTCAAAGGAACTGCTGAAAACAAAGGTGGTAAATTGTTTGTAAACGGTAAAGAGGTTGCTTTCTATGCTGAAAAAGATCCCGCTAACATTGGCTGGGGTGTTTCTGGTGCTGACTATGTTGTTGAGTCAACAGGTGTTTTCACTACTATCGACAAATGTCAGGCTCACCTTGCAGGTGGTGCAAAAAAAGTAGTTATCTCTGCTCCATCTAACGATGCTCCTATGTTTGTTTGTGGTGTAAACCTTGATGAATATAAGGCTGATATGAATATCGTATCAAACGCTTCTTGTACTACTAACTGTTTGGCTCCTATGGCTAAAGTACTTAACGATAACTTCGGTATTGTTGAAGGTTTGATGACAACTGTACACGCTGCAACTAACACTCAAAAAACAGTTGATGCTCCTTCTGCAAAAGACTGGAGAGGTGGTCGTTCAATTCTTGGAAACATTATTCCTTCTTCAACCGGTGCAGCTAAAGCTGTAGGTAAAGTTATTCCTGAATTGAATGGAAAACTTACAGGTATGGCTTTCCGCGTACCAACTGCTGACGTTTCGGTTGTTGACTTAACAGTACGTTTGGATAAGTCAGCTTCTTATGACGAAATCAAAGCAGCTATGAAATTAGCTTCTGAAACTACAATGAAAGGTGTTCTTGGATATACTGAAGATTCAGTTGTTTCTTCTGACTTTATTCACGAATCACGTACTTCAGTATTCGATGCCGGTGCTGGTATTGCCTTGAATGGTAATTTCGTAAAAGTAGTTAGCTGGTACGACAACGAGTGGGGTTATTCAAACAAAGTGCTTGACCTTATCGCACACATGGATACAGTAAAATAAGCTGTAATTCATTTTAAATATAAAAAGCTATTCCGCAATGGAATAGCTTTTTTTTTGATCCAAAAATATGAGTTGTGCTGATATGTAAAAACAAAAAAAAAGCCACACATTTGTGCGGCTTTTGCTCTCCCTCTTGGACTTGAACCAAGGACCCTCTGATTAACAGTCAGATGCTCTAACCGACTGAGCTAAGGAAGAATTTGTCATTTGTTTTTTCAAATGCTTTGCAAAAGTAATAAAAACTTATGACTTGTGCAAACCTTGAGTTGTTAAGGAACATCAAAATTTTGTTTGTTCCCTGATTTCTCCTTTTCAGGATAAAAAAAGCCGTACTTCTACGACTTTTCATTGCTTTTGCTCTCCCTCTTGGACTTGAACCAAGGACCCTCTGATTAACAGTCAGATGCTCTAACCGACTGAGCTAAGGAAGAATTTTTTCTGCATTTGCGGTGCAAAAGTAATTGCTTTTCCTGAATTATGCAATATCTTTGCAGAAAAATAAAGCATTTAATTTATGAAGAAAATTTTAGGAATGGGTAATGCCCTGACAGATATTTTATTACAAATTGATAGTGATGAAGTTTTATCGCGTCTGGCTTTGCCCAAAGGCAGTATGCAACTGGTTGATGGCGGAAAATCGAACGAAATAACAACCATGCTTTCGCATATTACACCCAAAATGGCTACCGGAGGCTCTGCCTCGAATACAGTGAATGGTGTGGCAAAACTTGGTGCAAAAGCCGGATTTATTGGAAAAATCGGAAAAGATGCTGTGGGTGAGTTTTTTATGAACGATACTCTGAAAAATGGTGTAACTCCGCATCTCGAATACAGCGAAACAGCTTCAGGACAATGTACTGTATTGGTGTCGGGCGATGGTGAACGTACGCTTTGCACTTTTCTGGGTGCTGCCTGCGAACTCGGAGCAACCGATTTGTCGCCTGAAATGTTCAGCGGTTACGATATTTTCCATATCGAAGGTTATCTGGTGCAAAACCACGATCTGATTCGTACGGCTGTGAAAATGGCTAAGGAAGCGGGTCTGAAAGTCTCCATCGACCTGGCAAGCTATAATGTGGTGGAAGCAAATCTTGATTTCCTGCTCGAAATTGTGGAAAAATATGTCGACATTGTATTTGCCAACGAAGAAGAAGCGCGTGCATTTACGTCGAAAGAGCCCGAAGCGGCACTCGACTTTATTGCCGGCATTTGCGATATTGCTGTGGTAAAAGTAGGTAAGGATGGATCGTTTATCAAATCGGGCGACGAAAAAGTGCTTGTCAAACCACGTCTGTCGAATTGTATCGACACGACAGGTGCCGGCGATCTTTATGCGGCCGGTTTTCTGTATGGCCTGGCTTGTAACTATTCGCTCGAAGCCTGCGGAAAAATTGGTTCGCTCGTATCAGGAAATGTGGTGGAAGTGCTGGGCGCCAAAATGACCGACGATGTTTGGGCGCAAATAGAATCGGATATGCACGACATGTTGTAGTAGCAATATGCAGCAAGTAAAATTATACGGCTCCATTGTACTGGCCATGATTTTCTGGTCGGTGTCGTTTATATGGACACGCATAGCCATCGAAACTTTTCAGCCTGTGACGCTTATTACGCTCAGGCTGATTATTGCTTCTTTACTTTTACTTTCCATTTCGTATTTCAGCGGAAAACTGCAAAAAATCCGTCGTGAGGACCTGAAATGGTTCTTCCTGCTGGCATTCTTTGAGCCTTATATGTATTATATAGGCGAGACTTACGGGCTTGTACGCGTGGAATCAACGCTTGCATCGGTCATTGTGTCTACCATTCCGCTTTTTGCACCTGTGCTGGCATTTGTGCTTTTGCGCGAAAAAATCGGGTGGATGAATGTATTGGGCATTCTGGTATCGCTGGCTGGCGTTTTTCTGGTTATTTACGAACCTTCAGGTGGCTTTACTGCCGATCCGGTTGGAATTGCGCTGCTTTTTCTGGCAGTATTTTCGGCCATTAGTTACACCACGGTTTTGAGGAAAATTCCGGCGCATTATTCTACCCTGAATATTATTCTGTATCAGAGTGCAATTGCGTTGATTTATTTTGTGCCTACTTTTTTTATTACCGATTTTTCAACTGTTACCGAAATAAACGTCACAACCGAAGCCATTACTTCGCTGTTGATGTTGTCGGTATTTGCCTCGGTTATTGCTTTTGTGCTGTTTGCCGGCGTGGTTCGTGAAATTGGAGTGGCGCGCACCAATGTGTTCGTAAATCTGATTCCTGTGTTTACCGCCATTTTTGCCTGGTGGGTGCTCGACGAAAGTCTGACATGGCTTAAAATAACGGGTATAGTTATCGTGGTATCGGGCTTGTTCGTTAGTCAGTTGCGAAAAGTGCGATTCGGGTTTAAACAAATTAGAGGACCGGAGTTTTAACGCTTCGGTTTTTTGTTGTGTATACCGATTTTTTTAATAATTTTGCAGACTGAACCAAGTTAAGTATTATGAAGACAAAACCTCATCCGCTATTTGTATTGTATCAGTGGCTCGTTGCTTTTCCGGTTTTGCTTGTACTTACAATTCTCACGGCTGTTTTTACCATTATTTTATCCCCCGTTTTTCCCAATGCTCAGTTTTCGTATTTTCCGGCACGCTGGTGGGGGCGCTTTTTCTGTTATCTGCTTTTTATAAAAGTGAAAATCACCGGAATTGAAAAACTGGATCCTAAAAAATCTTATGTCATTGCAGCCAATCATCAGAGTATATACGACATTTTTGTGGTGTATGGCTGGTTACCCATGATTTTTAAATGGGTTATGAAAGCCGAACTGCGAAGAATACCCCTTGTTGGAAAAGCCTGCGAGTCGGCCGGACATATTTTTATCAATCGTAAAAATCCTGTGGCTGCAAAGAAAAGTCTCGACAGAGCAGAAGCGCAATTGCGTAACGGAGTCTCGGTCGTGGTTTTTCCAGAAGGAACACGCACTTATACCGGACAAATGGGCAAATTCAAGAAAGGCGCTTTTCGAATGGCTGCTGATTTACAGTTGCCCATAGTGCCTGTCACTTTACGTGGCTGTTTCGAACGTTTGCCGCGTAATGGTTTTGTAGTAACGCCCGGTCTTATCGAAATGATAATTCATGAACCTGTGGAAGTAAAAGGTTATGAAAATGAGAAACAACCGGAACTAATGCAAAAACTCCATGATATTATTGAAAGTGCGCTTTAAAAAATTGCTTTTCTTTATTTGAAATTTTTCCTAATCTCTATAAATCAATAATTTAATTTTTAAATCAAAAAAAATGAAAAACAAACTAAGTTTTATCATGCTGTTGGCATTTGTGTGTGTAATGCAACTCAATGCCCAGATTCTGTGGAAAGTAAGTGGAAATGGACTGAAAAGTCCTTCGTATCTGTTTGGTACACACCATTTAATTGAGAGTGAGAAAGTACCTGAATTGCAAAAGGCTTTGAGTTTTGTAAATGAGGTGGATGCTGTAGTCAGCGAAATTGACATGTCGGACATGCAGGCTTTGCAAATGAAAATAATGCAGGGTGCTATGATGCAGGGAAAAACAATCAAAGACCTTGTTTCTGCCGAAGATTACACGCTGGTGGATGCGGCTTTCAAAGAACTATTGGGTGTTGGGCTCGATCAGTTAGGTGCTTTTAAACCTGCTATGCTTAGTACGATGTATGGCGTTATGCAATATTCAAAAACTAAAAAGCTGGCTAAAGAGCCTGAAGCATTGGATATGATCATTCAAAAAGCAGGGAAAAAAGCCAATAAAGAAATTGTAGCGCTTGAAACAGCAGAAGAGCAGATAGAAGTGTTATTTAACTCTCTTTCGCTCGAAAAACAGGCTGAACTGCTTGTAAAGGCAATCAACGAGAAGGAAAAAGGCATTGCTCAAATGCAAAAACTCGACGAAGCATATCTGTCGGGCGATCTGAAAAAAATGGAAGCGCTGTATAGTGAAGATGAAGATATGACCGAAGAATATAAAAAAGCGTTGGTGGATACACGTAACCTGAACTGGATTGGTAAACTGACCAAAATGTTGGAAACCAAATCGGGCGTAGTGGCGGTTGGTTGCTTACATCTCGTTGGCGAAACCGGACTTATCAAACAATTGCAGAAAAAAGGCTACAAAGTGGAGCCGGTAAAGTAGTAATTGAAACTAAGTAATTGGAATGAAATATTGTCGTAATTTTTGAGAGCTATTTTGAAATGGATTTTGGACTTGAAAGAGGGCGTTTAGCGGGCTAAACAACCGATTGAAAGTACAA
>JAFGVV010000040.1 GCA_016937795.1 Paludibacteraceae bacterium
CAGTTTGCAAAAGTGAGTGCAACCAAAATGTCGTGGGATTGGTCAACTGCCGGACAGTTTAAGGAAGACGGCAGTTATAAAATTGTAAAAGACAGCATGGGCAATGTAACTTACCATACCATGAAAGGGTTGTTTGTGTGGGAAAAGAATGTTACACCGGAGTATCAATGGTTTAACGGTCGGGCCAAACATTATGTAATTGGCGATAAAATCGATACTTCCGAAGTTGTAAGACTGAACGATCTTGAGGGCAGATATGCCGATAACCGGTCGAAAATTATTCCGGTGAAGGTGCACCGCGCAAAACAGATTTACGACTCCGGAAATAATTACCTCATCAATCCTCATTTGTTTGGTAAGGACAGTACGGCTTACTGGAAAAATTACGATTGGACAAAAGCAGCTCAAACGGGGATGGACAGTGTAGGTTTGCCTTTCAGCGGCGAATACGGTTTTGCCGAAACCGAAATGTCATGGCCGGTAAACCACATGGTTGCACCTCGGGAAGAATCGCTACAGTGTGCCGACTGCCATGGCAAAAACAGCAGGATTGCAGCTCTTAACGATTTCTACCTGGTTGGACGTGACAGGAGTAAAACATTTGATTTTGCGGGCGTTGCTCTCATCATTTTTTCCATTGCCGGGGTTTTTGTGCATGCCATATTACGCATGTTGAAAAGTAATAAAAAGTAGTTTTCACCTTTATATCAGATCTGAATGAAAAAGTCAGCATATATCTATCGCGGATTCGAACGATTCTGGCATTGGAGCCAGGCGTTGCTCATATTTTTTCTGGCACTTACAGGATTCGAGATGCATGGTTCATTTAAAATTTTTGGGTTCGAAAATGTGGTGCGGTGGCATAATCTCGCAGCCTGGGCATTTCTGGTTTTAATTGTATTTGCCATTTTCTGGCATTTTGTAACAGGCGAATGGAAACAATACATTCCAACAACGAAATTTATTAAAGCACAGATAGATTACTATCTCACCGGAATTTTTCGCGGCGCGCCACACCCTACTCACAAAACGGTGTACAACAAATTTAACCCGTTACAACGTCTGATTTATCTGGGTTTGAAACTACTGGTTATTCCTGTTCAGGTAATTACCGGAATTATTTACATGACCTATATTTATCCAAACGAAACCCTGCATGTTGAAGGACTTGGCAACATCGCAATTCTTCACACTTTTGGTGCATTTATACTGATGGCTTTTGTAATTGCCCATGTTTATCTTACAACAACAGGCGATACACCGGCTTCGGCAATCAAAGCCATGATTACCGGCTGGGAAGAAATTAATGTCGACGAAAACGAAGAACGCCTGAAAAATCTTCATAAGGCAGTCGACAAAAGCGTTGCAGGTTATTATCGATTGCGTTCAAGTGGTATTATTGAAGATGTGAATGATGCCTGGCTGGGTATGTACAAATGCAGCGACCGTTCAAAAATTATCGGGCAGCATTTTAGTATCACACGCAACGAAGCTGATTTAGACAGCTTTGCCAAGCAGTTGAATAAGGTGCTGAAAGGCGACATTCTTACCGGTGTCACTGTCCGCCGAAAATGTATGGACGGAAGTTTCGGGTACCACATCTTATCGGCTAACCCTGTATATACCGAAGGCAGAATTTCGGGAGTTGAAGGTTTTATCATCAATATCGACCAGAAAGAAGAATCGCGCGAATATTTATACAGCGCAGTAAAAAACAGTGGGGCAGGTTATTACCGGCTCGACAGCGATGGAATTATTGAAACTGTTAACGATGCCTGGTTGAAAATGTACAAATACAATACGACTGATGAAATTACTGGCAAACATTTTTCAATTACGCGTCCGGTAACCGAAATTGTGAAACTTGAAGAGACTTTTGCAAAAGTGATGCAGGGCGAGATTATCAGTGGTGCGTTAGCCATCAGAATCTGCAAAGATGGAACCACCGGTAAACACATCCTTTCGGCAAATCCGGTTTACGAAGGCAATAAAATTATTGGAATGGAAGGATTTATACTCGATATAAATGAGGAATTTACCTTATAACGAAATTAAACCCGGTTAGCTACCCATCTTTGTTTATATATGAAAAGCCCGGTCTCTGAACCAAACCGGGCTTTTCGTATATAAATAGAGTTATATTAACAACCTCCCTGTACTTTTTTCTTTTTCTCCCTTTTCTGAATTGGAGGTTTTGCACCGCCAGATACAACGGCAGGTGGTTGTGTGCTTACTGCGGCGCCACCCAAAGCCATGCCTGCTCCTTTCCGTAAATCGTATTTGGCTATTTCTTCATTGGGGCTGGTTGATGGAGGAACTTCCGGATTCAGGATGGTTTCAGCCCAGTAATTTACACCTCCCTGCAAAACGTAATTATTCTGGTATCCCAACTGGCGCGTAATCATCCAAGCCTGGTTGGCGTCGTTGGTTCCATTGGAATAAAATACATTCATTTTTACATCCTGATTGATTGTTTCTTCCCATTCAGGACTTAGTATATCAACTAACGGAATATTTATCGCCCCGGGCAAACTGAATTTCTCAAATTCGTCTACTGCCCTCACATCGATAAGTTGCAGTGTCGGATCTTTTGTAACTATCATATCTGCAACTTCATCGGGCTGTAAAAATTGCGTACCACTTTTTACTTCTTCAAGCAACTCAACGGCAGTTAATTTATATGGTTTTGTTGTATTTTCGGGTACTGCAGCAATTATTAGACCCAGAGGAACTAATGTGGATGCTAAAATTAATCTTGCTTTCATATTCTTCAGTATTGAGATTTGAGTAATAAGTATTGAGTAGAAATACGTATTCCAATTATTTTTGATTCAGTTTATAATCGTCGCGGGCAAACTTTTTCTCAGCCCACTCTCCAATCCAAAACATTCCAAGAGCAACCAAAATGATTAATAATGTCAGAAATCCCCGCGATGCTCCCAGCATATCACTCAATAAAGGTGCACCTAAAAATTTGGCGTTATAAAAATTTTCCCATAAA
>JAFGVV010000041.1 GCA_016937795.1 Paludibacteraceae bacterium
ATATTCGATGATAAACGATGCTATGAAGCTTGTTATTAGCGAATTAAATATTGCAGCGTAAAATAAAAAACGTAAATTTTATTTACGCTTTAGAAAAGTAAAAACATAACATTTGGAGTGGTGAGCATTAAGAGCGACAATCAAATCTCTCAGACTTTCACGGTTAGACAATTGACCAAACATGAGAGCAAGTAGCTGATTCCAACAGGTAAAATGTTTCACATATTTATCACCATCATATTTATGGACGATGTAATTGAATTTATTTCTGTCTAAAAAAGAAGTTAATTGTGCGAAAACATATTTGTCTTTATTCATTTGCAAAATTGTATTAAAACAGCAAAATTGCAAATTGAAATCCGTTTAATCGAATATCTTATGTAAATAACTAAATTTCAAAGAACTCTTTTTAATTTTAATGGGACACTAGTAATTGAAGTTTATTAATGATTATGCAGATTATTGCGACAAATTGATGAACAAGGAAATTATTGATTCAAATTGGGTCTATAATAACAATCTGTTGACTGAGAGTTTCAAGAAAAGACATAAATTAATTATTGACTCTACTTACATTGCAGAACCGGAAATGGGACTTGAAGCTGCCCTATAATACTCCCCAAAAACAAGACATACACAAACAATTACAATTTAATTCAAAAAAACCACTCCACTCTCCCACACAACAACTCACAACAACAGAACGAAGCAGAACATAATTATATTTCAGCTAATTATGGGAATAAATAAGAACAACGGAAGATACAAATGCTGTTGAAAACTAGTTCATAAACTATGAAACACCACACAAAACATGTTCATAAGTTTTTTGTGGGGAAATGTGGGGAATATGAAAATCTTTTTATACTTTTACAGTTGCAAAACTATATCCATTCAAGCATGTCAACTTTTATAGGAAAATATGAAGCAAAAGCTGATGTCAAGGGACGACTATTCATCCCTTCGACATACCGCAAACTTCTGCCCGAAGGTTCTCGTGAGCGGATAGTTATGCGACGCGATGCGTCTAACGACTGCCTGGTGCTTTATCCGGAGCCGGTCTGGAACGATATTGTTTTACAACTCAAAGCCACTCTCGACGAATGGAACCCCGAGGATCAACTTCTGCTTATGCAATTTGTATCGGATGCCGAATGGCTCGATATTGACTCACAAGGTAGGGTGCTGATCACGAAACGACATCTGCAAAATATCCAGGTCGAAAACAATGAAGTATTGTTTGCCGGCATGAATGACCGCTTTGCTCTTTGGAGCCGTAACCGCTACGAACAAACATTACTTTCACATAACGACTTTGCACGACGCTTAAGTGAGCGTATGATGAAAAAATAAAAAAACGCATAACAAAACCATAAATGTCGGCAATTCCCTATCACATACCCGCTTTACTTCACGAAACTATCAAAGCTTTAGAAATAAAGCCCAATGGTGTGTATGTAGATGTGACATTTGGTGGCGGTGGTCACTCACGCGAAATACTAAATCATCTCGACCAAAAAGGCCGCCTGATATCTTTCGACCAAGACATGGATGCATTGGCCAACATAATCGACGATTCAAGATTTACGTTTGTACGTAGTAATTTCAGATACCTGAAAAATTTTCTAAAATATCACAATGTCGAAAAAGTAGATGGTATATTAGCTGATCTGGGGGTATCATCACATCATTTCGACGAAGAAGAAAGAGGATTCTCATTCCGGTTCGACGGTCCGCTTGACATGCGTATGAACACTCGCTCGCAAACAACCGCAGCCACAATACTAAATAATTACAGCGAAGAAAAACTGGCAGATGTTTTCTACTTGTATGGTGAATTGCATAATTCGAGAAAAATTGCACGCACTATTGCCATGCAACGTCAGAAAGCCGAAATCAGGAGTATTTTTCAGTTCATTGAAATTCTGAAACCGTTTTTTTTTCGCGAGAAAGAAAAAAAAGACATGGCGCGCGTATTTCAGGCACTTCGCATAGAAGTAAACAAGGAAATGGAAGTGTTGCGCACATTATTAACACAAAGCACCGAATTATTGAACGAAAACGGCAGGATAGCCATACTCACCTACCATTCACTTGAGGATAGATTAGTAAAAAACTATTTTAAAACCGGAAATTTTGAAGGAAAACAGGAAAAAGACTTTTTTGGGAATGTGATAGCACCTTTGAAGCAAATCAACAACAAGGTGATAGTGGCGACAGAAGAAGAAGTAGAGCAAAACCCTCGTGCACGCAGTGCCAAACTAAGAGTAGCAGGGAAACAATCAGAAAATGTAAAACCAAGCCGCAAGCAGAGGCACTAAACCACAGATGCAAGGAATGAAATGGTTCAAACTAATAACAGATGCCATTAGAGGAAACGAAGATTTCTCCGACATAAAATCGAGTACACTGCGCGATGTCATAAACGGAAATATCTTCACTAAAAAGTTTTTTAAAAAACAATATGCCTTTCTGGCACTTTCGGCACTTCTTGCATTTTTTTATGTGGACAATAGATTTTATAGCGAAAAACAATTACTAAGGGCAATTGAGTTAAAAAAGAAAATAAAGGATGTGAAATATGAGTCTTTGACGATTTCAGCACATCTTATGGAAATAAGCAGACAATCGAATATTACAAAACTTATAAACGAAAAACAATTAAACATAAGCGTAACAGAAACACCTCCGGTAGTAATTGAAAAAAGTAATGCGGACAACATAAACTGAAGTAAAAACAAAAAGTGGCAGACAAAAGATCAAATATCGTTTTAAGATTCGGGATAGTGTATTTATTTATCCTGATTGCATTCGGTTTGGTTATATATCGCATTGTTGTGCTGCAGTTTATTGAGCGCGACCAATGGTTGGAAGTAGCTGCAAAAAACAAAAAAACCGACATATTAGTAAAGCCAAATCGCGGCAATATTTTCGCTTCCGACGGTCGGTTAATGGCAAGTTCCATCCCCACCTACTACATTTACATGGACACAAGAGTACCTGCCTTGCATGAAAAAGGAGGCGCACTTTTCAAAGAAAAAATCGATTCCTTATCACAAGCACTTTCAGCGTTTTTTGGCGACAAATCGAAGTCGGCATATAAATCCATGATCCAAAAGGCCTACCGCGAAGGCAAAGGAGAGTTACAACTCCACCCCAAACGCATTAGCTATTCGCAACTTAAAGACTTACGATCACTCCCACTCTTTAACCTGGGACGAAACAAAAGTGGACTGATAACCAAAGAACTCGTGCGGCGCGAGAAACCTTTCGGTTCGCTGGCCTCGCGAACCATAGGCGATATTTATGCCGACGAAGCAAAAGGCGGAAAAAACGGTCTCGAATTGTACTTTAACGAAGAATTATTGGGCACACCAGGGGTATCGGTACGCCAGAAAGTAGCTAACCGCTGGGAAGAAACCGTTCAGGTTGAGCCTGTGGATGGAATGGATTTGCTTACAACCATAGACATCAATCTTCAGGATATTGCCGAATCGACTTTGGTTGACAGTCTTAAATCATTCGATGCAAGCTCGGGGTATGCCATAATCATGGAAGTAAAAACAGGTGAGGTAAAAGCAATTGTAAATATGCAGCAAAACAAAGATGGCAGCTACTCTGAAAACCGCAACGGAGCTGTAGCCGACCAGGTTGAGCCGGGTTCCACATTCAAAATTGCATCATTAATGGCACTACTCGATGAAGGAAAAGCACGCATCACCGACACTATACACACTGGAAATGGCATACACCGTTATCATACTTCGGACATGCGTGACCACAACTACCATCGTGGAGGCTATGGAAATCTTTCGTTAGCCGAAGTTATTCATGCTTCGTCGAATGTAGGCATTTCGTTGGCAGTAACAAAAGCATGGGGCGACAATCCATCCGGATTTGTAGATAAACTCTACGAAATGGGATTAAACGAGCCCATGAACATTGAAATACCAGGCACTGCAAGTCCAAAAATCCGACATCCAAAAGACAAAAGCACTTACTGGTCGAAAACTACATTGCCATGGATGAGTATAGGCTATGAAACTCAGATACCACCCATTTACACCCTGGCCTTTTTTAATGCCATTGCCAACGATGGCAGAATGATTAAACCTTATTTAGTGAAGGCAATTTTGAAAAACGGACAAACAATTAAAACATTCGAAACGGAGTTAATAAACAGCCAAATTTGCCGCCCTTCTACTCTCAAAACAGTACAAGAAACATTACTCGGAGTAATTGAAGGGAAAAAAGGTACAGCACAAAACATGCGATCGAAACATGTACGCATAGCAGGGAAAACAGGGACAGCACAAATCTCAAAAGGAACACTTGGCTACAAGGCAGGAGGGAAGAGTCATCAGGTTTCATTTTGTGGATACTTTCCTGCCGACAATCCTCTTTTCAGTTGTATCGTAGTAATACGTGAACCCAAAAACGGCTACCCTTCTGGTGGGAGAATGGCCGGGTCGGTTTTCAAAGACATTGCCGAACGCACAATGGCACTGAAGTCGAACCTTAAACCGGAACAAATCATATGCGACACTACCATTCATTTAGCATTTGCACCCAAGTGCAAAAATGGAAATTATGGAGCACTTCATACTGTAATGAGCAAGTTGAATCTGAATTACACAGGCAACAAAGCCGAATGGATAAAAACCAAAAGTCAGAACAACTCCATAGGAATAAGTCAAATGTCCATTAATAAAAAAACTATTCCAGACCTCACAGGTCTTGGCGCAAAAGATGCAGTTTTTCTGCTTGGTGAAATGGGTATAGTGGCACAAATAATGGGACGTGGCAAGGTTGTTTCACAAAATCTGAAACCGGGAGCCTCATTTCACAAAGGACAAACAATAATGATTCAACTCGAAAACTAAACGACATGATGATTTTAGCAGATTTATTAGAACAAATTACTAAAACGAGAATAACAGGTAATACTGGCATCGAAATTTCGGGACTTGCTTTCGACTCACGCAAAGTGGACGAAGGTTTTATATTTATAGCCACACGTGGCAGCGCAACCGACGGTCACGATTTCATCGAAATGTCCATCGAAAAAGGCGCAAAAGCTATTGTATGCGAAAAAACACCTGCCAGTATTTCTGAAAATGTGGTTTATGTGGAAGTTGACGACAGTGCTGATGCTCTGGGACATATTGCTTCTGCATGGTATGGCTATCCAACGACGCAACTTACGCTTGTAGGCGTAACAGGCACAAATGGCAAAACCACCATAGCCACTTTGCTGTACGACACCTTTAAATCTCTTGGTCACAAAACAGGATTACTGTCCACCGTTTGCAATTATATCGACAGCGAAGCCATAGAAGCGACTCACACCACCCCCGATGCCATCGCCCTGAACGAACTTCTCGCAGGCATGGTGAATGCCGGATGTAAATATGCATTTATGGAAGTAAGTTCGCACGCGGTAGATCAACGACGCATAGCCGGACTCGACTTCGATGGAGCTATTTTCACAAATCTTACGCGCGATCACATTGATTATCATCGGACTTTCGAAAATTATTTAAAAGCAAAAAAACGCTTTTTCGACGAACTGTCGAACGAAGCTTTTGCGCTCACCAACCTCGATGATAAAAACGGACTTGTGATGCTTCAAAACACAAAGGCCTCAAAACACAATTATTCGCTGCGCGGAATGGCTGATTTTAAAACACGCATCCTTGAACACAGTTTCGAAGGCATGTTGCTCGACATGAACGGTCGCGAAGTAAATGTGTCGTTTACCGGAAAATTTAACGCCAGTAATCTGACTGCCGTTTTCGGAGCTGCTGTTTTACTGAATCAGGACGAACTGGAAGTTTTACGTATTCTGAGTTCACTACATTCTGTTTCGGGACGCTTTGAAACCATACATGCACCTCAGGAATTTACGGTTATTGTGGACTATGCTCACACTCCCGACGCACTGAACAACGTAATTTCGACCATCAACCAAATCCTAGAAGGGAATGGGCGCTTAATCACAGTAGTGGGCTGTGGAGGCAATCGCGACAAAGGGAAGCGCCCTATTATGGCACGCGAAGCAGTGGAGGGGAGCTGGAAAGCTATTCTCACATCGGACAATCCGCGTTTTGAGGAACCACAGGAAATTCTAAACGACATGCTGGCCGGCCTTGACACAAACCAGAAAACAAAAAGTCTGACCATTGTCGACAGGCGCGAAGCAATTAAAACAGCCTGTGCAATTGCACAAAAAGGCGATGTAGTATTAGTGGCTGGCAAGGGGCATGAAGATTATCAGATAATTAAGGGAGTAAAATATCATTTCGACGACCGTGAAGAAGTAAGAAATTGTTTTTAATACATTTTTTAAAGAAAACATCTGAATAATTTCTAAAAAGCAAACAATAGCAAATTGTAAAATATCAAATCGTAAATCAAAAAGAATATGCTATACCATTTATTTACATGGCTCGACAAGGTATCTGATTTCCCGGGTGCGGGAATGTTCAATTTTATATCCTTTCGTACAGGCATTGCTTTTATTATGGCTTTATTATTAGCCACCATGTTTGGCCGCCGCATCATTGACTATCTGCAAAAGAAACAAATCGGCGAAACCATACGTGACCTTGGTCTCGAAGGACAAATGAGCAAAAAAGGTACACCTACAATGGGTGGCATTATCATTATTATTGCGATTTTAGTCCCCACCCTTTTGTTAGCGCCTCTCAACAATGTGTACATCATCCTTATGTTAATCACCACAATTTGGTTAGGCATTATCGGCTTTTTAGATGACTACATTAAGGTTTTCCGCAAAAACAAAGATGGACTTAGTGGTCGATTTAAAATCGTAGGTCAGGTAGGTCTTGGTCTCATTGTAGGCCTAACAATGTACCTGAGTCCCGATGTAGTAATACGCGAAAACAAAGAAGTGAAAGGTGAAGATCAACGAGTGGAAGATGTACTTTATTCGAAAAATGATATTAAATCTACTCAATCGACCATACCGTTTTTCAAAAACAACAACATGGATTATGCAAATGCATTCCGTTGGCTGGGTGATAAAGCACAGGATTATGGGTGGATTATGTTTGTACTTGTTACTATATTTATTGTCACAGCTGTATCGAACGGAGCCAATATGACCGACGGGCTAGATGGACTTGCTACAGGCTCATCGGCCATTATGGGCGTCACACTTGGCATATTGGCATATGTATCGGGCAACGTCAATTATTCAGGTTATCTCAATATAATGTACATCCCGGGAACTGGTGAATTATTGATTTTTGCAGGGGCATTCATTGGAGCTACCATCGGATTTTTGTGGTACAATTCATTTCCGGCTCAGGTATTTATGGGCGACACCGGCAGTTTGACACTAGGAGGAATTATTGCTGTTTTTGCCATTGCCATTCGCAAAGAATTATTAATTCCTATTTTGTGTGGAATTTTTTTAGTAGAAAATCTCTCAGTAATGTTTCAGGTTGGATATTTTAAATTCAGCAAGAAAAAACATGGCGAAGGAAAGCGAATATTCAAAATGGCACCCCTACATCACCATTTTCAAAAGCAGGGGAATGCTGGTATTCAAGCAATAATACAAAAACCTCTGCAGGCTTTACCCGAATCGAAAATTGTCATCAGGTTTTGGATAGTAGGTATTATCCTGGCTGCCATCACAATCATCACCCTAAAAATCAGATAATATGAGTAGAATTGTAGTTTTAGGAGCAGGCGAAAGCGGAGCAGGTGCAGCCATTCTGGCAAAGAAGCAAGGCTTTGATGTTTTTGTATCGGATTTATCCGAAATAAAAAACCAGTACAAAACAATGCTCAACGATGCAGAAATTAAATGGGAAGAAAAACAGCATACCGAAAATCTAATTCTGAATGCAACAGAAGTGATTAAAAGCCCAGGTATCCCCGACAAAGCGCCACTGATAAAAAAACTACATGCACAGGGCACATCTGTAATTTCAGATATTGAGTTCGCAGGTCGCTACACCAATGCCAAAATGATTTGTATCACCGGGAGTAATGGCAAAACCACCACCACTATGCTCACCTACCACATACTGCAAAACGCCGGATTAAATGTAGGGCTTGCAGGAAATGTGGGTAACAGTCTGGCACTTCAGGTAGCAAACAAAAACTTTGACTATTATGTGGTGGAACTAAGTAGTTTTCAGCTTGATGGCATGACAGAATTTAAAGCCGACATTGCCATACTACTCAACATTACACCCGACCATTTGGACAGGTACGATTATAAATTTGAAAAATACGTTGACTCAAAATTTCGTATTACTCAAAATCAGACTTCCGACGATGCATTTATATACTGGGAAAATGACCCTGTAATAAAAGCAGAACTTGCTAAGCGTAATATACAATCAGTAGTATATCCATTTGCCATCGAAAGAGATAAAAAAACAAAAGCATTTATCGAAAATGACGAACTGATAATGAAAACACTTAAAACAATTTTCACTATGCCGGTATCAGAATTAGCACTTCAAGGAATACACAACACCTACAATTCGATGGCCGCAGGACTTGCTGCCTCTGTTCTAAATTTAAAAAAAGATAGTATCCGCCAGTCGTTACAGGATTTCCAGGGCGTGGAACACCGTCTTGAGTATGTCGCCACAGTAAAAAACGTGCGTTACATAAACGATTCGAAAGCAACCAATGTAAATTCGTGCTGGTATGCCTTACAGAGCATGAAGACACCTACTGTCCTCATACTTGGTGGAACCGACAAGGGAAATGACTATTCAGAAATTGAGGAACTCGTTAAAGAACGCGTAAAAGCTTTGATATTCATAGGTATAGACAACACACCCTTGCATAATTTTTTTGACGGTAAATGTAATAATATTATAGATGTGCAATCGATGGGAGATGCTGTAAATACAGCTTATCAATTAGCTACTGATGGCGAAACGGTACTATTATCGCCTTGTTGTGCCAGTTTCGATTTATTTAGCAATTACGAAGACAGAGGTCGTCAGTTCAAAAAATGTGTCAGGAGTTTATAATCCGGCGCACAGGGTGTTTTTTTTATTTATCAAAAAAAAACTCTTGTTTTTGAGCCATAACAACAAACAGAAAAATGGACAGTTTACTTAAAAAATATCTCAGAGGCGATGCCACTTTATGGGTCGTATTCATCATGCTCTGCGTGGTATCTGTTATTGAAATGTACAGTGCATCAAGCACATTGGCCTACAAAGCAGAAAGTCACACTGCGCCTGTATTACGCCATGTGAGCTTTTTGGCAGGAGGAGCTTTATTAGCTATTTTTGTGCATCTGATACCCTATCGGTTTATTCGTCTGCTCTCGTACGTTGGTCTGGTTTTATCGGTTGTCATGCTTGTGTTGGTATTATTCAAAGGACAAAGTGAAAACGATGCTACACGATGGTTAGTGATTGGAGGCGTACAGTTTCAACCCTCGGAACTGGCAAAACTATCGGTAATAATTGTTGCAGCCGATTTTATATCACGTATCAAAAACCCCGAAACGGATGAAAAACCATATTTCCGCAACATCATGATACTACTGGCTGTTGTTTGCCCGCTCATATTGCTTGAAAACTTTTCCACAGCCGTTTTGCTTTTCGGAGTGGTATATTTAATGATGTTTATTGGCAAAATATCGCTAAAACGCCTCGGAATTGTAGGTGCTGTACTCCTGTTAGCTATCGTGCTTGGTTTTGGAGCAGTTAAACTGATCCCACAAGACAAAATGCCATCGGCATTCGATCGCGCTTACACCTGGGTAGCTCGTATCGACAGATTTGCGGGTGACAAAAACGTAGATGAAGAAAAGTCAAAATACCTGATAACGGATGAAAACCGACAGGTTCAACACGGACGAATAGCCATTGCGCGAGGTGGTGCATTCGGTGTAGGGCCGGGCAATAGCATCGAACGCGATTTTTTGCCACAGGCATATTCCGATTTTATTTATGCCATTGTAGTAGAAGAGTTGGGATTATTTGGTGGAGTTTTCGTAATTTTACTGTATCTTGTGCTCTTATATCGTGCAGGCAGAATTGCCACTACGAGCCCGACAGTTTTTCCGGCAGTGCTGGTCATAGGCCTTTCGCTAATGATTGCTACACAGGCATTTGTAAGCATGTCAGTAGCCACCAGTCTCGGACCGGTAACAGGCCAACCATTACCGCTCATTAGTCGCGGAGGTACATCGATTCTGATTACCTGCCTGTATTTCGGAGTAATTCTCGGAGTCACTCGTCAGATAAAAGAATCGACAAATTCGAATATTGAAAATGAAATGGACGAAAAGCCGGAAGAAGAAAAAGTACCGGTTGTAAATCTCGACGAATTATAGATATTCTTTTACTTTATATATTCAGGATTATTTAAAAAACTGAGTCAGTATAATAAAAAAAAACAGCTATGTCACACAAATTCATCATCAGCGGAGGAGGCACAGGAGGGCATATTTTCCCTGCCATCAGCATTGCTAATGCACTGAAAAGGCATTTTCCGGATGCCGAGATACTATTCGTCGGAGCAATTGGACGTATGGAAATGGAACGTGTGCCAGCTGCCGGATATCAAATTAAAGGCTTACCGGTAAGCGGTTTCAACCGGAAAAATATTTTCAAAAACCTGAAAGTAATTATCAATTTATTGCGGAGCATTGTAAAAGCCCGAGCCATTATTCGCAAATTCAAACCCGATGTAGCCATTGGCGTAGGTGGATACGCAAGCGCTCCTATATTGAAAGCCGCTTCAGCCTACGGAATTCCCACCGTTTTACAGGAACAGAATTCATATGCAGGTATCACCAACAAGCTTTTATCAAAAAAGGCCAAAGCTATTTGTGTAGCTTACGATGGGATGGAAAGATTTTTCCCTGCTGAAAAAATTATCAAAACAGGGAATCCGGTACGCCAGGACTTATTTCATATAAAAAACAAAGCAGCTGAAGCATACGAATTCTTTGACTTCGACCCTTCAAAAAAGACCATACTTTTTGTAGGTGGAAGCCTTGGAGCTCGCACTATCAACAAAAGTGTAATACAATTCCTGCGTCAACTTTGCGAAGCTAACATTCAAGTAATATGGCAGGCTGGTAAATTCTATATTGATGAAGCAAAAAAGGCCTCTATTCCATACAAATGCAAAGAATTACTTGTTACTGATTTCGTATCGCGCATGGATTATGCGTATGCAATAGCCGATCTTGTGATTTCACGCGCCGGAGCGAGTTCAATTTCAGAACTCTGTTTACTAGCCAAACCCAGTATTTTAGTACCTTCGCCCAATGTGTCGGAAGATCATCAAACGCAAAATGCACTGGCTTTGGTAAAACACGATGCAGCCATAATGATTAAAGATGTGGAGGCTCAGTTCAATCTCATACCTAAAGCTCTTGAGCTGATTAAGAACGACAAAGAACTTGACAATCTCAGTAAAAATATATTGAAACTTGCCGACAAAAACTCTGACGAGCGTATTGTAGAGGTTATCGGGTCGGTGATATAAAACAGACTTTATATTTGAAAAACTGTCTTTTTTACACCCGAATGAATTAAATAAAAATGAACAAATTTACCAGATATTATTTTTTAGGAATTGGCGGAATTGGAATGAGCGCTTTGGCCCGATATTTCTACACCAAAGGATTTATAACAGGAGGATACGACCGTAGTAGTTCTAAACTTACCGACGATCTTGAATCAGAGGGTATCAGTATCTGCTTCGACGATGCGGTTTCATGTATTCCAGATGAATTCAAACAGGCTAAATCTACCCTCGTAGTACTTACACCAGCCATACCTGACAAGCATCCTCAATTGCAGTTTTTCAGAGATAATAATTTTAAGATATTAAAACGAGCTCAGGTATTAGGCGACATTACCCGACAAAGCAAAGGTATTTGTATTGCCGGCACTCACGGAAAAACAACGACATCAACCATTACGGCACACTTACTATATCAATCGCAGGTAATGTGTAGTGCATTTCTGGGTGGTATTTCGAACAATTACAACACCAACCTTCTGGTATCTAAGGACAGTAACTTTGTGGTTATTGAAGCCGATGAATACGATCGCTCGTTTCATCAACTTTCGCCTTATATGGCTGTTATTACCTCAGCCGATGCCGATCATCTCGACATTTACGAAACAGCGCAGGCATTCCGCGAAAGCTTCGAACATTTCACTTCGCTGATTAAACCCGGAGGAGCACTTATTATGCGTACAGGCATACCAGTGACACCGATTTTACAAAAAGGCGTAAAACTTTACACCTACTCAATGGACGAAGGTGGTGACTTTCATGCAGAGAATATTCGTTCTGACAAGGGCGAAATTCGATTCGACTTTGTAACTCCAACCGACCGCATTGCCGATGTGCGACTTGGGGTTCCGGTTCGTATCAATGTGGAAAATAGCGTAGCAGCCATGGCACTTGCATGGCTCAATGGCGTCAGTGCCGAAGAATTGCGCGTAGGCATTTCTTCATTTTCAGGAATATACCGACGATTCAACACCGTTTTCAAATCAGAAAGAACGGTTTACATGGACGACTACGCCCATCATCCGAGCGAGCTCAAAGCCAGCATAAGTTCAATACGCAATCTTTTTCCCGGTCGTAAAATTACAGGAATTTTTCAGCCACATTTATATAGCCGTACCCGCGATTTTGCTCACGAATTTGCAGAAGCACTCTCAGGCCTCGATGAACTAATTTTACTTGACATTTATCCTGCACGTGAACTGCCGATTCCTGGCGTAAACTCCGAGTTGATACTGAAAGATGTAAGCATCAAAAACAAAATAATGTGCGACAAGTCCAATCTTATCACTGAACTCTTCTCACGTAACAACGATGTGGTTGTGACTTTTGGTGCCGGCGACATCGATCGAATGGTACCTGTTATCCGAGACGAATTTCGTCGCCAGCATTTGATAATGAGGGAGGAGTTAAAAGAAAAAACGGAGCAAACAGAAGCATAATTCCCTATAAATAATTACAATCAATAGAAAAAAAATGAAAATCTCTAAAATCGCGTTAGCTTTCACTATTACAGGCATTTTGCTGGTAACAGGCTACATAGGCTTTGCGATCTGGTCATTTTCAAGTATTGACCGAACAATTATTTGCAGAAATTTAGAAATAAATTTATTGGATAAAGAAAAAATTCAACTAATTTCGCAAACTGAAATTGCAGAACTATTGGCAGGTAAAGATCTGAATCCTATTGGCAAAGCATACAAACGCATTCGTACCGAGTCGATCGAAAATGAGTTACTGCGCAACCCAATGATAAAATCAGTAGAATGTTTCAAGACACCATCGGGCATTGTGCATCTGATAGTGCAACAGCGCATACCAAGATTTATCATATCAGGCACAAGCAACTTTTATGTAGACGCCGAAAAAAAAATATTTCCTGTATCGCTCAATCATGCAGTTTATGTACCAGTTGTATCGGGTCGGGTTACGAAAAGCTTTGCAACTGAGGAGCTTTTTGATTTTGTAAACTATGTGGCTTCCGATCAGTTTTGGGATGCGCAAATTGATCAGATTTATGTGCGCAACGATCAGAAAATTGAACTCACAACCAGAGTTGGCGATGCAGTTATCGTGTTGGGCTCACTCGACAATTATGCTGAAAAACTCGACAATCTATTTTATTTGTATCAAAAAGGGTTCAATAAAATGGGCTGGAACCTTTACAAATCGATTGATTTACAATACAAAAATCAGATTGTATGCAAGCGTAAAAGTAAACAAGACTTTGAATTACCACCTCTCATCAACCAGCAAAATGACAGTACTGCTTTAAAAGTTTTATAGAAATGAACAAATATATTGCAATTGATTTAGGAAGTTCACGAATCTCAGCCATGATAGCGGAGGTGCAACAGAATGGCGCGCTCAAAATCCTGGCTATTGAATCGAAAAAAGCAGATGATGTAAAACATGGAATTGTTGATCAGGTATCAGGAGCAGCATTTAAAATAAACGAAGTCATTAAACTGGCTCAAAACACAGCACGTTCTGCCGAGCCAATCGAAAAAGTAATCGTCTCAACAACTGTTAATGGCAAAAGCATGAAAAGCCATACAGTAACCGTAAATCGGTTTGTAGATGCATCGAAAATTGTGTCGGGAACACTTCTTCAGGAAATGCACGAAGAAGCAGGTAACAAAATAAACGGCGACAACGTGGCTATTTACGACATTATACCTCTTTCGTACGAACTAGATGGTGTAAATTTCGATGATCCGGTTGGACAAAAAGGGACCCAAATAAGTGGAAAATACAATCTGATTTATGGCAACTCGATTATTGAAAACAATCTCAAAAGATGTTACGAACGTACAGGATTAAATCTTGAAAGTACATTTCTATCCATCGAAGCACTTTCGACAGCAGTTTTAGAAGAAGAAGATCGCGAATCAGGATGTGCATTAATAAACCTTGGAGCTACCACTACTACTCTTGGTATTTATCATGCTGGAGTACTGCAACAACTCGTAGTTTCACCATTGGGAGGAAAAAATATTACGCGCGATATTATGGAGTTAGGCATTTCGGAAGAACACGCCGAAAAAATTAAAATCCGTCGTGGCTCTGCGTTGGTGAGCATGATAAACGAACCTGTACTGATTCAGGTACCGTCGAGCGATACAGACGCTCAGCCAGTCAAAATATCGACCGAATTTCTTTCCACCATCATCGAAGCACGACTCGACGAAATAACACAACCGTTGTTTAACGCAATAAAATCATCACCGATAGAACTTAAAGGTGGCATTATCATTACGGGTGGAGGTGCTAAAATGCACAATATTATTGAGTATATCAACGAACGCACTGATATTTATGCACGAAAAGGACATCACACCGACTGGTTAGCCGATGGCAACGACCTTCAATACTCAGACCCCATACTTTCACAATTGGTAGGGACAATTATTTTACAAGATGAATACCGGAAAGAAAACCCTATACAAGTGGAAGAAAAAACAAAGAAAAAACAAAAAGATAAAGGCAAAGGATCGCGAAACATAACTAAAATAATACAAAGATCCATTTTCAATTTTTTTTCGGAAGACAGCGAAATGAAATAATACAAGAACAATAATTTAATTGAAAAAATAACAATATGGGATATTTAGAAGACAGTCTGCCACTCGAACTTCCTTTGATTGATTCTTCAATCATAAAAGTAATTGGCGTAGGAGGTGGTGGTGGCAATGCCGTGAACCATATGTATCGTCAGGGAATCACCGATGTTTCGTTTGTGGTTTGCAATACCGACAATCAGGCGCTTATCAAATCGCCGGTGCCCAACAAAATTCAACTTGGCGTTGACACAACAGCCGGGCTTGGGGCAGGTGGCAACCCCACTGTAGCCCGACAGGCAGCCGAAGAGTCCATTGAGAGAATTCAGGACCTTCTGAAAGATAATACAAAAATGGTGTTTATCACTGCTGGCATGGGTGGTGGAACCGGGACAGGGGCTTCGCCTGTCGTAGCCAAAGCAGCTCACGACCTGGGCATTCTGACAGTTGGTATTGTTACTATTCCTTTTGCATTTGAAGGAAATCTGAAAATCAAACAGGCACTCGAAGGCGTTGCAGCGCTGAGCGAACATGTAGATGCAATTTTGGTAATAAACAACGAAAAACTCAAAGAAATATACCCCGACCTGGAACTTGCAAATGCTTTTGCTAAAGCCGATGATGTGCTTACAAACGCAGCTAAGGGGATTGCCGAAATTATTACCGTTCCCGGCTATATCAATACCGACTTTGCCGATGTATATAGCATCATGAAAGATGGTAACGTGGCCATAATGAACACCGGATTTGCCTCGGGCGACAAACGTATCACCAAAGCCATTGACGATGCACTTAACTCACCACTTCTGAACACCAACGATGTAAGTGGTGCAAGCAAAGTACTACTAAGCCTGTATTGTTCTACTACCAACCAGATTAAAATGGAAGAAGTGCAACAAATTCACGACTTTATGAACAAGGTGGGTGACAACGTACAAGTAATATGGGGAGCCACTTTCGACGACAGTTTAGGCGATAGTGTCAAAATTACCATTATTGCTACCGGCTACGATGTGAGCGATATCCCCGGGATGCCAGCATCGGCTATCAAAAACAGCCAAAAGACATCATCTGCCCCAAACTCAAAAACATCAGTTATCCAGGATGTGGCTTCGGCCATGCAGAACATTAACTTCGATAAAGGCACAACAAATGAAGTAGTAGAGGAAGAAGATGATATTAATAAAGCCGTAAAGCAATATTATGGTTCTCCAAAACAAGAAAACGCCGAACATCAAATCCCACTCAACCACGAAGCCGAACTTCCGTTGATTTCAATTGACGACCTGGACGATGACGTTGAGCTCAATAAAATAGAAAGTATTCCTGCATGGATGCGAAAATTTAAAAAATAAAATCTCAAGCACATGAACGAACTATACGACCAAATAAGCGCAGATATTAAAAAGGCAATGCTGGCGCGCGAAAAAGTAACTCTCGAGGCACTGCGCGGCATTAAAAAAGAATTTCTCGAAGCCAAAACCGCAAAAGGTAGCGATGGCAACCTAAGTGAAGAAACAGCTATCAAAATTTTGCAAAAGATGCAGAAACAAAGAAAAGAATCAGCACAGATTTACAAAGAACAAAACCGTCCGGAGCTTGCAGAAAACGAACTTGCAGAAGCAGCTGTGATTGAAAGATATCTTCCCGCTCAAATGAGCGCTGCCGAACTCGAAACCGTAATCGCAGGAATAATTGCTCAAGTAGGCGCTATCGGACCTCAGGATATGGGAAAGGTTATGGGTGTAGCCACTAAACAGCTCGCTGGAAAAACCGAAGGCCGACTTATTTCTGAAAAAGTAAAAGCATTGCTCAACAAATAAGATTTACATTCTTATCTACAATACTCTCCGTAGTTTAAAATCCGCCTTAAACTACGGAGATTTTTAAATCAATTAAAATCTCTATCATAAAGAATCACAAATCTGCAAATCTAATGAGTATTAAAACATTCTGGCTTGTTATGTTAAAAATCATCGGCATTTCGCTGGTACTGAAAGTGCTCAATGTTATTTCGCAATCAATTGCCACCTTATCGATGTTACACACATACCAAGACAGTAATATATTGGCAGTAATCGCAACAACTATTCTCACAACACTGGCAATGTACTTTTTTATACTTTGGTTGTTTGTCATTAAAACCGAATGGCTGGTAAATATTCTGAATTTAGAAAAAGGTTTCGATGAAAACAGAATTGATATGAATTTTAAATTAACGAGCATTGTGCATTTATCCATCATAATCACAGGTGCCATACTTATCATTACTAATCTACCGCATCTTTGTAAAGAAATTATCAACTATATTGGTTTAAAAAACAGTTTCAACGAGCAACAAACTGCTACGATGATTATTCTTTATTTTATCAAAGCAGTACTGGGTTATGCATTAATTACAAACTCAAAAAAAATTACTTTATACATCGATAAAAAAACTGTAAATACAGACCGAAGTGAGGAAGTGAACTAAAGTAAAATTCATTTGTGTCAAAATGAGAAAAACAATTATTTTAAAAGTTATATTTCTTTGTCTCAGCGTGATGCTTTCTCACGCACAAGTCACACGAATTGACATTGGCACTACTTCGCAACCTTTAAACACGGAAGTCATACTTACTCTTGCACAACGTTTTCAACACTACAATCGTAACACAAAGCACGAAAACGATAAATTTGACACCACTATCCACTCACCAAAATCGGTAAACATTCTCGACAGTTGCGATAAATTCTATATTCATTCGCTCGAAGGCTGTCGCACTTCGGTGTACCGTCTTTCGGATTATTCACTAATCACTACCATCAATCACACTTTCGATAGCACAAACCAACACTTATTCAGCGAAACAAACTATTTCGACTATCAATACCGCACCAAACAAATCAATTTGAATCACTTCAGCGGAAAGCCTGTCGAAAGCTGTTTCTCGCACAATGGAAGATATTTATGGGTCACATATTACCGTCGCACATACGACCTGAATGCCATCGACCCCTCAGCGGTTTGTATTATCGATACAAATGCCGACACCATAGTACGCGTAATGCCTACCGCACCACTACCAAAAATGATTTCGTGCTCGCCCGACAACCGCACCATTGCTATTACACATTGGGGCGACAACACCATTGCACTAATCGATATTAGTTCAGAAAACCCTTTGGAATTCAGATATATCGAAAATATTGCCATCGACAATCGACTATCGCTGAATTTCAACGAAAAAGACACCATCGACCGCGATAAAAATTGTGGAAACTGTTTGCGGGGCACAGTTTTTACGACCGACAACAAATACCTGCTTGTGGGTAAAATGGGGAGCAACAGCATAGCCATTGTCGATGTAGATGACCGGAAATATCTTGGCTCGATTTTTGGAATGAAGACAAACATGCGACATTTAATTATCAGCAACGATCATTTATTTCTGAGCATAAACAGTAGCGGCTTCGTTCAAAAAGCCGATCTTGAAGATTTTATTTCACACATAAAAAACGAAAAACGAATAAGATCATATCAGAAATGGCAAAGCGCATACGTAGGTGAAGGTGCACGCACTATAGTAGCCGACCCGACCGGCCGATATATCATTGCTGCAGTAAATAACAAAAGCATCATAGCAGTAGTTCGCACCTCGGACATGAAAGTAATTGCGCAATGCAGTGCAGATAGCTACCCTGTGGGAATGGACATCAGCAGCGATGGTAAAAAGCTTATCGTCACTTCGCAAGGCAAATCGGGAGGAGGAGGAAACAGTGTAATGATTTACGACATTCAATACAGCAGCAAAAAAAAGAAATAATAACCCGGAAACAATCACACCAAAATGAAAACTAAATTATTTATCGCAGCAGCATTTATACAGATACTAAGTATCGTGAATGTGTCGGGTAGCGAACCTCAAAATATTTGGTACGGCCCGAAAATTGGACTTGACCTGAGCACATCCACACGAAACTTCGACCAACTAAACAGTCAACTCGAAAGCAATTATCAGATTGGCGGCTTCATGCAATTTGGCAAAAAACTTTTCTTTCAGCCCGAAGCTTATTTTGCATCTTATAAACTTCGTGAGTCGAATCAAAACAACACAAGCAATATTACCTTCATGAAAATTCCACTAATGCTTGGATACAAGTTCTTCAATATCGGACTCATCAGCCTGCATTTAAGTGGAGGCCCTACCTATACAAAAGAAATTTCAGGAAACACAGATGGAAGTTTTCGCTGGGAATTCGGAGCCGGAGCATGTGTGTTGAGTTTTATCACAGCTGACTTGCGATATACCTTTAAAAACAACGACCAATCGGGCATAGCACAAATGGAAGAACTAATTGCAAACGGTGGCATGGTAAACCTCACAGTAGGTATAAAACTCCGGAAATAAAGACAAACATACATATTGCAAAAAAGGATATTTCGTATTGAAATATCCTTTTTTCTTGTGATTCAGCTGGGGTTCGAACCCAGGACCCCATCCTTAAAAGGGATGTGCTCTACCAGCTGAGCTACTGAATCATCAACTTTGTATGCGGCTTTCGGAACAGTGATTCAGCTGGGGTTCGAACCCAGGACCCCATCCTTAAAAGGGATGTGCTCTACCAGCTGAGCTACTGAATCTTTTCTTGAAAAGCGGTTGCAAAGATACGGACTTTTTCCGAAAATACAAACCCTAACATATACTTTTCGCAAGAAAAACCTTTACAAAGCAGCCTTACACCCTGATTATCTGAAAGTTTATTCACCCATTTTTCTGTAAAAAAAATCTATAATAAAAAAACGACAGATTAATACAACCTTCCACCAACTACCTACAAAACTGTTTATCTGATAATTACAAATTCAAACCAAAGGTATTAATTGAGCAGCAGGGGTCGACAAAAAATAAACACAAATCAGCACTAGAACTAAAAAACAGAATTACAAATCAAAAGTCAAAGAAAAAAACTTGTGCTTTAATATGCAACAAGAGAAAAATTAGACATGGAAATTGTATATTTGCAGTCAGATATTATAAATTTCAACTAAATTTTGGAAAACATTCCTTTAATACTGTGGACTCTGGTATTTTCAGCCTTTTTTTCTGGCATGGAAATAGCTTTTGTATCTTCAAATAAATTACGTTTCGAACTCGATAAAAAACAACGCAGCCTGTCGTCGTCCATACTGTCGGTTTTTTATCGCAATCCGCAGCAATATATTTCCACCATGCTGGTAGGCAATAATATATCGCTGGTTATTTACGGACTTTTGATGGCCGATTTACTTACACCCGCACTCAGCAAACTCGAAAGCCCTTTCTTCATCACGTTTGTTCAGACTATTATAGCCACTATAATAGTACTATTCACAGGTGAGTTTATCCCCAAAACCATTTTCAGGGTCAATCCCAACTTATGGCTAAGGGTATTCTCGTGGCTACTGATGTTTTTTTACACTATACTCTACCCTATTTCAAGTTTCAGCACCTGGATTTCAGTAAAAATCATGAAAGTTTCGGGCGTAGGTATAAATTCTGCTTCTGAAGAAAATGTATTTTCACGCATCGATTTAAACTACCTGATCCAAGAGAGTTTCGATAACAACGAAAACGAAAAGGAAATTGAGAATGAAGTAAAAATATTTCAGAATGCACTTGATTTCTCGAAAGTAAGACTGCGTGATTGCTCGGTACCACGCACAGAAATTATTGCTCTTGAATATAATACCGATGTAGATGTATTAAAACAAACTTTTATAGAAACTGGCTTTTCAAAAATCCCTATTTACAAAAACGACATCGACAATATTGTGGGCTATATTCATTCATCTGAAATGTTTGAACATCAAAAAGACTGGCATAAATTCATCAATCAAATACCTATTGTGCCCGAAAATATGGCCGCACAAAAGCTTATGAAACTTTTTATGCAGCAAAAAAAGAGTATTGCTGTAGTTGTGGACGAATTTGGAGGCACCGCGGGTATTATCACCCTCGAAGATATTATCGAAGAAATTTTCGGGGAAATTGAAGACGAACATGACCTTCGTGATTACACTGCTGAGCAAACTGCCGAAAACGAATATATATTTGCAGGCAGGCTCGAGGTAAAAGTTGCCAATCAGAAGTTTTCGCTAGGTATTCCTGAATCAGACGATTATGAAACCATTGCAGGTTTTATTCTGCATCATCACCAGCATTTCCCCAAATTAAACGAGATCATCAGAATCAATCGATTCAGCATAAAATGTGTGAAGGTAACTAACAATCGAATTGAGTTAGTCAGAATATCTGTTGAATAAATTTTACACTTCTACTTCTGTAGCATTATTCACTTCCTCATCAACTTTCTCGTTGGCCACTGGCAAACCCTCTTCATTGAGCACAAATCGCTTGTAGTACGAAATTATCAGAGTTGTAAGCGGCAGTGCTATAATCAACCCTACCATACCCATTAGTGACCCCCATACTGAGAGCGATAACAATATCACTGCAGGTTTAAGACCTGTCACCTTACCCATAATTTTTGGCACAAGTACAGTATCTTGGACAGTTTGAACTATAGCAAAAACCACAAAAAGCCAAAGCAGCTCTGTTCCAAAATTACTCCCGGACTCTATCGACTTCATTAATGCTAAAAAAACGCCAGGCACCAACGCAATAGTCTGAAGATAAGGCACAAGATTAAGCAAGCCAACAAACAGGCCAAACAAAATCGCCATCGGCAATCCCACTATGTTAAATCCAATACTAAAAAGCACACCCACTATCAAAGCCACCAACGACTGCCCTCTGAAATACTTATTCATTCCATCTTCAATATCTTCCATGATTCCCACTATCAAAGGACGGAATTTTGACGGAATAATATCGTACCAACCTTCAGTCACCTTTTGATAATCGAGTAATATAAAAATGGTATATAAAAATATCATAAGTACAACTGCCAACCCCAGCAATAGACTAATTGAATTATTCACAATATTCCACAGCTGAGGGGCCACTCTATCAACCACCGATCGTAATGTCGGATCGGAAAAAAGCGTTTGCAAATCGAACTGCGACAAATAATCCCGGATTTCATTCTGCCACGTCACGGGCAAGATTGAATCCACATTCACACCCTGCACATACATAGAAACAAGCTGCGACATACGAAACACCTCGCTACTAACAATTGGAACAACGAGCATATAAAGGCCTGTCAAAACACCTCCGAGAAGCACAAAGGTGCTTAGGATAGACAATATACGACTCTTAAACTTGAGTTTAAACTGAAAGAAACTTACAATAGGGTGCAACATATATGCAATAAGCCAGGCCAACAAAAAGGGAAAAAGCACAGCACTCAAACGCTTAGTAAGCAAAAAAAGCAATACAATAACTGTAAGCCCAATGAGCATACGAACCACTCTGTCGAAAGTATAAGGACGTGTACTGTTCATAAATAGTAGCTTTATTAAAAAAAAGTTATCGAAAGACTATCGGCATATTACCCTAAAATTAAACATATTCATTCGCTTTACGGAAACATTCGCGACAAATAGGTTCGTATTCGGCCATTTCACCAAGCAAAACACGCTTATCGCTTTCCACAAGCCTGTGCGACACATAAGCAAGTGCTCCACAACGCACACATATTGCATGTACCTTGTACACATCGTCGGCCACAGCACAAAGCGCCGGCATTGGACCAAAAGGCACACCACGAAAATCCATATCCAACCCTGCAATAATTACCCTGATACCCTGATTGGCAAGTTGTGTACACACATCAACCAGACCATCGTCGAAAAACTGAGCTTCATCAATTCCAATTACATCCACCTCTCCTGACATAAGCAATATGCTGCCCGAGGAGTCAACAGGAGTAGAACGAATAGTTGTACGATCGTGCGAGACTACCTCATCTTCCGAGTAACGTGTATCAATTTTTGGTTTAAAAATCTCAACTCTCTGGCGGGCAAAATTTGCTCTTTTCAATCGTCGTATTAACTCTTCGGTTTTACCTGAAAACATCGAACCACAAATAACTTCGATACTTCCGCGCATTTGTTGAATCGGGTGGTTTTTTTCTGAATAAATCATGCTATTTAATGGTAATTAATTCTTTATTTCTTTAAATTTCATTCCTAAAATTGTAACTTTACAGCCGAAATTACATTCCAACTACAAAAATAAATAAATTTACAAGTATAGATATTGTTTTAGCCAAAAAGATATGAACAGAAAATTAATTGTAACCTTACTGAATAAGAATATTGAAGAACTTAGCATGATCACCGAGAGTTTTATGGAGTTGGAACAGTACCCAGCTGCTATTTTACACATAGCCAAACGCAAGACAGAAGATATACAACTATTGATCGATCAACTTACTGACATCAGAGTACCTGAAAGCACTTATGAAACAAAAATTAGTGTGGCCGATACAGTACAGGAGACACCCACAAAAAAGATTATTGAGCCTGAAAAGACTATTGACAAAAAAGAAGATACCGCTAAAACAGAAATCCCTCAAACGATAGTAATCGAAAATGCCCAGCTTACATCTACAAAATTCATTTCAGAAAAAACAGATGAACAATCTGAAAATAATGCTGATATTATTTCTGCAAATAGTGTCGAAACAGAAATAATGAGTAAAAAAACTCAGAAATCTGAAACACCTGTCGAAGAAACTGTCGTACAACAATCCAAAACATCAGTTGAAACACTAAAGAAAACGGAAACTAACAGCACAAAAATCAACTCGGACGAAGCGCGTATCACAACATTGGCAGACAAAATTGGCTCTACAACTGTATCTCGTAACGAATCACACTCAAAAAACACCGACAACTCTCTGAGTGCTACGATTGCTAACAAAAAAATCGATGATATTAAGACTGCCATTAGCATTGGTGACCGTTTCCGATTTCAGCGTGAGCTTTTCCGTGGAAATGGCGAAGATATGAATAAAACTTTAAACTATATCAATCAATTAGCTACTTTCGACGAAGTTCGTTCTTTCCTGCAATCGAAATATAGCTGGGACGAAGAAAACGAAAATGTTGAGAATTTCTACCAAATAGTAAAAAGGAAATTTATATAAATCTCACGCATTTCACATATGTACTATTATACATATCCGACATAAAAATAATCATTTCGAACCAAGTTTTAATGATTATTCAAAAACGACTATTGATCACCCCTTCCAGAAAAAAACAGTGAGGCTAATTTTAAATAAATGAAATTATTTGTAGTACCAACACCCATAGGCAACCTCGAAGATATGACTTTCAGAGCTATTAGAATTCTGAAAGAAGCTGATTTAATCCTGGCAGAAGACACTCGCACAAGCGGCTTTCTTTTAAAACACTTTGGCATTGAAACGCCTATGCACTCGCATCATAAATTCAACGAGCATAAAACTGTAGAATCCATTGTACAACGTATTAAAAACGGACAGTGCGTCGCTTTAATATCAGATGCTGGTACGCCGGCAATTTCTGACCCCGGATTCCTTGTTGTACGAGAATGTATAGCCAACGATATTGAAGTGGAATGTTTGCCCGGAGCCACAGCTTTTGTACCCGCATTAGTATGTTCGGGATTACCTAACGACCGTTTTTGTTTCGAAGGCTTCCTTCCTCAAAAAAAAGGCCGTCAAACCAAAATAAACAAATTAGCAGACGAAAACAGAACAATGATTTTTTACGAATCACCCTTTCGTCTGCAAAAAACCTTAAGCCAACTGGCAGAAGTTTTAGGAGCCGAACGAAGAGCATCTGTATCACGGGAGATATCCAAAGTTTTTGAAGAAACAAAACGCGGAACTCTAAACGAACTTACTGACTACTACAACAATAATACACCAAAAGGAGAAATAGTAATTATAGTTGCAGGGTTTGAAGAATAACACTAAATTTGCAACATATTTCAGAACTTACAACATTAATAATCAGCATATTTTATTCACAAAAAACCACAACATGAAACCTGTATATATCATTCTGGCTTTGACACTTTTTGTATCATCATGCGGGTATCAGTCGGCAGAATACAAAGCACTGAAAGCCCAAAACGACTCTCTCCTCAGGGCTAAACAGGCCATGCAGGACGAGTTGGACAAGTATTTCTCAACCATGAATCAGATTGAGCAAAATATTGAAAAGATAAAACAAACCGAAGGTGTTATTTCAACTGCATCGGGCGATACTGAATTGGATGTTGATAGTCGAACGAAAATTAACGAGGATCTGACATACCTGAACGACTTGCTAAAGGCAAACAAAGATGAACTTGCAAAACTCAAAACACGTATAAAAAACAGTGCTATAAAATCCATTGAACTTGAGCGTACACTTGCCCGACTTACAAAAGCGCTCGAGGAAGAATCGGCAAAAGTGGCTCTTTTACAGACCGAACTAAATAAAAAAGACTCGCTGATTGCGGAGTTAGGTAGTACTGTAGTAGAATTAAACAAAGATGTTGAAGACCTGAAAACTGATATAGATACTAAAGAAACTGTGATTAAAGAACAGGAAGAAACCATGTACTCTGCATGGTATGTTTTTGGAACACGAAAAGAACTCAAAGAACAGAACATTGTCACTTCCGATGGATTATTCAGACCTAAAAGAGTACTTGAAAGCGACTTCAACAAAAATTACTTTGTTCGTATCGATGCACGTAAAACAAAATCAATACCATTATATTCTAGCAGAGCAAAGATTTTAACTTCACATCCTAAATCATCTTACACGCTGGAAAAAGAAGATAACAACTTCGTTTTACTTATTGTAGACACAGATAACTTTTGGAGTATAAGCAGATATCTTGTAATAGAGGTGGACTGATTTTCTGACGCAAAACTACTTTTTAAATACACATTACATTGCGTTTTCCGTTCAGACCGGAAAACGCATTGTTATTTATATAAACAAAATAATATGTATAAATTTATTTTTATCGATTTAGACGACACTATTTGGGACTTTCACGAAAATGCACGCTTATCACTTACTGATATGTTCACCGGTCGCAGACTCGACAGACATTTTAGTGACTTTGAAGAATTTTTCAGCATTTACGCAAAAAAGAATATTGAACTTTGGGAAGCATATGGCAAAGGAGAAATCACAAAAGATTTCCTTATGGC
>JAFGVV010000042.1 GCA_016937795.1 Paludibacteraceae bacterium
CCATCGAGCTCAAAAAAGTTATCCTCGATTTTTTCGCCAAACATACTTAATGAACTAAAAAATTAAAAATAACTAAAGTTGCATTTACAACTTGAATTCAGCTTTGCATTTAATTAAATAACACATAATGAAACAAATAAAAACTCTGTCACCATTTATTCTATTAATATTCTCTATTCTATGTTGCACGAAGAACCAGAATCAAAGCAATAAAGCATTGAGGATTCAAACAGATACCCTTATTTCAGTTAAGAGTGATACAAGTAAACTAAATAATTTCAGGAAAATCACAACAGGAAACTGGATTGATTTGTCTTATGTGCCAATTTCTGAGTCTGGCGAAGAGTTATCCTTTAATTCTATGGAAGCACTTCCGGTATTTCCTGGAGGATTTGATTCATTAGCAAGTTATTATAATAGAAATCTAAAATATCCAGAAACTGCAATAAATGATAATATACAAGGAAAAGTTATTGTTTCTTTTATAATAAATAAGAAAGGTGAAGTAACTTCAGTTAAACTAATTAAAAGTATCAGACATGATTTAGATTCTTCATGTATAACTACAATAAAAAAACTACCAAATTGGAAACCAGGAAGAATGGAAAACAAACCTATTTCAATTAAACTCTGCCAACCAATAAGATTTAAATTAGAAGAATAAATAAAAATTATATGAGAAACTGGACAACCATTAAAGAATTCGAAGAAATAAAATTCGAATATTTCGAAGGAATTGCAAAAATCACCATCAATCGTCCGCGTTACCGCAACGCATTCACGCCTGATACCATCAAGGAAATCATCGAAGCTATGGTGTATTGCCGCGAAAGTCAGGACATTGCCACTGTCATCCTCACTGGTGAAGGCGACAAAGCTTTTTGTGCCGGCGGCGATCAAAATGTAAAAAACATTGCAGGATATATTGGCAAGGATGGCGTTCCACGCCTGAATGTGCTCGACCTTCAGAAACTGATTCGCTCGCTACCCAAACCTGTGGTGGCTATGGTCAACGGCTTTGCCATTGGTGGCGGACACGTATTGCATGTAGTTTGCGACCTTTCCATTGCTTCGGAAAATGCCATTTTCGGACAAACAGGCCCCAAAGTGGGAAGTTTCGATGCTGGCTTTGGCTCATCGTATCTGGCACGCATTGTGGGTCAGAAAAAAGCCCGCGAAATCTGGTTCCTCTGCAAACAATATTCAGCTGCCGAAGCATTAGAAATGGGACTTGTAAACACTGTAGTTCCGTTCGACCAACTCGAAGATGAAACAGTAGCCTGGTGTAAAAAAATGATGGAGCACAGTCCGCTTGCACTTCGAATGATTAAAATGGGATTGAATGCTGAGATGGACGGAATGGCTGGTATTCAGGAACTTGCCGGAAACGCAACTATGCTGTATTACATGACCGAGGAAGCACACGAAGGCAAAAATGCATTTCTGGAAAAACGCAAACCAGATTTTGGAAAATTCCCGAAATTACCGTAATTTATAACCACTAAGGCACTAAGTACAGCAAAAAACACTGAGGAAATAAATTGGAAACAAGCAAAAAATTAGTGATTTAAAGTATTCTATGTAGCTTAGATGTAAATTTTATTTCTTATGATTAATCCCTGGATACAAGCATTTCGTTTAAAGACTTTACCGCTGGCACTGTCGAACACCATTATGGGTTCGGCAGTGGCTGTGTTGGAGGGTGGTTTTCGCTGGTCGGTATTTGTGCTGGCGGCGCTCACCACTGTGTTTCTTCAGATTATTTCGAACATGGCCAACGATTATGGCGATTTTGTAAACGGAAAAGATACAGCAGAGCGAATTGGTCCGAAACGCATGGTTCAGTCGGGCGAAATATCAGCAAAAAAAATGTTGCGCGGCATAATTATTTTGGGTGTACTCACTGCATTTACAGGACTTGCACTTATTCTTGTGGGCACAGCAGGCATCGACATTACTAACATCATGATTTTTGCTGCTTTAGGAATTGCTGCTATTGTGGCTGCTGTGAAATACACGGTGGGTAAAAATCCTTATGGTTATCGTGGCTTGGGCGACATTTTTGTTTTTGTATTTTTCGGTTTGGTAGGTGTCATGGGCACTTATTTTCTGCATACACAAACTTTGAGCTGGGAAATATTACTTCCTGCTTCGGCCATTGGCTTGCTGAGTACTGCTGTGCTGAATATGAACAACATGCGCGACTACGAAGCCGACAAGAACGCCGGAAAACAAACCATTGTGGTAAAAATGGGAATACCCAAAGCCCGGATTTATCATCTGATACTAATTTCGGGAGCTTTTACAGCGCTTGGGATTTTTGGTGTTATCCGTTTCGAAAGCATTTCGCAATGGCTCTTTTTGCTCAGCACACCAATATTTGCCATCAATCTGAATAAAGTTTTTACATTCAGCCAGGGTAAAGAATTGTTTCCCGAACTGGCACGCGTATCAATTGGAACACTGATTTTTACGCTATTGTTTCTGATTGGAATTTTATTGTAATACAATTGAAAAGGTAAAGAACATAATGCAGTATAAAATTATTTTCTGCATTCAATTTTCAAATTCTAATGAATAATGAAAGCACGCTATATAAATTATAATCTGAACTTTAAGTTTCCGGCCGGAACTTCGAGAGGCGTGTTGCATTCAAAATATTCGGCATTTCTGATACTTGAAGAAAACGGTGTCACAGGCATAGGCGAATGTTCCACAATTCCCGGTTTGAGCATCGATCCTGAAAACGGATATGAACAGAAATTGAGAGAGCTCTGTGATGTACTGAACTATAATAAGCATCCCGAAAATGTGGATTTGTCTTTGTTTCCCTCCATTGCTTTCGGCCTTGAAACAGCTTTGCTCGACCTGAAAACGGGTGGAAAAAGACAGCTTTTCGATACAGAGTTCTCGAAAGGTACAGCCGGAATTCTCATAAACGGTTTGGTTTGGATGGGCGATAAAGCCTTTATGCAAAAGCAGATCAAGAAAAAAATCAGGGCTGACTATCGTTGCATAAAGCTAAAAGTGGGTGCGCTCGATTTCGAAACAGAACTGGAAATTATTGCCGACATTCGTGCAGAATTCCCGGAAAGTGAAATTGAAATTCGTTTGGATGCGAATGGAGGGTTCAGCGCCGACGATGCTTTGCTGAAACTCGAAAAGCTGGCAAAATTTCAGATTCATTCCATTGAACAACCCATCAAGCAGGGACAGTTAGATAAAATGGCTGAGATTTGTCATAAATCGCCCATTCCCATTGTGCTCGACGAAGAATTAATTGGCATAAAATCCACAGAAAAAGAATCACTTATCGAAAAAATAAAACCTGCATACATTATTCTGAAGCCATCGCTTCTCGGAAGTTTTAAAGCTTCGGAAGAGTGGATTCAACATGCTGAAAAACAAAATGTAAAATGGTGGATTACCTCGGCTCTCGAATCGAATATCGGATTGAATGCCATTGCGCAATGGACGTCGACACTCGGCTCGGAATTGCCTCAGGGATTGGGTACAGGGCAACTTTATCACAATAATATTCCATCACCACTCGAAATCAGAAATGCAATGCTTTTTTACGAAAAGGAAAAAGAGTGGGATTTGAGTTTGCTGAATATTTGATTATAAAAAGAAATGTCTCGTCAAAACCGGAAAATAATCATCAATCACAAAGTTTATCAGGCTGAAAATCTGAATACTTTATTGGAGAACGAATCTACAGAAGCTTCGTGGCCGGGTTTGGTACATGCATTTTTGCAAAACTGGTTCGACGATTCGGACGTGATTATCACACACACATCCGGCTCAACCGGGCAACCCAAAGAAATAAAACTCAGCAAACAGGCCATGCGAAACTCTGCAGCCATGACCAACAGTTTTTTCGGACTTGGTGCCGGGAAAACGGCTTTGCTTTGTCTGCCAGCTTCGTATATTGCCGGTAAAATGATGCTTGTGCGCGCCATCGCGGGTGGATTCAACCTTATTTGCGTAGAACCCGAAGCCAATCCTTTTCAAAAAATTTCTGAAAAAATTGATTTTGCAGCCATTACGCCTTATCAGTTGAATCATTCGCTGGATAGTCTTCGCACATTTCCTGTAGAAAATATTATTGTGGGTGGAAGTCCGGTGAATGCGGCCTTAGAAAAAGCCTGCGAAAATATTCCCGCTGCACTTTACGAAACCTACGGCATGACCGAGACGGCTTCGCACATTGCTTTGAGAAGATTCAATGGCAAAAAAACGGAATATTTTCATATTCTTGACGGAGTCAGCATTCATCAGAATGAGCGAAACTGCTTAGTAATAAACGCGCCGCATCTCACTGAGGAAGAATTGATTACGAACGACATTGTGGAAATCCGGAATGAACGGAATTTTCGTTGGCTAGGTCGTGCCGATTCGGTGATTAATTCGGGGGGAGTAAAAATTTTTCCGGAACAAGTGGAACGAAAACTGCAAACGCTGATCGACATTCCATTTTTTATCAGTGCTATTGATGATAAAATTCTGGGGCAAAAAGTGGTGCTTGTGGCTGAATGTAATGCCACAGAACTCCACAAAATTGAACTTCTTTTGCAAAAACCACTCCCGGATATTTCTAAATACGAAATGCCCAAAGCATTTTATCATCTTGAAAAATTCGTTTATTCCTCAGCCAATAAAATACTGAGAAAAGAAACGCTTAACGAAGCACTTAAAGCTGATAAATACTAAAATCCGAAAATTCAGAAACGCGGGAACCCATCAATCGCAGCCCAATTCTGCCCGATTTCAATTGAGGGAAATCACTGATATCCCAATGAAAAATCCGTTCGCGGGTAGCATTTTTCACCTTCATATACACATCGTTGCCTTTTCGCACAATGCTAATGCGATGCGGTTCGTTGGGTTTAAAAAATCCTGTGCGCAGATATTCGGGTAACACTTCTGTGTCCTGCAAGCCTTTTCCACGCTCAGGCAAATAGCGGCGCGCACGTACATAATCGGCTTCGGGCAAATAATTATCGTTTTCGAAGCCCGCAAAACTGATATGAAGCGCATTCATATGTTCAAAATACCATTTCATGGCCGGCACTTTTCGTAAATCAGTCCATTTGCTGATATCTTTTTCGTACGCTCCCACGCCACTTCCTTCTGCAAAAAGATAAATAATGTTCACATATTTTGTAGCCTCATCGCGTCGTGTATAATTAAACTCAACCCAAATATCACCCTCGAAACTTTGTTTTGTCCACAATACCGAATGATCGGCATCGCTGGCAGGAGTGGCTCCGGCTTTGAATAAAAGCCCTTTACGACTATTTTTCAATTGTAATTTTTCGCCATCGGCAAACCAGTTTTTCGAATAATGCGATTGCATCTCGTCAGAAAAAAGCAGTTTACGTTCCGATTTCGAAAGCTTCTCAAAATCATTTTTGATTTTAAATTCACCTGCATCAGGAATTTTATCACCAATTAATTCAGGTAAAATAATGGCATTCAGCGCCCATTGCGAAGTTCCGTTGGTTCCCACAAAAGGATTTTCGTGCACAGGATTCAACACAGCTGGACCACTCAGCATTTTTACTCCATAATGATCTCGTTGTCGGTTTCCCAAAAACTCACTCCATGCACGGGCTGCTAGTTTGTCATCATTCAATTCACTTGCAGCAAAGGCTGTAAGTCGCGGCGTGCGGAAGCCAATATCACCAAGTTTGCGGTTATCGTCATTGCGTTCCGGATCGTTGGCAGGCATGCTATAAAGGCGACAATATTCGGTAAATTTCTTTCTGAAAGGCTTATGATCGACCATTTCGAACAGTTCCATCAAAATTTCGTAACCACCCATTATTGTCGACAAATGATTCTGATTGGTGCGTCCGGGAATTCCGTCGTACCAAATTTTTCCGGTTTCTGGGTCGTAACTTAGACCTCCTGTACCTGTAAAAAGATTATCGGGCAAAGCTGCTAGCCCATCAAGTCCGGTTATGATTTTGTTACGGTATTTCACATCGCCTGTTCGCTCCCATTCCGTCATCCAGTTGCCCGCCAAAGCAAGCCAGTCGGGTCCCCAGCGCAAACGCGTCGGACCGCTGAAAGGAAATTTTCCGCGTGGCTGTGCAATGCGCAAAGGTTCGTATTTCATCAACGCTTTTTCCACATCTAAAGCCTCGCGCATGAGGTCGCCACTACGTTCGTCGGTAGTGAGATAATACTGAAAACGCTTCCACGCAGCCTGACCAATGCGGGCTTCCTTGGCTCCGCAACCCCAATGCGACACATTGTGACGTGTACCCAAACCTTTCATTTCGCCCAAATGATACACATCCACTTCGGCCGTATGACGACTCATTGCAATGGCCATTTGGTAAATATCGGCCCGTCTGGTACGAAGGAACGAATACCAAAGCCAGTTTCCGGGCGCCAGTTCGGTATTTGCCCAAGCAAAACCACCCACATCGTATTTCCAGGCATGACGGTTGGGATCGTAACTGTGCATCACGTCGCCATAGTTCCAGAATCCGTACCAATGGCGTTCGTCAATTGATTTTTGATAATAAAAGACTGAACTGTCGAGCTGATTCTCAATATTTTTACGCGTTTGATTTGAAAAATCGGGCAAACTCCATGTGCCAAAAGCTTTTACTGCATGTAAATATTCAGGCGTACAGATCAATTGCGGGGCATTTGCGCCTCGTTGCGACATGGCTACAGTTTCGTTTTTCGAAGGAACTTTATCCAGCACAAAAATGCTCAGTTCGCTGGTGCGTGCCACGCCATAAGGAGTGCTGAGTCCGGGCTGAATATCCTCGTAAGTGGAAAGCAAATCGTGCGGAATAGTATCGTAGTGGCGCAAATCCATTGCTTCGGCCTCCGGCGACCAGAGCCAAACCTTTAGCTGTGCTTTGTCCGAACGTGCATTGCTCACTTCGAGCGAAGCCGGATACGACTGCCAAAAATCTTTCAGCGACACAGCCATACCGCCACTTGCATCGCCCAACATCACATGACCTTCGCTTCGTTTACCATCGTCGGCATGCACCCACGCACTTTTGTGGTTGGTACGTTTCGAAATACTGAAACCATTTGGATTCAATTGCGTAAGTTTATAATCGTCCCACGATGGAAAATTATTGAAATGCGTAAGCGCAGCCACATCTGTTGAATCAATATCGGGCATTGCCTCGCCTGCAAACTGTTTGCGCGGCAACGATCTGTCGCCATTAAACACAAAAGGATACCGACCGCTCAGAGGTTTTACCGATTCGCTCCACAAGCCAGCATTTTGACCGGAAAAACGAATGTGACGATTGTGATGCTGCTCACGCAAAGGCACATCGAAAACCACACCCAGCGATTTTACAAAATCACGTTCCTGATGGCCATCGAACACAAAAGAGTGAACCATTCGAATCTCAGAAATTCCTGCAAAGAAATACAGACGAACCGTAAAAGGCAGTAATTCCCGATTTTTTTCTTTTGAATAATGCACGCCGATAAGTTTTACAACCGCACGTACAGGGCCGGATTGTTCAAGTTCCGCTTTGTCAATTCTGCTTTCGTAATCGTTGAAACTGATAATTCGTTCAGCTTCTTTTTCACGGTTTTCGAGCATACAAACAAGGCGGGCATTTTCGGAAATGACTTTATCGCCAATGCTTATTTTCTGATAAAGTGTATTTCCTTTTTGTGGAATAGCACATTTGAATATGCCGTTATCGATATTGACAAAACCCGATTTTTGTTCCGTCACAATTCCTTTGGGTTGCGAAACAGGCTTTTTTACTGGTTCGATAAAGAAATGATCCGACGAAGGCACAACAGCTGCAAAAGCCAACCATTTCAGTGAACCATCGGGCCAAAAAGCCAGAGGCCATGTTTGGTGAGGGATTTCTTTTCCGTTTTCATCTGTCAACACAAACTGCTGCGCCGGCTTAAACTGTCCTTTTTCGAACGGAACACCCCAACTCATTCCTGTTTTTGTGGCAGACTTCTCTCCTACCCAGTTTAAACGGATTGGATTTGCGTTTAAAAACAGATTTAAACAAATGAATATGAGCAGGATTGCTGGGCGAAGAATCTGTATAAGCATTATTGATTTCTTTAGTATATATGGATTTTTCATGCTGCAAACTAAAAGGTACATTTTAAATAGTTATAAAAATGACCAAAGGGGCTTCCGCCCCAAACCCCGACTTACTTTTTGTCTTAACACAAAAAGTAAGCAAAAAAGTCAAGACTACGCCCGCTTCACTCGAAAAATTATCGTTCGGAAAGCTCAAATCGTCCAAACTTGTTGAAGTTCGATAATCTTTGAATAACCAAAAAGCTATTTACACGAACTTCAACTTCAAACAAGGACGATTCTTAACCGCTTTCCTCTCTTATTTTTCGGCTCACCGGACGAGGTCAACGTTAGCGAGACTTTGTTCAAATAATCATTTCAAATGGACAAAAGATATTCTCAATCATTCAACTAAATTATTCTTTTACAATTTTTCGGCTGAATGATTCTTTATTTCCTTTTAAATAAAGCATATAAATACCTTTTGATAAATGTTCGGTTTCAATTACAATATTGCTCTCGTTGTGATAGGTATTTCGGAAAAGCTCAGAACCTGTAAGACTGAAAACCGACACTTCAAGCGTTTCAATTTGCTGGTCGAGATGAATGTTCAGTTTGTCGCGGAAAGGCACCGGGAAAATTGCCGAATTAGTTTCGAGATTCGTGATTCCGGTAGCTGTTTTTATTTTAAGTTTTCCTGCGGCAAATTCAGTCAGGTCCCATTCGAGATCGGCTCCCGGCATAGCAGGAATTATCTCAGAAGGCATTCCTACGACTGTACCCGTAACAATCTGAAATACATCACCTGCCGCAGGAACTGAGTTGTTAAGCCAGTCCACTTTTAGTTTTCCGGCCATGTTTAAAGTCCCCGTGACAGCAAGCAGATCATTTTTTAAAGTCGTTTTATCTATTTCAACAGACAATATTGCACCCCGCAAAATAGTCACATTATTATTCACTGTAAAAGTTCCGTTTCCACTTCCCGGAGCAAGTATTCCACCTTCATTAATCATCACAGGTCCTGAAACACTACCTTTCCCCGAGAGTGTTCCATCTGCAAGCACATTTACATGACCGCTGCCCAGACCACTTCCTGTAGTATTATTTACCATCAAAACACCTTCAGAAATAGTGGTTCCTCCGCTGAAAGTATTCGCATTTGTAAGCGTCCAGATTCCCGTACCGACTTTTCGAATGGCAGCCATAGCGCCCGTACCACTAAACTGATCGTTGGTGATTTTTCCATTAAAAGCAGAATTTGCATTTCGCGCTCCCACTTCCCATGTGATTGTACAAGCTGCTGTACCACCTGCACCAAGAATCGAATTTGCGGCTCCTGTAAGGTCGCCCACAGGCAAGGTTATATTGGAAGTTGTGCGGTAAATCATTTTTACAAGATTGTTCAGATTCACCTTCATATCTTTGTAACCTTTTGTATTAAAGAGCACAAAACTACCTCCATCGGCATCAGTAGTCACATTGATTGTTCCTGCATAAGCCGACAAATCGGCACTCAGGAAGTGGGTTGAAGACCGTACATTATAATACAAAGTACCGGCGCCACTCAGAGATCCCGAAATATTTGAATTATCGTCGACTACAAGCGTAGAAGTACTTCCCGGTAGCACTTTTAATTTCCAGTTACAGGCATTGGATGTAGTTGGTGTATTGAACATAATGAGCGAACCTCCTGCAAGTGTAATGGTATCAGTACCTAATCCCGAGGCATTTGCCAAATCGCTGGTAAAAGCCACAGAGCCTGCACGAATAATGGATCCTCCCGAAAAATTATTTGATGTACCAATGCTTAATCTTCCCGAACCTTCCTTAGTAAGCGTGCCCGAACCTTCGATTTTGCCTGCAGCAGTAAGCGATACAGAGCTATTATTTACAGCAATTGTTCCTCCGTTTGCACCTAGTGTAATATTCCGGTTGGTACTCACAGTATTTCCTGTGTACACAAGTTTTCCTCCATTGAGAATTAAATTTCCAGACGCAGCGGAGGCTGCACCAATTGCCGAAGGTTCACCACCATTCGCAAGTTTTGTGATTTCAACAATGCCATCGTTTATAATTGTTTTACCTGTATAAGCATTTGTATTTGAAATTGCAACTTTTCCCGTACCGTTTTTTACAAAATCAGCATTTCCGACAATTGACCCGGTACCCATAAAACTAAAATTTTGGGCTGCATCGATTTTCACAGCAGCAGGATCCACGGGTTCGTTAATGACCACAAACTGTGAAGCTGCCCCATCGAAAAAACTAACAGTGTCGCTGGCATTAAAAGTGGAGGCAAGAGAACCATTGAGCCAGTTCGCCGTTTTTCCATTGTCCCATTTTGTATCGGTAGCAGCAGTCCAGATTAACGAGGCAGGAGGAGCAATGACCAGCGAAATGACATTTGATACTTTTTTAAGATAAAAACTAAAGCCCACAGGTGCACCAATAATTCGTATTTGATTTATATCTCCTGTAATTTGACCATCACAGCTTATCAATGCATATTCACCGGCCGGGAGTGTGCCTCCTGTTGTATTTAGTTGTATCAAACCCTTGTTACTTAATGCCCAGTTTTGACCGATAGAAATTGTATCGTGAGAACTTACAGTGCCATTTATCACATTAAAATCAACAAGATAAGTCGTCGTTCCTTTATCGACCAACGAACCCCTGAAAATAATTTTAGATGTAGCTCCTTTTATGCTTCCGGGACTAATTTCGGTCAAATGACCCATTTCTACATCCTGACCAAAAACTCCTTTACCACTTATTTTTGTAAACGGACCTGTAATGACTTTTGAATTCAGCAATGCGCCATTATTAATAATTTCACCTGCCGAAAGTTCTGTTTTTCCTGAAAAATCGTTTTGATTATTGATGGTCAGCACACCTGCACCGGCTTTTCGCAAACCTGTATTTCCGGTTATTTTTCCTGTTCCATTCCAGGTTACATTAAATGACGAATTCACTTTCAGAGTAGCAGGAGCCACATTTTCATCAATGCTTATGGCAGCTGAAGCTCCGATACTAATATCGAAACTTACTTTATCGCCATCGGCAAAAGTGCTCGACGCATTATTTTTATCGAGCCATGCGGAAGCCGACTTATTCCACTGAGTTCCCGTTTTCCAGCGCTTTTCATTGTCGTACATATCCGATACCGGCACCGCATCCATATCGTTTCCAATATAAAATCCGGCATGCGGAGGTTGGTTATACGCAGTGTTCTGCCATGCAATGCTGTTGCGATAGACAGCATCGTGCATCAAAGTATACATGCGATACTGTGTAGGCGTGGTAGTGGTAAAAATCCGAAGTTTTTTATTATCGGAAGTTCTGAAAATCACTTCTTCGCGCCAGTCGCCAAACAGGTCAGCCGAAAGATTGGGAGTCGATTTTGTGCCGTTATTCGACGAACAACCACTTGCTGTGAAAATACTTCCCACACCCCATTTTGTAATGGTTGTTCCATCGAGCAGTTCATCCTCAAGGTCGCCATCCCAGTAAATACGGAAGTTCATCGAAGGTTTCGAACTACTGAGTATAGTTCCGTTTGTGCTCATCAGTCCCGGCCCCGAACCACTCCACATTTCGAAACCACGATTGTTCGGAATTACATTCCCCGCCATACCGCGACCATTATCAGTGCCTGTATGCGTTCCCCAAATAATTTCACCTGTGCGGGCATCGTGAAGTTCTTCGCCATAAGCAGCGCCGGTCGATTCGTGTACTGTCCACAATTCAAGTCCTTTACGATCGGGAAGATGATCGGTAAGATGCATCGCATCACCATGTCCGAGACCGGTACGATAAAGCAGTTTTCCGTCGTGGTCGAGTGCAGCCGAGCCCCAGATTATTTCATCTTTACCATCGTCGTCCACATCAGCCACAGCCATATTATGATTTCCCTGACCGTAAAGTCCCACATTGCTGTTGCCCGAATCGTAAGTCCAGCGATTGGTGAGTGTTCCGTTGCGATAATCCCAGGCAGCCACTACAGCACGAGTATAATAACCACGACACATAATAATGCTCGGCAAAACACCATCGAGCCATGCAACCCCGCCCAAAAAACGATCAACGCGATTGCCATAACTATCGCCCCACGAAGAAACCGTTCCGCGCTGAGGATTGTAATTTGCAGTGGCAAGCTCTTCGCCGGTGAGTCCACTGAAAACAGTCATATACTCGGGCCCGGTAAGAATGTAACCACCTGAATTACGGTAATCTGAATTATGTGAAGCGGTAGCGGCCGGACCTTTTGAGATAAAGTTTCCCTTTCCATCTTTCGTACCGGGCGCTGTCTTGCAGGCAATTTCGGCTTTTCCATCGCCATCGAAATCGGCCACCATAAATTGTGTGTAATGTGCTCCTGCACGGATATTTTTGCCCAAATCGATACGATGTAAATGTGTGCTGTTCAATTTGTACACATCGATATATACATTGCCTGTATAGCCTGATTGTGAGTTGTCTTTGGCATTGGAAGGATCCCATTTTACAATGATTTCGTATTCACCATCGCCATCCACATCGCCTGTGCTGCAATCGTTGGGCGAATAAATACAGGTCGAATTATTTGGCATGGTCATAGCTGCGGGCACATTGAGGACGATGTCGATATAATTTGTATTAAGGGGAGTGACAGTTTGTGCTTCGCCAGTTTCCACACCATTCAGGAGCGTTTTCACAGTATATTGTGCTCCGGTAACATTGTCGGAAAAGTTTGTGCGGTCAGCAATGGGTTGAGCATTTATTTTTGTTCCATCGCGATAAATATCAAAAGATATATTTTCAGGATCGTTACCCAACAGTCGCCACGAGAGGAAAGTTTGCGAGGAAGTCACTTTCACAGCAACCAGGCCGCGATTGAGTATTTCAGCTTTGCGTTGAGCTGTAACAAATGAGAATAAGCCTGATAGTAAAAATGCAAGAAAAAAGAGTAATTTTTTATACATGGAATCAGATTTTTACAATCCGGGTTGAAAAGCCCGAAAACAGATTGATTTAAAGTATCCGTAATGAAAATATTACGGACACTGCAAAATAAATCATTTCAAATGAGATACCATATAGAAATATGTACATATAGGGAGGACATATATACATATTTAGTGAGTCAGATTGATTATTCAGTTCTCACAATGTGTTTTTTAGCTGATCTGGACTTACGATGGTATTTAAACCACAGCACAATGCCACTAATGAGAATCAGCAATGTAAACATTCCTGTGAGTGGTACAATCAGAATATAAAAATTGCCAAGTATCACTTTATAAAACCTTGCTGTATGCACTTCGAGCGCCACATTCCAGAGTGACATAGGCGATTTTTTCAATATTTCGGCGGGCATTTCGGGAAAATCGGCTTTGCCAAAAATACCCGTAGCGCCATGACTGTAATCGAAGACAATCTCACGACCCTTTTTATCGAATCCGTAACCTGTTATTTTGAAATCACCAACAGGCGGACCTGCTTTTACCGGGCGAATATATTCCTGTTGTTTCATTACATCGTACACATAACCGGTATGATAATCCCAGAGAAAAAGTCCTTCGAACGAACCTACCACCAGAGCACCATTTTCAGCATTTTTGAGCACTGTTACACCCATCACACTTGCGGGTGGTTGATGGCGAAAACGATTCAGAGTTTTAAGATTATCACCCGAAAAATAGAAACCTTCGGATGTGGAAATAATGAACATATCCTCATCAGGTAAAAAAATCATTCGTCGCAAAATATCAAACCACGGATTGGGAGTGTCGAGTTCGGTAAATGGAATTTTTTTCACCCTCACATTTCCAATCATGGCCAAAAGTGGCGGACGCAGAAAAATACCGGTAAAAGTTGTAATCAATAGCAAAACAATGGTGATCCAGCCCACTTTATTGTGCCATTTTATATTCCAGCGGTATTTTTGTTTCAGCCTTTTCTGCGCTTCGGCTTTTGCTTTTCGTTGCTTTATTTTTTTACGGTTGAAAAATAAAAGAATGCCTGTTACCGACAAAAATATCATAATCAAAGCAGCAAAATCCACTATTAATTTACCCACATTACCATAAATTTCGCCGCTATGAACCACCCAAAGCGTTTTAAACAAACTCACCCTGTTGTCGTAGCCATAAGGAGTTGGTAAATCCATAGCCCTGAAATTCTGCATATCTGTAGTGAGTAAGATACCCGAACGTAGCATCACCATCAAACTATCGCCCTTCACAAGTAAATCCACCACATTTTTCTCGTGTACAGGCAAAGCAATATTCTGCCATTTCTGTTCATTTTGACTGTACCCGTACAAGCCAAACAAAGTACCAGCGAGCAAATATTGCTTGTAACGCAACACTTTAAATATCTTCCGGTTGTCAATTCCATCAGGAAAACCCGCATTCATATCGCGAAACTGCGATACAGTGCTGTCGGTCAGCCACACACCCACATTTCCATACAACAGAACCGAGTCCTGCGATAATCCATACATATCGCGCACCGCTGCAATATTCCAGTTCTCGTAACGATAATCGCCCGGAAGATAATTGCGGTTGACAGAGACGCGCGAAAGGAGATCGCGGTGATTGAGAATGATACCCGATATGGCGAATAAAACCAATAAAACGGTCAGTACAACTCCTCCCCATTTATGATATTTTCTGAAGAATTTAAGCATTGACACAATATACTACTTTTATATAGCATTTAAAGTAAAAAGAAAACCGGACATAGAAATCCGGCTTCTATACAGTTGTTTTACAATAATTTTCCTGCTGCAGTTGGTTTTGGAGCCTTTACTACCAAAATACGTGCATTTTCATTTGTCTCGTTCGAAAGGCAATGTACAATACCTTTAGGACTATCCACAAGACAATCCTTTTCAACCGCAATAATTTCTTCGCCAATCTGAACTGTAGGACGCCCCTCGAGCACATAAAAAAACACATCCACAGGAGTAATGTGAGGTTTCAACGATTCGCCCGGTTTCAGAGTCATGTGCATCACCTGTGCGTTGTCTCTGTCGTACAATCTGCGTACATCTACTTTATGCGGTGTATCTACAATTACTGTATTTTTTACTTCTGTAATATTCATGTCTGTAATTTTTAATTGTTTGTTTTTATTAATTTATCGAGCAGACTATTCATTAAACGATTGGTTTTAAGGCTTAACAAATAGTTCTGTTTTATTTCGGTTACTGTCTGTACACATTTTCCACCCACATTCATCTCATGTAAACCATTTTCAATCATTGCCTCGAGTAATTCGGGAACGGTTTCGAGGTGAAACTGAAGCCCCACTACCCTGCCTTGGTATTCGAAAGCCTGATGACAACATTCATTGCTAATAAACAAATGTGCACAGCCAGCGGGCAAATCGTAAGTATCACCATGCCAGTGAAAAACTTCAGAGGTAACAGGAAAATCGGCAATGAGAGCTGATGTTTTTCCGCTTTCGGTTTTGGTCACCGGAAACCATCCAATTTCCTTCACTGCATTCGGATAAACTTTTGCACCAAGCACTTCGGCAATGAGCTGCGAACCCAGACAAATGCCCAGCACTTTCTTTCCGGCCTGAATAACAGCACGGATAAAGTCTTTTTCTTCCCGCAACCACGGATATTCATCTTCGTCGTACACGCTCATTGGGCCACCCATAATAAGCAGAAAATCAACATCGTCCACTTCTGGAAAAGTCACTTTTTCGTAAATACGTGTAAAAGTCAGCGAATAATCCTTTTCAAGTAAATATTCTTCCACGCAGCCCGGCCCTTCGAACGGAACGTGCATGATACAATGTGCATGTAACATCAATTTAAAATTTACAATTTATTCATTTACGATTTACAATTCGAAAAGATAATGAGTATAATCTTATAAAACCAAATCTTCAAATTTCCTAACCTAAAGTTTGAATTACTGTTAACACGAAACTTTGAAACTCTGAAACTTTGAAACTTTGAAACTTTGAAAATACGTCTCACCAATCCAGCAAACGTCTGTCGCCTTCAAGTTTCTGTATTTCCGAAATCTCCTGTGACACTTCGAGCGTTCCGCGGTAATTTCCTTCCGCATCGCGCACCGCAAAATACTGTATCAGTACAAATTTCGGTCCCATGTGAATCCAGAACGAAGCCACACTTTTTTCGCCACTGCGAAATGAACTGACGATTTGTTCCACTACATGCACACTTTCGGGCGGGTGGCAAAACTGCACCTTCCGGCCAATAATAGCAGGTGTACGTGCAAAAATCCTATGCGGAGGATTAGAGTAAAAACGCACCGTATCATTTTCGTCCACATAAGTAATATCCACCGGCAGATGCGAGAAAATAAGATGAAACTGCTCGGCAGTAAGCACACCTGTGGGCAAATGTACTTTATCGTCGGAAGTAAAAAACTCATTTCCGGATTTGGGTTCCACTCCCGAAATATCGGCAAACGGTAAGCCCGTTTCGAGCGTTTGCTGCAGCATATCGTCAAACAGAGACTCCGGAAAACTCTCCAGCATCATAGGAAAAAGAATCTTCTCTTCCCTCAGAATAATGGTATTTACATTAAAAAACACCATCCCGCTCACATTATTAAACTCCTTCAGATCAATTTCATCCGCACGAAGCATTTCGATAAGTTTTCGGACATTTCGCCGTATATCGTCGTGAAACGACCACATAATTTTCACACATTTATGATGCTCCCAGCGGGTTTCGAGCAGCGGAAAAACCACATTTTCAATTACGGTATAATGCAAAGTAAACTTCTCGAATACCTCAAGTGCAGCAGCTAACTGCATTCTGAGCGCTTTATCCGGATTTTTATTGATAGCCTTGATTAACTCACGCGTACTTTTCAGTTTTTCGAGTCCGGCAGCATTGTCGAGCATATAAAAGTCGAGCACCGAACCCTCCTTCGGAGTCAGTGCAGGATATTCGAGCAGTCGTTGATACAGAATATTGAAAAGTTTGTTCGACACAAATTTCAAATCCTCTACCGACACATTTTTATCCAGCAAAATATCAAAAGCATTCACCACATCGTGCGGGATAAATTTTGCTGTTTTGAGTTGATGTTTTTCAATCAGTTGCAGACCATTTTCCCCATCGAGCAAACCGAGCATATAATCGGCAAGTTCATGAGCTCTGTAGGTTGCATTATTTGTAAATTCCGACATAAGATATTGTTTTGTTGTTGAAAACCAGCTTTTTTTACAACAAATATAAGCATTATTAGCAGAGAAATACCGACAGCTATACAAAAATACATAGCTGCCGGATTCCCAAATCATTTTATTTCAGCTTTTTAGCCAGAAATGTTTTTTGCAACAAATCATAGAACACAATCAGTCCACCCAGGATCATCATACCATCGGGCAATGTACGCGCCCACATCCAACCCTTCATCGACTCTACTGTTTCGCGCAAGCGGGCAGCAAAATATCCATCTTCCATTGCCACACGTGTTTGCTCCATACCTACCACATAAGTAGGAATTGCATAAAGCAAAGCTCCGATTGTCAGAATCCAGAAACCATATTTACTAAGCTTGTCGTCCCATTTCAAATTGTTGGCCAATGCATTTGTACGCGAAGTCATGTACAAAAATGCGATGGAAATATAACCAAATGCGCCCAGCAAAGCCACGTGTCCGTGAGGCATAATCAGATATGTTCCGTGCGAATAATAACTAATGGTTGGGGTATTAATCATCATTCCAAAGAATCCTGCACCAATCCAGTTAAGCACAGCCGAACCTGCAATCCACATAAATGGCACTCCAAAATTGAAGTTTTCGCCTGAGTACACACGTTCGCGCTTATTTTTCATGGCTTCGATAATCATTAAAGCCAGCGGAAGTGGTTCGAGTGCCGAGAAAATACCGCCAATTGCAATCCAGTATTCATCAAGTCCCTGCCAGAAATAATGGTGACCCACACCCAGCGTTCCACTCAACGAAATCAGAAACAATTCGAAGAACATCACCTTTACAGCCACTTTATGACTAATCAGTCCGAGCGACACAGTGAAGAAGGCAATCACCCCGGCAGCAAACAATTCGAAAGTAAGTTCCACCCAAAGATGAATCACCCACCAGCGGTAATAATCGTCCACCGTATAGTTCGGCATAATTTTATGTACCGGCATCATACCGGCCATATAAAGTGTGGCAATGGCAAAAGCTGACCAAATAATGGTGCTGACAATAGGGTTGTTGGTAGCCGATTTCCGGATAAGAGAAATAATCAGCAGGAACCAGAATACCAGTCCAACCACCAATCCTATATCCCACACACGCCCCAGATTGATAAGTTCCCGACCCTCGTTTCCGAGCCAGAACCATGTTTCGCGCATCTGACCTGTAGCCCCCATATACAAACCAATCATACTACCTACAGCCACCACAAGCAACGAAGCCCAAAGTACATCCACCAACCATGGATATTTATGATCTTTGTTAGCCACCCAGGGAGCTATAAGCAAACCGCCCACAAGCCAACCTACAGCTACCCACAAAATTGCAATCTGCGTGTGCATGGAGCGAATGACGTTGAAAGGCAACAAATCCTGAGAAATTAGAAAATCCTTGGATGGCTCGGTGTAAAGATGTGCCAGATAACCACCCATAAAGAGCTGTACCACAAACAATCCTGCCACAATAGGAATATATTTCAGCAATTTTTTCTGCGAACGGAAAATTCCTGTAATCTGAATAGGGTCTTCAAGCTTATCGTCCGGTTCTTTTTTGAAAAGATATTCGTACGAAAGATAAATCACCACAATGGTAAGCGTCCATAAAATCAGGAATTCCCACAATGAAATTTTATGCGCATTAAAATTTAAATCCTGATCGATAAGTGGTTCGCCAGGCCAGTTATTCGACCATGTGCGTTCCGTACCCGGCCGAAGCGACGAAGCAACCAGCTGTCCCCAATCGAAGAAAGCCGCAATTTTTTCAGCTTCTTCAGGCAGAATAACACCGCCACGATATCCGCGTTCTGGATCACCATTTACCAACAGATTTTTGATATACTCCACATTCCACTTGTAAGCCTGTGCCGAAGCTTCGGTATAAACAGTAGTTCCTTCGAGCAACTGTGTCTGACGTTTCACATCCTGTTTTACACGTTCTTTTACAGCACCGCGCTCCACCTCAGTCAAATCTGCATTCTTTTTCCCATATATTTCCATTCCATAAAAATCATACAGAAACACAGCACGATAATGCAACATATCGGTCGAAAAATCAGGACCTATATAAGCGCCCATGCCGAGCATTGAGCCCCAGTCGGTAAGGTCGAATTGCTGAAAATAAGCTTTTCCGGCAATCACATCATCGTAAGTGTAAAGTACTTCACCATTTACCGATTTCACTTCCTGCGGAATTGGAGGCACTTCCTTTTGCAGGTTGGCGGTGTAATAAATCAACGCCGACACCATAATTAACGCAATGATCCAGAACGAAGTTGCCAAACCCTTCCGGCTCATGAATTTGTCTAAAAATGACTGTTTCATAAAATTGATTTTAAAAATTAAACTTATATATAATACTTCTAAGTGGTATTTTGTTGAAAAAAAAACTATGTACTACCTAAAAGTAGTGTTTTGTGATAAAAAAATATCAGAACTTACTGACATCATTGATATCCAAGTCACTAATGGTTTTCGTAGTGAACATTTTCACAAATTCGGCTCTTACACTTACCCACGAATTATGCATTGCACATGGGTTTTCGTCGCTGCATTTTTCAAATCCGAGCACACAACCTGTGTATTTCTTCATACCTTCTACTGCATCAATCACTTCGGAAAGGAAAATATCGTTTGGCATTTTGGCAAACCTATATCCACCATCACGCCCCTGAATACTATAAATAAATCCGGCTTTTGCAAGATCAGTCATTAGTCTGCGAAGGTATTTGTCTGAAATATTGAGTTTTTCCACCAGAGACTTAGCCGAAAACAATCCCTCCGGATTTCTGGCCATAAAAGTCAGAATTCTCAATGCATATTCGGATGTATTCGTTAGCTTCATTTTACTACAAGGAGGTATTATTTCGTTGCAAATGTATATGAAAGTTTTGAAAAAAACACATTCACAGCCAAAAAAAATACAATTGAACACATAAAACACCTAAAGAACATGATATATTTTTCTCAATTACAGACAAACATAAACTCACATAAACAACAGACTACAAAGCACTTACAACACTTATTATTTAGAATTAATAAAAATACAATCATTAATAAATATAAAGCAAACCAAAGGACTTTAAATAAAGATTTTATTCTTTATATTTGTCAGGAAAATGAAATGACTACAGAATTATTTGTTATCAAATTTCTGAAGTAATAGTTTATCACCTTAAATCATGATTTGTATGGGATTTCTGAAAAGATTGCTTCACATACCGACAAACTTAATTCTCCCCATCATCGTTTTCGGAGGAATTATTGCCGGACTGGGCACATATACAATTTATATGTCGAAAGCCCACATGTATCTGTCGGACGACCCCGCAGCCTGCGTCAATTGCCACATTATGACGCCATACTACCAAACCTGGTTCCATAATTCACATTCAAAATGGACCAATTGCAACGATTGTCACGTACCTCAAAACAGCGTTATCAGTAAATATTATTTCAAAGCAATGGATGGATTACTGCATTCAGCAGTTTTCACCATGCGCACCGAACCATTAGCCATCCGTGCCCGCAATGCCAGCTCCAATGTAGTGATGGACAATTGCATACGCTGCCATACGCAACTCAACAATGAATTTGTAAAAACCGGCATGATCAGCTTCAACGACGCCCGCGAAGGCAAAGGAAAAGCCTGCTGGGATTGCCATACGTCTATAGCGCACGGCAAGGAAAGCAGCATTGCGTCCACTCCCAATGCCATAGTTACACCACTGCCCGAGTCGCCCATTCCCGAATGGTTGAAGAAAGCAATGGCAAAACCAAAAGAATAAATAAATAAATAAATTCATATTTCAGAAATTTTTTCCTCAATAGAAAACCATTAAATCCTGAATATTATGTTACAGCGCTTATCCGATTTTATCCGTCGTAAACCCGTTTGGGGTTGGATACTTTTTTTATCAATTATGGTGGTTGTATTTCTGATTGGCTTGTTGGCAGCTTCCATCACCGAACGCCGTGCCGAAATTGCCACTTTATTCAACAACCGCAAAGTAGAAATTGAAGCTTTCGAATCGCGCAGCGATATGTGGGGTGTGAATTATCCGCGCGAATACGAAACATGGAAAAAAACTACCGACATGGACTTTAAAAGCAAACATTTAGGCAACACACGCCAGGATGTGCTCGAAGATCGTCCCGAAATGGTAGTACTTTGGGCCGGTTACGCATTTGCCATGGACTACGAAGCGCCACGCGGACACAGTCATGCCATAACCGATGTGCGTAACACTTTGCGTACTGGATCGCCCGAAAAACCCGAAGACAATATGCAACCTGCCACCTGCTGGACCTGTAAAAGTCCGGATGTGCCACGGATGATGCACGAAATGGGTATTGCCGAATTTTACAAGGGAAAATGGTCGACACTGGGCGAAGAAATTGTAAACCCCATTGGTTGTGCAGATTGTCACGACCACAACAGCATGCAGCTAAATATTTCGCGCCCCGGACTTATTGAAGCCTTCGAACGTCAGGGAAAAGACATTAAAAATGCAACAGCACAGGAAATGCGTTCGCTGGCTTGCGCCCAATGTCACGTGGAATATTATTTCAAAGGCGATGGAAAATATCTGACATTCCCCTGGGATAAAGGGATGACAGTGGAAGATATTGAAAAATACTACGATGAAGTGCAACATGTGGACTGGGTACATAAACTCAGCCGTGCGCCAATGCTGAAAGCACAACATCCGGATTTTGAAATTTTCAATCTCGGACCTCACGCACAACGTGGTTTGTCGTGTGCCGATTGCCATATGCCTTACAAAGTGGATGGCGGTATCAAATACAGCGACCACCAGATTATGAGTCCGTTGAAAAACATCAACAACACCTGCCAAACCTGCCACCGCGATTCAGAAGAGAACCTGCGTCGTTATGTGGAGGATTATCAGGACAAAGCGCTCGAAATTCGTGACCGCATTGAAGTGGAATTAGCCAAAGCACACGTATTTGCAAAATATGCATGGGACAATGGTGCTACCGAAAGCCAAATGAAACCGGCGCTCGAATTGCTTCGTCAGGCTCAGTGGCGCTGGGATTTTGTAGTGGCCAGCCACGGCGCTACTTTCCATGCTCCGGTAGAGTCGCAACGCATTTTGGCACATAGCCTCGATCGTAGCCTACAGGCTCATCTGGCATTACAAAATGTACTTTTTGCACTCAATGTAAATCCGAAAGACCTGAAAATGCCGGATATTTCGACCAAAGACAAAGCACAGGAATACATTGGTCTGGATATGAAAACATTGAAAGAAAAGAAAGAAAGTTTCAAAAACACAGTCATTCCTGAGTGGATTAAAAAAGCGGAACAAAAAGGCCGCCTCACTACTCAAAAGATTTAATACAGCCCCCCAACCCCCTCAAGGAGGAGATCTAAACTGTTAAATAGGTTTGAGTAAGTTTAATTTTTAGGAATTTCTGTTCGAAAAATAAATTTTAAGACACAGGAATCACATAAGGAGTGATTTCTGTGTTTGTTTAAATATCCTTCGACATATTATATTTCATATAAGTTGGAATATTATGAAGATAATAGAACGCGGATTTTAAAACGGATCTTAATCTTCGATTCCGACCTGTCGGAATCGAAGATTAATGAAGTTAACATTTAAGATTCCACTCTTAAATCTTCCCCGATTTATCGGGGATTAGATCCGTTTTCATATCCATTTTATTACATTTAATCAGTGAATATCCGCTTTATCTGTGTAAATCAGCGTTACTAATCTTTTTTTTATATAATTCAATTTATCAGATACATATAATTTGTATAATCTATTATGTATTCTGAGAAAATAATAGGCAAAACGAAAGTAACTTCAAGCCCCTCGGGATGTTGATTAGTGTCGTCTCAGAAATCTCTTAAGGGTTAATCTAAATCTGTAAAAGTCAAATAAAAACAAACGTTTCACGAATGAATAAAAACTCAGGTCCGTGGTGGAAAGCACCCTGGTCGTACAAAGAAAGTTTTGCAGTGGTAGGCGGACTTATAGCTTCCGGTATCATGCTGCAACTCAGCATTGGAAATTTCGATTACGAAATTATACGTTATCCGGTCAACATTTACCTGCTTATACTTACGCTGATTATTGTTGCCGTACTTACATTGCGACACAAATCTCATTTATTTCAATGGCTGGCAGCTGTTCCGCTGAGCGTGGCCAATATCAGCGGATTGCTGCTTTACAGCATCATAATGGGACTTACCATGCAGGCTCCTGCAAATGCCGACGGACAATCAGCGCTTGGATTCGACGCTGTAACACGCTCATGGCCATTTGTGATCGTGTTTTATTTTACATTGTTGAATCTGAGCTGTGTCACTGCACGGCGGTTGCTGAATTTCCATTGGCGCGATTACGCCTTTTATCTCAATCACTTGGGTTTGCTCGTGCTGCTTTATGCCGGCGGATTTGGCGCTGCCGACCTGCGCCGCTACGTGATGCATGTGGAAGAAGGCGCTACCGAATGGCGCGTGTACAACGAAAAGGACGATGTACTTGAATTGCCTTTGGCCATAAAGCTGAACGATTTTTATATGGAGGAATATATCCCGAAATTAGCCATTATCGACCGTCGCACAGGCGATGCCATTCCAAACGGAAATCCGCAAATGTGGCAAATTGACACTACGAGAACCACTGCGAATATTGCAGGTTGGAATATTCAGCTTGAAAAATACATACACGAAGCCGTGCGTAAAAGTGACAGCACTTATCAGCAAATTCCCATGCCCGGCTCCTGCCCTGCCGCATTGGTAAAAGTTGAAAACAACGTGGCAGGTTTTAGTCAGAGCGGGTGGATATGCTGTGGAAACTTTGCGCAATTGTATATGACCATGCAACTCAACGACACGCTGAGCCTTGTAATGACGCGCCCCGAACCCAAACTTTTCCGCTCTGACATTGAAGTGTACACACCTGACGAAAAAACTTATCAGGCGCAACTCGAGGTAAACAAACCCCTGCGCGTGGGGCATTGGATGATTTACCAGTACAGCTACGATGCCGATGCAGGAAAAGCCTCGGCCTACAGCAGTTTCGAGTTGGTTTACGACCCCTGGATGACATGGGTATATGTGGGAATCTTCATGTTCCTGGCAGGTTCAATATTTTTGTTGTGGGAAGGTAACAAAAAAGCAAGGAGGAAAAAAGCATGAACATAAGTTGGGATCATTTTACAGCATTTGCAATTCCGGTTTTAATCAGCTGGCTGCTGGCCATTATTACAGTTTTTACCAGTAAAAAGCGTTGGCTGAATAATATTTTTACGCTCGCAGGAATTGTAGGTTTTGCTACCTTTATAGTATTGTTGTGGATAAGCCTCGACCGTCCGCCCATGCGCACTATGGGCGAAACACGGCTCTGGTACACATTTTTCCTCTCGACCATAGGTTTTGTAATGTACGTAAAATGGAAATACAACTGGATCAAGGCTTTCAGTCTGGTGGTGGCTTCGGTTTTCATTTTCATCAATATTCTCAAACCCGAAATACATTCCAAAAACCTGATGCCTGCATTGCAAAGTATTTGGTTTGTGCCTCATGTCACAGCTTATATTCTTTCGTATTCGTTTCTGAGTGCAGCTGCTATCGCCGCCGTTATTTTACTTTGGCAATATAAAAAACAAAGGGAAACAACCACTCTGGAAGCCTTTACCGACAATCTGGTTTATGTGGGTTTCGGGTTGCTAATGACAGGCTTGTTGATTGGCGCCATTTGGGCAAAAGAAGCGTGGGGACATTACTGGAGCTGGGATCCGAAAGAGACCTGGGCATTTATTACCGCAGCAGCTTATCTTATTTATATTCATGTGCGACTGCGCGAAAGCCGTCCGAAAAAATTCACGCTATGGCTTATCATTTTCTCATTTATTTTTCTGATGATTACATGGAAAGGCGTGGCATATTTACCATCGGCTCAGGGAAGTGTACATGTGTATTCGGAATAAGAAAATGCATAAATACTCACATGACGGGATATGTACAGGATAAGTATAGGATGAATACAGGATAAGCTTATGATAAAACGGGCCAAAACGTATTATTATCGAATAACACTGTATATTTATTACATATTCAATCTCTGAATTCTATCATATTAAACAAAAAAAAACAGAGAGTGCCTGTCGAAAACAAGCACTCTCTGTGTTTTTTGTCGGGATGACAAGATTCGAACCTGCGACCTCTACGTCCCGAACGTAGCGCGCTACCAACTGCGCCACATCCCGAGCAATTTTGCGGTTGCAAATTTAGTGATTTTTTCATAAAATGATAAAAGAATCCGGCTTTTTTATTGGCAGTAATAAATTTTTGGTTTATCACAAAAATAATAGTCATTATCTAAGTTATTGGATTTCCTCTGAATTTACAAATAAACGCAGAGTGCGCAAAGATTAATTCTACTTTGACAGATTAAAATTGAGTTTTTCTCTAACGAAATATTTTGAATAGTAACGCGGATTTAGCGGATTAAACAGATTGACACGGAAAATTTTCAAACAAAAAACAGTTTAAATTCGGATTTTTATTTCGACAAGTCGAAATGTGGATTAATAAACATAGTTGCAATATCTTCGATCCGCAAAATTCATATATGAATTTTATAATCCGTATAAAAAATCAGTTCTATTCATTCAGCAGAAATCCGCTACATCCGCGTTCCTATTTCTTTAAAAATAAATCTGTCAAAGTAGAATTAAATATGCCTATTATTATATCATCAAATATCCGCCGCTCGGCTCTGCCGCTTGGCTTGCCAAGAAAGTACGCAAAGTGAAAAACTTTGCGTTATTAGCATTTAAGAAAATATTTTTCAAGAAGTGACTAACTTATATAAACGCTAATACAGATTACATTTCTGTTACATTATTATGTCAAACGACATATAAATGAAACACTTATGACATCGGGTTCAGAGCTAAAGCACTTTCAGCTACTGATTGTCGATATAAAACATTACCTTTGCAAAAAATTGAAATGCCCTATGTTCGCCGACTCCATATCTCATTATCAAAACAATACATGTAAAACACTCAAACCCAAAGCTATCTTTTTCGATATGGATGGAGTGCTTTTTGACTCCATGCCCTACCACGCCACAGCCTGGGTAAACGCCATGACCGACATAGGTATTCCGTTTACCGAACACGAAGCTTACATGAACGAAGGCCGCACGGGGCATTCCACCATCGACGGTGCATTTAACCGCGAGTGGAACCGCAATGCCACAGAAGACGAAAAGCAACAGATTTACAAAATAAAATCCAAATACTTCGAAGCCTATCCGCCGTCCCCCGTAATGCCCTTTTCGGCTGAATTACTCAGCAAAATAAAAGCACAGGGTTTACGCATTTTCTTAGTGACCGGTTCAGGGCAACCAAGCCTGCTCGAGAGGCTACAGATATTTTTTCCGAATGTTTTTACTCCCGGGAACATGGTGACAGCTTTTGATGTAAAGCATGGAAAACCGCATCCTGAGCCCTACCTGATGGCTTTGGAGAAAGCAGGACTGGAAGCACACGAAGCAGTGGTGGTGGAAAATGCACCTCTTGGCGTGGAATCGGCTACTGTTGCCGGCATTTACACCATAGCAGTCAACACCGGTCCGCTCGACGATAAAGTACTGACCGACAGTGGCGCAGCTTTGGTATTCGACAGTATGAAAGATTTATATGATAATTGGGAAACTTTTATAAATCAAATTAAATAACACTTATTTACAGGCAATGAAGAAAGTAATAAAATTGACAGCTTTTGCAGTATTTTTCATTTTCAGTTCAGCTCAATTGAAAGCACAAACCATTTACGAACCTCAGATAGATGGAACTATCAGAGCCAAATATGAGTACAACACCAACGATGCCGAACATCGTTTTCAGGTACGAAATGCAAGGTTCAGCTTAAGAGGAAATTTTAGTCCGATAGTGAGTTACAAAGCAGAGATAGACCTTTCGGACGAAGGTGTAACCAAAATGTTAGATGCATATCTTCGTCTGCAACCTTCAAAATGGTGGCATTTTACCATAGGACAACAGAAAATACCCTTCAGCACCGACAATCTGCGTTCGCCGCATCAACTATATTTTGCCAACCGCTCTTTTATAGGAAAACAGCTTACCGGGCTCAGAGATGTGGGAGCCACTTTCGAATTTGAAAACTTCACTGAATTCCCACTGTCATTTCAGGCAGGTATATACAATGGCACAGGGCTTTATAATCAGAAACCATGGCGTAAAACCGATGAACTGAGCTATGTACTTCGTTCGGTGATTCGTCCTGTAAAATCGCTCGAGCTCTCAGTGGATGTAAACTCAATAAGCCCTGCCGCACTCAGGATGAATTTGTACAGCGGAGGCATAATGTACGTTATTAAAAACCTGCATCTCGAGAGTGAGTATTTTTACAAAACATACGAAAACAACCTCTATACTCCCACACAGGGTTTCTTTGGTTTTGCAGCTTACAACATTGCCACTCCCAAAAGCAAAAACATCACCAAAATTACTCCGGGCATACGTTACGACATGATGACCGAAAACAAAAAATTCGATTCAGCAGGAACACTTATTGCGCCCGACATTGCCCGCTCACGCATTACAGGCGGTATTACCATCAGTTTGGCAAAACCATTTCTGAATGATATTCGTCTCAACTACGAACAGTATTTCTACGGAGTTGGAATTCCAAATTCCGACAATAAGTTTGTAGCTGAATTTGTGGTACGTTTTTAATTTACCTGCATTTTTTATGTATGCCTGTAGAAATGGAATAAATATTCTGATAAAATTTAAGCCTAAACGTTAAAGTCATCGTTTAGGCTTATTTTATAACAACAGGGGCACCATAAATAAAAAAAATGCTGTATTTTTGTATGCAAATTTTATTAGCAATTTATTATTTATGCAAATTTTCAGATATCCCGCCCGCGAACAATGGTCAGAAATTCTGGCTCGTCCTGTTTTCGACAGTACCGCTCTTTTCGGCACTGTACAGAAAGTACTCGACGATGTGCGACATCGTGGCGATGCGGCTGTCAGAGAATACACCCTTCAGTTTGACAAAGTAGCTCCTGAGAGTATTGAGGTGAGTGCTGAAGAAATTGAAGAAGCCGTAAAATTGGTGCCTGTACCTTTGCGTCAGGCCATAGAAATGGCGCGTCGTAATATCTGGAAATTTCATGTCGAACAACTACAGGATTTGCCTGAGATACAGACATCGCCCGGCGTATATTGCTGGCAAAAAGCCATTCCTATCGAAAAAATAGGACTATACGTACCGGGAGGAACAGCACCTTTGTTCTCCACTGTGCTGATGCTCGGCATTCCGGCTCAGATTGCCGAATGCAAACAGGTAGTGCTTTGCACACCTCCGGGAAAAGACGGAAAAGTACACCCGGCAGTGCTTTATGCAGCAAAAGTAGCAGGCGTTCACCGTATTTTCAAAATTGGTGGCACACAAGCCATTGGCGCAATGGCCTATGGAACCGAAACAGTTCCGAAAGTATATAAAATTTTCGGGCCCGGCAATCAGTATGTGACCGCCGCCAAGCAACTCGTATCGTTGCGCGATGTGGCTATCGACATGCCTGCAGGCCCTTCGGAAGTAGAAGTACTGGCCGACGCCTCAGCCAATCCGGCATTTGTGGCAGCCGACATGCTATCGCAGGCCGAACACGGAGTGGATAGTCAGTCGATATTAATCACTGTGGACGAAGCTCTTGTAGAAAAAGTGCAGGAACAAATTGCCGTACAATTGGAACAATTGCCCCGTAAAGAACTGGCAAAGAAAGCACTCGAAAACAGTAAAATAATTCTGCTTAAGAATTTAAATGAAGCTGTAGAAATAACCAACGAATATGCTCCTGAGCATTTAATTATTTGTACTCAGTACTACATGGGTGTGGCGGCGAATATAATAAATGCAGGTTCGGTATTTCTTGGAAATTATACTCCCGAAAGTGCGGGCGATTATGCATCGGGAACTAACCACACCTTACCCACAAATGGTTACGCCAAAGCCTATAACGGCGTTAACCTTGACAGCTATTTACGTAAAGTAACCTTTCAGCAAATAACCAAAGAAGGACTTACAAACCTTAGCAACGCCATTATTCTGATGGCTGAAAATGAAGAATTACAGGCCCACAGCAATGCGGTTAAAATCCGTCTGGAAAACGAGCCTGAATCTGATGAAAGAGAAATCAGCTATCGTCGTTGATGTTGATTTTTTTGATTGTAATTGTCTGATAATGTATGTTATTTTTACTGTTTTACCTTTCCTTTTAACCTTTCGGATTGTACATTTGCAGTTTGTTTGACTATGCACAAACATCTGATTGTTTTAACATGAAACTCGATAAGTTTCTTCATGTTCAGAACCATAATTATTCAAACACAACAAATATAGAAAAATGAACCTAAAAGAATTGTTAAGAGAAAATATTCTTAATTTAAAGCCCTATTCGAGTGCCCGCGATGAATTCAAAGGCAAAGCCTCGGTATATCTCGATGCCAATGAGAGCCCGTATAACCACCCTTACAATCGCTACCCCGACCCACAACAGACAAAACTCAAGGAGCAAATCTCAAAGATCAAAAACATTCCTGCTGCTAATATTTTTTTGGGTAATGGAAGCGATGAGGCTATCGATTTACTTTTTCGCGCATTTTGCGAACCCGACACCGACAATGTAGTGGCCATTGAACCAACTTACGGCATGTATCGTGTATGCGCCGACATTAACAACATTCAGTATCGCACTGTAAATCTGAATCAGGATTTCGACATTGAGGCTTATCGCGTGATGGACGCCACCAATGTTCGCACCAAAATCATTTGGCTTTGTTCGCCAAACAACCCCACAGGAAACGACCTGAACGAAGAAGAAATACTGAAATTGCTTCATTGGTTTCGTGGTATTGTTGTCATCGACGAAGCTTATATCGACTTTGCATCGCGCGACAGTTATTCACGACTATTAAAAGAATATCCTAATCTGGTAATACTTCAGACTTTTTCGAAAGCATGGGCCAATGCCGGTGTACGATTAGGTATGGCATTTGCATCGGAAGAAATTATTGCTGTGCTCAACAAAATTAAATATCCTTACAATGTAAATATGCTTACACAGCAGCACATTTCGGATATGATAAAGAACGATGGCGAGGAACAGGTTAAAGTTTGGTCAGAAATTATCAAAAGAGAACGCACACGTCTTAGTAACGAATTACTTAAACTACCTATGGTAATGAAAGTGTATCCTAGCGATGCAAATTTCATTCTTGTAAAAATGGATGGTGCTATTCATATTTACAATATATTGGTACGCAAATCGATTATTGTTCGCGATCGTTCGAAAGTAACACTGTGCAACGATTGCCTACGCATTACAGTAGGTACAGCCGAAGAAAACGAAGCTCTAATGGCAGAAATGCGTAAACTACGTTATTAAAAACAATTAAAACTATTTCCTTAAGATATCCGGTATCATTTTTATATGATACCGGATATCTTATTTTAAGTGGCGATTTACAGTTCAGTTTTGTAGCATTTATTACAGACAGAACTCTACGTTTTACTACATTTTTTGCATTAGTTGACTAATATTCGGAATTAATAAATATATTTGCAATTCATTCTTCAGCATTAGCTTTATTCACTTATTCAACAGACATATGCGTCGCAAAAACCTATCTGAAATCCTACTGTATCTACTTACTATATTTGCATTCATGCAAAATCTTCCGGCGCAAAACTCCTACCCCGAACAACACCGAAGTGCCTGCATAAAAAACGACACATCCGCCATGATTCAGGCATTAAAATACTGGGGTGATTCTGTAAGCGAAGAGGCTGATTTCAAAACCGGAGACAGCCTTCTGCTTAAAGCAATTACACTTTCGGAAGCCACAAAAAACTTGAAAGAATCGGGCAGAATATACAATCTGCTGGCCTCGAATGCAAGTTACTCAGGCAACCGTCCGTTAGCCATGAGTTATTATCACAAAGCGCTGAAAGCATTTTACGACATCCCTGATGCCGATATGGTGGCCATGATACTAATGAATATGGGTTCAGAATATGAATATGCCGGCGATTTAAAGAAAGCCATTGCATACAAACTTAAAGCTCTTAAAAACAAAATTGCTTCCGGGAAAAGACGAAATCTCGACTACTACTATCAGCAAATTGGACAGCTTTTTAAAGAAAGTGACACCGAGAAATGGGAGTATTATATACAAAAAGCTTACGAGGTATCGACTACCCTGCCCGGCAGTCGCATTCAAACAAAAGCAGCCATTTTCAACGACCTGGGCGGAATTAATAAAATTCGCAAAAATTACGGGCAAGCCATTCAATGGTACGATTCGATGATAGTGATTTCGAAAGCAAACAATTATACAACCGGACTGGGGACAGGCTATTCGAATAGGAGTTTAGTATATCTTGCTTTGGAAAAATACAAAGAAGCATATGCCGATATTTTGAAAGGAATTGAGTATGCCGATAAAAGTTCAAAAGTATATGCACAAATAGTGGACAGGATACACGCAGCTAATATTCTTGAAAAAATGAATCAGCCGGGCAAAGCGTCGGAATTTGCATACGATGCACTTGAAAGAGCTAAAGCTTTGAAGTTTTATCCCGAAGAAGAAACACAGGCACATCTGGCTTTGGCGCGTATTGGCGAAAGCACCAAAAATTGGAAAATGGCTTACGAGCATTACAACGCTTACAAAGAAGGTATCGACTCGCTTCGTAATGCAGATGTGGAAAAAAACATGCACGATCTCGAAATTAAATATCGTACTGCCGAAAAAGAAAAGGAAATTGAAAGGCTCGACCACGAAAACCGACTTAAAACCCTTACTTACCAACGTCGCAAATCGCTGTTTATAGCTGTTGTTTTTATTCTCCTTTTGTTTGCCGCCATGATGTTTTTGTGGTGGAGGCGAAAACTTTCAGAGACCAAAAAAGAGCAGGCCGAACTTCGCGAAAAAATGCTCAGGGTGCAAATGAATCCACATTTTATTTTTAATACTCTTAATGCTATTAATCAGTTCGTTATTTCAGGAAATAGTACCGAAGCATCAAATTTCCTGACAAGTTATGCAAAACTTATGCGCCAGATACTTGAAAATTCGAACGAAAAATTTATCTCGCTTTCCGACGAAATTGAGTTTCTACACAATTATCTGAAAATGCAGCAGCTTCGTTTCGGAATTAGCTTCGAATATGACATAACTGTTTCACAAGGCATTGACCCCGAAAATACCGATATACCGCCAATGATAGCACAACCCTTTATCGAAAATGCAATTGAACATGGCATAAGGGGTATATCAGGTGGCAAAATCAGCATTAGCTTCAGCATGCTAAACAACGAACTTATACTTGTTGTGACCGACAACGGCGTTGGTATTCAGAAAAATAAAACCGAAAACGAACATCGCTCCATGGCTATCGAAATTACGCTTGGTCGTGTGCTTATGCAGGGCGGACGACCCGACAGTCTGACAATAGAAAGTCCTGTGCCCGATACGCAATGCGGAACACGTGTCAGTGTTGCTGTTCCATTTAAATCCTACGACAAATGAAATTGCTTATTGTTGACGACGAGCTACACGCCAGGACCATAAGTCGCGGTTTGCTCGAAAAATATTTTCCCGAAATCGTTATCTGCACCGAAGCTGCTTCGGTTGAAGAGGCATATCAGGCTGTTCTACTCCACAATCCCGACCTTATACTCCTCGATGTGGATATGCCCGACGGGAGCGCATTCGATTTTTTGCATAAACTGACTGCCATCAATTTTAGCATAATATTTATTACTGCTTACGAAAAATATGCCTTACAGGCCATTAAATTCAGTGCACTCGACTATTTACTCAAACCTTTTTCCGAAGGCGAATTTGCCGAAGCCATTCGTAAAGCACAAGGTGTGGAAATTGCCAAAGATGCGACACTGAAATTAAATACCCTGCTTCAGAATTTTCAACAACCCGCTCCATCACGTATTGTTTTGCGCACTGCCGATTCGATGCACGTAATCCTTATCGACGATATAATTCGCCTGCAGGGCGATGGCGCTTATTGTACTTTTTTTCTGAACGGAAGCAAATCGCTTGTGGTTTCGAAAAACCTTAAGGAATACGAAAACCTGCTCGAAAACTGTGGCTTTATTCGCACACACCAATCGCATTTGATTAACTCAAAACATCTGATTTGTTATCATAAATCAGATGGGGGTTATTTAAGCATGAGCGACAAAACAAAAATACCTGTGGCTACACGATATAAGGAAAAAGTGATAGCACAGCTAAGTAGTCTTTGAATTGCATTTGATTACGCAAGCAACGGATTTCAATTGGTTGCCTGCGTATTTAAACTGAAATAATAAACTTACTTTTATTCATAATACTTTTACGTCAATTAATCCGACGATTATGAATGAAAATTGTAAATCAAAAATAGTACTTGAAACGGATGACTATATTTTAGTATCCGAAAAGGAAAAGATTTATTACGCTTATTATTGTCCTTACAGCAAGAAGATTCTGTTCACAGGACATGACGAAAATATTGAACTGAGTTTATATGATACGATTTTTCTCGATAAACTTTGTGAAAACGGTTTTATTCGAATATCGGATTGTTATTGCATAAATCCATTATTTATAAGTGAATATAAATTCAATAGAAAGGAAGTAACTATGATTAATGGAACAACCTTTCATTTAACCAATAGATTTAAAAATATATTAGACAAGTATTTTGAGATAAACGAAAATATGAATAAATCAAATAGTGATTGGACATAAATTCAACATATAAAATACTCATTCATATTAACACAGACGCACTTTTGACGGGTTTACACATAGCTAACACCTCCCCAAAAGTGCCCAATCGAAACAATATTTAATAATAATATGGCTTATGAAAAAAATTAATTTACTTGCTTTAATGTTGCTTATTAGCATTTCAGCAGCTTTTGCGAAACTTCAGCCAGCTGATTTCACAGTTTATGGTATTGATGCCGTAGGAACTGATATTGCAGTTGCTGCTTCAGGAAATGTGTATGTGGCCTCGCGTATTTTGGCCTCTACCAATACAAATGGTTTAGTGTCGCCTGTAGCTTACGACGGATACGCTTTGAGCAAAATGACTCACGATGGACAAATTGAATGGACAAAATTCATTACCGGAAATGACGTAAATATAGCTTATGGGGGCAAAATCAAATGTATGGTCGATGCAGACGAGAATGTGATAGTGGCTATGCATGTAGCTCCTGGGACTTCCAACAGCGATTTAATTACAATAAATGACAATGAACAAATTGCACTTTCATCAGGCAGCAGGGGTTGTGGGTTGTTGGTTTCGTATAGCAGTAACGGACGTACAAATTTCTCAAAATCGTATAAAAATATTGCTGGTGGCGAAAACTATAGTCAGCCTTTTATCAGCGATATAGCAATTGATGGTAGTGGAAATATTTTTGTGGCAGGCAATCATTATCGTTCGTTTTATGCCGATCAACAATTGATTGAAGTGCATACCAATACTAATAGTGTCGCGGTTCAAACAGGCTTTATATTAAAGTATTCGAATGAAGGAGTTTTGCTAAGCAATAAAACTTTCAAATCAGGCAGAGGCATTAGTAATCTGATAATTACGTGGGATAACGACAATGTGTATTGTGCCGGAAAATACGATTTTTCGTTTTTCGATGGTGAAGATTGGCACAAACATCCAAATGCACCGGCCGAGTTAAATCAAAGTACTTATAATCAGGGTATTTTTATTCAGAAAATGAGTAATAGCTTTACAAACGCTGAAACAAGGTATTTAGAAGTGACAAAGGAGGGTAATAGTAGTATTGAATCTCCGGTTTCTGATATTTATATCAGTGCAAATAACAACATTATTATTACAGGTGCCAAAGGAGATGATCAGATAAGCTATAACGAAACAGAAGTTTTTCCTGCCGAATCAGGAAGTAAAAAGTCATTTATTATAAGTTTTGATCAGGATTTCAACCTTGATTGGGCGCACCTTATCGGAAAAGAAGGTAATTCTCAGTTTTTTGTTTCGGGAAATGAAATTTCCGGCGACAGCGATGGGAATATCTTTTTAACCACAAACGCAAGAACAAGTGTGAATATTGGCGACACTATACTTCAAGGAGGTAATAAATATGCAGGTGTGATTGCAAAATATACTGAAGATGGCGATTTTGTTCATGCGTCCCTGCTATACTACGGAGAGTACGATAATATTAATGCCATTGCATTCAATGCCGACAAATCGAAAATGTACTTAACCGGACAATCGTTGTATTGGCAGTATCAAAATCCATTTGACAATATAAAACCACGCAGATACGATGGCGATATTGAAAACTCAGCCACTTCGATGTTTGTGTGCAGATACGATGATGTTGAATATGTTGATCCGAATATATTAGCTCTGAAAACACAGTTTCCTGCCGAAAACGAAACCGACGTTGATAAACAAAATCCGGTAAGATTATCATTTAATAAAAGTGTAACGGCAAGGACAGACTTATCAATCAGCATATCCACTCCTTCAACAGGTTTTCAGCAAAGCATTGCGGGTAGTGAAATCTCTGTAACCGACACAGTAGCTACATTTTCGATGGCAAATTTAGCGGATGGCAAGAAACATGCTGTAATAATTCCACAGGGCTTTTTTGTTGATGCTACAAATCCTGACAACTCGTGGCCTAAAGATGACGACTATACCATTTTGTTTAGCACCAAAGATGCACAAAGTGTGATAAAAATCGATTTCTTAAACGATGCGAAGGAAAATATGGTTTGGACTACTGATGTTGCAAACGAGTATTATTACGAAGGACATTGGGATTTCGACATTAAGGGAATTCCTATGCGTTGGAATACTACATATAGTGTGGAGGAGTCGCCTAATTATATTGCCACGTCAAAAGTAAAATCATCGCAACCTCACGAAGATGCGATAGGTGCTGTAATGTTAGTTTCTGGAAATGCACAACTAATGGTTAATACTACCGGTTTGCAAAATAAGATATCCAAAGTGAGTTCGCAGGTATATCAAAATTGTTGCAATCTGACAACAAACCTTTATGGAGGCAGGAAAATATTATATTCTGATAAAATGGATGGTTGTATTCCTGATTATGAACAACTTCCTACTCGTGGTGATTATTGGTACACTGTACAAAACATAACGAATGAAGACTTATACACTATTGATTCAATTCATTACACTACTCCTGAAGGCTATGTTTTGCAAATGGAGTTTGAGATTGTTGATATTGCTACACCGGTAGTAAACTTAGGGGATGATATTAAATTGTGCCGTGGCGATTCAGCTCAAATTGATGCAGGTTATCTGGCAGGGGCTGAGTATTTGTGGAACACCAATGCAACTACACAAAAAATTTGGGTGAAAGAAGCCGGCGAATATAGTGTAACCGTAAAAAACACGCTTGGAGAAGCTTCTGATGCAATAAATGTGCAGGTTTTCGACACTATTGTAACTATCTTGCCCGATACCATTTATGCTTGTCCCGGCGACACAGTCACACTAAATGCCGGCAGTCGCGATTATGGTTATTTCTGGAGTGTGCGTTATCCTCAGGATACCCCTATACGCAAAGTGACTGAATCAGGGCTTTATCAGGTTATTATTTCGAATGGAGCTTGTGCTGTAATCGATTCGGTGCGGGTGATTTACAAACCCGGAGCTACACTAAATGCTGCGTTTATGCAGGGCGGTGCCACAGGATATGAAGATGTAGCGGGAGAGCTTTACAAAAAAAATAATTCGGGTAGATACGAGCTTTTCAGAACGGACAATATGCCGCAAACAATCCGATTCGAAGGATTGCCCGCAGGCGAATATGTACTAAAAGCGCATTTTGTTGACTGGACTTTCCCCGGCGAAAATCCGTTTGTGGACACTTATCACGATCAAAGTGTAAAATGGTCGGACGTAACGCCCTTTATACTTACTTGTGAGTCGGACACCAGCATTAACTTCCTGCTTCAGGAAAAGAAATCCGACTTTGATTTCAACGGAACAGGTGTTATTTCAGGCACTGTGGCTTTTATTGGCATTAATCCGGGCTCAAATATCAACAGAGCGCCACGCGTTGACAATTGCGATACAAGAGTATTGCTTCTCGATGGTACGGGTGCAGTTATTGCAAGTCAGTGTGTGGGTAGCGATGGGTTGTATAGTTTCAGTAATCTTCCAGCAGGTAATTATGCCATTGTCATTGAACGGGCAGGTTTCGAAATGACTGAGCCAATGACTACCGCCCTTGAAGAAGGTGAGCAGGTTGTAAACGTAAACTTTACAGTTGACGAAAGCACACAAACAGTTGCAAGTGGAATTACTACGGCTATTTTCAAAGGTTTAATCAGTAATCAAACCAAACTATTCGTTTATCCAAATCCGGCAATCGAAAGGCTTTATATTGCCATTGTCACCCAAAATGGAAACGACGCCATACTAACAGTGACCGATTTAAGTGGCAGAGAAATCGTGAATAAAAATATATTGTTACAAGCGGGTCAGAATTTGCTTAAACTTGATAATCCCGGGCTTAAAGGAATGTACATTTTACACATAAACACTAAAGAAGAGCATTTAAACTCGAAAATTGTATTTGAATAAGCTATTTAAGGGATGAATAAAATTCGGGCATGTGGCAATATTGTTACATGTCCGAATTTTTTATTGCTATTTTTCACAAATTCGCACTAATAAATTGTGTATCCCATACATTATTTTTACATTTGGGGTGTTTTTCCAGGAATTAAGAATTTTATTTGCCAAACATGAAATTTCCCTGTTAACAGCAATTCTGACAAGCTTAGTTCGAATCCACTAAATACTGAAAGAAAATCATGAAGCCTCAATTTAAAACACTGATTATCATCCTTTTTATTCTCACATTCCAACACTCCTTTGGTCAGGAGCCCGATATAAAAACCATTGCCACCCGATTTGCACAGTTATGGCACTTCAACCCACAGGAAAAAGTATATGTACATACTGACAAGCCCTATTACAATGCAGGGGAAACCATTTGGCTCAGTGCTTATGTGCTTAACTCGGCCACACATCGTCCCGATTCGAAAAGCCGCTTTGTATTTGCAGAATTAATCGACCCAACCGACTCCGTTGTTTCTCGCATAAAAATCAGAAAAGACAGTATTGGTATTTCCGGATATTTAAAACTACATCCTGAAATTAGGCCGGGTACTTATACACTCAGAGCATATACGCATTGGATGAAGAACACCGATGATTTCTTTTTTTACAAAACAATTGATATTGGAAATAGTATTGACACCCGTATAAACTGCACTGAAGAATTTGTAAAACTTCCTGATGGACGTTGGCAGGTAGTGCTGCGGTTTAAGGATACCTACGGAAAGCCCATCGCCGACAAAGATTTCAGTATTATTCACAGTTGGTTAAGTGGAAGCAAAAAGCGTATTTCGGTGCAAACGCAAAAAGATGGTAGCATAGGACTGAATTTGGCTGACGACAGCAAAACAGACGCAAAAAAGCATCTCGAAATAAGGCTGCGCGAACCGGGGTTGAAATACACTCACAAAGTAATTGTGCCATCGGACAACGAGGATTTTGCGTTTCAGTTTTTTCCTGAAAGTGGCAGCTTTCTCGATGATGAAATACAAAATATTGCTTTTAAGGCCATAGGAACAAACGGGCTGTCGGTTGATGTGGAGGGAACAATACATAATCAGACCGGCGAAGAACTTATGGATTTCAAAAGTACTCATAATGGAATGGGGAAAATTTTTCTAAAAACAAATCCGGGCGAGTCGTACTACGCAATAATACACAGTGCGAATGTCAAAAACAAAAGAGTAGATTTGCCAGCCACAACAGCGCAGGGTATTTCGCTTCAACTGGCACATAACCGCAACCGTATTTTTTATAAAGTAATCAATAAAAGCGCCATACCGTCGGACTCGCTCAATCTTTTGGTACACCTTCGGGGTGTGGTATACCTTCTGCTACCACTGAGTACACAGGAAGGCTTTATTCCCGAAACATTATTTCCTGCGGGTATCGCCACCTTCACAGTGATCGACAAAAAGCTGAATACCTGGTGCGAGCGACTGTATTTCAACCGCAACTTTCAGCTTCCGAACGTTAGCATGCAGACTGCCAAAAGCAACTTCAGCAAACGGGAGCCTGTTTCGCTTACATTCAGCATAACCGACTCAAAGCAAAAACCCGTACAGGCCCATTTATCGCTTAGCGTTACCGACAACAAGCTAATTAAAACCGATACCCTTGGCGTAAACATTCTTAACTCATTGCTCATCAATTCGGATCTAAAAGGCTATATCGAGAAACCAAATGAATATTTCAGCGACAACAGCGCACGCACACGTGAAATTACTGACATATTGATGATGACGCAGGGTTGGCGAAGGTTTAACACCGGCGATCTCCTACACTCAAAATTACCTGAAAACAAATTCTATCTTGAAATAGGACAAACAGTTTCGGGGCGGGTGTTGAATGTACTCAACAAACCTGTAACCGACCGGGATGTTATTATGTATTCCACATATAAAAACAGAATCAGTGGAGCTAAAACCGACAGCACCGGACATTTTATAATCGATGGCATCGAATATCCTGACAGTACTGAAATGGTTCTGAAAGCCCGAAGCAAATCGAAAATTGTGGACATAGTGCTGCTAACCGACAAAGACTCATTCCCTGCAATAAAAACACCTACACCTGTACTAAGTCGTAAAACAGAGCTTCCTGAGAACTTTTCCCTTGTTAGCAAAGAAAAATATTATACTGATGGCGGAATGATGGTAGTAAATCTCGACGAGCTAACAGTAAGTGCACTGGCTAAACCTACCAATCCTCAGGATGCGCTATATGCATCCACTGCTGATAATGTGGTGACTTCAGAAAAACTTGAACAATGGCAGGGGCTACCTATTCTGGATATCATTTCGATGGTACCGGGCGTACAATACGATGGACAAAATGTGTCGATTCGTGGTGCAGGCGGAAATCCGCTATTTGTAGTCGATGGTATCGAAACAGAAAGAATTGATGATGTGATGTATCTCAACACTTCTGACATTGAAGCAATATATGTCTTTAAAGGCGTTTCGGCCACTATTTTTGGTTCGAAAGGAGGAAACGGCGTCATTGCCATTTCGCTTAAAAAAGGTGCACGCTTCGAGAGCCTTCCACCCAGCAGTCTGGCACGTATTCGGCCACTCGGTTTTCAAAAACCTGAGCAATTTTACATGCCTGCCTACGAAGTGGACAGCATCAGAATGCTATCGAAATCCGATTTACGCACCACCATTTACTGGCAACCAACGCTACAAACCAACGAGCAGGGCGAAGCGACTGTGAGTTTTTTTACAGCCGACCGATCGACCACATATCGCATTGAACTCGAAGGAATAGGCCAAAACGGCGAAATTGTACGCTTCAGCTCGGCCATTAAACGCGAGGAGTAGCAAACCGGTTGTGCCGGTCGAGCACCGACGCTACAAAAGTATCGCCGGTTACGTTTACTACCGTACGAAGCATGTCGAGCGGACGATCGATGCCTACAATTAACGCAAGTCCTTCGATGGGTATCCCCACCGACGACATGACCATTACTGTCATAACCATACTACCACCCGGAACGCCGGGTGTGCCAATAGAGGCTAATACTGTCAGCATTACAATTGTCAGCATTTGTGCAAAACTCAAATCAATACCGAAAATCTGTGCGATAAAAAAAATGGCGATTACCTGGTAACAACTTGTGCCATCCATATTAATGGTGGCTCCCACCGGAAATACAAAAGAGGCTACTTCTTCGGAAATACCAAGTTTTTTCTGCGACTGTTCGATGGTGAAGGGCAATGTGGCAGCACTCGAACTGGTAGAAAAAGCAAGTAGCTGAATGGGAAAAATACTTTTCAGATAATCGGGGATATTTCGTCCGGTAAAAAAGCGCAACAACAAGGGGTAAAAAAGCAAAATCATAAAAAGCAAAGCCCCCACTACAGTCAGCGCATAAATGCCTAACGCAGCAAACATTGAACTGTCGCCCGCAAAATCGACAATAAGCCCAGACATAAGCGCCAACACACCAAAAGGGGCAAATTCCATTACCAAAGCTACTATTTTCAGTATTATTTTATCGAGCGAATCGACAACTACCATAAAAGGTGCTGTTTGTTTTTCGTCGATCAGCATTATGGCTATACCAAAAAGCAAAGCAACAAATATCACTTGTAGCATGGCCGAATTGTCGCTGCCCGCCGAGAGGATATTTTCGGGAACCATATTCACAATAAAATCCATAGCTTTGCTTTGCTGCAAAGCCGCGACCTCGTCGGACTGTACGTTTACATTGAATTTTTCTTTGTACAGGGCTGTTTGCTCAGCTGTGATCATTCGCCCGGGTTTCACAAGCTGCACTGCTGCAAGTCCGAGCATTACTGCAATTAATGTAGTAAGAATGTAAATTCCAATGGTTTTGACTCCCAAGCCCGAAAGGCGACGAATATCCTTCATGCCCGTAACACCTTTTATGAGCGAGAGAAAAACCAATGGCACGGCTATTAGTTTGAGCATTCGAATGAAAATAGTGCCCCAGGGCTGCACCCAGTCCGATATTATGCCCGAAAGCTCGATATACATAAACAAGTAACCGAGTAGTACTCCGGCAACCATTCCCAAAAGTATTTTCGTGTAAAGTGGCAACTGACTGTATTTCTTCATTATACTGTATTTTTTCTAAAAAATTATTCAATCTATCGCGCAAAACTAATAAAAATCGATGAATTATTCCCGAAATTTCCATAAGACAGTTGACTAAACAGGTTAAAAGGGTATAAACGAGGGAAGATTAATTAAAACAAAAGCAGCTACAAGTCATTCCTGTAGCTGCTTTATCGATTTTGATCAATACAAAAGAAACATGTTCATCATTCGTCATCCTTTTTGGATGCTTCGTATTCTTTCAGCAGTTTATCCTGAATATCCATTGGAACAAGTTCGTAGCTTGCAAACTTCATGCTGAATGATGCACGTCCGCCGGTAAGCGAGCTCAATGTAGTTGAATAACTTCCAAGCTCTTTCAATGGTATTTTTGCAGTTAGTTTTTCGAATCCTTTTTCGCTTTCCATACCCATAATAATAGCCCGGCGTCCCTGAAGATCACTCATCACATCTCCCATTTTGTCGGAAGGTACCTGTACAATCACATCGTAAATAGGTTCGAGCAACTTTGGACCAGCCTCTTTGAAGGCTTGTGCAAAAGCATTTCGGCCAGCTAAGCGGAACGATATTTCGTTTGAGTCCACCGGGTGCATTTTTCCATCATATACAATCACACGCACATCGCGGGCATACGACCCAGTAAGTGGGCCCTGCTCCATGCGGTCCATAATTCCCTTCATAATGGCCGGTATAAAGCGGGCATCAATAGAACCGCCCACAATACTATTAATAAGCACAAGTTTACCACCCCACTCAAGCTTAATCTCTTGTATATCGCGCACTGATATCTTATACTCCTGACCGCCAAAGCGGAAAGTTTCGGGTGCAGGCATTCCATCGAAATAAGGCTCTACAATCAAATGTACTTCACCAAACTGTCCGGCACCGCCCGACTGTTTTTTATGACGATAATCGGCACGGGATACTTTTGTAATCGTTTCGCGATATGGTATGCGTGGCTCTTTATATTCGATAGCAATTTTATCGTTATTTTCCACACGCCATTTCAGTGTGCGCAGGTGGAATTCGCCCTGCCCGTATAAAATGGTTTGTTTCAGCTCTTTCGATTGTTCAACAATCCATGTGGGGTCTTCCTGATGCATACGGGTAAGCACTTCACTCAATTTCTCTTCATCGGCTTCAGCAACTGCTTTGATGGCCCGACGATATTTAGGCTCGGGATATTTTATTTCCGTATAGTCATATTCGCAACCTTTTACATTGAGCACATCGCCTGTACGCGTATCTTTCAATTTTACTGTGGCTCCGATGTCACCGGCCACCAGCTCTTCTACTTTGGTGCGGATTTGTCCTGATATTGAAAAAATCTGACTGATACGTTCTTTCGAGCTACGACTAATATTAATGAGGTCGTCACCTTCTTTTACCCGACCACTCATTACTTTGAAGTACGAAACTTCACCAATATGAGGCTCCACGCTTGTTTTAAATACATAAAGGCTTAATGGTCCTTTGGCATCCGGTGCCACTTCTTTCCCATCTTTTGTTTGTGGCTTTTCGGTAACATTCACACTCGGCGATACATTTCCCACAAATTCCATTAGCCGTCGCACACACATGTCTTTTGCAGCGCTCACACAGAAAACAGGGAACATGTCGCGATGTAGCATGCCTTTACGAATACCCATACGCATTTCTTCTTCATCGAGCGAACCCTGATCGAAGAACTTTTCCATTAAAGCCTCATCATGTTCGGCAGCCGACTCCACAAGGGAGTTGTGCAGATCCTGGGCTTTTTCCATTTCAGAATCAGGTATCTCAAGCACTTCGGGCACGCCACCTTCGGGCTTCCAGCGGTACATTTTCATTTTAAGAACATCTACCACCGCATTAAATTGAGCACCTACGCTCACCGGATACTGTATGGTCACCACTTTACCGCCATAGTTTTCGCGTAATTGCTCGATGGTTTTATCAAAATCAGCTTTGTCGTGGTCGAGCTGATTGGCTACAAAAATCACCGGCTTATTGAATTTTTCGGTATATCGGAAGTGATTGTGTGTACCCACTTCGACGCCATATTGTGTATTGAGGAGGAGAAGTGCTGTGTCGGTTACATTGAGTGAGGTAACCACACCACCAATAAAGTCGTCGGACCCGGGGCAATCGATAAAGTTAAGTTTTTTATCCATCCATTCGGTTTGAATGATGGTCGAAAATACGGAATAACCGTATTCCTTCTCTACGGGAAAATAGTCAGACACGGTATTTTGGTTATTTACTGTGCCTCTGCGTTTTATAACACCACTCTCGTAAAGCATAGCTTCCACAAGAGTGGTTTTCCCGGAGCCTGAACTTCCCAGCAGTGAGATGTTCTTAATTTCATTTGATTGATATACTTTCATACTGTATTAAATTATTAAGAGATTAATACTAAAAAATAAAAGGTAATCGATTTAAAAAATCGTTTGGCAATGTATGAAATAAAGATTGATTTTTTTATCCAAAATGTATGTTTTACAACAGTCTTTGCCTAACTCCGGGCTTCATTTTGCTTTATTTAACGTGATGTAGGATTTATTTGTAACGACACATAAATACAATTTACAGAATAATAAATGTAACTTTGCAAACTGTGGCAACAACAGCAACAGCCAATGAATTTTCGTCGCTAAAAAGAATTAAAACTACAGACATCCTGATGTGCCATTCAGGATATACAAACAGGAACACAAATGTCATTAACTTTTCTTGCTTTAGGTAGCAATTTGGGAAACAGAGAAAAGAATCTTCAAAGCGCCATAACTCAAATATCTGTGAATGTGGGAAATGTGCTTACCGTGTCGGGCTTTATCGAAACCAAGCCTGTAGGTTTTGTCTCCGAAAACAATTTTCTGAATGCTGTTATGCTGGTTAGTACATCGCTGAGTCCCCTGGCATTATTGCACGAAACACAGCTGATTGAACGTGATATGGGACGATCTGTAAAGTCGAACGGAAGCTATTCTGACCGGCTGATTGACATCGATATTTTGCTTTATGATACAATGCTGATTGACACGCCCCAATTAAAAATCCCGCATCCGTTGATAACGGAGCGGGACTTTGTATTGAAACCACTTTTAGAAATTGCACCTGAACTCAGGCATCCGGCAAGCGGAGTATTGTTTTCGGATTATTTGCGATTTATTTAATCAGCGATACATTCGATCGCGCACAACCTTCACATCTTCCGAAGTTACATAATCGTCGTAATCCATTTGTTTATCTATAATACCATTGGGCGTAAGTTCGACAATGCGATTACAAACGGTTTGGATAAACTCACGGTCGTGCGACGACATAAGGATATTTCCATTAAAATTCACCAGACTATTGTTGAATGCCTGTATCGACTCAAGGTCGAGATGATTGGCGGGCGAATCAAGAATCAGCACATTGGCGTTACGAAGCATCATGCGCGAAATCATACAGCGCATTTTTTCACCTCCCGAAAGCACACTGGCTTTTTTGAAAATCTCCTCACCGGCAAAAAGCATTCGTCCCAGATAACCACGAATAAACGACTCGAGAGTTTCATCGGAATACTGACCCAGCCAATCGACTAAGTTAAGGTCGGTGTTGAAAAACTCAGTATTGTCAAGGGGTAAATATGCATGTGTAATAGTAATTCCCCAATTGTATTTCCCTTCGTGCTCTGTATCGAGCCCGTTTATGATTTCGAAAAACGCAGTCATGGCACGTGGGTCGCGCGAGAGGAATATTATTTTGTCGTTTTTCTCAACATTAAAGTTTACATCTTTGAAAAGCACAGTGCCATCTTCGAGTGTTTTGCCAAGCCCCGATATTTCGAGCACCATATTTCCCGGCTCGCGTTCGGGAGAGAAGATAATGCCCGGATACTTACGTGTCGAAGGCTGAATTTCTTCCACATTAAGTTTCTCGAGCATTTTACGACGACTGGTAGCTTGCTTCGACTTGGCCACATTGGCACTGAAACGGCGAATAAATTCTTCGAGCTCTTTCTTCTTTTCTTCAGCTTTTTTGTTCTGCGTTTGTTGCTGACGGAGCGCGAGCTGACTCGATTCGTACCAGAACGAATAGTTTCCGGGGAAGAGTTGCACCTTACCAAAGTCAATGTCCACAGTATGCGTACTCACAGCATCGAGGAAGTGACGGTCGTGCGACACCACTAACACTGTGTTTTCGTAGTTGGCTAAATAGTTTTCGAGCCACATTACGGTTTCTACATCGAGGTCGTTAGTAGGCTCATCGAGCAGGAGGTTGTCGGGCTTGCCAAAAAGTGCACGGGCAAGCAACACACGTACTTTTTCCATACCGCTGAGTTCTTTCATTAGCTGATAATGCAAATCCTCTTTTATGCCAAGTCCACTGAGCAGTGCGGCAGCATCGCTTTCGGCGTTCCAGCCATTTATTTCATTGAATTTATCCTCCAGCTCCGACGCACGAAGACCATCCGCATCGCTAAAATCTTCTTTCAGATAAATTGCATCCTTTTCTTCCTTAATTTTCCAAAGCACATCGTGACCCATCATTACGGTATCAATAACTGTATATTCGTCGAACTCGAAGTGATCCTGTTTCAGTACAGAAAGACGTTCGCCGGGGCCAAACTGAATAGTGCCGCGTGTGGCATCGAGATCGCCGCTAAGTATGCGTATAAGGGTTGATTTTCCGGCGCCATTGGCTCCGATAATTCCATAACAGTTTCCGGGGGTAAACTTTAAATTTACGTCGGAAAATAAAACACGTTTGCCAAACTGAATGGCCAGATTTGAGACTGTAATCATTTTTTATAAATTGCTTTTTATACCTTTTTTTGAAATTGATCCTTATTCCTTTTCGCAAAGAAACTGCTAATTAAAAATAGTTCAGGATAGAACAAAATCTTTGTTTTGCTCTTTATTATCGATACTTATTAAAACGAACAAAGAACAGAAGGTCTCTGAAATGCGAAACCGTTCTATTCTGTGTTTTTTTCAATTAATGTTGGTTGTACTACAACTGTTTTATTCAACAATGCCCAGTTCACGGGCTGCTTTCGAAATTTTGAATATCGATTCGTCGATTTGCTCAAAAGTATGCGTAGCCATTAACGAATAACGGATAAGCGAGTCCTCTGAGCGAACGGCAGGTGAAACAACGGGATTCACAAAAACGCCGGCATCCATTAGCATGCGTGTGAGCAAAAATGTTTTATTATTATCGCGCACATAGAGCGGAATAATGGGTGTTTCGGTTGGCCCTATTTCAAAACCGGCTTTCAGAAAGCCCTCCTTTGCTCGATGCGTATTATCCCAAAGCGCTTTTTGTCGCCAGCGTTCGTCGGCCATTACATCCAATGCTGCAAGCACACAGCCTGTAGAAGCAGGTGTAATTGAAGCACTAAAAATAAGTGTACGCGAATTATGCTTCAAATAATTAATGATATTATTATCGGCTGCAATAAATCCTCCTATGGTTCCGAGCGATTTGCTAAAAGTACCCATAATAAGATCTACATCCTGCGATACGCCAAAATGTTCGCACACACCGGCACCGTTTGCACCAAACACTCCCAATGAATGAGCTTCGTCAACCATTACAGATGCATTGTATTTTTTGGACAGCGCCACGATCTGTGGTAAGGGCGCCACATCGCCTTCCATGCTGAATACTCCATCCACCACAATAACCTTGAGTTTGTCCGGCTCGCATTTTTTCAACACTCTTTCGAGCGCATCCATATCATTATGTCTGTATTTCAGCGTTTTTGAGAACGAAAGCCTTTTCCCTTCAATGATTGAAGCATGATCGAACTCATCGAAAATAAGATAATCTTCGCGACCTGTAATGGCAGGAATTACGCCCGAGTTTACTGTAAAACCGGTAGCATATACCAGTGCAGCATCTTTGTGAACCAGTCGGGCCAATCGTTCTTCGAGTTCGAGATGAATGTCTAATGTGCCATTCAGAAAACGTGAGCCGGCACAACCGGTACCATATTTCTCAACCGCTTTAATAGCTCCTTCTTTTAATCGGGGATGATTAGTCAATCCGAGATAGCTGTTTGAGCCAAACATCAGTACCGGCTTTCCAGCAATGGAGACCACAGTGTCCTGATCGGATTCAATGGGGCGAAAGTATGGATAAACGCCATGCTCCTGAGCTTTTTGTGGCGCATCGTACTTCCCCAGCACTTTACTTAACATACTCATTGGATGTACATTTTGATAAATGAAGCGGCTGCAAAGATACATTATTTTGTTGAAAGTATTGAATTCTTTCGTATCAATGCAATAATTATGTAACTTTGCAAAATATTTCAAAGCATATAAACCACTAATGCAGAACAAATTAAACTACAAAGACCTGACACTTATGGCTGCCAAAAAAGAAAATGGCTGGCTTAAATACCTGAACCGTAACAAGAAGAAGCTTGAAGCGATGGATTTAAAAATACATTCGTTACACGAAGAGATTTCGGAACGAACGGATTGCCTGCAATGTGCAAACTGCTGTCGCACTCTTGGCCCACGCATCACCCAAAAGGATGTGGAGAAAATGGCAAGAGCCTTAAGACTAAAAACCGGAGATGTGATTACACGCTATTTGCGCATCGATGAAGATGACGACATGGTTTTTCGCGAAATGCCCTGTCCCTTTCTGGGACCCGATAACTATTGTGACATTTACGAATCGCGCCCAAAAGCTTGTCGAGAGTACCCGCATACCGATCGGAAAAAATTTTTTCAGATATACAAACTCTCCGTAAAAAATGCATACACCTGCCCTATCGTATACGAAGTGCTCGAAGGGATTCAGGAGTTATAGAAAACAACAAGAGCGGAAGATTTTAAATCATATAAAATGCTGATTTATAACCTTCCGCTCATATCACGTTCCGGCTTACCGGAGTTTTATTTCATTTTATATACTAATTCCTTAACCCACTCAGCCCATTCGGCATGCGATTTCGAGCGATCGAATGTTTGCCAGGGAATAGGCTTACCAAACTTAAGAACAAATTTCTTTCCCCGCTGCCTGAACATTTCATCAGCCAGATACATCATTTCTATATTAAACTTAATGCCCAGAAACTTACGCAGATTGGCCAGATTGTAGAAAAAGTTTGAATTACGACCTTCGAAATACACCGGCACCACATCGCGTTTGTATTGCACAGCCTTGGTAATAAAATTCTTTTTCCATTCCAAATCGCAAATACCACCTTTTTGTTTTCGCGAACACATACCGGCGGGATATGTTACAAGGTGATTTTCCGATTCGTAGAGTTGCTGCATCATTTCGGCATGACCTTTCCCCTGCCCTCCGAATTTATTTACCGGAATAAACATATCCTTCATGGGCGTAAGAAACATCAACAGGTCGTTTGAGAAAAAGCGTACTTTCCCATCGTAGTGTTTGCCAACCACATAACCTGTGGCAATACCATCGAGACCACCGAGCGGATGATTGCTGGCAAAAATATATTTTCCGTCCTTTGGTGGAAGATTCTCTTCGCCCTGAATATCTAAGTGAATGTCGAGAAATTTGAATGCTCCTTCGATAAATTCAATATTTTTCAAATCAGGATTATCTTTAAAAAACTTATTAAATTGATCTTCGTGTACAATACGGCGAAGATAATTCACTATAAAGCGGGGCACTTTAGCTTTAGGAGCACGGGCTTTGAGCACTCCGGCCACATCAATTTTTATTACTTTCGATTCACTCATTTTTAGCTGTTGATTTTTGAGGGGTTACAAACCGGCTGCAAATGTACAAAAAAAGCCTGTTTGGAAAAATAATCCTGATTTAGATTGTTACCAGCCAAGTTTAAGTTTCACATAGATATTCCTACCCGGTTCGTTTAGTTTTGCGAGGCCTGTACGATTATTGAACAGGTGATTACGATATGCTTTGTCAAGAATATTATGTATGCCGGCAAACAAATTTAATTGGCTGTTGCCAAGTTTCATGGCTACACTTTGCACATCGAAATTGAAAACCACATAGCCCGGTGTAGCTGTTTCTCCATCTGCTGTTTCGTTTTGAGTGCCTGCCCATTCCATTGTTAGTGTCGATTCGGCATATTTGGGTAGTCGGTAAGCTACTGACATTAGTCCATGTACGGGTGGTATAAGTGGCAAGGCTTTGTCGGTTTGTGCATCGCGTGCCCTCACATAACCTGCCTGCAATACCGAACGAATTCTTTTGCTAATCAACCACTCGGCCGTTGCTTCGGCTCCTGCGAAATACGCTCTGTCAATATTCACCGATTTATACAGAGTTGTATTTCCATTCACGGGTTTTTCGGTTATCAGATCGAAAAGATAATTGTAAAAAACATCGGTTTTTAGTAATAGTTTGTTGGAGGTGAGCGTGTAGTTCAAATTTGTGAAAAGGCCATTTTCGGGTTTCAGTTTCGGGTCGCCCATACGCACCACGCCATTTCCCAAATCAATATATTTAAAGCGTTCTTCGACAGATGCCACTCTGTATGCATTAGCCACCGACAGCACAAGCTTCTGACGACGTGTGGGTTTGTATTCCACATCGGCATGGGCTGCGTACGAAATTTCGTATTTAATATTGGGCGCAAAAGTAACTGTTTTTGCAAATGGCTGAGGAGTTCGTACATCATTAACTTTGATGTATTGAAAAACCCTGTTGAATGCAGTATCGTTCTGAGTACGTATAAAGTCGAAGCGAACACCTGCATTTACATTCAGATAATGCGGATCAATCACTTTTTTGTAAAAGGCAAACACACCGGCATCGAACATGGTAGCTTTGGGCGTAGGAATTTCGCCAATGTATTGAATTGTGGTGTCGTTTTGAATTGTAATTTTGGTGCGTGATGTTTCGGCATCGCGCAACCATGTTTCAGCCCCCACAGTCATAGTGTTATAATCGTTGAAGTAGAGCGAGGCAGTAGCTTTTGCACCCGATGTTACATTTAAACTTGCCGGAAGCGTAATATTCTTTACATTGGGGCGCAACTCCACATCGCGAGTAATATTTTGCGTGTACGCTCTGAAACGCAGTTCGGATAACACATCCGACAAATTGCTGAATATATACTCGCCACTGAGCTGATTGCGTTTTATTGCGGCATAGCGTGCTGTGGCTGTAGCGGGAAATGCACTACTGCCGGGAATGCCCACATCCCATGCTTCGAAATGATTGTAGTTGACCAAAATTTCCTGATTGTCGCCATACTTCATTCCGCCGCGCAACGCCCACGAAGCATCGTTAAACTGACTATTGGTCATTCGTCCGCCAGGTGTTTGCGTATTTTGGGCAGTGCGGTAACTTCCATCAACCGATAAATACCAGTTTTGATGACTAAAATTCGCATTGAGCGCAGTAGAGAACAAACTATTGACAGTATGAAAACCTGTACTTATTTTCCCTGTGGCTCCTGTACCGTAAGCCGGTCGGGCAGGAAACATACTTACTACACCTCCCATAGCTCCTGTACCGTAAATAACCGACCCCGCTCCTTTTACTACTTCAATACGCTCGAGGCTTTCCAGGTTTACTGTGGACAACACACCCGAAATATCGGTGGCCGAAAGCATGCGGTCGCCATCGTGCAAAAACAACAGACGCTGCTCCGACATACCACGCACATTAAGTGTGGTCGTCCACACACCATCGCGCACAATGGCAATGCCCGGCTGCGAACGAAACACATCGGCAGGTGTCACTGCCATTGTGCTTTCAATTGCTTTTTGATCGGCTATCACACCCGGAAGGCTGAATTGCCCCGATGAAAGACTATACACAGTGATTTCATTTATCTGTTTGTGTGCTATGGTGTCGGAGTCTTGAGCTCGCAGCTCAAACAACGACAAAGTAAATAATACTGTGAGAATGTAAGTTATACGGGTCATATTATGTGTTTTTTTTTCTTCTGAAATAAAACAGTGTGCAAAAATAATGAAAATAAAGACAGTTTGTCTGACAAAAACACAGTTATCTTAAAATGATTTATCAAAAAAAAACACTACTAACCGGCTAAACTTCTTAGACTCTTCGATACGCTGTGAATGACAACACTTTGTGTTGATTATGGCTGGCAGGAAGTAGAATATAATGCCGTAATTTTGGAGAGCTATTTTGAAATGGGTTTTGGACTTGAGTGAGGGCCTTTGGTGGGTTCAACAACCGAACGAGGTTGTAAAGCCGTTCATAATAGCATCAATGATTTATTGTTTCGTGTTTGAGATTCTTCGAAAATGCGACATTAAAATTATTTCTGTTACTTATTCGATTTTGCAGGTCAAAAACTTGCAAAACCGGAATTTTAGTACGAAATTTGACCACAACAAAAGAGCTTGTATATAAATCGAATAAATTAATGAGTTTGACTTATATTAAACATTCGTTATTATGCTTACAAATATATCGAACAGCCGGACGATGGGCATGGTTGGACTTTTCAACGACAGTTTCCCACCCATAATGGATGGAGTGGCAATAACTGTAAAAAGCTACGCCGAACAGTTATACAAGCAGCAAATACCTGTAAGCGTAATTACACCCAAAGCTCCGGACTATATTGCAGCTGAGCCGTATCCCGTTTTCAGATACTCATCGCTTCCGTTAATCAATCGAAAACCATATCGGATTGGGCTCCCTGATATTGACCTCGCATTTCAGGATGTCATCGATCATGTTCCGTTTTCATTAGTTCATGCGCACTGTCCGTTTAGCTCGGGGCATTTAGCCTTGCGTATTGCCCGCGAGCGGAAAATCCCGCTGGTAGCTACTTTTCATTCGAAATATCGCGACGACTTTGAGCAAACTGTGGGTAGTCGGAAAATAGCAGACCTTATGATTAAAGAAATTATCCACTTCTATGAAAAAGCAGACGAAGTATGGATTCCACAGGCTTCTGTGGAAGATACTATTCGCGAATACGGGTACAAAGGGAAGCTGATTGTAATGGAGAATGGCAGCGACCTTCACACGGATGCAGCAGACTTCAATTTTAAAGAGAATGCACGTAAAAAACTGAATATAAAGACCGATGAGAATGTATTGTTTTTTGTTTGTCAGCATATCCGCGAAAAAAACCCGTTCCTGATTTTAGAAGCACTAAAATTAATTAAGCATAAACTTTCATTCAAAATGTTTTTTATAGGTACAGGATATGCGGCCGACGAACTGAAAATTTATGCTGACACTCTGGGACTGTCTGATAAAGTCCGGTTTGAGGGCGTTATTTACGATCGCAAACTTTTGCAACAATACTATGCAGCAGCTCATTTATTTGTATTTCCTTCGGTATACGATAATGCCCCGCTTGTGGTACGCGAAGCTGCTGCCATGCAAACTGCCCCATTACTAATAAAAGGTGCTACTGCTGCAGAGCAAATTATTGATGGAGAAAACGGTTTTCTATCGGAACACAACGCTCAGTCGTTGGCCGACACTATTTTAAATGCACTAAATAATAAAATAAAACTACAGAATGTTGGCAAAAAAGCAGCCGGAACGATATCGCCCCAGTGGCAAACAATTATCAGCAAGGTACATAAACGCTATTCGTATCTTATTGCATCAAAAACACCATGAATACACAATTACATTTTTACAGCCAACTATCTGCTTTTGTGCCAGAAATAATTAGCAGTACACTGCAATTTGCATATTAAACTGCAAAATATTACTTTTGTGATTATCACAATCATTAAAACCACATTCATACAAACATTTTTATTCAATGATAAAAAAACCATTGCTCCTTATTGCATTACTTTATGCATGGACTTTTAGCAACGCCTGTACTAATTTTCTGGCCGGAAAAGCGGCTACAACCGACGGTTCTACACTTATCAGTTACTCAGCAGACTCATATTATCTTTTTGGAGCTTTATATCATTACCCGGCTGCCACATATACCGCTGGCTCGATGCTCGATATTTACGAGTGGGATACAGGTAAGTACCTGGGGAAAATCAAACAAGTGGAAAAAACTTATTCGGTCATTGGCAATATCAACGAACATCAGCTTGCTATTGCTGAAACAACTTTTGGCGGCCGGCCCGAATTAGTGGACACTACCGGTATTATGGACTACGGTAGCCTTATATACGTAACGCTTCAACGCGCCCGAACAGCACGCGAAGCCATCAAAGTAATGACCGACCTTGTGGCTGAATATGGCTACTACAGCTCGGGCGAATCCTTCTCCATCGCCGACCCCAACGAAGTATGGATTATGGAAATGATAGGCAAGGGACCCCGTAACAAAGGAGCTGTTTGGGTAGCCATGCGCATACCCGACGACTGCGTATCAGGACATGCCAACCAGGCACGCATCACCACCTTTCCATTCGACGACAAAAACAACTGTCTTTATTCTGAAGATGTAATTGCCTTCGCTCGAGAAAAAGGTTATTTCAAAGGAAAAAACAAAGATTTTAGCTTCTCGGATATTTATGCACCACTAGACTACAGTGCGCTTCGCATTTGCGAAGCACGTGTTTGGAGCTTCTTCCGCAAAGTGAACCCCGAAATGGAACGCTTTATCACTTATGTAAAAGGCGAAACCGCTGAACGCATGCCTTTGTGGATAAAACCTGCATTAAAAGTGAGTGCACAAAACTTCAAAGACTATATGCGCGACCAGTACGAGGGCACCGAATTTGACATGACTAAAGGCGTTTGTGCCGGGCCGTTTGGCTCTAAACTGCGTCACAGCCCGCTTTCGTTCAAAGTAGATGAAGTGGAATATATGCACGAACGACCTGTGGCTACACAACAAACAGGCTTTACATTTGTAGCTCAAATGCGCAGTTGGCTTCCCAACCATATTGGAGGTATATTGTGGTTTGGAGTAGACGATGCGGCAAGTGCACTATTTGTTCCAATGTATTGCGGCATTAACGAAGTACCCTGGTGTTTCAGTATCGAAAACGGAAACCTTTTTGAATACTCAGGTAGCTCTGCTTTCTGGATATACAACCAGGTGTCGAACTATGCATACAGCAGATATTCATACATGATGCCCGATATCAAAAAAGTACAGGCACACTGGGAAAAAAGCTTCAACACACTGGTACCGGCTATCGACAAAGTAGCAGTAAATATGAGCGTAGAAGACGCACGTGTTTTCCTGACAAACTTTAGCAATTCTCAGGCCGAGAATTCCAGCAAGGCATGGCGTAAGCTTGGCGAGTATCTGCTTGTAAAGTACATGGATGGAAATATCAAAAAGGAAGAAAACGGAAAGTTTCTTCACAATGAATTCCACATACCACCAACTATTATTCGACATGGATATCCCGAGGAAGTACTCCGCCAGATAGCCAAAGAAAATCCGGGACAGAGGGTTAAGTCCGAAGAAGAGCTTAACAACCGTCAATAAGCAATTTTTCCGTCCTGCAGTATCTAACTCATAAATATCAGAACAATGGTCACAAAAGTATTCAAAGAGTTTTTTAGTAGCGAAAAAGCAGGCGGAATGATTTTGCTAATGGTCACAGCTTTTTCCCTTTTGCTTGCAAACTCTCCGATTAGTGAGTACTATCTACACATTTGGGAGTTCCACATGGGTCCTCACACCGCAGGCGAATGGATTAACGATGGCCTGATGGCTATTTTCTTTCTGCTGATAGGTCTCGAACTAAAAAGAGAAGTACAGGAAGGAGAACTGAAAAGTTTTAAAAAGGCCTCGCTCCCCATTATTGCGGCATTTGGTGGGATGATAGTGCCTGCCACCATCTATCTATTTCTAAACAATGGCACCCCCACAGCTTCGGGTGCAGGCATCCCTATGGCCACCGATATTGCATTTGCCATTGGCGTACTCTCGCTACTTGGTAAACGCGTTCCACTTTCGCTCAAAATCTTCCTCACAGCACTGGCTGTAATCGACGATTTGGGAGCTGTAGTGGTGATTGCAGTTTTTTATACCGCTAAAATATCCTTTTACAACCTGAGTATTTCACTGTTGATTTATTTCGCACTATTTATCTTCAAATACTTCAACATCCGAAATGGGCTGTTATATATACTGGGTGGCATTGCCATGTGGTATTTTATGCTGAATTCGGGAGTTCACGCAACAATTGCGGGTGTTTTGCTGGCATTTGTTATACCTGAAAAAAGTACGAGTCGACGAAAATCACTCTCAAAACAATTTGAACACTTTCTGCATAAGCCTGTCACATTCCTTATCCTTCCGCTGTTTGCCATGAGCAACACAGGCATTGTGATCGAAAGCGGCATGCACAAGGAACTTCTTAACGCAAGCAGCTTGGGCATTATTCTTGGATTGCTAATAGGAAAACCTGTAGGTATTAGTCTTTTCTCGTACATTGCTGTCAAATCGGGCGTTTCAAATTTACCATCGAAAGTGAGCTGGGGAAATATTGTAGGCGTGGGTGTATTGGGAGGAATTGGATTTACCATGTCAATTTTCATAACGCTATTGGCTTTCGACAAGATAGAATTTGAAACAAACGCGAAACTGGCCATCCTGATTGGGTCACTCCTTTCAGGCACGATTGGGTATATATGGTTAAAAACAATGTTTAAAAAACAAACAAAAAAGAGTCGGAAAGTCAGCAAATTTCATTTTAACAAGCATCATAAGTGATTGGAAGAATACAATCAAAAAGATAGAGCTATCCGGGAATTTTGTTTCCGTTTTTTTTTTTGCAACCACCCGTTTAGTTCATAAGTCAGAAATGCAGTGCCAGCACCTAACAACGCACCGACCAACACATCCGAAGGGAAGTGTACACCCAGGTTCATACGCGAATAACCCACCGACCCCGCCCATAAATATGCAGGAGCAATGATATACCATTCGGGATATTTCAGACTCAGCGCTGTGGCTGTGGAAAAAGCCTCGGAAGTATGCCCCGACGGAAACGACAGCGAACTCACATCTTCGTACATGCTAATCTGAGCAGGATAAGTAATTCCGGGCCGCGCTCTTCTGAAACTGTTTTTCAGACTGTAGGTAAACAACGCATTCGTGCCAAAATTCACACCAAGATAAAGCGCATCGCGCAACAATTGCTTATCGTTTTTAATCAATCCTGTAGTGGCCACGCCTGCTATTGCACTCAGACTCACATAGGTGGTTGTATTGGAAATTGCTTTCGAGTACCCACGCCAGAATTCCGAGTCATTGCTGTTTATTCTTTGCAACAACTCAATGTCAGCATTTTGCGCATACAATTTTGACTGCGACAGCCACAGCAGCAACAATGTGATGATTGTGTATTTCAGATATAGCATTTCTTTATATTTACAATTTAAAGATTTACAATTGGAGTTGAACTTTTCTCGCTGTTAAAGTGTCATTTGAGAGTCAACCCGGACGTTCTGTCAACAACAAGTGGAAGATAAACCTCACTCGTATCTCAGGAGGCAGGTCTGAAACCTGAAACTCAAAACTCAAAACTCAAAACTCTGAACTCAAATCCCAGAACCCAGAACTCAGAACCCATATCTTCAAATCTCAAATCTCAAATCTTCAAATTAACAATTTAATACCAAATAATCGTCTTTTTCTCTCTCGTTCTCCAAAACCATTCATTTGCTTTGTAAGTAATCCATGCACTGCCTGCGCCCAACAAAGCTCCGGCCAGCACATCCGAAGGATAATGCACGCCCAAATGCATGCGCGAGTAACCTACCGAGCCAGCCCAAAGATATGCCGGAGCTATCACATACCATTTCGGATGTTTTATGCTCAGTGCTGTGGCTGTTGAAAAAGCCAGCGAGGTATGCCCCGACGGAAATGAAGCCGACGATTCGTAAAGGCTTGCGGGTACGTTCAGGTCTGAATATGCAAGATATGGTCTTTCGCGGTTTACAGAATATTTGAGCGCGTAAGTTAGTACAGTGTTTACACCCATGGAAGCACCCACATAAATGGCGTCTTTCAGCAAATCGTCGTCTTTTTGTATAAATGCCGCCGTGGCCATTACCACAGGTACCGATACGGACACAATTTTGGTAGTTCCCGACAAAAATTCCGAATAAGTGCGCAGTACGGGCGAGGAGTTATGAATAGTTCGCAGCAGTTCAATGTCAGTGTTTTGCGCATTTAAAAACGGACTAATCGCACTAAAAAAAACAAAAAGCAGAATAAATGTAGTAACTTTGCGCATAAATAAAATATTTTTCCAAAGATAAATCATTTCGGGCGATTGCGAAAACCCTGTTTCTGACAGACAAACGCAACGACAAAAGCTAGCTGCATGTACAAAATAGCCATATTGGGACCTGAATCCACAGGCAAATCGGAACTGGCAAAAGCCTTAGCCACTTATTACAAAGGCGAATGGGTACCTGAATATGCACGGGAATATGTGGAAAAACTGGGTCGGAAATATACCTACGATGATGTTTGCCACATTGCAGCCACACAACTCAAGGAAATTGATTTATTTAAAAACAAAACCCAACCCGACTTTGTTTTTTTCGACACTGAACTTATTATTACTAAAATATGGTTCGAATACTGCTTTGGAGAAGTACCGCAGTTTCTGACCAACGCGATGGAAAAGCCCGTGTTCGATTTTTATATGCTTTGCGATTACGACCTCGAATGGATACCCGACCCGGTTCGCGAACATGGCGACGACAGGGCATATTTCTTCAATTTATACAAAACCGAAATTGAAAAAACGCAACGCCCTTTTGCCATAGTCTCCGGAACAGGTGAGGAACGTGTTTTGAATGCTATAAAAGCTATCGAAAACTATTTAAAAAGATAAAAGCTACAATATGAATAAGAAATTACTCGATGCCATAAAACAACTTTCGGATGTGGAAAGTTTCAAAGATGTATGCCACCAACAGGCTCAGAATCACCCAATGCCTTCGGTGGATGTGCTTGGTGACATTGTACAGCTGATTCGCTCCATTCTTTTTCCGGGCTATTTTGGAAATGCAAATGTCAACTCGCGCTCCATGCTTTATCATATAGGTGTGAATGTGGAAAAACTGCATTCACAGCTTTCTAACCAGATTAAGGCCGGTATGTGTTTCGACTCGCGCGAGGAAGATAAAGCGTGTAGTCTGATGGATAACGAGGCCAACGATAAGGCCACGCAATTTATTAGCCAGCTTTCCACCATACGCGAAAAACTGCATACCGATGTGTTGGCAGCTTTCAATGGCGACCCGGCAGCCAAAAGCTTTGGAGAAGTAATTTTCTGCTATCCAAGCATCCGTGCTATCAGCAATTACCGCATAGCCAATGCATTGTTGAAACTCGATGTGCCGCTTATCCCGCGTATCATTACCGAAATGGCGCATTCCGAAACCGGAATTGACATCCATCCGGGGGCTAGTATTGGCGACTTTTTTACCATCGATCATGGTACCGGAGTGGTAATTGGCGAAACTGCCATTATCGGCAATAATGTAAAAATGTATCAGGGCGTAACCCTCGGAGCTAAAAGTTTTCCGCTCGATGCCGATGGTAACCCGATCAAAGGTATTCAGCGTCACCCGCGCATTGGCAACAATGTGATTATTTATTCTAACTCAACCATTCTGGGAACCATTACAGTAGGCGATGGCGCTGTGATTGGTGGTAATATCTGGGTAGATAGCGATGTGCCCGCGGGCGCAAAGATTGTGCAGAGGAAGTGATTGTGTCGTGTTTAGCGTTCCGGGTTTTGTGTTGGTTGGTTAATTTGTTGATTGGATGATTCATTAATTTTTACTCAATACTCAGAACTCAATACTCAGAACTCAATACTAAATTCGTAAATTGTAAATATATTAGATGGAATTTGAAATGATTGCTAAGACCTTTCAGGGTCTTGAAGAGGTTTTGGCCGCCGAACTGGTGAATCTTGGAGCCAATAATGTGGAAATTCAACGCCGTGCCGTAAGTTTTACGGGCGATAAAGCGCTGATGTATCGTGCTAATATTCACCTGCGTACAGCTTCGCGTGTTCTGAAACCGGTGTTTCATTGCAAAGCCAACGATCCCGATGAACTTTATAAAGCGTTGATGACGCTTAACTGGACCGATTTTATGTCGGTAAACAACACTTTTGCCATCGAGCCAACTGTGTATTCCGAAGAATTTAAACACAGTAAATTTGTAGCTTATAAGGTGAAAGATGCCATGGTGGACTGGTTTCGCGAAAAAACAGGCGACCGCCCTTCTGTGCGTCTCGACAATCCCGATCTGAATCTGAACATTCACATTGCAGGCAATCGTTGTACTCTTTCGCTCGATAGCTCGGGCGATTCATTGCACAAGCGTGGCTATCGGATCACGCAAAACGAAGCGCCACTCAACGAAGCACTGGCTGCCGGTATGATTCTGATGACCGGTTGGAAAGGACAAACAAACTTTGTGGATCCAATGTGTGGTTCCGGAACATTATTGATTGAAGCAGCTCTCATTGCGCTGAATATTCCGCCGGGGCTTTATCGTTCGTCTTTTGCTTTCGAAAAATGGACCGATTTCGATAAGACTCTTTTCGATGATATTTACCACGACGACTCTGCTGAGCGCGAATTTACAAATAAAATATACGGCTCCGACATTTCGCGTCGCGCCATTCAAATCAGCGAGCAAAATGTGAAAAGTGCCGGACTGACCCGTTATATAGAACTGAAAGCGGCTGATATTCGCGATTTTGAAGCGCCTGCTGAGAAATTCCTGATGGTCACAAATCCTCCTTATGGCGAGCGTATTACTTCCGACGATATTTACGGCTTGTATGCCGCACTTGGTACAGCCATGAAGCACAAAATGCCGGGAAGTGATTGCTGGGTGATCAGTTCGCACGAAGAATGTCTCGACAAAATTGGCCTCAAGCCTTCAGAAAGAATTCGTCTGCTGAATGGAGCGCTCGATTGCCGTTTTCAGAAATATGAGATTTTCTCAGGCAAACGCAACGACTTTGTAGTTCGCAAAAAATCACAATATTGACATAATCACCCGAAAAGATATATTACTATGAACAGCGCACACCTGCCGGAAGGCTATAGCGAATACAAATCAGTCGATTTAGCAAAAAATAAGTCCGAAATGCTGACCGTCAATCTTGCGGCGCTCCTGTTGGGTGCTGTCATGGTGGTGCCTGCTGCATTACTTATGCCTTTTCCGAAGATATTCGATAATTTTGTTCAGCATCTTCCCGCAATACTGTTGTTTTTTGCTTCGCTCATTATATATATTCTGTTGCACGAAGCCATTCATGGCATATTTATGAAGCGGTACAGCAAAGTGAAACCTTTTTACGGATTGAAAGGAATAATGTATGCCTATGCGGGCAGCACTGCATTCTTCGATAAACGCAGTTATCTGGTGATAAGCCTGGCGCCTGTTGTTTTATTGGGCCTGGTACTTGTGCTTCTCAATTTACTGGTGCCTCTGGACTGGTTTTGGTTTGTCTATATTATTCAGGTAGTAAATATCGCAGGTGCTGCCGGAGATCTCTATGTAATGAATATGATTTGTAAATGTCCAGACGATATATTGGTGAACGATTCCGGAGTTTCAATGAAAATTTACAGTGCTACGGGCATTTAGCTCTTTCTGCAGGTTGCGACAGAAACATCTAACCATATTTTTTTTAATGGTTAAGTGCTGAGAATAAAAGGACTAACATTTATAATCAAAAAAAATGTCCTCCATTGCCACGAAATGTTGTGATATTTGGAAAAATAACTTACTTTTGTACCCGCAAACGCCCAGATGGCGGAATTGGTAGACGCGCTGGTCTCAAACACCAGTGGATTCACTTCCATGCCGGTTCGATCCCGGCTCTGGGTAC
>JAFGVV010000043.1 GCA_016937795.1 Paludibacteraceae bacterium
AATCTCGATCTTGACATTTCGATGTACAATAAGATCTCTGTTGATATATCGAAAAGAGTTTCAGGCAATGTACAGGTTGAGTTGCAAGACGGAGAAACGAAGGCTTGGCTAAATGTGTATTACGATGCCAATGGAAGCGGTGGCTACGGTACAGGCACTTGGCAGACCCTCACTTTTGATATTCCAGACGGTTGGTCACATCTTACCGCACTTTTGGTTGCACCACACAACGTGAACACAACTGACAATCCTATCAATTTTGAAGATGACAACGATAGACACCGTATGAGTTGGGACAATGTAATTGCCTTCAATGATACAACAACCGGCATTTCAAATCCTTTCAGTTCTGCTGAAATTATTAAAACAGAAATTTTCAGCATGACAGGTACACTGCTGAAAACATTAGATGGAGCTCAAAATATTCCCTATACATTAATGTTGAAAGGTATGTATATTCTCAAACAAACCGATGCGGAAGGAAATATAACCAGTTCTAAAATATCTGTTAAATAAATAATTGTTTTCTATCATATTTTCCATTTTGCCAGACTTATTATAAGTTTGGCAAGATGGATAAATATAAATTCAAAGGAACTAAAACGCATAAAATATCCTTTTTTGAAAACAATTATTCATACAATTTTATTTGCTGTTGTTCTTGTTTTATTCGTTTCCTGCGATACAGTTGAGCCAATAGAGGGAACAGTCAATAATGAATATCGTGAGAAGTACAGACCTCAGATACATTTCTCAGCGAAGCGAAACTGGATAAACGACCCCAACGGATTGGTTTACTTTGATGGAGAATATCATTTGTTCTATCAGCATAATCCACTGGGAGCAGAATGGGGAAATATGAGTTGGGGGCATGCCATAAGTACTGATTTGATGCACTGGAAACAGTTGAATGTGGCATTAATGCCTGATCATCTGGGAGATATTTTCTCGGGTTGTGCAGTAATTGATAAAAATAACACCGCAGGTTTTGGCAAAGATGCAATGGTGGCAATATATACAAGTGCCGGTAAAGTACAATCTCAATCCATTGCTTACAGCACCGACAAAGGACGCACTTTTACAAAATACAGCGCTAATCCGGTACTGGCAAATCCGGGAATTGCTGATTTTCGCGACCCTAAAGTGTTTTGGCACAACGAATCAAACCAATGGATCATGTCATTGGCCACCAATCAAACGATTACTTTTTACGGATCTTCCAACCTGAAAAGCTGGACGCGCCTGAGCGAATTTGGCAATGGCATTGGCTCGCATGGAGGTGTGTGGGAATGTCCCGATTTATTCCCCCTGAGCACAGAAAACGGGAAAAAGTGGGTGTTGTTGGTTAGTAATTCCGGAGCTCCAAACGGTGGTACAGGGACGCAGTACTTTATAGGGAAATTTGACGGAACGTATTTCACTGCTGAGGATGCACCCTATCCTTTGTGGCTCGATTATGGAAAAGATAATTATGCCGGAGTGACCTGGGACAATATCCCTGAAAATGATGGCAGGCGTTTACACATTGGGTGGATGAATAACTGGCAATATGCTAATAATATACCTGTTTTCAATATCGCTCCGAAAGGTGCGCGTGGAAGCATGACCCTGGTGCGTGAGCTCAAGTTGGAAATGCATCCGGAGGGATATTTCCTGTTGAAGAATAAGGTGGTAAGCGAAATAGAGTCAATAGCCAATGATTGGAAAACAATTGTTGATGAAGCTTTTACTTCAAAAACAGTTGCACTGAATTTGAACAATAAAAAAGCTTATCAACTCCAACTGATCGGGAAAACATCCGATTCAGAAACGCTTTCTTTGAAACTGTCAAACTCAAAAAATGAATTTTGCAGTATAACTATCGATGCGCGGAAATTAATTTTCAAAAGATCCGATTCCGGTATTGTTAACTTTGCTAACGCATTTTCAGATCACTCCGAATCGCCGGTTTTTGGAATTACAAATCCCGTTAAACTGGATATTTATGTGGATCAGTCATCAGTTGAAATCTTTGTAAACGATGGAGCCGCTTCACTAACGAATCTTGTTTTTCCATCGTCGCTCTATGATGTATTGACCGTTGAAAGTAACAATAGCCATGTAAATACAAAATTTCGCACGTTTAATAGTATATGGGAATAAATGGTCGGTTACATTGTATCAAAATTACACAAGAGCGAATCAAAATTGATACATTCAAAAAGACTTTAACGCTATTTTTGCCACATGTTTAATTAACCCCAAATTCAATATAAAAAATGAAAACAACAACAAATCTGCTTATTCTCTTCCTATCGCTTTTGATGTCAGCCTGTTCGCAGAACAAAACCCAGGACGCTCACAAGGCTTCTGCTGTTTTCAGTATTAATAGCAATTATCTTTTGCTACCCATTGAAGACAATGCTCCTGAAATAAAAATGCAGGTAAAATATAACGATGAACAGCCTGTGGAAGTCATAAACCTTCGTCTTGCTCATGTAAAAGCTGACTATTGGGTAAAACTGGATGTGGCAAACTATAAAGGAAGTAAAATCACTATTGATTTTGAGAATACAGACAAAAACTCATGGGGCGTAATAAACATAAAACAATCGGATAAATTTGAATTTGATTACAACGAAACCTATCGTCCGCAATTTCATTTCTCACCCGAATATGGTTGGATGAACGACCCCAACGGCATGGTGTATCTCGATGGAGAATATCATTTGTTTTATCAGTATAATCCTTACGGCACCAAGTGGCAAAATATGCACTGGGGGCATGCCGTAAGTACCGATCTCAATTCGTGGACTTATCTCCCTGTAGCTTTAGCACCAGATTCTTTAGGCACGATATTTTCGGGAAGCGCTGTAATCGATGTAAACAATACTGCCGGATTTGGCAAAAATGCCATGGTAGCCATTTATACAAGTGCCGGCCGGGTGCAGTCGCAATCAATTGCTTACAGCACCGACAAAGGACGCACTTTTACCAAATACGAAGGCAATCCGGTGATACCCAATCCCGGCATTCCCGACTTCCGCGACCCGAAAGTGTTTTGGCACAACGAATCGAACCAATGGATCATGTCGTTGGCCACTAAACAAACCATTAGCTTTTACGGTTCGGCTAACCTGAAAAGCTGGACACGCCTGAGCGAATTTGGCGATGGCATCGGATCGCACGGTGGCGTGTGGGAATGTCCTGACCTGGTTCCTTTGGATTATAATGGAAAAACAAAATGGGTGCTCTTAGTAAGCATTAATCCCGGCGGACCCAATGGAGGCTCGGCTACACAGTATTTCATTGGCGATTTTGATGGAAAAACCTTCAGGGCCGATGCGCTTCCCTATCCGCTTTGGCTGGATTACGGGCGCGATAATTATGCAGGCGTTACCTGGAGCAATATTCCCGAAAACGATGGACGTAAAATTTTTATGGGCTGGATGAGCAATTGGGATTACGCCAACAACGTGCCAACCCACAACTTCCGAAGTGCCATGACTGTAGCCCGTGAACTGAAAATAGCGAACAATGGCAAACATTTGGTTGTGAGCAACTATCCGGTGAGTGAAACCAAAACATTGCGTGCATTGGAATCGGCAAAAAAAGATGTTGTTGTCGAAAAAGAAGTTGTTCTTTCAAATCTCCTCGATAAAAATAAGGGAACTTATGAAATAGAGATGACGCTAAAACCACAAAATGCCGGCATCTTCGGATTTATGCTTCAGAACAGCAAAAACGAAGAACTTGAATTCCGCTTCGATATGACTACCGGATTTTTCAGCATACATCGCCACAAAAGTGGACTGGTTGATTTTGAGGGACGATTTGCAGCTGGCATGAATGCTCCGCTTGTAAAAAAAGACGCGTACAAAGTGAGAGTTCTTGTGGATAAGGCTTCAGCCGAGATATTTATAAACGAAGGAGAGTTGGCTCTAACCACAATATTTTTCCCAACCGAGGTGATGAATAAGTTGAAATTCTATACAAAGGGAGGGAAATTCAGTGCAGAGCATATCAAAATATATCAGATAAAATAATCAAATTAATCAAGTTCCGAAAATCTTCCGAAAGGGAGATTCAGGAGATTTTTACTACTATGCAAAACAATAAGTATCTTTACTGGATTACCTTTGTAGCCATCAATGGTGGCTTACTTTTCGGGTTGAACATGGCGGGCATTTCGGGCGCTGTGGATATGATAAAAGGCGAATTTTCGCTTACCGACAGCGGTTTGGGAACCGTGGCTGCACTACTTACCATTGGGTGTTTGGTGGGTGCACTTTTTACCGGAAATTTCACTGAGAAATTCGGTCGTAAGAAAGTGATGATTTTCACATCCATTCTTTATATCGTTTCGGCATTGGGTTGTGCGTTGGCTGAATCATCAACGGTGTTAATTATTTTCCGCGTTTTGTCCGGACTGGCAGTTGGAGCTACTTCGGTTGTCGGCCCCATGTATATTTCCGAAATTTCTCCGGCTAAGAACAGGGGGAAATTGGTTTCGTTCAATCAGTTTGCCATTACTATCGGTATTGTGCTGGCATATGTTTTCGATTATCTGTTAATTGGATTGGGCGAACAAAGCTGGCGTTATATGCTGGCCGTACCTGCCGTTTTCGGAGCTGTTTATTTTCTGTTTCTGATACTGAAATTTCCCGAAAGTCCCCGTTGGTTAATAGCGAACGGACGAAGAGATGACGCAATTCAGGTGCTGAACAGCATTGGAGGCAAGTTGTTGGTTGAACAAGAGTTACCCGAGATGGAGAGCGTACTGAAAGCAGAACAGAAAAAGGAAAAAATGTCTTTTGGCGAACTCTTCAGGGGCAAAACCGGAAAGATTGTGTTGATAGGAACGCTCATTGCAGCATTTCAGCAAATTACCGGTATCAATGCGGTGATTATGTTTGCTCCTGATATTTTTCAGGCAGCCGGCTCAGCCAAAGGCGATTCGATGATGCAGGCTATGATTGTGGGTCTGGTTAACTTCCTGATGACAATTGTAGCGCTTGGGTTGGTGGACAAAAAAGGTCGTAAAACGCTTTTGCTCTGGGGAGCAGTGGGCATGATTCTCTCGTTGGCTTACCTTACCTTCGAGTTTGCCCGTCCGGTCCAAAACGGCGTTGGCGTGCTGGTGGCGCTGTTGGTTTACATTTCATTCTTTGCAGCATCATTTGCTCCCGTAATGTGGGTTATTATTTCCGAAATTTATCCGAACAGAATAAAAGGATTGGCCATGTCGTTTTCCACCGCAGTAAGCTGGCTGTGTACATTCCTTACCGTTTACTTTGCTCCCGTTATTCAAGGATCACTCGGTTTGCATTATCTGTTTGCAATCTTTGGTGTTTTCAGTATCATTGCATTTATTTTTGTAAAGATATGGATTCCCGAAACCAAAGGTAAATCGCTGGAACAAATTGAAAAAGAATTAGGGTTAAATTAATTGTGTTAACCACATAGGCACATAGATCACAATAGAAAAATGGAATTATTGTTTTGTGTACTATGTGCCTATGTGGTTCAAAAAAATATATCATGAAAAATATCATAGTAGGAATTGGTGAAATTTTATGGGATGTATTCCCCAGTGGAAAAGTGTTGGGAGGAGCTCCGGCTAATTTTGCTTATCACGTATCTCAATTCGGATTCGATGGACGTGCTGTAAGTGCTATCGGGAACGATGAATTGGGAGATGAAATTATTGACTGCCTGAGTAAAAAGGATTTTCGTTATATTATTGAAAAAACACCTTTCCCTACCGGAACAGTTCAGGTAACACTCGACGAAAAAGGTGTTCCGCAGTACGAAATCTGTCAGAAAGTGGCGTGGGATAATATCCCTTTCACCATCGAAATGGAAGAACTGGCACGAAACACCAAAACGGTTTGCTTTGGTTCGCTGGCGCAACGCAATGAGGCTTCGCGCCTTACCATCAACCGGTTTATGGATTTGGTTCCTGAAAATGCCCTGAAAATATTTGATATTAACCTGCGTCAGCATTTTTATTCGCAGGAGTTGATTGACCACTCGCTCTCACGTTGCAACATACTGAAAATAAACGACGATGAAGTGATATTGGTGGCTACGCTTTTTGGTTGGGAAAACTGCTCTGAAATGGAAATCTGCCAAAAATTGTTGTCGGATTATTCGCTCCGCATGGTGGTTCTTACCAAAGGAACACTAGGCAGCTATGTCATCACTTCCGATGAAACATCGTTCAAACCCACACCGTTGGTGGAAGTGGTAGATACGGTTGGCGCCGGCGATTCGTTTACTGCCGGATTTGTGGCTTCGTTACTGCAAGGAAAGTCTATTTCCGAAGCACACGCCACAGCAGTAGAAGTTTCGGCATATGTTTGCACCCAAAAAGGAGCTATGCCCGTGTTGCCGGAGTCAATCACAGGGAAAAGATGAGATGTCAAAAGCATCAAACAACTAAACCAAACACAATAAACCGATTGAACTGAATGTTTTATCGGTTTATTGTGTTTAAGTATAAACCTTAATTTCTATATTTGTGTGTCAATTGAAATTCCGAAAAAGTGACATTCCATGAAAAAAATTGCAATCCTCATTTTACTGTTAGCCGTTTTATGCACTTCATGCTCGTTCAAACAAGATGAGAAAAGCCTGAAAATTGGTGTTTCGCAATGCAGCGACGATGCCTGGCGACGAACCATGAATGAAGAAATTCTGCGCGAAGCTTCTTTCAATACGGGCGTGGAAGTTACCATAAAAACCGCCTACGACAGCAATCAAAAACAAATACGCGACATCGAAAGCTTCATTGCCGAGAAGGTTGATCTGATTATTGTATCGCCTAACGAAGCGGTTCCGCTAACACCGGTCATCGAAAAAGCCATGCAGGAAGGCATTCCGGTGGTTTTGGTCGATCGGAAAACAAGTACAAGTAAATACACTGCCTTTGTGGGCGCCGATAATTTCCAGATAGGAAAAGAAGTGGGTGTTTACACTGCCAATTTGCTGAACGGTAAAGGTAATGTGGTGGAAATTCGCGGACTGAAAGGCTCTACTCCCGACATGGAACGCCACGAAGGTTTTATAAGCGTAATCAAAAATTATCCCGACATTAAAATTGTTTATGAGAACGATGGTGGCTGGCTTCGTTCGCAGGCCAGGGAAAAAATGACCGGGGCTTTACAGAAAAACCCAACCATCGATTTGGTGTTTGCACACAACGACGAAATGGCTACAGGTGCTCATGAAGCTATAAGTGTGGCAAGCGGAATTAAAAAACCTGTCATCCTGGGTATTGATGCTTTGCCCGGTACCGAAGGTGGTATTCAGAAAGTAATCAAAGGCACAATTGATGCCACTTTTATTTACCCTACCGGAGGCGAAAAAGCCGTTCAAACAGCCATCCGCATTCTGAAAAAAGAACCTTACGACAGAGAGAATATCCTATTCACTGCGGTTGTGGATAATACCAATGCGCGGGTTTTGAAACTTCAGACCGACCAGATTATTCAGCATCAGAACCGAATCGGACAACTCAATACCGTACTCGACCAGAATTTGGCTCAATACAGCGCACAGCGAATTCTGCTTTATTTCTCGTTGGTTGTGCTTTTTGTTATTCTTATGTTGTTAATACTGCTTTTCCGCTCGTACCGACATAAGAACAAAGTAAATCGCGAGTTGGAATTTACCAATATTGCCATCAACAAACAAAAAGAAGAACTATCGGAACAACGCGATCAATTGCTTGCCCTTTCGAAAAACCTGGAAGATGCCACGCAAGCTAAACTTGTATTTTTCACTAATATATCGCATGAGTTCCGCACACCACTGACCTTGCTGCACGGGCCGCTTGAAAGTATTTTGCAAAACGAAAAACTGAGTGCCGATGGAAGCAGGCTCATTCAGCTAATGCGCAAAAATGTGCAGGTACTGATGAAACTTATCGATCAGATTATCGAATTCCGACGTTACGAAAATGGTAAAATGCAAATGTATTTCACGCTTGGCAACCTCAAATCATTTATAGGCGATATTTGCGACTCATTTGTTGAACTCAGCAAAAGGAAACACATTCAACTGAAATTCTCGGCAAGCAACGATGATTTTACCGTTTGGTTCGATTCCGACAAGATGGAGAAAATATGTTACAATCTGATTTCCAATGCGCTGAAGTTTACGCCTGAAAACGGCCATATCAAAGTGCATTTGTCCCGGGAAATACAAAACAATGAGCACTTTGCCCGATTCACAATCAGCGATTCGGGTCCGGGCATATCCGAACAACATATTCATCAAATTTTCGACCGTTTTTACAAAGCCGACCGTCATGCAGCAGGTTCGGGAATCGGATTGGCACTCACAAAAGTATTGGTCGAGCTACACAACGGCACAATTGATGTGACGAGCACCGAAGGAAAGGGCACTGTTTTTAATTTTCTGATTCCATTCAAGCAAAAAGACATTTCGATAAGCGAAGAATATCCGGTGTTTAGCAATAATTTTAACTGGGGCGAAGAGATCGGGTTGATTGACAAAGAAAATGCCGCTGTTGAACAGGTAGAAATCAGTTTAAACGCAACAGAAAAACCTACAATTTTAGTCGTGGAGGACAATGCCGATGTGCGGATTTACATTAAAACATTGCTTAAGAACGATTTTGAAATAATTGAAGCCGTAAATGGTCAGGAAGGATTTCTGAAAGCTATGAAACTGGTCCCTGAACTGATAATAAGTGATGTGATGATGGATTTAATGGACGGATTTGAGCTGTGCAAAAACATCAAGGAGAACATAAGCACAAGTCACATCCCGGTGATGCTGCTCACTGCCTGTGCCATGGATGAACAAAGAGCCATGGGTTTCGAAAGCGGTGCTGATGCCTATATTCCCAAGCCCTTCAACGAAAACCTGTTAAAGATACGCGTCAGAAAAATAATTGAAAACCGCGAAAAGGTAAAGGGGTATTTTCAGAGAAATCTCACCTTTGGCGAACGGAAAGAAACTGTGGCCGAAATTGATAAATCATTTATCGCCAAATTCAGAAAGGTTATTGAAAATAATCTGATTGATAGTGACTTGAATGTGGATGAAATAGGTAAAAGTTTGGGATTGTCGCGCGTACAACTTTACCGCAAAATTAAGTCGCTCACCAACTATGCCCCTAATGAACTTGTGCGTATTATTCGCCTCAAAGCAGCCGAACAACTCTTTATTCATTCTGAAAAAACAATTTCTGAAGTGGCATACGAAACCGGTTTTACATCTCCATCGTATTTTAGCAAATGTTTTAAAGAGTACTTTAATGAAAATCCGACTGAATATATTAGCCGATTGAAAAAGTAGGGAGCTGATAGAAGAAAGAACAAAGATAAAAGAACAAAGACGAAAGAGCAAAGACAGTTGATAATTAGGGATTAATGGAAAATCACTTCCGGAACCGAAAATTTTCAAACTTTCAAATCTTCAAATCCAAACACGAAACAACAGTCATCGGTCAGGGGGAGATAAAAGACGAAAGACGAAAGAACAAAGATCAAAGACACAGCAGTTTGAGAAATCAGGCTGCTTTTTTTATGTCGGTATATGTTGCTTATGCAATAAACACTTCCTCAGAATATCCTCAAACTATCCTCAAAAGAAGAGGAAAAAGTGCAGGGCTCTTCATATCTTCCTCATGTCGGCTTCAAAATCCTCCCAAAAGGCTGTTGGCAAAGTAATTGAAAAAACAAAGGCGTGGGGCGCCACAGGTGTTAGCGGTGATGCAGTTAATCTGATCAGTTAGTGCAAAGCTGTTGACATAGCGATTCGGAAAACAAAGGGCCTGATCGAACCCTGTGAAGACTGAATCTGATAGCGAAAATTTATTTTATTAATTACTTATAATTATTTTAGAAATGGGAAAGCTTAATTTAGGTATTTTGGGAGGATTCTCAGGTACAGTAGGAACCGTGGTGGGTAGCACCAACAAAAATGGCGATGATATTATCAGAGCCCGGAGTAAAAAACCGCGCACCGCAAACAGTGCCGGACAGTTGAAACAGCAGACGAAGTTTGGTCTGGTCATAGGGTTTATGCAGGGCGTAAATCCGGTTGTAAGGACTGGACTGAAACGAGTGGCTGCTGCCGAAAAACTATCGCCCTATAACTTTGCCTGCCGCTATGCACTGAACAATGCCGTAACAGGCACCGATGCACAACCGGTGATCGACTATGGCAAAGTGATGCTCAGCGATGGTGAACTGAGTCGCGATATGCAGGCGAAAGCCGTGTACGGGGCTGAAGGTGTGGTGTTCAGCTGGAGTGAATATGTGCCGACTTTGGTTGGGAGTGCAAACGATACTGTGTCGATGCTGGTGTACAATGTCAGCAACGGGGAGCTCAGTTTCTCCGACGAAACAGTGCTTCGTTCGGCACTTACTTCGACCCTTGCGCTGCCATATCACGAAAGCGGTGATACGCTGCTGTTTTATCTGTTCTTTCGCTCGGCTACCGATCCGTTGGTGGTATCGACAAGTCAGTTTCTGGCTAGTGTGGTGATAGATTGATGTACGGGGTCAGGGGAATTGCATGGGCTCACAGAACCCGGCAGTTCCCGGAAGACTTAATCTGAATGAAAAAGAGATATTCCGCAAAAGACGGAATATCTCTTTTTTTAGTGAGGGCGTCACTCAAAGTGACGCCCTCACTGGTATAATAAAGCAGATTATTCCACCAGCGCCTTCAGGGCAGGTATGCGGAATGTGCGCGGAGCACCCGCAGGAGCGCTTCCATAGCGATAAGTGAAGTTATAGGTTTTTTCTCCCATGTCGAATTCTTTGGTCTGCACTACAATGCTCAGTGTGTCGGCATTCTGTGTTTCGAGCGATTTCAGGTCGAAAGACACAAGTCCCCAACGGTTGTAAGTGGGGTAATCGTTGTTGGCATTGTGGCGGAATTCGAGGTGAATTTTTCCGTCGTTGTACACTTTCGAAGTGTCGGACACCAGATTGATAAAGTGCATTTTATGACCTCCGGGATATACAAACTCCACATTCAGAAAGTGATTGCCAATCCACATATCTTCAATATACACATTGTCGTTGCCGATGCTGTCCTGCGTGGCGGTTGTGACATTGAAAATTCCCTTTGTGAGCACTTCGTACACATCGTTCAGTTTTACATCATGGTCGTAAGCCGCACTGTCGGGCTTGTCGGATAACAAAGTGTAGTTTGCAATCACACGTTGTCCATCCTTCGGACGATAGTATTTGAGATTGGTTGCAATCGTCCACAGTCGTGTGCTGTCGTCGGTATGCATAAAGAAAGTGGTTGCCTGATCGGGGTTTTCGATGGTTACCAGGTCAGTTACAATCTTATCCGGCGAATAGTCGGGATCGTTGTCGTTACATGCTGTAAACAGTGGAATCAGCATGAAGAAAAATAGAACTCGTTTCATAATAAAAAGTATTTTTATAAGTGATAGAATGATTGATTTCTTTGAATAGATGTCGTCAGGAGTGGTTTTGTTGCATGTTTTACTGTGAAAATAATTAAAAACATTATAGAATAGTTGATGTTTTATGTATAAGCGGCTGGTATTGATGTGTTTTATGTGTGGTTTCAAAGGCTGTAGTTGAAAATTTTGTCAGGATGACGATTCATTCAAATACAATATGTCTTTTGGATGCGTAACGGAAGAGTCGGTCCGGAAATGCCTTTTGGTGGGCTTTGGGGGCTGTGATAGTATTTCTACATTTTTGAACGGATTTTACACCATTACTAAATTGTAGTGCCGTAAATTTGCTGCGAGAAATTATGTTGTATTTTGTACACTTAAAAATGTACAGCAGTGTTAGCCTTAACACAAAAAAGAATAGTATCATGAAAAAAAATCTTATCTTCCTCTTAGCATTATTGTCGGTTGTGCTGCCCTTGGCGGGTCAGACAACGCGTACGGCAGTAGTTGTTAATAACGAAAAAGTAATTGTTAGCAATTATATTGACAAAGATGTAACTGTTTCGGGCAAATCGGAACTTCATATTACAGGTACAAGCTCTTTACTCTCCAACACCGAAATTGATCTTACTTCGATGGATGCCTGGTTATTTTTCGATAATCTGCGTCCTCAGTTTGTAGTGGATAATCTTCTGGCTAAAGTAAAAGTAAACGGACAGGTGGCAGCTAATAAATCGAACTGTCGCGTGGCCATTTATGCACATGGTACAGTGGTGATGCCGTATCCTCAGACTATTCAACCCCTCGAGGTTTTCAGCGAAAATAATTTTGGTGGCGAAAGCGCTTCTTACTATCCGCTTACATACTATAAGGGGCTATCTTCGATGGAAAATAAAATTCGTTCGTTTAAACTCAAACGTGGATATATGGCTACTCTTGCCAATAATTCGGATGGAACAGGCTACAGTCGTGTGTTTATTGCCGACGATGCCGACATCGAAGTTCCCGTGATAGCTGCATTGCTTGATCGTACTGTGTCGTTTATCCGTGTATTGCCCTGGGAGTATGTAACCAAAAAGGGCTGGTGTGGAACCGGTAGTGGTGGTGCCAACGATGTAGAAGTGGTGGATGGAACATGGTGGTATTCCTGGAGTGCCGATCAGGAATCGAAAATTAATCAGGAATATGTACCCATTAAACAGAATCTTGGCTGGCCGGGTTGGGATCAGATTAATAATAAACAAAATGTAAGTCATTTGCTGGGTTATAACGAACCAAATCGTCCTGATCAGTCGAATATGACTGTAGCTCAGGCACTGGCAGCATGGCCTGAATATATGAAGTCGGGTTTGCGTTTGGGTTCTCCTTCCCCTTCCGATCCTTTTGGTAGTAATGGTGCTTGGCTCTACGAGTTCCTCGACAGCTGTAAAGCACGCAATTATCGTGTGGATTATATTGCCATTCATGCTTATTGGGCAAAATCGCCTCAGTCGTGGTACAACGACCTGAAATATGTGCATGAAAGAACCGGGCTCCCTATCTGGATTACCGAATGGAACAATGGTGCTAACTGGACTAACGAAACTTCGTGGCCTACCGCCGATCGCAGTTATTCGGATGCCAATGCCACCAAGCAACTCAATGACATAAAGGCGATTTTGAATGTATTGGATACAGCAAGCTTTGTGGAACGATACTCCATTTATAACTGGGTGCAGGATGCCCGTGCTATGATATTGAACGGAAGTCTTACCAAAGCTGGTCAGTATTACAAAGATAACAAATCAGTGTTGGCTTTTAATCGCAAAAAAGAAGTAATTCCCACTTACAATTTCAGAAATCCTTCGCTGAACATAGCGTTTGGGAGTCAGTCGCTTACCGTAAGTATCAATGATCCGAACGGTGAGTACTACAATGGTTATATCATCGAAAAGAAAGTAGGCGATGGCGAATATCAGGTAGTTAGCGAGCTGGTTGATGTAAGTACCAAAACATTTAATCAGCTACTCGACTTAGCCAATGAGCCAAAAGTGCGTTATCGTGCCCGAGCCAGATACAAAGATGGGTCATTGTCGGCATATACCAATGAGGTAGGCATGGATGTGACGCAGGGTTATGATGTACAGTACGGAAATGTGTCATACAGCAATGTAGGCTGGAATAATGTTTTTTTTACAAAGCCCTATACAGCTGTCCCGACCATAATACTTGGCGCTCCAACCAACCGTAACAGCGGTGTGTATATGAGTCCGCGTCCACGCTTGATCAGTTATTCGTCACGTTTTAATATTCAACTTGCACCCTGGGCTTATCAGAATACACAATCGCTTGTGAATGAAGAAACGGTGCCTTATTTTGTAACTGCACATGGCAACTTCGACTTTGGCGGATTGAAAGCTGTTGCAAACAGGGTGCAGGCTTCGGGAAACTGGACTACCATCACATTCGACACTCCTTTCGAAACAGTGCCTGTTGTATTTGTGTCGCAGATATCGCCGGCTACAAGTCATCCGCTGGCCGTAAGAGTTCGAAATGTAAGCACAACCGGATTTCAGCTGAAATTACAGAAAGAATCTGCAGTGGCTATGCCGTTAAATACTGAGAATATCTCATACTTTGCCATTACACAGGGTACAGGGGTGCTCAATAATCATAAACTGATAGTAGGGAAAACAGCCGACAATGTCATTAAATCCAATGCATATACCCGTATCGATTTTGGTGAGTCCATTGAAAATCCGGTGTTTATAACACAAATGCAAACCTGCAACGATGATACTGTGACTGCTGTAATGCGGGTTTTGTCGATGTCGTCGTCGTTTGCGAATGTAATGAAACAGCGTGAGCGTTCTACAGGTAATACTGTGGCTGCCAACGAAACCGCAGGTTGGATGGTGATTGAACCCTTCGATATACTACAATCGGTAAAAACTCCTTCGGCTGCCACGCTTCGTTTCTATCCTAATCCGGTAAAAGATGTGATGCATCTCACTCATAAGCTGAACGAGAATGAACGTTTCAGAATTTACAACTTATACGGACAGTTGCAAAAAGAAATTGTGACTTCTGCGCAAACAATTGATGTGAGTGAACTCACTCCGGGTACCTATCTGATTCACTCCGAAAAGTCAGGTTCCAATAAGTTTGTAAAGTTCTGAATAGAGCAGGACTGATTTTTTACACTCTAAGATAATGATCATAAAATTCATATAGTAGAAATGAAGAATATATTTAAAACATCAATGACCCGTGTAACTGTTTTGCTGACTGCATTGCTTTTCGGCCTGGCGTTTATGTCGTCGTGCGTGGATGAAAATCCTTATGATGACAATGAACCCGAATGGTTGGGTTCCAGTATTTACAATTATCTGCAATCGGCGGGACAATACAGCTATTATGTTCGAATGATTGAAGACCTCGGTTATAAGGAAGTGTTGAGCCTGACAGGTAGTAAAACTTTGTTTGTGGCTAAGGACAGTGCTTTTGTCGAGTTTTTTAAAAGTAATCAGTGGGGTGTGAAAACCTACGAAGAGCTTACTACGGCACAAAAACGTATGCTGTTTAAGTTTTCGATGATTAACAATGCTTATATCCTGAAACGATTGGCAAACTACAACTCAGGAGGAAGCCTTTATGAGGGAACTGCGATGCGTCAGATGACCGAATTGCAGGCACTCGATACGCTTCCCCGCCTCAGTGGCGAACAGTTGCCAAGCAGTGAGTTTTGGAATTCCCGCCGCGATAATGGTATGTATCTGCTACGCGATAATACCGATTACCCGACAGTGTTTTTTACCCGCGAGTTTTTAGCAAAATATGGCATTAGCAACGATGATCTGGAGATGATGCTGAATATTAAGAATCGCGGTGCCGACGATGTGTATATCTTCAATAATAAAATTATCGAGAGAGACATTACCTGTAAGAATGGCTATATTCACGTAATGCAGAGTGTGTTGATTCCGCCAACCAATATGGCTCAGTATATTCACGACAATCCGAATACAAAAATATTTTCGAAACTGCTCGATCGTTTCTGTGTACCTGTGTACGATGAAGCTAAGACTTTACAGTATAAAAGTCTGAATCCGTCTTTTACAGATTCGATATTTACCAAACGCTATCTTGCCAGTCGTGGAGGTACAACAACTTTACCTTCGGGAAAAACCTCGCCAAATCTGCTGAGCTTCGATCCGGGTTGGAACAGTTACAGTACGACGGCAGTAGAAGCCGATATGGCGGCTATGTTTGTACCTACCGATGATGCTATGATTAATTATTTTAATAGTGGTATTGGTGCCATTCTGAAAGAGCGTTTCGGGTCGTGGGACAGTGTGCCCGACGAAATTATTCTCCCGTTTCTTAAACGTCACATGCGTACTTCGTTTATCGAGTCGGTACCCAGCAAGTTCGATAAAATGATTGATGCCGAAAATTACAGTCTCCCTGTTACTAAAAGTCATGTGGAAGGATCCTACACTGCAGTAAACGGACAGGTTTTTGTCACCAATTCGGTGTATCCTCCTGTGGATTATATCTCGGTGTACAGTCCGATACTCTTAAGCCGCAATTCGAAGATTATGAACTGGGCCATTAATATCTCTGAAACCAGTGTGGATGGAACCCGTTTTGCATTTTATAAACTCTATCTGAACTCGCTTGTAAGTCGTTATAGTGTGTTTATCCCTACCGATGAGTATTTTAGTAGCTATATCGATCCTATCGCTTATGGTCAGGATGTGCAGGGTATGCTTAAATTCTGGTACAACGATTTGACTAATGCGGTCAATGCCACAGCTTACTCCTACAACAAAACTTTAGGTGAGGTGGGCGACTCGGTAGCTGTGATTACTGATGCGGGCTTTATTAAAAACCGCTTGTGGAATATTCTCGACAGTCATATTGTCATCGGTGATGTGGAAACCGGTAAAGGTTATTATATTACCAAAGCAAACGATATTATTCAGGTGTCGGGGGCAGGAAGTAGTATGGTGGTAAAAGGAGGCGGCGATATCGATTTTGGTACACAGTCAAATGTGGTGAATTTCTTCGATCAGTATAACGGAAAAACATATTTCCTCGATAAGCCTGTGCAGCCGGCACTTAAATCGGTTTATAAGGCTTTGAGCGATAATCCGGCATACGAAAAATTCTTCGAACTGCTATCGGGAGTGCCGGAGTCAAGCGTGAATCAAATTTTCGCTACTCAGGGAGTAGATAGTCGCATCCGGTTCTTCAATGCTTTCAGATATACGATTTATGTGCCTACAAACGATGCCGTGGATCAGGCGATTACTGAAGGTAGAATTAAGACATGGTCTGAAATCAATAATATTAGCGATGCAGAATTGCGTACTGCTGAAATCAATAAAATGGTGCGTTTTCTGAAATATCACTTTCAGGACAATGCTGTTTTCTTTGGTCAGTCGGTAAACGGATATTATCAGTCGGCTACCATTAAGGATGATAATTCGAAAACCCTTTTTGGTACAGCACGCACAAAGTATCTGAAAATTGGTGTGAACGGAACAGCTTCGACAATGACACTCAGTGTGGATGCCAAAGAAGGAACGCCTGCCATAACAGCCAATGTGCTTAGTGGCAATGGATATTACAACAATGTGGTTGTGAAGGATTATATTTTCGGTCGATTGCCTTCGGCTTATAAAAATGTGGATGGTACAGGACCGACTACAGGTGTCGCTTTCAGCACATCGCTTGTCACTACATCAGCCTCGGCAGTAATTCACCAGATCGATAAATTCCTCACTTTTGAGTAAAAGTAAGTAACAATATCATAGCGTGTTCGGTAAAGCTCAACGATGACTTCATATCGGCACAATAACCTTAAAAAAGTATTAAGCACATGTGCTGTTGTTGGCGAAACGACAACTGATACATGCGACAACATTAAAATAAATAAATTTCAACGCATGAAATCGAAAATTGCCATATTATTACTGTTGACAACGATATTGTTGCCTTTCAGAAGTATAGCTCAAAGTTCGGCTCAGGGATTTATCGTTCAGGGGCAGGTGACATCGAAAACCGATGGCGATCCTCTCATCGGGGTAAACGTATCTGAAATCGACGACAATAACCGTGTGATCAATGGTACAATAACCGACTTCAACGGGCAGTTTGTGTTGAAGGTGAAGAGTTCGACCAATAGGCTTATTATAAGTTATATAGGTTTTAATCGTCAGACAATAAAGATTGATAATCGCCGCAGGGTAAATGTGGCTCTTGTGGAAAGTGTTCAGACTATTAAAGCAGTGGAAGTAACAGCTACCCGAAAAAAAGATATGGGTGGAGGTTATTCAATTCCTACGCGTGAAATTGCCACAGCCATGCAGACCCTTGATATGAAGGAAATTGAAGGTGTACAGGTGGCTTCTATCGACGATGCGCTACAAGGTCGAATAGCCGGTTTGGACATTGTGGGTAACTCAGGCGACCCCGGAAGTGGTTCGTCGATGCGTATTCGCGGGGTTACCTCTATTACCGGTTCGAGTGAGCCCCTTATTGTAGTGAATGGGGTGCCTTATGAGGTACAGGTGGACCCGACTTTCGACTTTGCCAATTCCAATCAGGAGCAATATGCTAATATGCTGAGTATTAATCCTGATGATATTCTTGAGATTTCAGTATTGAAAGATGCCGCTGCTTCTGCCATTTGGGGCTCGAAAGGAGCAAACGGTGTGTTGATGATTACTACCAAAAGAGGTGTTTCGGGACCAATGCGTGTGGACTATACCTATCGTTACACACGTACCCGTCAGCCCGAAGGGATGAACATGCTTTCGGGTGGTGGCTTTACCATGCTTATGAAAGAAGCATACTTTAATCCGGCTCAGGATCGCTCGGCCAGTGATATTGATGAGTATAACTACGATCAGAACTTTCCGGATTACGAAAACTTCAACAATGATACCGATTGGAGAAATGAAGTGATTCAGATTGGTAATATCAACGACCATTACCTGACCATATCGGGTGGGGGCGACCGTGCCAACTACCGTGTTTCGGGAGGTTATTATAAACAAAATGGTACTGTGATTGGGCAGGAGCTGACACGTATTTCATCGCGGGCTTATCTTGAATATCGCGTATCCGACCGTATCAAATTTATTTCCGAGTTTTCGCTCACAAATACAGTAAACTATCGTAATTACTCCAACCTGTTGGATATTGCATACCGAAAAATGCCTAACGTAAGTGTGTATGCACAGGATTTGAATGGTAATAATACGGGTGCTTTTTTTAATGTGTCGCGTACTTCCACCTTGCACCCTGCACAACGTGGCTTGGGTAATCCAGTAGCCATTGCCAAATTAGCATTAAACAAACTCGAGTCGTTCCGCGTACTGCCTACATTCCGTTTGCAATACGACCTGCTCGATCCCGCAAAACATATGTTGCGCTACAATATGTATGTTTCGTTTGACATCAATAATAATAAAACCACACAGTTTATGCCACAGGAAGTTTCAAATCTTGTCTGGTCGGATAAAGGCGTAAACCGTGCGTTTAATGATGATGGTGAAGGTCTGACAATTTATGCAGATAATAATATTGCTTTTCAACCGACTTTTAGCAATAAAGACCATAGCTTACTGCTTTACGGGTCGTTTCAGATAAATACAGGTACAGCCTCGAATCAAAATATGTCAACGTATTCGCTTCCTTCGGGTCAGATTATCGATGCTTCAAACTTTGGTTATCTTGATGGAGCCGGTACCGGTAATTCGCAATGGCGTTCGATGGCAGTAATGGCACGCGGACACTATGCCTACAAAGGTAAATACATTATTGATGGTACTTTCCGTCGCGATGGTAGTACCAAGTTTGGTGATGGCAATAAGTTTGGTAATTTCCCGGGTATCTCTCTTAAATGGATTGTTTCCGACGAGGAATTTATGGAGCCTACATCGAAGTGGCTCAGTATGCTGGCTTTACGTCCTGCATGGGGTATCAGTGGTAATCAACCTAGGTCTGAATATCTACATTTTAGTCGTTACGATAATTACGGATCATATATCGATATGGCAGCTGTTCGTCCTGTGTCCCTGCGTTTGAATAATCTGAAATGGGAAACCACCAAATCGTTCAACTATGGTCTCGATTTAGGGCTTTTCGAAGATAAATACGTGTTCGACATAAATTTATACAACAAGCGTACTGAAGATTTGCTTTTTCCCAATGTGGCTATCTCAAATATTTCAGGTTTTGGTGCTCTTTCGTATATCAACGGAGGTGTGATGCTCAACGATGGTTGGGAGGTGAATTTTTACGCCAACCGTTTTATTCGTACCAAGGATTTTAGTGTGGATTTTCGTTTCAATCTTTCGAACTATCGAAACGTGCTTGAAAGCCTGAATCAGACCTTACTCGATAGTTATAATGGTGATTTTAATTTTCAAAACGGTTCGTATCTTACACGCGTACAACCCGGAAATTCGTTCGGTTCAATTTATGGATTTAAATACAATGGCGTTTATCAGTACGATCAGTACGAGGTGGGAGTAAGTGACGAAATAGGGCAGGCACCTGTAGCCCGTGATCGCAACGGTGATGTAATTTTGGATCAGAATGGTGAGCCGCGTTCTATGTATTTTGCTTACGGTCACGAAAGTCAGTACCGTTTCAGAGGTGGCGATGCCTATTACGAAGATGTGAACCGCGATGGTAGCATTGATCAGCTCGATATTGTGTATCTGGGTAATAGCAATCCTAAAGTGAATGGTGGTTTTGGACCAACCTTCCGTTATAAAAGTTTTTCGCTCAATATGTTCTTCAATTTCCGTTTGGGCAATAAAATTATCAATGCTGCCCGTATGAATGCCGAGAATATGTATTATGATAATAATCAGAGTTCTGCTGTAAACTGGCGCTGGCGCAAAGATGGAGATATTACAGATATGCCCCGTGCGCTTCACAACTATGGATACAACTGGCTCGGTAGCGACCGCTATGTGGAAGATGGATCATTTCTCAGGTTCAAATATATGACATTCAACTATTCGGTTCCGGGCGATTGGTTGAAAAAGTTCAATGTGAACAAGTTAAGCATGTATCTTACTTTCAATAATATATTTGTACTTACCAAATATACCGGTGTCGATCCTGAAGTGGGTTATGGAAGTCTTGGCAACGGAGGTTTAAGTATCGATAATTCGAGTACACCTCGTAGTAAAGACGTTACAATGGGAGTGTCAATAGGATTCTAACAATATTATATACGACGATAATGAAAAGAAAAATATCAATACTGGTTATATCTGTGCTGCTAATGTTTGGTGTGTCGGGCTGCTCCGATTGGCTCGACCTGCGCCCCAACAGTCAGATTATTTTGGATGAGTTCTGGCAATCGGAACAGGATGTGGAGTCGGTACTGTCTACCTGTTATCGCGCACTTACCGAAGATGCAGTAGTGTATCGCATGATAGTGTGGGGTGAGCTCCGTTCTGACAATATGGTACCCGGAAGTGGATTCCCTTTCGAGCGTAGAGACATGGACCGTATTCTGCAGGGCGATATTTTGTCGACCAATGCTTATGCCAACTGGGGTGCCTTCTATAGTGTGATAAATTATTGTAATACGCTGATACATTATGCTCCGGATGTGGTGAACAGAGATGATAACTTTACGCAGGGCGACCTCAACCGTGTGTTGGCCGAAGCACGGGCTATCAGAGCTGTGTCATATTTCTACTTAGTGCGTGCTTTTAAGGAAGTGCCCTGGGTGGAAGAGCCAAGTATCGACGATACAAAGGACTATACACAGGCAAAGAATACTGAGCGTTTCCTTATCGATAAAATTATCGGGGATTTGCTTGAGGCCCGCAAATATGCCCGTACTGATTATGGTCGTGTGGAATATAACAAAGGTCGTATTACCCTCAATGCCGTAAATGCTATTCTGGCTGATGTATATCTTTGGGATGAGCAGTACCAAAACAGTGTGGATGCCTGCGATCAGGTACTCGCCGACAAAAATCTGAAACTGGTAAACAGCGATTTTTATTATACCCGTGTGTTTTATAACGGCAATTCTACCGAAAGTATTTTCGAACTTCAGTTTAGCGAAAATGTGCAAAAGAACAATCCTGTATTTGAGCTTTATGGTTCATCAGGGTTAATAAGTGGAGAAGTGTCTTTTCCGGCGACCCTCGCATATAACCCTGAGGAAACCGATCTGACGAAGAATACAGGAACTTACAGCCCTTTTAACTTTAAGGTAAGCACTACTGTTATTGAGTCGGTAAACGATTTTCGTGCAAAGGATTCGTATAATCTTTCCACTTCGGCAACAGGTAAGTATTATATCTTTAAATACGCCGGAATGAATCGTGTCGAAACAGCTGTGGGTGGCGACCCCAAAAGTACTTATCGATACAGAGTGACTACCCCGAACTGGATTTTATATCGCCTTTCCGATATTATGCTTATGAAAGCTGAGGCCTTAGTGCAGCTCGAAGGCGAGCAAAACAATAAAAATGCAATTGAGCTGGTTAATAATACTTATTTGCGTTCCAACTTAAGCGATTCGTTGAGAATCGTAAATTATCAGTCGAAAAATGACCTCGAAATGTTAGTGATGCGCGAACGTCAGCGCGAGTTGCTTTTCGAAGGTAAACGCTGGTTCGACCTGGTGCGTATGGCTCGCCGCGAAAAATCGACTTCGATGCTGAATCAGTTTGTCGAAAGTAAAGCCACCGGAACCACCAATTCACTGGGAGCACCTGTGCTCGATGCTATGTACATGCCTATTTCGCGCTCGGAGCTTGAGGCGAACAAAAAGCTCGAACAAAATCCGTATTATGCTGAAACAGGAAGTTCTTCTGAACGTTAGTAACGATAATTATTTAGTAACGATTTTTCTAATGTAATAGCCATGAAACAGAAATTTATTATATTTATTGCTGCACTGTCAATACTGGGCTCAACCCTGGTCTCGTGCGATGCCGACAAGGTGGATAATCTCTACACCTTCACCGATAAAATGCTTGGCCAGTATCTTCGCGATACCACAGAGTATTCCGAATTTGTTCGCTTGCTCGACACTACAAAGGTCATTGGGTTGTTGAACTCATACGGTAGTTATACCGTGTTTGCTCCCGGAAACGATGCTATGCATGAGTTTTACGCTTTAAAAGGTAAAAACTCTTTGGCTGATTTTTCGCTCGATTCATTGCGACTGATTGCTTACGACCATATAATTAATGGTTCTACCATTACCTATAATTATTTCAACGATGGCCGTTTGGGTGAAATGACTATGAGCGACCGTTATATTTCCATTTCATTCGTCGAAGGTAAGATAGGCTTTGTAAATAAAACATCAGAGATTTTGTCGAAAGATATTCTGGTGCACAATGGGGTTATTCACCAAATCAGTGAAGTGATAAATCCTACTAACTCAGGAATTGTGGAGGCTATTTCAAAAGACTCGTCGTTTACAATTTTTTATGAAGCCTTAATGGCTACTGCCTTAGCCGAGAAGCTTTTGAAGGATAAAGATGATGGTTATGATCCGGATGATTACAAGGATCTGATTAGCACCCCTAAGGAACAAAACCAATGGTTCTATCACGAAATTCCTACTGCCCGTAAATATGGCTTTACAGTGCTGATGGAAAGTGATGAAACTATGCGTGCCAATAATATTAATAATATCGACGATCTGAAAGCATTTGCTGCCTCGGTGTACGATGATATATACCCTGAAGATGCAGGGATTTCCGACATCAAAGATCGCCACAATAGCTTGAATAGGTTTATTGCATATCACATTATCGAAAAGCAACTTAGTTATACACGTTTTATCGATGCATATGCAACCGAACATATGATAGATAATCGCGATATGTACGAATATATTGAGACTTTGTGCCCTAATACATTGATGGAAGTGAAAAAAGATCGCCTGGCTAACAAAACCAATCTGATTAATTTTATTCCCGAGTCAGGTCGTGTCATTAATATATCAGATGTGAACTTCGATCGCGATGCCACCAATGGTGTATATCACGAAATTGATGGAATGTTGGTTTATGATAGAGAGGTGGATAATATGTTGTCGGGCAAGCGTTTACGTTTCGATTCGTCGAGTTTCTTTGCCGAACTCACTAATAATAATATGCGCGGGCGTGGTACATTTAAATCTGCCTCGCAACAGAATCTTCATTTTCAGATACCAAGGGGTTATATTGAACGTATTAAAGCTTCGGAACAAACTGTAGTGGGCTATTTGTGCGGATATGATAAATTCCAGAATTATCAGGGCGACGAAATCTTTCTGAATGCAAGTGCGGGAAAGCTTTACGATTTCGAAATTTTGACTCCACCTATTCCTGCCGGTACATACGAGGTGCGTTTCGGTTATCTGACCAATGGAAAGCGTGGTGTGGCTCAGCTCTATTTCGATGGTATTCCATGTGGTGTTCCTCTGAATCTGAATAAATCGGCTACCGACAATGGTTATCAGGTACCCGGTTCAATTCCCGAAGATCCGGATGGTTTCGAAAACGACAAAATTATGCGTAACCAGGGTTATATGAAAGGTCCGGCTTGTTACAAAGTGCCTGTTCCCGGTTGGACTTCGGGAGCCAATGCACGTTATAGTAATTCTGTACTTCGACGTATTCTTGGTACATTTACTTTCACCGAAGCAGGTCACCACACATTTACTGTGAAGGGACTGAGTGGTGGTGAATTTATGTTCGACTATATGGAGTTTGTTCCTACAAGTGCCATCGAAACTGAAGATATATATTAGAATATGATTTATTATGAATGTAACCAATATGCTGTACGCTTAGTGATTAAGTCGGGGATAAACAGCATATCAGTTTCAGACAATAAAACAGTACAATTATTTATACATTAAATATTATGAAAATAAAACAAAATGGGCTGATAGTCTTCCTGTCAATACTGATAGCTGTCTTTGCCGTTTCGTGTGCCGATGAATGGGATGAGCATTACAATGCAGGCTCGCCCGACAAAATCGACCAAAACTTATACGAGTACCTGAAAACACAGGAAGAACTAAGTGTTTTCACCGAGATGCTCGAACTTACAGGTTACGATACGCTGATTAGTGAAGCGCAAACTTTTACTGTGTGGGCACCCGACAATAATGCCCTTTTGGAGTATGTCCCTTCGTTGGTGTTACTGAAAGAAGGATCTGTTATTTCGGATGATGTGAAATTGCCGGGTATTTACAGTTTAAATGATATTCGTAAACTTGTGGGTAATCATATCACCCGTTTCAATCAGACAAGCGCTGGTCTGAAATTGCGAAAAGTATTGATGCTTAACGGTAAGTTGGTGGAATTCAGCAAGGCCGGGAATGCGCTGTTGTTTGGTGAAAAAAAGGTGACGAAATCGGATATTGCCCTGAATAATGGTATTGTTCATGTGCTTTCGGAATTCAGTCCTTATCGCAAAAATATGTGGGAGTTTATAAACGAAACTGATGGTCTCGATTCTCTAAGTGCCTATATCAACTCGCTTACACGTGAAGTGTTCGACCCTGAAGCAAGTATTGTGGATGGTGTGCTTATGGATTCGATTATGCGCGAAACCAACGATTTGCTCGAAATGGTGGCGGCTCTCAATACCGAGGATAGTACTTATACGGCTATTTTGCCCGACAACGGAGCCTGGGACGAGGCTTATGCACGTATTTATCCCTACTTTAAAACTCCTGAGGCCGATGGTGGTGAAATTGTACAAAGCGAACGAACCAAATGGGCACTTGTACGTAATCTCTTTTTCAGAGGGAAGATTGGCGAACCGATTGCTGCCGACACTCTTTACAGTACCTTGGGGATGCCTTTCGAAACGCCTGCCCGTTTATTCGAAAACGCACAGGCTAATATTATGAGCAATGGCTTAAGCTATGTAAGTCCGCAACTTAAATACACGGCTAACGAGGCATGGTTCAGCCCGATTGTTGTTGAAGCTGAGCATACCTTCTTCGGACGAACTGTGTCGAACTATAATCCCTCGATACTTTCGGGACTAGGAACCGGTGCCATTATCTCATCGCGCAACTACGCTCTTTTTACCGATATTTCGCAGAGTTCTCTTTCTACCCTGTTTGTCACTTTCCCCATTCCTAATACGCTTTCGGGGAAATACAATATCTATTGTGTGTTTGTGCCGGCTAAACTGGTAGATTCAACTGATGTGCGTCCTTACAAAGTAAAATTCAGCCTGAAATATACCGACAGTGCCGGAAAGGTAGTCAACTTTGGAGCTGTAAATGCCAACAACGAAGTTAAATCACCTTCAACAGCGAAGGCTGTTTTTAGCACAAACCCGGATGAGGTGGATAAAATGTTGGTAGTGAAAGATTTTGAGTTTCCGTATTCAAATATTATCGATTTTACTGAGCAGAACTTTATCAACAATATTTCAGTGGCGTTGAAAGTTGAAAATGCCACAGCAAAATCGCCGGCTCAAATGGTTAACTACAATCGAAACCTGCGTATCGATTGTATCATTCTCGAACCTGTTCAATAATATCTGAAATTTAAATTATGAGTATGAAGATGAAAAAAGGATTAAATATTATGATCATGAACAGGTCACGTTTTTATTTCAGAAACCTGTTGGTTTTATCAGCTACATTGTGGTTTATGCTTCTTCCCCTTGTTTCGGCGCAAAACGCAAACAAGGCTACAGTCCCGGTGCTGACGGGCGTAGTGATTGATGCGCATACAAAAAAACCTGTGCTGGCAGCTCAGATTTCGGTGCCCGCACGCAATCTCTCGGCTGTTACCGACGAGAAGGGTGAATTTAGTTTGCCGCTTTCGGCTAATTTCGATGTGATGCATGTTACTGCTATCGATTACAATTTACGCGAAGTAGCCATTCGTGGTCGTCAGCATGTGGAAATTGCATTGTACCCTGATAAATTCTCAAATTATTACCGCAATATCACCGATATTACAGGTACTACCCAAAATTCAGAACTGGTTTCGTCGGTCAAAATGATTGAATCGCCCGATCGTAGCACAGTAATTAGTGCCGACGAGCTTATTCAGTCGTCGTTTGGAGCCGATGTGCGGTCTGTAACCCGTTCGGCTGTACCGGGAATGGGTGCATCGTTGTTTATACGCGGTATCAATTCGCTGAATGCAAACGCACAGCCGCTTTTTGTGGTGGACGACGTAATTTGGAGCAATCCTACTGATGTAGCTTCTGTTCACAACGGTTTTTATTCAAATCCACTTGATGTGCTTGATATCAACGATATCGAAAGTGTCTCGGTGCTGAAAGATGGAACTACGCTTTACGGAAGCAAGGCGGCAAATGGTGTTGTTTTGATTAAAACAAAACGTGCCAAATCGATGGTGACCCGCATTACACTTAATGTGCTGGCGGGAGTGACCGAACGCCCCGGAAATTTACCCATGATGACCGGCGATCAGTTCAGAGTGTATGCCAGCGATTTGCTACAAAGTAAAGCTGTTACACCGGAACAAATGTCGCAATATGGATTTCTGGAAACTAACCCCGCAAATGCACGTGTTTATAGTACTTCGCACAACAATACTGATTGGAGCGACGAAGTTTATCAGAATGGCGTAAGTAACAATTATTTGATAAATGCAGCCGGTGGCGACGAAAAGGCATTATATTATTTCTCACTTGGATACGGCAATACTAAAACAGTGGTGAAAAATACCGACTTCGAACGTATCTTAGCTCGCTTTAATGCCGATTTTAAACTTATCGATCAACTCGATTTGGGACTGAACATTGGCTTTAATCGTGTTTCTCGCTCGTTGGTGGACGATGGTATGGATCAAAATGCTTCGCCTGTATGGGTGAGTCAGGTTAAATCGCCCTTCTTAAACCCATATACTTATACTGTACTTGGCGAAAAGACACGCGATTTTGATAAATACGATGAATTTGGCATTAGCAATCCCTCGGGACTTATAGCAGGGAAAATTGGTGAACTCACAAAATATCGTTTCAATCTGGGTTTAAAGCCCGTTTTGCGTATTAATAAAAATCTTACATTGAGCTCGATGTTCGACTATAATGTGGACAAAACAGTAGAAGACCGCTTTTTACCAATGAAGTATTCTGCTCCTGTACTGATACCTGATAAGGGTATTTCTGTAAATGAAATCAACAGTCAGGTGATGCGAAATACATCATTGTTCGACGAGACACGTCTTACTTATGACCGTAATATCGACAATGTGTCGAAAATTAAAGCGACTTATGGTTTCCGCTATATTTATAATTATTACGAATCAGATTATGCTGAAGTACACAATTCAGGATCGAATAACAATACCACTGTAAGTGCTTCATACCAATATCTTACAGTAGATGGTATCAACAACAAGACTAAATCGCTCTCGAATTACCTGAATGTGGATTACAGCTACGACAATAAATACTTCCTTAACGGAGTAGTGTCGATGGATGCCTCTTCACGTTTTGGTCGTCAAACCGAGGGTGGTGTACAGCTCTTCGGAGCAAGTTGGGGTGTTTTTCCGGCTCTCAATGGAGCATGGCTTATCACTTCCGAACCCTTTATGAAAAATATTGATTTTGTGAATTTTGCAAAACTTCGTGCTGGCTTTGGTCTGACAGGTAATGATGGCATTCGCGATTATGAATCGATGGCCTATTTTAGTTCGGTGCGTTGGTACGACCGTGCTATGGGACTTGTACTAACGAACCTCGAAAACCGGAAAATTCAGTGGGAAACTACTGCCCGTACCAATCTTGGTCTCGATTTGGGTTTGCTCAACGAACGCCTTCATCTGGGAATCGACTTGTTCAATTCAAATACTTCCGATCTTCTCGTATTGCGTACCTTGCCTGATATTAGCGGCTTAGGCTCGTATTGGGCTAATGGCGGTGAAATGAACAACAAAGGTTTCGAAATAAGCATGAACCTGAAAGTGTTGAATTTGCCGGAATTTAAATGGGAAATTGGTGCAAGTGCCGGCCATTACAGCAATAAAATTACTTCGTTGCCCGAAGGTAATTATACTACAAAGGTGTACGATGGTGAAATACTTACCGCTGTGGGACAGCCTGTCGGAAGTTTTTACGGATATAAATCGCTCGGTGTTTTTGCCACCGAAGCTGAGGCTCTTGCGGCCGATTTGAAAATTCGTAATATCGATGGCTCTACAACTCCGTTTGAGGCTGGCGATGTGCGTTTCGAAGAAGTATTGGTCGATGGAATTATCGACGAAAACGACCGCAGTATTATCGGAAATCCGAACCCTGATCTTTATGGCGCCTTTAATAGTAAGTTTATGCTTGGACGCTGGAGCCTGAATGCTGTTTTTACTTACTCGTATGGTAATGATGTATATAATTATTATCGCAGTCAGCTCGAATCGGGTAAAAATTTCAACAATCAGACTTCTGTGATGAATACGCGCTGGACAGCTGAAGGTCAGCATACGCTTCAACCTCGTGCTACTTATGGCGACCCGTTGGGTAACGCTCGATTTTCGGATCGCTGGGTTGAGGATGGCTCGTATCTGCGACTTAAAAATGTAACGCTTTCGTACGAATTGCCTGTGAAGAGCGACTATATTCAGGGTGTAAATATATGGGCATCAGCTAATAATTTGCTTACTTTTACCAAATATCTGGGTCACGATCCTGAGTTCTCGTCACGTAATTCAGTATATTATCAGGGAATAGATGCAGGATTGTTGCCACAAACACGCAGCTATTTTGTAGGCCTTCGTCTGAATCTGTAATGCTGTTAGTGTATAATCAATTGGTCAAAAAAACCATTTTCAATACGAAATAATAAATATAAGATATGAAAAATATTAGCAAAATACTGGTGGCTCTTATGTTGTCTGTAGGTGTGTTCAGCAGTTGCGACGATTTGCTCAGTGTGGATTCCGACAGGTTTATATCTGCTGACGATCATAATATGAATGCTGCTAACGATACACTTTATTCAATGTTTGGCGTTTTTTCGCAATTGCAGAAACTTGCCGATAGCTATGTGTTGCTGGGCGAATTAAGAGCCGACCTGATGGATGTGACCGATAGCGCTGATGTATATCTCAAAGAAATCTACAATCACAATGTATCGCCCGGTAATCCTTATGTAAATTTGAAAGCTTATTATGCTGTAATTAACAATTGTAATTATATTCTGCATAAAATTGATACCACACAGATTATCAAAGGCGAAAAGGCCATGCTTAAAACTTATGCTGCTGCAAAAGCCATTCGTGCATGGACTTATATGCAAATTGCACTCAACTTTGATAAAGCTACTTATTACGAAGTGCCAATTCTAAGTATCGACGAAGCTTTTGCTACTTATCCCGAATATACAATGGAGGAGCTTGCACCACGACTTATTGCCGATCTTGAGCCTTATCGTACAGTGCCCTATCCCGATTTTGCAGAGGGGGTTATTCCAGTACGTTTTATTTTGGGCGATTTATATTTATGGTCGGGCACTTATGCAAACTCCTCACATTTTTACGAACTGGCTGCCACCGAATATCATCAGTTGATGAAAGAGGAGTTTTTTGTAGTCAGGGATCGTTCGTCCTATGCCACTACAAACAATGCGTTTACAGGCGTATATTCTGCATATTCACTTTTTAATTCGCCACAGATAATGGGAGTCATTATTAGTTCTAATCAGTATGGCAACGATTACAAAATGGACACTCTGGTGCAAAACCTGTCGCTCACAGCATCTCAAAAATCCATTGATTATTGGATGGAACAGCGCTATATTCACAATGCTACAGTAGATACACTTGGCGATTTGCGCATGAAGGTTTCGGCTCTGAAAGTGAGTTCGTATGACCAAACTTCAATTACTCATGCCAACAGCGGGCGTTATACGTTAGTTAAATTGATGGATTTGAATTACAGTAATGACCGTAACAGTACCAAGCAAACTCCTGTTTACAGAGTATCGCAACTATATCTGCGATATGCTGAGGCGCTTAATCGTCTTGGAAAACCAAATGCAGCGATGGCTGTACTTAAATATGGCATGACATCGGCTACGCTTGCCAATCGTCGTTTTATCCCGGGCAAAGAAATGATACCTGACGTAAGGGAGACTATCATACCCTCAAAACTCGACCCGCTTGTCGATTCAGTACGATACGATACTACTTATTCAGCGCCTGCATACATGGATTTCAGCGATATGCGCTTTAATGTCAATATTGGTGTGCATGCTCGTGGTTGTGGAAATACCCAGATGGATACCACTTATTATCGCATTCCGGCAATTGCATATTCGGCCACTTCGGCGCAGGATTCAGTTTTGTATGTGGAGGATATGATTCAGAAGGAACTTGCACTCGAAATGGCTTTTGAAGGTAATCGTTTCCACGATTTGATGCGCTTTGCGATTCGTCGCAACGATAATGCGTATCTGGCTGATATTGTTTCGGCTAAATATCCCGATGCAGCCGCCATGCGTTCCAGATTACTCGATCGAACAAACTGGTATCTTAAGAAATAGCAACTCACTGACAGTAAATAAATCAAGAAAAACGCTTTGTCCTGCCTCACTGGGATGAAGCGTTTTTTATGTTTTATACAGCTTGGTTTTTCTTCGTATTACCAAATAAAATAAGTAGCTTTGTAATCGAAAAAATTAAAGCGATACTGTTTATTTCTGAGATTTTTTTGTTGAAATTATGCTCGATCAGTCAACCATTGATAAAATTACCGATGCCGCTCAGATTCAGGATGTGGTGTCTGACTATGTAACCCTGAAGAAACGAGGAGTTAATCTGTTAGGCTTGTGTCCTTTTCATGGCGAAAAAACACCTTCATTTATCGTGTCGCCTGCCAAAGGTATTTTCAAATGTTTTGGATGCGGTAAAGGTGGAAACTCGGTTCATTTTATTATGGAACATGAGCAGATTTCGTATTTTGAAGCGCTTAAGTTTCTGGCTAAGAAATATCATATCGAGTATCAGGAACGCGAGCTTACGCCCGAAGAGATGGCTGCCCGCAACGACCGCGAATCGATGTTTCTGGTCAATGAGTATGCGCAAAAGTATTTCTCGAATACCCTTCACAATCATATCGATGGAAAATCCATAGGACTGGCTTATTTCCGCGAGCGTGGTTTCCGCGACGATATTATCCGTAAATTCCAGCTTGGCTACAGTCTCGAGCAGCGCGATGCCTTTACGCAGGAGGCACTCAAAGCGGGCTACAACAAATCGTATCTCGTAAAAACAGGTCTTACGCTCGAAGGCGATAATAATTATTTAGCCGATCGATTTCGTGGTCGTGTGATGTTTCCTGTTCATACACTTTCGGGAAAAGTAGTGGCATATGGTGGTCGTATCCTGAAAAAGGACGACAAGATGGCTAAGTATGTCAACTCGCCTGAGTCCGAGATTTATCATAAAAGTAACGAGCTATACGGAATTTATTTTGCCAAACAGGCTATTGTGCGTCAGGATCGCTGTTTTTTGGTAGAAGGATATACTGATGTGATTTCGATGCATCAAAGTGGTATCGAAAACGTGGTGGCTTCGTCGGGGACTTCGCTTACGCCCGGACAGATTCGTATGATTCACCGCTTCACCGAAAACGTTACGGTGATTTACGATGGCGATGCTGCCGGTATCAAAGCGTCTATTCGTGGTATCGATTTATTGCTCGAAGAGGGGTTGAATATCAAAGTGTTATTGCTGCCTGATGGTGACGACCCCGATTCCTTCGCACGCAAACATAATGCGTCGGACTTTATCGAGTTTGTGGAGCAACATTCATCTGACTTTATCCGTTTCAAAACAAATCTGCTTTTGAAAGATGCCGGAAATGATCCTGTAAAGCGTGCCGGTCTTGTCAGCGATATTGTACGAAGTATTTCTATTATCCCTAATCAGGTAATTCGTGCCGAATATGTAAAGGAATGTTCCGGCCTGTTGAATGTGGACGAGGGTATGCTTTATCTCGAAATTAATAAAATTAAAACTGCTGATAAGGAGAAAGCCAATACGCGTCCCCAAAATAAGCCCGACGATTTCCCGCCTCCTCCCGGGGTGGATCTTGACGAGGATATTCCCGCAATTCCGGTGACGAAATTCGACAACGAGGAACGAAATATTCTGCAACAGCTTATTCGTTACGGGCAAACGATGATGTTTTATAACGATGATGAAAAAACGCAGCCTGTGACAGTGGCCGCATATGTATTCGACGAACTTGAACAGGACGAATTACGCTTTTTTAATCCTGTACACCAACGTATGCTCGATGAATATAAGGAACATCGCGATGATGAGACTTTTATTCCCGAGAAATTTTTTATTTTTCACCCTGATGCCAATATCAGCAAATTAGCGGCTGAACTCGTGACCGAAAAATATACGCTCAGTAAAGTGCACTCGAAAGTAAAAAGTGTCGAAACCGACTTCGACCGACTTATCGACCTGGTGCCACGCGTGATTTATGAGTTTAAAAACAGTTTGATTCTTGACCTTGTACGTCAGAAACTGCTCGAAATGAAACAGGCTTCGGAAACTAACAATGCTTTGAGAGTGAACGAAATAATGCACGAAATGGCCAGTCTTGAAGCTGTTAAACGCCAACTTTCAAAGACCCTTGGTGAACGGATTATTATAAAGATTTAGTTCGGTTTATGTCAATCGGATAAGAGAACATCATTCAAGACCCTTTTATAACATATTGTTTTTTATAAATTATGGCAGCATTGCAACTACATAGCTCACGATGTTTAGATATTTTTTCGGCTCAGACCTATACCGAGCTCGATCTTCCTTTGCTCGAAGGTGTACGTGCGGGATTCCCCTCGCCGGCAGCCGACTTTATCGATGTCAGTATCGACCTTAATAAGCATCTGATTAAGCACCCTTCTGCTACTTTTTATGCCCGTGCCAAAGGCGATTCGATGAAGGATGCCGGAATTTTTGATGGCGATTTACTGATTGTTGATAAAAGTATTGACCCTGTGGACGGAAAAATTGCCATTTGCTATATTGATGGAGAATTTACAGTGAAACGAATAAAAAAGGAAAACGACCAAGTTTGGCTTATTCCTGCAAACAATGCTTATCAGCCAATTAAAATGCAGGAGGGTAATAGTCTTATAATCTGGGGAGTTGTGACTCATGTGATTAAATCGCTTTGATATGTTTGCACTCATCGACTGCAATAATTTTTATGCTTCGTGCGAACGGGTTTTTAATCCTTCGCTCAACAATAAGCCTGTGGTGGTTCTGTCGAATAACGATGGTTGTGTCATTGCGCGAAGCAATGAAGCCAAATCGCTTGGTATACCAATGGGTGCACCCGCTTTTCAGATTAAAGAGCTTGTCGAAAATGGAAATGTACATGTGTTTTCGTCAAATTTTGCACTTTACGGCGATATGAGTAACCGTGTGATGACAGTATTGGCTGCTTTTTGTCCGAAAATGGAAATCTATAGTATCGACGAAGCATTTCTCGATTTTTCAGGATTCGAACTGCACGATATCGAGAATATTGGTCGTGAAATGCGTAAACGGGTACTGCAATGGACTGGCATTCCTGTGTCGGTGGGCTTTGCACCTACCAAGGCATTGGCAAAAGTGGCCAACCGTATTGCCAAAAAGTTTAGCGAGCGTACCGGAGGCGTGTATCGAATTGAAACTGAGGAGCAACGCATTAAGGCACTTAAGTGGCTCAAGATTGAAGACGTTTGGGGAATTGGACGACGACATGCGCGGCGCTTGCACGAAATGAATGTGCTTAATGCTTATCAGTTTACACAACTTCCCGACCGCTGGGTGCGTGATATGATGACCGTAGTAGGCTTGCGACTCAAACACGACCTGGAAGGAAAACCCACGCTGCAACTCGATGATGTGAAAGACAAGAAAAGCATTGCTACTACCCGTACTTTCGAATCGAACTATACCGATTTTGCGGCTGTAAAAGAACGAGTGGCAAGCTTTGCCGTGTCGTGCGCCGAGAAACTTCGTCGCCAGCAGTCCTTTTGCAATTCCGTCATGGTGTTTTTGCATACCAATGGTTTCAGAGACGATCAGCCTCAATACAACAAAAATATTGTGATAAAATTACCCTACGCCACAAATTCATCCATCGAACTTGTAAAATTTGCTGTGATGGCTCTTGAGCGTATCTTTGTGCAAGGCTATGGCTACAAAAAGGCAGGAGTGATTGTGGGTGATTTTTCGCATCAGGACAATCAGCAATTAAGTATATTCGATAATAGGAACGTAAAACATATTGAACTAATGAAAGCAGTGGATAAAATAAACCATTCCATAGGTCAGCAAAAAATTCGACTGGCTGCGCAAGATATAGGGCGCGTATGGAAAATGAAACAAGAAAAGCTTTCGCCCCGATATACTACAAATATTAATGAAATTATAACAGTAAAACTATAATTACTTATCTTACATGACAGTAAACGAACTGAAATCAAATCCCGATTATAAATTGCTCGACGAAGTGAAGCATGATGAAATGAAGAATTTTATTGTGGCTGAAGTGGAGCAACAACCTCCGTTTGCCCGTATTGCTAATATGTATCAAATTGCGGGTTTGCTGGCTTTTGTAATTGGTGGCTTCAGGGCTTTTATGCCTTTTTTTACCAATCGCGAAACTATTTATTTGTGGTGGCTGCTTGCCGGACTTGTTTTTACATTCACGGTGCTTATTGCCTTGCACGAACTTATTCATGCAGTTGCTTATCGTTTTGTGGGAGCGAAAAATCTATCCTTTGGGATGAGCTTACGGAAATTTATGTTTTATGTGCAAGCCGATGGTCAGGTGCTCAATTTTAAACAGTTCCAAATTGTGGCACTTGCTCCAGCTGTACTTGTTTCTGCTTTGTCACTTGTAGGTATGGCTGTGTTTTATACGCATCCTGCCTTTTATTTTTTCATACCGGTATTCGGTTTACACAGCATCTTCTGTGGTGGCGATTTTGGTCTGCTTTGTTATTTTCAAAACCGAAAGGATAAAGAAATTCTGACATTTGATGTCAAGGCTGAATCAAAAACATGTTTCTTTGAGTGTTGCAATACTCAGCCTATTGCTGATAAATAATTTAAAATAAATAATATATGTCGTTTTTGTTTGAACAGGTAATTTTTGGGCCTATCCGCAGTCGTCGATTGGGTTTGTCGCTGGGTGTAAATCTTTTGCCCATCGATGCCAAAATTTGTTCTTTCAATTGTCTTTACTGCGAATGTGGTTTTAATACTACTATGCACGAATTTCCATTCCCAACGCGCGAGCAGGTGGCCGAAATACTGGAGACAAAGCTGAAGCAAATGGTGGCCGGTGGCGATATTCCCAATGTGATTACTTTTGCCGGAAATGGCGAGCCTACGCTGCACCCGCAGTTCGAAGAGATTATTGACGATACCATTGTGTTGCGTGATCGTTTTTGTCCAACAGCAAAAGTCAGTGTGTTGTCGAATTCTACGAGGATACATAAACCTCATATTTTTAAGGCTTTGAATAAGGTTGATAATAATATCCTGAAATTCGATTCAGCCATCGATCGTACTATGAAGCTGATCGATCAGCCTGTGGGAAAGCATATTAATGTGAAATGGCTTGTAGAGCAACTCAGACGATTCGACGGTCGGCTTATTGTTCAAACCATGTTTATTCGTGGCGAGTATAATAATGAAGCTTTCGACAATACCACCGATGTAGAGGTGGAAGCTTGGTTGAATGCTATGGAGCAGATTAAGCCTCAGCAAATTATGATATATTCGCTCGATCGGGAAGCGCCCGTAAAAAACCTGCAGAAAGTAAATGTAGATGCACTTAATCTGATTGCTGAAAAAGCGCGTTCGCGTGGTTTTGAAGTGTCGGTTGCCGGCTAAAAATTATGAAACGAACATGTTGCTTCGCAACACCAAGGAGAATGATAATATTTCCGCCAACATGTGAGTTCAATACTACAATTAAAGTACAAATTATTATAGCATGAAAGTACTCGTTTGTCCGTTGAATTGGGGTTTGGGTCATGCTACACGTTGCATTCCCATTATCCGGCAACTTTTGGCCGAAGGTCACGAGCCCGTCCTTGTGTCCGATGGGTATCCTTTAGAGTGTTTGCGTATGCAATTTCCCGATTTGCGATATATTGAGTATCCATCTTATTCTGTACGTTATTCCTCAGGTATTTCACAGGTTTTTGCTATGTTGTGGAATATGCCATCGATCATTTATGGCATTGTTTCGGAGCATCGCTGGCTCGAAAATTTGCTCAAAACCGAACATTTCGATCAGGTCATCTCCGATAATAGATTTGGTTTGTGGAATGGTCATATTAAGAGTGTGTATATTACCCATCAAATGATGATAAAAATACCACGCGGCTTGAAACTGTTTGAAGGTGTTTTGTGGCGTTTACACCGCTGGTTTATAAAGCATTATGACGAGTGCTGGATTCCTGATTTCGAGGGGAATGAGAATCTGTCGGGCGACCTCTCACATAAATACCGTTTGCCAAATAATGCCAAATTTATCGGACCACTCTCGCGTTTCGATATCCGGACTGACAAAAGCATTGATAATAGTTACGAAATTGTGGCTGTACTCTCAGGTGTGGAGCCTCAACGTTCAATTTTTGAGCATCAAATTATCGATAAATACCGACGCTCAGGCAAAGATGTATTGATTGTATGCGGACAGCCTGCCGTAAATAAGCGCACTTATCACGTGGGCGATGTTACATTAGTGTCGCACCTCGCCGATGACGAACTTGTGCCCTTGCTGCGTGGTGCCGACAAAATTATTTCCCGTTCAGGATATTCCACCATAATGGATTTATATACGCTTGGTTGCCTGCACAAAGCCGAAATGAGTCCCATTCCGGGTCAGACCGAGCAGGAATATCTGAAAAGTAAAATGGATGGAGAGTGAAATAGTTTCCCTCACTAATCTGAGTTTTTAAGTGTCCTCAAAAACTCTTCAGGGCTGAATACCCCCTCCCAGTCATAATCAATGCAAATCGTTGTCATTCAGAGCGAAGCGAAGAATCCAATGATTATCACCGGACAACAATATAATTTAAACAGCTTATTTTTTATCTTTCAATTCTATTTCTCCCACAAAAGCCGTCAACCTCTTATCTAACTCCGGAATTTGCTCAGGTCGTACAAACGAAACACAGGCCCGCAGTCCGTTTGGGTTTGCGCTTCCGGTAATGGCAAGCGAAATCGCACTTATGCCGTAATACAGAAACGCTTTCATCAATTCAGCGCTCGTCATGCCCGGATATGCAACGGTAAAATAAAAACCATCCGCCAAGTCGCCGTCCTCGTCGTTATACACAATGTAAAATCCATGTTTCAGAAAGATTTCTTTCATTGCGCGTGCTTTTTCGCCGTAAGGATGGAGGCTTTCAGTGAAATTAATTTCTCCATCGTTGGCAGCTTTTAGCATAGCTGCAAGTGCATATTGTGCTGAGTGCGAAGTGCCGGCTGTGGTGGCATAAAGTACGCCATAAGGAATAAAATGACCCAATACATCGCTGCTGAAATAGTTTTTCAGAGCAGGATAACGTTTTGTACGCAGTTTTTCTGAGATTATCATCATGCCAATACGTTGTCCGGCATAGCTGAATATTTTCGAAGCTGAGAGTAGCAAAATATAATTGTCGGTATAGCGCGCCACTGTGGGTTGATAAGGCGCTACGCCCGGTTGTCCGTAGTCGTGACGGAAATCCATTCCGAAATATGCAAGGTCTTCCACTACTACCGCATCGTAACGGTCGGCAAGTTCGGCAATTATTTGCAACTCATTTTCGCTCAGGCTAATCCACGATGGATTGTTGGGCGACGAATAAGTGATGGTGCAGATATTTCCTTCCTTAAGATACGATTCAAGTTTTTCACGAAGTTTCTCTCCTCTGTAATTCAGTATGTCGAAAGATTTAAAGGGCAGTCCGCACAGATTCAGTTGCGATTTGTTCACCGGAAAGCCAGGGTCGATAAACAGCGTGTAGGGTTTCGTAGGACTCGAGCGTCCCATAGCCAACAAAGCCGCAAAACTGCCCTGCATGCCACCTACAGTAGGAATACAGCAAGCTGGCGATACGTCGATATCCATAAAAAGTTTTGCAAATCGTGAAATCTCTGTTTTTGCAAACGGAATTCCTTCGATGTTCGGATAGATGCGCGCCAAACCCATGTCCAAAGCTTCGTGTTCGGCTTTTATGCCAATCTTTGAAGGCTCCAGACCGGGAACGCCCATTTCCATGTGGATAAACTCCTCGCCGCTTTCCTGCTCAATTTGCGCTACCAATTTTCCCACTTCGCGTATCGAAAGGCGCGTAATGTCGCTTTCGCCAAACTGAGCAAATAGGCTGTTGACAATTTCTTTTCTGATCATTATTTGTAATTTTTCTGAATCATTCTCTTTAATGCGCCTAATTTATACGATTTTATTTCAGATGTAATCAGATTAGGCCCTGCATAATATCTCAGATATACATCTTTTGCACCTGATATCCGCTCAATAATTTCGGAGTCCAGAATACGTGTCATTTTGTAAGTTTTCAGATGTTGTTCACTGTATCCGGTTACTACATCAACCTTCGACGAGTCAGCCTTCATTATGCTTGAAGTTTCTTCATCAAACTTTGTGAAAACGCCATTTTCCAGCGTTTTGTTATTCAGTTCAATTACTTTTTTGTCAATGACAATATACATTTTGTCCGATAAATTGAAACTTTCATAAGGTAGGCTGATAATATCATACATTGTATAAATCATTTCGCCATTATTATTTCGCTCTTTTAAAATGCTGATGTTTTGTGAGTAAGTTTGCTCATTACGTTCGTTTTTGTTGAATGTAGCATCGTAGCGATGACGTTCGATATTTAAAACATCATCGTATTGGCTTGAAATATAGGTGGACAAAGTGCAGCGCACAAAAAGCAACGTGATAGATCCGAAAAACAATATTTTGAGGACGTTTTTCATATTTAAAAGTATAAAAGTCTATTGTTTATTTTTCCTTTTGTCAATCACTCTCACGGCTTTTCCTTCGCTGCGCGCAATGGTTTTGGGCTCAACAAGTGTTACTTTTACGCTCAGACCGATGGCACTGTTGAGTGCATGTTCAATTTTCCGTGAAAGCATTTGTAATTCTCTGATAGTGTCCACCATTTTTGCTTCGTCGAGTTCCACCTGAAGTTCGAGCGTGTCGAGATTATTTGCTTTGTCCACATAAAGCATATAGTGAGCGCTTGTTTCGCCCATTTCGAGCAATACATGTTCAATTTGCGATGGAAAAAGATTCACGCCACGAATTATAAGCATATCGTCGCTGCGTCCTGTGATTTTTTTCATGCGTACTGTAGTTCGGCCGCACTCGCATTTTTCGCGGTTAAGCGTCGAAAGGTCGCGGGTATTGTAGCGCAAAAGCGGAATGCCTTCTTTGGTAAGCGTCGTAAACACAAGTTCACCTTCCTGACCATCGGCTAATGGCAGTTTTGTTTCCGGATCCACAATTTCAGGGAAAAAATGATCTTCGTGAATGTGCAGCCCTGTATGATGAATGCAGTCGTTGGCTACGCCGGGTCCCATAATTTCGCTAAGTCCGTAAATGTCGAAGGCATTGATTCCCCATTTTCGTTCCAATTCCAGGCGCATATTTTCGGTCCATGGCTCTGCACCGAATACGCCTGCTTTTAGCTTCAGATCTTTCAGCGAATATCCGTTTTCGGTAAGTGCATCGGCTAAGTGCAGCGCATACGAGGGTGTACAGGCGAGCACAGTAGAACCGTAGTCGGACATCAGCTGCAATTGCCGGCGGGTATTTCCTCCCGACACGGGAATAACCGTGCAACCCACAGTTTCGGCACCATAATGTACGCCAAGTCCGCCTGTGAAAAGTCCGTAGCCGTAGGAAACCTGCATAATGTCGTTGTGCGATATGCCCGCCATTGTGAGGCAACGTGCCAGTACCTCGCGCCAATTTTCGATGTCGTTTTTGGTGTAACCAACAGTGGTGGCCTTGCCTGTAGTGCCACTGGAGGCATGTACGCGTACAATATCGCTCATCGGAACTGCAAAAAGTCCGAATGGGTAATGGTCGCGAAGGTCGTTTTTATAGGTAAAAGGTAGTTTTACTATGTCGTCGATGGTTTTGATATCTTCGGGTTTTACGCCCATTTCGTCCATTCGCCGACGATAAAAGGCTACATTGTTGTAAACCCGCTCCACCAGATTTCGGAGGTGTGCCGATTGCAGTTCGCGCATTTGTTCGCGCTCCATGCATTCAATGTCTTTGTTCCAGATCATGTCAAATTTTTAATTTGAAAATTGATACAGTATTTTCAACCTTTTCCGGCTGAAAAAATATGAGTTTATAAATGTGCTGTGCCTGTAGATTTATTTTACAGCAAATCTTTTTCCCTGATGGATTTTAATTTGTTTTTTTCAATTACTTCAAGGGCTTTTTCTTTGTTGTCGGTGCGGAAAACGAGCATCGATTTGCTTCCAAAACTGAAAGCATACACATATTCGATGCAAATGTCGGCTGAAGTAAAAAGGTCGAGTATGTGCGACATTGAGCCCGGAGCAGCGTCCATTTCGAGTCCCAGAATTTCGTGTACACGTACTGTAAACTGTTCGGCGCGAAGTGCTTCGAGGGCTTTTTCAGGGTTTGATACAATGGCGCGCAAAATGCCATAGTCGCTGGTATCGGCAACCGTGAGCGCTATAATATTAATTTGGTTACGGGCTAATACATTGAGTACCTGATTGAGGTAGCCGGTTTTGTTTTCCAGGAAAACGGAGAGCTGGCGTATGGTCATATTTTATCGATTGAAGGTTGTGTCTTAAAAACCAATTTATTTCAATTTGTCGGTTTTGAATTGCAAATTTAGTAAAATTAATGGGCTTTCAAAGCTGAAAAGTATAAATTATAAGATGCTGAATTGCTTTTTTTGCATTTTATAGATGCTCAGTAAAGCATTACTTCAAAATACAAAGTTGACTTTGGTATGAGCTGTGATTTGTTGTGAAGGTAGGTGAGTGTCTGACCACAGAAGCGGTTTTACTGTATTGCCATTTTCAATACGGTTTGCAAGATTACAAAGTTCTGCAGGATAATAACAGGCGGCAGCAATTATTTGGGGAATACTAAACACAGATAATGTGCTAAAGTGTTTTTGCAAGTGTTGGCTGAATGTGACCGGGTCTTCAGTTTCAGCATCAATTATCAGCAATTTATTTTGAGAACTGATATTAGGTAAGGAGTCAGAGGCGATATTGAGATAAATGTATTTTTCCGGTATGTTGTTAGTGTTGTATCCTTTTTCTTTTAGTGAAATAATATTGTTGCTGATGATTCCGTCGAAAAAAAATGTACAGGCGGGTTCTGCATTTATGCTATCGATAGCAATAAGACGGTTGAACACAAAATCGTTTGTGAGTTCAAGTACAGTACGGCGCAAAAGGCTGTCGGGTGCCGTCATCAGTAAATGACACATGACACTAATCATTAAGTAGTTTAGGGGTTTCGGCTCGTGGGTGTATCTTCTGAGTTTTTACAGGCTTTACCGCACCTTCTTTAATCGTTTTTACAGTATGAGGTTCCTTTTTTACCGGTTTTAGTGTGTCGGTTATGGTTTTCGAACTGTCGCTTTTTATAGAGTCTTTATTAGCATCCTGTTGAATTTGTTCAATTAGTGTTTTTATGCTGTCCTGTGCCAGTTCGTCGTAGTGACGCATAAAACTGATACTGTCGATTTTTGCATAAAACTTTTGAGAGCTTGTTGTGTCCCACAAGAGTTCTCCGCTGATTTTTTCAATTGGTAGCTGACGTTTTGCTCTGAATGTCAGTGTATAACGACGTAATATACTGTCGGGATGTAGTAAAGTGTAAATACTATCGGTAATGCTGTCGCTGTAGTGAATTCTGAAAATCAGACGTTTGTGATTGCTGCTGTCCTTGTCGCTCCAAAGCTGCTGAAGCAATCTGAGCGTATAGCGGTCGTTCCAACGTAGTTGCGAATCAATAATGCTGAATGCAAGCCGGTTTTTTGCTGAATCGGGCGAAATAAGGTATGCCGTTTTTAAAGGCCACATTTCTCTTTTTGAATTTCGCAAAGCAAATGTGTCAACAGGGTGAAATTTCCCGCTTTTTACAGCTTCGTCCAATATATTGAGGCGCGCCATGACTTCCACATAAATTTTTTCGTAAGTTTTGGGGTGGTTGCTGTACCACACTACAGAAGAGTCGAACCGGGCTTTTGTTATGCCATGTTTTTCGAGTAATGCATTGTAGTAATATACATTTTCACGATCATCGGTGTTGCCAAAGCCATTCGCCATAAGTGTGCCATCGAGTTTGTGTAGTTCGTACAAAAAATCAGTCATTTTGTTTCGCGACAAAAGTCCGTCAGGACGCTTTTCGCATCCGACCAGCACTATCAGTAGTGAAACGATAATTAAAAATCTGCTGTGTTTTTCAGACCTCAGGTTCATCTTTCTGCAATTTTTCTTTTTTTGTTTCCAACGAATCATTCAGATCCTTCCTGAAGAAAAGTAATATAATTACTACTGATACAGTGATGGCCGAATCGGCAATATTGAAAACCGGACTAAAGAACAGTACTTCGCCTGCAGCATTTTTTATCAACGGGAAATACAGCATGTCCACTACTTTTCCATAAAATAAAGGAGCGTACCCACCTGTTTCAGGTAGGAATGTAGCCGCCATGCCATAGCTGTCGCTGAAAAGTACTCCATAGAATACAGAGTCGAAAATATTACCTGCAGCTCCGGCTAACAACAGCGAAACTGCCAAAATGAACCCCGGGCGTGCATTTTTCTTTATCAATGAAAATATAAAGTATGAAATTCCTGCTACGGCCACAATGCGAAAGAGTGTAAGAAATAGTTTTCCGAAAATTTCCATACCAAATGCCATTCCATTGTTTTCAATAAAATATATCTGAAACCAACTGAGTACATCGATATGTTCGCCCAGAGCAAAGTGAAGCTTTATAAAAATCTTTGAAGCCTGGTCGATAAAAAGTACCAGAAATATTAGAAGCAGGGATTTTTTTGTAACTGACATGTGTTGAGTAATTTGTATTTTTTCGCAATGCCCATTGCTGTGCTATTTGTGTTTTTGCAAAGGTAAATAAAAGAGCTGCATATAGATGCATGCATTGGTCCTAAAACAATATTTTTTAAATGATATTGAGAAATTAAATGTTTTTAGATGAATGCTATCAAACAAAATACCGACAACAGATATACCTCTATTGCCGGTTTTTATATTGAATCAACGACTTATCTTTTGTCTTTGCTCTTGTATCTTTATTCTCTCACCGCTTATCGCTTTTAGCCTCAATACTCAGTGTGGCGTGTGGCACCGCGCGTAGGCGTTCTTTGGGTATTAATTTTCCAGTTTCGCGACAAATACCATAAGTTTTATTTTCGATACGAATAAGTGCAGCCTGCAAATGCTGAATAAACTTCATTTGGCGTTGAGCTAAACGGCCCGATTCCTCTTTCGATAAGGTAGCAGCACCTTCTTCAAGAACTTTGAATGTGGGTGATGTGTCCATTACGTCGTTTCCGTCGAGATTGGTGATACCATTGCGCAACAATTCGTAATCCTTTTGGGCTTTCGATAGTTTCTCGTTTATGATGCCACGAAACTCCTCGAGTTCGGCATCTGTGTATCTTGTTTTCTCACTCATAGTGTTAAATTTTTGCGTCTTAGGATTTCCCCTTCAACAATGGTTTTCTTCGATATTTATATTGCCTGCGAAAATAACAAAATAGTTTTAGTTGTCAAACTTTTATCCTTATTATTTTCCGGTATATTCTTGCATGTTTTGCATTTGTTTTGTTTGTGTCTTGTTTGTGTAAATTGCAGATTAATAGTGTTTTGTAGCATTTTTTGAGATGCATCTGATGGCCGGCTTCTTTATTTATTCCGAATAAATGCAAAAATGGTCAGTTTTTATGCCTTTTTGGTATATTAAATAGTATATATTCCTGAATAAATAATTCCTGAATAAGGAGATCTGTCTAATCAGGCTTTTTTAATGCTGATTTTTACAATGTAATCTTCGAAATCCAGTTCGCTTCCTTCACTGATATTCTCTTTGATATTTACAGAGTTTGCAAGAGTTTGGCTACCAATATACGCAGCATACTCCTTAACAGCTGCTTGAATCTCGGGTCGATTTTCTATATCAATCACAATTTTGTCCGTAATCTCATATCCGTTAGACTTACGTATGTTTTGAATACGGTTTACCAATTCACGGGCTATACCTTCACGTAACAAAGCATCGGTCACAGTAATGTCGAGTGCTACAGTCAGACGGCCTTCGTTGGCTACCAGCCAGCCCGGCATATCTTCGGTAATGATTTCGGCATCTTCGGTAGTGATTTCCACATCGCCTGATGCTAATTTCAGAATATATGTACCGTTGCGTTCTATTTCGCTGATTTCGTTTTTGCTGAGTGTACCAAATGCCACAGCAATTTCCTTCATCTGTTTGCCGTACTTCTTGCCTAATGTTTTAAAGTTAGGCTTAATCTTTTTCACCAGATTATCCATTTCGGTGTCGGCAGGAATTACTTCCAGTTCCTTGATGTTGACTTCCGTTTTTACCAGATCGGCCACGTAAGTTAACTGGTTAAATGTTTTCTCGTCGGGAGCGGGTACTACAGCTTTCATAAGTGGTTGACGCACTTTTTTCTCTGCTTTTTTGCGCAACGCGAGAATCATCGAAGTGGTTTGCTGTGCCAACTGCATACATTCTTCCAAATGCGTGTCGATCAGCGAAGCATCATACGATGGGAAATCAGCAAGGTGAACTGATATGCAGCCCCCTAAATCCCCCTCAAGGGGACTTTGGTCCAGCGCAACTTTTATTGCGTTAAGCGTATTTTCTATGTCAAACAGGATACTTTCGTTGGTAAATCTAATAACCGTAAATCCTTGTTTATTTAGATATTCTGTTCGTAGTTTGTCTAATTCTTGCTGATTTTCTTCGTTATGATACCCTCCATCAACTTCAATAACTAACTGTTTTGAAAGACATGCAAAATCAACGATGAAATCACCAATGATATGTTCTCTACGGAACTTATAATTTTCGAAGTTTTTGTTTTGTAAATTTTGCCAAAGAAGGCTCTCTGCTTCAGTTGGATTCTTTCTTCTGTTTTTTGCATTTTCTTTCAGCAACTCATAATTAAGAGGATTTGCTGTATTGTAAGGTTTTGAACTTTGCACTGCGCCAAAGTCCCCCACTGAGGGGGGATTTAGGGGGGCTTTTAAGTCTAAATACAGCTGATCGGCAAAGAAAGGTGCAATCGGAGCCATAAGCTTGGCCACTGTTTCGAGACAGGTATAAAGTGTTTGATAGGCTGCAACTTTATCCTGATCGTATTCGCCACCCCAGTAGCGTTTACGGTTCAGACGTACATACCAGTTGCTCAGGTTTTCGCCCACGAAATCAGAAATAGCGCGTCCTGCACGTGTGGGTTCATAGTTTTCGTAATGTTCCTGCACCTCCTTTGTCAGGGTATTGAGCAACGAGAGTATCCAACGATCAATTTCCGGACGTTTCTCCACGGGAATCTGTGCTTCGCTGTTTGTGAAATTATCCACATTGGCATAAAGCGCAAAGAATGAATAGGTGTTGTAAAGTGTTCCGAAGAATTTGCGGCGCACTTCTTCAATTCCTTCAATGTCGAACTTCAAATTGTCCCATGGCGATGCATTGGTCATCATATACCAGCGCAGCGGATCGGAACCATATTTTTCGATAGTCGAGAACGGATCGACAGCATTACCCAGACGTTTCGACATTTTATTGCCGTTTTTGTCGAGTACAAGTCCGTTCGAAATAACGCTTTTGAAGGCTACTGAACCACGCACCATAGTGCTGATAGCATGAAGCGTAAAGAACCAACCGCGTGTCTGATCCACACCTTCCGAAATAAAGTCGGCAGGGAAGAAGTCTCCCGATTCAATCAGATCCTTGTTTTCAAATGGATAATGAAGCTGTGCATACGGCATAGCGCCCGAATCGAACCAAACGTCGACCAGGTCGAGTTCACGTTTCATGGGTTTGCCCGAAGCTGAAACCAGCACGATGCCATCCACATACGGACGGTGTAAATCGATGTTTTTTACATCGTAGTTTTCAGCAGTATATTCTCCGGCTTTGAAGTTTTTGTAGGGATTTTCGGACATAAATCCGGCTTTAATCGACTTTTCGATTTCGCTGATCAATTCTTCCACCGAGCCAATACAAATTTCCTCGGTACCATCTTCTGTACGCCATATAGGCAGCGGAGTTCCCCAGTAACGACTGCGGCTGAGGTTCCAGTCCTGAAGATTTTCGAGCCATTTGCCAAAACGACCAGTTCCGGTAGATGCGGGTTTCCAGTTAATGGTGTTGTTTAGCGCAATCATTTCTTCGCGACAGGCCGTGGTGCGTATAAACCAGCTATCAAGCGGATAGTAGAGTACGGGTTTGTCGGTGCGCCAGCAGTGCGGATAATTGTGCGTATGTTTTTCAATCTTATAAGCTAATCCCTTTTGCTTTAGCATGATGCAGATAGACACATCGAGCGATTCGTCCTGTTCGGAAAGGGTGGAATCATAAGCATTTTTTACAAAACGTCCGGCAAATTCTTTGTATATATCAGTATTGACATTGCTGTTTACAAAGTCGGTATCGAGATCTTCGATGGTGAAGAATTTCCCTGATTTATCCACCATAGGCTGACGATTTCCATCTTTGTCGATTAGCAGCATCGGTGGCACTCCGTTTTGTTTGGCCACACGGTCGTCGTCGGCACCAAAAGTAGGAGCGATGTGAACAATTCCGGTACCATCTTCGGTGGTTACAAAGTCACCCGTGATGACTTTGAACGCGCCTTCGCCGGGATTTACCCAGGGGATAAGCTGCTCATATTCCATTCCGGCAAGGTCGGAACCTTTATATTTTGCCATAATTTCGTATTCGTTTTTTCCCAATACAGCTCCAATCAAATTTTCGGCAAGTATCAACTCAACAGCTTCTTTGCTGTATGGATTTGTTGATTTAATACGAACATAATCGATGTTTGGACCCACGCAAAGAGCTGTGTTCGATGGCAGGGTCCATGGAGTGGTTGTCCATGCCAGGAAATATGCGTTTTCTTCAGCTTTTATTTTAAATTGTGCCACGCAGGTGGTGTCCTTCACATCGCGATAGCAACCCGGCTGATTGAGTTCGTGCGTCGAAAGTCCTGTTCCGGCAGCCGGTGAATACGGTTGAATGGTGTAGCCTTTGTATAGTAAGTTTTTGTTGTAGAGCTGTTTGAGCAGCCACCAAAGTGTTTCGATGTAGCGGTTGTCGTAGGTGATATACGGGTCGTTCATATCCACCCAATAGCCCATTTTTGTAGTCAGGTCTTCCCATTCGCGAGTGTATTTCATTACATCATGCCGGCAGGCAGCATTATATTCGTCTACGCTGATTTTTTTACCAATATCTTCTTTGGTAATGCCGAGCGATTTTTCCACACCAAGTTCTACGGGAAGCCCGTGTGTGTCCCAACCGGCTTTACGTTTTACCTGAAATCCCTGCATGGTTTTGTAACGACAGAAAATATCCTTGATGGCTCGTGCCATTACGTGATGAATACCCGGCATACCATTTGCCGAAGGCGGTCCTTCATAAAATACAAACGAGGGTTTTCCCTCGCGGGTTTCGATACTTTTATGGAAAACATCAAGCTGTTGCCAGCGTTCGAGTATTTCTTTGTTGATGTTCGACAGGTTAAGTCCGGAGTATTCTTTAAATTTTGCCATATCTGAATAGGAATTTTGCTGTTTTTTACAAGACTGCAAAAGTACAAAAAAAAGTTGAAAATGTAAGGGAACAATCAAAATGTAAAATCAGATATAGACACAATGTGAGAGTAGTTGTATTTCAGCTGATTGAAAGCCAAAAAAAGAAACCGCCGAACAATGAAGTCCGACGGTTTGCCTATTGAATTAAAGTGTTTGTATTAGTAACTTGTACGCTTGCTGGCAGAGTAAATGATTTTCAGCGCATATGCACGACGCAATGCCTGTTTTACATCGTTTACAACGCCCATTTTGGTGTCTTTGTCAGCTTTAATCGACACAGTCATTAAGTTCTGATCGCTTTCACTCATAGCGCTTCGTTCGCGTACAATAAACTCTTCGAGTTCACTTACGTCGGCAAAGGCATCACCCAGCTGAATACGTGTTTCCGAACCAAAGGCTCTTTTGTATTCTTCCATTGGCTTACCAATATACACGTAACGCGCGAGCGATTTATTTTCGAGTTTCTGAACCTCTGTAGCCAAAGGAGCCTGAACCCTTACTTTAAAGGTTACCTCTTTCATTGTTGTAACGGCCATAAAGAAGAACAGGAGCATGAAAATAATGTCGGGAAGCGACGATGTACTTAACGCCGGCGTTTCTCTGTCTTTATCTTTTCTAATTTGTGCCATTATTCATTCCTCCATAATTTTTTGGTTCTGCTTCCGAAATTTTCTGAGGATATACATCCTGCACAGCTTTTTTCTGATCTTCTTCAAGTTCATCGAAAAGTTTTCCAAATTTCTGAACAGCCAGTTCGTTCCTAAGTTCGTTATAAGCAGCTACCAGTTCGTTTTGAACATCAATGTATGCCTGATACTGTGTGTCCACATCGTTTTGAAGCGAAATAACATGTTCTTTTGTTACCTCAATTTCACCGATGAGCGGAATGTTCACCAGTTCTTTCTTGGGCATATTAGGATCGTTGTTGTCGTTTTTAATAAACTCTTTGGTTTTTTTGCGTAAATCTCTGAGTTCCATTAGTTCTCCTTGCACCATTAATTCATTCATGCTGTTGACCTTCACTACGAATAAATTTCGTTTGTTGATATCGACAGGTGGAATGGGCTGATCGGGCGGTAGTGGCGGCGGAAGGCGTCGCGACAGACCCGTGTTTGTGCTCATTGAAGTGGTTACAAGGAAAAATATAAGTAGCAAAAACGCAAGGTCGGCCATCGAACTTGAGTTAATTTCGCCTGATTTTCTTTTTTTTCCCATGATAAAAATTGCTATCTTTTTTAACGCTGCATTTTGATATGCAGTGTTAAGTATTTTTATTTAAGACTTGTGTAAATTCTTGAGCCGACAATTGTAATTGCCACAGCCGCAAACAGTGCGTATATTGAGTAAATTACCATATCGGTAAATTGTGCCCAAAAGCCTACGTTGTCTGTTCCATCATAACCAATGATTGAGATTTTATCGGCACTACCGAGCGACCATGAGATCACAAAGATTAGTGCAAAAATTACCACAGGGATTAATGATTTAAGGGCTGTTGCCGGTGAGCTTATCAGGCTTTTAATGAAATTTATTATGATCAAAAGCAGAGTAATCACTACCACAAGGCCAACCAGGAAATACGACCAATAAAGCAATGTGTCGGTGTATTTGGGTACAGTAAGCAAATCGCCACCCACTTCGAGCGATTCAGCATTTCCTCCGGCATATATCATCACTACTATAAGTGCTGATAATAAGCCAAGAACATATGCTAAAATTTGAGGGCCTTTTTCAATTATTTTTGACATATCTGAATTCTTTTATTGTTCAAATGATTATTTTGTGTGTTTTACAATGATGTCTAACAATGAGATAGAAGAATCTTCCATGTCATTTGTCATTCCTTCGATCAAAGTAACAATGTAGTTAAAGAATACCTGAAGTATCATAGCTACGATAAGACCAAATACAGTTGTTAAAAGGGCGATTTTCATACCACCGGCAACTACAGTGGCCGAGATATCACCTACTTGCTGAATTTTATCGAAAGCTTCGATCATACCAATCGCAGTTCCGAGGAATCCTAACGATGGTGAAAGTGTGATAAACAGCGAAATCCATGTAAGATTCTTTTCGAGTAAACCCAGCTGAACGCCACCGTAAGAAGCTACCGATTTTTCAACTACTTCAATACCTTCGTCGTGACGCGACAAGCCCTGATAGAAGATTGAAGCTACTGGTCCGCGTGTGTTACGGCATACTTCCATAGCTGCTTCAACGCCACCTTTTTCCCATGCTTCGTCGATGTTGGTGAGAAGTTTTTTAGTGTTAGTAGACGAAAGACTCAGGTAAAGAATACGTTCGATAGACAATGCAAGACCAATGATCAAACAGAGTGCTACCGGAGTCATCCAAACTGCGCCCCCTTCAATAAATTTTTGTTTCAATGCCTTATGCATACCCACTTCTTCCACCACTTCAGCGTCTTCAGTGGTTTCTGTTACTGTTGTAGCCGCTGAATCAGTTGCTGCTGAGTCAGTTGCTGCCACCTGCTCTGTGGCGGTAGCGTCCTGTGCCACTGCGTTCAAAGTGCTTCCAAAATTGAAAATCGCTACGATTGATAAGATTGCAAATACCTTTTTCATTTTACTTTTTTTTAAATGTTCTAATTGTTGTTGTTTTATTTTTTTTTTGTTTTTAATTCATTCAGTTTGAATCTATTGCGGAGAGGAAGAGATTCGAACTCTCGATACGATTCCACACCGTATATACGCTTTCCAGGCGTACCTCTTCAACCACTCGAGCACC
>JAFGVV010000044.1 GCA_016937795.1 Paludibacteraceae bacterium
TAGTGTTGGTGTTCGAAAAATTACGGTTCGACCAATCGAACATATCTCCATCAAAAAAACGATCGAACAACGATGGAACCTGATTTGTGTTTCTTAATACTAACATAGTTTTGTCCTCCAAAATTTTTATAGTTATACATTATGTTTTTTGTATTTCTGATCAGCATATTGCAAACTCAATACCAATGCGATTTTATGGACAAAATGTCGCTATTGTGTTGGTGTATAGGGTCTGCTGAAAAACGGCAAACCGATTATTAATCAATATTATATCATTATTTTTGTGCAACCAACTGCAAGGAAATATGCCATTACCCCGTAAAAAGCGTGCACAAGTGCCTCAATATGAAGTCCGAACCAATTAACTTTGGCAGGATTTGAGCATCCGTTCGATCAAAAATTGAGTCCAACAAACCGTTGGGTTGTCTTAGCTCATCTTATCCCATGGGATGAGATTTGCAATATGTATTTTAAATTTGTTCCCAAAGGACAAACCGGTCGTCCACCTTTAAATCCACGGATTGTGATTGGTTCACTTATCATAAAACATATGTGCAACTTGGATGACCGTGAAACGGTAGATCAGATTTCTGAAAATATTTACATGCAATACTTTCTGGGTTATCCCAGTTTTACCAACGAAAAACCGTTTGACGCTTCCTTTTTTGTTGATTTTCGCAAACGCATGGGTTTGGATAATATGAATGCTATCAACGAAAAAATAGTTGCAATCAAGACAAAAATTGAAAGCGCTCAGAAAGCCAGTGAGTCAGTTCTATCTTCAAACAAAGATGATGACATGTCTGACGACGAGCAAGACACGACGAATGAATCTGAACACAAAGGTCGTGTAATTTATGATGCTACAGCTTGCCCACAGGACATTGCTTATCCCACTGACTTAAACCTGCTCAATGATTCCCGTGAGAAACTCGAAGAACTCATTGATTACCTCTACATCCAAGAGTTGCATGATGTTAAACCGCGTACTTATCGCCAAGTTGCCCGTAAAAAGTATCTTCAAACGGCTCAAAAGAAAAACAAGAGTCGAAAAGTTATCCGTAAAGCTAACCGCTGTCAGCTAAACTTTGTAAGGCGAGATATCGCCATTGTGAATGAACTTTTGGACGTGTATCAAACAAAAAATCTGAAATTCCCATTAAATCCAAGCCAGCAAAAATATCTTTTCGTAGTACAAACACTCTACGACCAACAAAAACAAATGTTCGACACCAACACGCATAGCGTAGAGCATCGTATTGTTAGCATACATCAACCTCATGTACGACCCATTGTACGAGGTAAGGCTCAGGCAAAAGTTGAGTTTGGCTCCAAAATACATATTTCTGTCATTGACGGAATCTCATTTTTGGACGAACTCTCGTGGGATGCCTTTAATGAGGGAAGTCACATGATGGATTACATTCAAAAATACCGTAAGCGTTTTGGTTGCTATCCCCGCGAAGTACTTGCAGACCAAATCTATTGCACCCGGGCCAATCGGGCAGCCTTAAAAGAATTAGGAATAAAGCTATTAGCCAAACCACTTGGAAGACCTTCGGCACTGTCAATTCACGTAAGTCCGGGAGAGCGAAATCCAATAGAAGGCAAGTTCGGTCAAGCCAAAACAGGATACGGATTGAATCGTATCAAAGCAAGACTCAAAGGAACAAGCGAGAGTTGGATTGCAAGCATCATTTTGGTGTTGAACTTAGTCAAATTGGCGGGAGTAGTACTCCTGTGCAAAATAGTCAACTTCTGGAGTTTTTCAGCACGCTTGCTGAAAATGGTGTTTCAAAATATATCGTATATTTTTAGACAAATAGACGATTCTCGTCAAATTTTATATCTAAACGCAGTCTGAGTTTAACAGCAGACCCTGATTAGCTATAACATTATTCAGAAATTTCAACTTTAGAAACGAAAAAACGCTCTGAACAAAAATCCAGAGCGTTCTTTATTTCAGGTCAAACCCGACTATCGAATTTCAAATTTATAAACACAAATATGTTCGTATGTTTCGCCCGGTTTCAGGATAGTATTCGGGAAAGCCGGTTGATTCGGACTATCGGGGAAATGCTGTGTTTCCATAGCAAAGGAAGTACGATAATTATATACTTCGCCATATTTACCGGTGTTTTTTCCTTTAAAGAAGTTTCCTCCATAGAATTGCATAGCAGGCTGATCGGTAAGAACACGCATCTGAACTCCATTTGAAGGTTCGTATATCACTGCTGCTTCAGTAAACTTATCGCCATGTTTGTGCAACACCCAGTTATGGTCGTAACCTAAACCATTGATCAGTGCCCCGAAAGGTTGATTTACACGTTCTCCCACAGCTGTAGGGTTACGGAAGTCCATCGGAGTTCCTTCAACCGTAGCAATTTCGCCGGTAGGAATTAAGCCACCATCGGTTGGATTGTAAAACGGTGCATTAATTTGCATCACATGCGAATTAATTTCTTTAGCAGTTCCGGATGAGAATCCGTGCAGGTTAAAGAAAGAGTGATGCGTAATGTTCACCGGAGTAGCTTTATCGGTAGTGGCCGTGTATTCTATCATCAGTTCGTTGTCGTTGGTTAGCGTGTAAAGTACAGTTACCGACAAATTACCAGGATAGCCTTCTTCTCCATCTTTCGACAAATATTTCAGTTCCAGTGCATCCTCACCTTTTGTATTTTTAAATGCACGGGCATCCCAAACCACGTTATGAAATCCTTTTGGACCACCGTGTAAATGATTTTCGCCGTTATTGGTAGCCAGCTTGTATTCTACTCCATCGAGTGTAAATTTACCTTTGGCAATCCGGTTTCCATAACGTCCGATTAACGCTCCAAAGTAAGCTTCGTTTCCATTTTTATACGCATCGAGCGAACTAAATCCGGTCACCACATCGAGCATATTATGATTATTGTCAGAAACCCACAGATTAACAACTCTTCCACCAAAATTCGTGATTTGAGCAACCATGCCCCGGCGATTTTTCAGCGTGTACAGAGCCACATCTTTCCCATCGATATTTCCTTTGAAATCAGCATCGTTCATCAACTTTACGTTCGATGTTTTACCCGTAAGTTTTTTAATCAGTTCCACCTCATTAACATCGAATGGAGTTTTATCCTGACGGTAAATATCATGGAACCACAATTCGGGTTCTTTTTGGTCAGGCTTAGGCTCATCCCATGCAAAAATTGTATTTGTTTTTCCGGCTACAAAACCCCAGTTAATGGCACCTACATGATTTGCTTTTAGCATAGGCATAATGTTGTCGAAGCGGCTATTGTTCCGACGAGCCATGTATTCGGTACAAATCATCGGACGGTCGTGCGTTTTTAAAATATTTATCCATGCACGATGTTCAACCATATTGCCATAATTATGATAGGTCAACACATCCGAGTTCTCAATTTGGAACTGGTTAAGTTCCGGATACTTGAAAAACCAAACTCCGGCACTAACAGGCTGTGAAGGGTTTACTTCCCTGGCCCATTTGAATACGTTTTTAAGTAACGGCATGGAGTTCATACCATGTTTACTGTTGCCGGGCTCGTTGTACAGGTCCCACAGCAAAACGCGTTCATCATCCTTAAACGCAGTCATGATGTCCTTTACATATTTTTCGAGTACAGGGAAAAGAGCAACTGTATCTTTGCGCAAGCTTACTGCCGGATCCTGTACCCATCCTGAGTTATGCACACCCGGCTTAGGCTCAGGTTGCTTTCCGGCAACCGTTTCCTCATTCCAGCAGTCATCAAAGAAAACAAACATGGTTTTAATGCCGTGTTTTGACGAAATAGCCAAATACTCATCGATTCGCTTTTTAAAACCTTCTGCATCGGTTTTCCATACTTCGCTGCTCAGGTATACACGCATCAAATTAAAGCCTAATTCTTCTGCCCAACCCAGTTCTTTGTCGATAGTAGCAGCATCGAAAGTTTCACCAGACCACATTTCAACCTGATTAATGGCTGAACTGGGTTGAAAATTACAGCCTGCAAGCCAGGGCTGTTCAGCATACCAGGCGGCAGCTTTCTCTTTGGTCCACACTTCAGGTAATTGTTTTTGGGCCGATTGTGTACAGCCTGCAAATACAATTGCACCTACAATCAGACCTAAAAGAGCTTTGATTGATTTTGATTTTTGTTGCATAGCACTCATGTGAATTTTTTATTTTGTTGTTATTCTATCTTTTTGGATGACGTTTAGGGGCAGGATGCTTAGCCAGAATTTTTTTCATTTCTTCCACCATATTAGGTTGTTCTGCTGCCACATTTTTTGTTTCCAACGGGTCCAGTTTGTAATCGTACAATTCATACATCACATCCCCGGCATCGTCCCAGTTTTTCCATTCCACCAGACGATATCTGTCGGTACGAATTGCACGTCCCGAGTATTTTCCCTTAGGGAAAGCATGATAAGCATGATCCCGAATTCTCTTTTCCGTATTTTTCATTACCGGAGTAAGACTTAAACCATCAATTGGCTGTGGAGCAACCGGTTTTCCAAGACCAGCCAAATCGGTTAATGTAGGATAAATGTCAACCGTTTCGGCCAATTGGTCTGTTGAACTTCCGGGCTTGGTTACTCCCGGTGCCACCATAATGAGCGGAATAATATTGGCTTGCTCGAAATTGGTGTGTTTGGTCCAGTAACCATGGTCGCCCAAATGCCAACCGTGGTCGCCCCAAAGTACAATAATTGTGTTTTCGAGCATATTAAGTCGCTTCAGTTCATCAACAACCTTTCCCACCTGAGCATCCATGTAGCTCATTGAAGCATAATATCCATGAATTAATTTACGCGTTAGTGTATCCGAAAAAACATATTTCCCAGCCGGTATGGGTGTGAACTGATCAATTTCACCACCACGTTTTACAGCAATTTTGGGAGCATTTTCAGGATCTTTTTCGTATTCCGGCATAGGAAGTTTTGCCGGATCGTACATATCCCAGTACTTTTTGGGTGCACAGAAAGGCAAGTGAGGACGTGCAAACCCTACAGCCATGAAAAATGGTTTTTCAGGTGTTTTTTTCAATTCCCTGAAACGTGAAATGGCCTGATTTGCCACCCTTCCATCGCCATAAGCATCGTCGAGCACATCGGGCGCTTCCCATGCAGCACCCCGGGTTAACTGATGATTTGGGGGCAATTCCGGAAAATACATTTTTGTATTTTCGAAATAAGCCTCTTCGCGTGTAAGCTTACGACCTGTACTTTCGGGTAATATGTACTCAATAACTTTTTCTTTGTGGTGCGGAATGCTCCATGAGGCTTTATCATCTGTATTTCCATGTCCGACATGAAAAACCTTACCTATAGCCTCGGTATGATAACCTGCTTTCATAAAAAACTGCGGTAACGTCACGGCATCGGGATAAATGTCGCGAAACTCCGAACCAAAGTTATACAACCCGGTACTGGTGGAGCGTGCACCGGTTAGCAAATTATAACGTGAAGCCACACTAACAGCCTGATTACAATAGGCTTTATTAAACCGGATTCCGGCATCGGCAAGTTTATCGATGTTGGGGCTAATGGCTGTTTTATCGCCATAACATCCCAAATTAGGTTTTAAATCGTCGACCAATATTAATACAACATTTTTAGGTTTAACCGTTGTATTTTGTTGGGCTTTCAACATACCGGGAGTAACACTCACACCACCAATTAGTAATGCTGTGTTGATGTGTTTTAAATAATGCATAGATTTTTATTTAACTTTTTAATGAGATGTTAAAGTTGTTATTAAGTTTGTGAAAACATACACAAAAATAAACAGAACGTTTCACTCATTATAGGAGAATTGTTCCGATTTAAGGAAGTATTGTCCAAAAACGAACTATTTTAGCTCTATTTCATCGGTATTTGGTCTGTAGTATTCTTTAGTGATTGCTAAAAAGCGTGATTTCATTTTTTGGAACTGATCTTTAAAAGTGTCCATCACGTTCCCGGTCTGACCCGGATCTGTTGACAAATTATACAACCCACCCTGAACTAAATTCCCCAATTCGTTTCCAGTCAGGTTTGTTTCCGGACCGCTGTAAGGTGGAATAAATGCCCAGTCGCCGGAGCGCAATGCCATTTTCCCATTGGCCTCCACTATTAATTCGGTACGGCCTTTATCGGAATCGCCCATAAAAACAGGCAGTAAATCCTGACTATCGTATTCACCTTCGAGCGGTTTGTTTACAAGAGAAGCCACCGAAGCCATTATGTCGAGTTGACAAACCAGTGCATCCGACACTTTGGGTTTAATTTTTCCTTTCCAGTACACAAAAAACGGCACACGGGTTCCAGCGTCGAATAAACTGTATTTTCCTCCGCGTAGCGTTCCAGCGGGTTTATGATTACCCACAAGCTCTGCAGCACCATCTTTGTAACCATCGTTAAGTACAGGTCCATTGTCGCTTGTAAAAATAATAATGGTATTTTCGAGTAAACCTTCTTTTTCAAGATGTGCCATAAGTTCGCCCACACACCAGTCGGCTTCCAGAATGGCATCTCCGCGTGGACCCATTCCGCTTTTCCCGACAAAACGCGCATTTGGCGTGCGTGGTACGTGTGGCTGATGAAGTCCGAAATACATAAAGAAGGGTTTTTCTTTATTTTCTGAAATAAACTTCGTGGCCAATCCGGTAAAATAATCGGCCATATCTTCATCTACCCACATGGCGCTTTTTCCTCCTTTTTGGTAACCAATGCGCGGAATTCCGTTGTGTATAGACTGATTATGACCATGTGCCCAATGCATTTTCAGCCTTTCGGGGTGTGTAATAGCAGTGGGTTCACCTTCGAAATTCGACTCATAACTTACCTGAATCGGATCGGTTGGATCCAGCCCCACTACATTTCCGTTTTCTACAAACACGGTTGGCACCCGATCGTTGGTAGCTGCAATCAGATTTGAATAGTCGAAACCAATATCATTGGCATTAGGTCTGACTGTTTCGTTCCAGTTTACGTTACCTGCACCCATGCCCAAATGCCATTTCCCGATAGCGGCCGTTGTATATCCGGCTTCCTGCATCATTTTAGGCAAAGTATATTGACCGGGGTTGATAATCAGTGGCGCATCGCCGGGCAGGATTTTAGCATCCTTGTTTTTCCACGGATACATGCCCGTCATAAGTGCATAGCGACTTGGCGTTGAAGTAGCTGAAGTGGCGTACCCATTGGTAAAGCGTATGCCTCCGTTGGCCAACCGGTCGAGGTTTGGAGTTTGGATTTCTGTAGCGCCCTGAGCACTTACATCGCCATAACCCAAATCGTCGGCAAGTATCACAATGATATTAGGCTGATTCTGTTTAGCAGATGGAGCGCATGATGTCATTAGCCCGGCAAAAATACCTATTGGGGTAGATAAAAGTAGTTTTTTCATTTTCAGGAAAATTAAATATCAGATTACAAAGATGAAGTTTGCTTTTTATGCAGCATCTCTTTGTCGTTATCACTATACCATTTAACAAGCTGTTTGGTCAATTTGTCTGTCAGTTTCTTGTTTTTAGCAGAAATATCGGTCGTTTCGTTCGGGTCGGACTTCAGGTCGTAAAGTTCGGTTACCGAACCATCGGCATTGCAGTAGAGCTTAAAGTTCTTGTGTCTGATAGCCAGTTGCAAGCTTCGGTTAACCTTTTGCGGATAGTTAAACGTTGCATTACGACCATACTCCCAGCGCAAATCCTTTTTACGGCTATAAACCTTATTTGTGAGGAAGGCTTTGCTGATATTTTCACCATCAATATCGTGGTGCGTTACATTAGTGGCACCTGCAATATTTGTAAGTGTAGGCATTAAATCGATGGAAGCAATTACCGACTTACTATCGGTTTGCCCGGCCTTAATTTGTGCAGGCCACGATATAAAGAAAGGCATATTGATACCGCCTTCGTAAAGGCTGTTTTTTACGCCACGTTTCTGATTGGTTCTTATTTGATCAAACGATGGCGAAGGTCCGTTGTCGCTTGTAAATACGATAATGGTATTTTCGGCTTTACCCGATGCTTCGATATAATCGAAAAGCCGACCCAGTTGCTTATCAAGTTCTACTATAACTCCAACCAGGTTTTTCTGCGATTCGTGCGAATTCCGGTCCTGCTCCGTAGCTTCATCGTAAACCCATGGGGTGTGCGGATCGTCGGGCCAAAGATTGAGGAAGCATGGCTTTTCAGAATTATTTTTCAGAAAATCAATACATTTATCTACAAAATATGCAGTACGGTTCCAGCGCCGTACGCTGTCGGTTGCCGACCAAATCCAGTTCGATGATGTGATTACCGGATCGGGATCGGGGCTTTCCCAGGTTGACACATAACTATCAAAACCATAACTGGTAATTTGAGGCGCATTTTTCACATCGCGTCCGCCACCCATGTGCCATTTTCCAATGTGCGCCGTTTTGTAGCCTACGGTTTTCAGGTTTTTTGCCAATGTGGGTGCGCTGCTGTCCAGAAAATCGGATTGCTCACAGTTAGAATTAAACTTCTTGTTGTTCAGAAAAGTGTTGATATTCCAACGGATATGATACATTCCGGTGGTAAGTGCCACCCGCGAAGGAGAACTCACCGGACAAGCGCTGTAATACTGCGAAAAGATTTTCCCTTTAGCAGCCTGTTTGTCGATATTTGGCGTTTCAACCACTTTTCCATTGGCAAACGACACATCGCCCAACCCTAAATCATCTGTATAAATAATGACAATATTGGGCTTAGAATCTGGCTGACTTCCAACAACGGGAGCAGCCAACGCCACTGCTGGCGTTAAAGCAAAGAGTGATTTAAAATTCATTTTGATAAAATTATGATTTAAGATTGGAGTATTTCGGAAACTATAAAAGTAACAAATTAACTGAGTATAGCCGAATAAAATCGACCCTAAAGATGAAAATATTCGACCATAAAACAACTATTGTTTGCAACGCTTCGCATCGGGACGGAATTTGCCTTTTACAATTTTCAGCGGTACAAGCCCCGGGCGACATGTTTGCTCGTATTCGGCAGCTTGTGCTCCGCGGGGGTTAAAAAACATGGTGGCCCACCATTTTCCGTTTTTATCCTGAAAAAGATTGTTGTGTCCGCCACCGGTTATGGCATTGTAACGTTTAGAGTACGGACCGTACACATTATCGGATGTTGCAATAATACAGTCGTAACTGTAACGGGTTTTGTTACTATCGACCTGAGGTGCATAAGTGTCGCCTTTTTCGAGACGATGCGACCAGATGGCCTGAACCAAATGATATTTATTATTGTGCTTAAAAATAAAGGCGCCTTCGACATAAGGTTCCGGGCTGTATTTTTGCTCTTTAATCTGACAAATTTCTTCGGCATACCCGCTCATATCGGGTTTCATTTTAGCGATATAATGATTATGACCTACAAAATAAACTGTTCCATCTGTATCTTCAAAAAGACTTCCATCAATTTCGGGGTAAAGCGGACCGGTTCTATTTCCTTCAATATTCACGTAAGGACCTTCGGGACGACCGGTAGTACTTTTCAGAATGAATGATCCACGACCACCTGCCGACTCGTTGAGACAAGCCACAATAAACCAGTTTTTGGCACTCTTGATATAGTGCATCTCGGGAGCCCATACAGCATGAAAGCGGTTGTCGAGCGGATCACCATTAATTGATTTTTTAGGATACTTTTCGCCTTCCTTATACACTTTCGGATTTTTCTGCCAGGTGCCATCCTTTTCCATGGACCAGATAAGTCCCATGGCTTCCCACTGTTTCATATCCTTCGACCGCCACAAGTACAAGCCATCGTTCCAGTCCCAGCAATGTATCTGTCCGGGGAATTCGCGTCCGGGAGTTGCCGTGGTTCCGGTCATATAATAATACCCATCGGGAGCCAAAGTAACCCATGTATCCCGCATCCAATAATCAAATTCAGGTTTTGCGCAGGCTGGTATCCGAGTTTTAGGGTCGGTTGTTTTTGCCGCACCATATTTCACAGCATAAACATTTGACAATAAAGAAAGTAAAACCAAAACCAAACCCGTTTTAAAACTAATTCTTTTCATGTGTATATCTTTTATTTTTAATTTTATTCAAACTAATAACATCATCCTCTTCTCTACCTAAATTTAATTCCGAATCACAGCAAATCGTTTGGATTGTATTTCATGCTCTGTTCGTGCCACCAGCAGGTAAACTCCCGTGGACAAATTGTCGATACGGATCTTATTGCTCCCATCGGGTATGTGACTCTGCAACTTTTCGCCCGTTAGTGAATAAACCGACAAGTCGTTGGCCATTTCCACCAAAGAGTAATGCAACTCTGTGGATGCCGGATTGGGGTATATCTGTAAGTGCTGAGAAACTTTGGTTTCGGACAGCGAGGTTTCGAGCAAATCGACACTACCCTTCACCGTTCCGCCATCGCTGGTGTTAGCCGTAATTTTTACACTGCCCGAAGCATGACGCGTTACCGTTCCATCATCGCTTACCGTCATTATTGCCGGATTAGAACTTTCCCATTTCAAACGCGTGTTGGTGGCATTGGCAGGCGCTACCGTGGCTGTTAGCTTTACCGATTGGCCCACAGAGCAGCTTGCCGGAGCAATGCTAATGGTTTTTACCGCCACTGAACCCGACTGGTAATGAAGCAAACCGTTGAATACACCCGGCATTCCCTCGGTGAAAAGGCCAACCTGAGACTTACCCCAGTTACCGGTTACCACTGTTTGATAAGTGTCGTCCAAAAACAAGTGCAAGCCATCTTCCTCGCGGCGGCAACGCAAAAAGTAACCAGCCGAAACGTCCTCATCGAAATAGGCACTGAATGCACGCGCATATTTACCCGTATAGTTGGTTACATCCATGCGGATAGCTGTAGCTTTTACCGGTGGAAATGTAAAGTGATTCATGTACGAAAAACGCAAATCACCTTCGAGCTGAGCATTAAGCGCCACCCACGATCCGTTTTGAAGGGCATAGAATTTTACCGACTGAGGCAAATCAAATGTCTGGTTCAGGTACGGATAGTGCCCCTCGAACCATAATATATTCACTCCCGATATGAGCGACTCGTTTCTTAAATCGTAACGGAAACTGGTAGCCGGGTGCGAGGCGTAAGTAAACTGGCGCATAATCTGCTTTTTCAGTGGCAGACTTTGTGGCTCAATAGCTACACCGTTGTCCAAACCTTCTATTTCGAGCATTTGGGTACCGTAGTTTATGCTTGCCTTTACATAATTCTGATTATCTATAAACAGCGGATAGTAACCTGCTTTACCCGAAGCCGGAAGCTGGCTGTTTTTCAGATAGGCCGAAAACTCATAATTCCAAGCAGGGTCGCCTTTGAAGGTTTGAGCTATGCCGTTTGCATCCGACTGCACTAGTCCGGCATTGCTTACCGCCCAACTGCCCGATTGGTTTTTCCACCCTGCAATATTTTGATCATACTCGTCCCAGCCGGTGGTGTATTGGATGGCATCGAACGATACCTGATCCGAGGAAGCTACCAGGCCTACCTGTGCGGCTGTTTCAAAAGTTGTTTGGATATCCCCGTTGAGCGTGAGGTTGAAATAGTCGAGTTCAATTCGGAATTTACCGCCATTTTTGTAGACAACCAATGTGTGCCACGGTTCTTCGTAGGCAGTAACCAGCGAATTGTTTTCCAGAAATGCAAATTTATCCGGTAAAGCGCGGGTAACAACCTGCGTGCTTCCATCTACGCAAAGTTCGGTTTTCCAGGTGCCGTTCCTGCCTATCTGCACTTTCAGCCAATTGTTGGTATTCTGATAATATGCATAAACTCCGGCCCACCCATCGGACTGCCGAATGCGGAAAGGAACCTCGAAACGGTAGTTTGATTCGGCATCTCTGCGGAGCAACAGTTCGCCGCCCGAGGTGGTTTCAGGCGAAAGAATGCCACCCGAGATTTTCCATTTGCTATCGTTCAGAAAATCGAAAGGGTAATAAATGGGATAGTCGCAATAATTAATCAGCGATGGCAATGCCGGTTTGGGACGATAGCCACGGGAGTTTTTTACCGTACTGCTTTCAACAACCACTTCCTTGTTGTAAAAATGAATACGGTCGATACCCTGAACCTGACTGTTATTAAAATAGGCTTTGTACATCATCCAGCGCTCAAACCCATTGGGGCCGGTAACAAAATTGGGCTGAGCAGGCCCGATAACGATATCTTCACCATCGAAATTTCCTGTATCGAATAGTCCGAAATCGATAAACTGCTGACAATACTGATCGGAACAGGGGCTTGTGGCTTCCACAGCAATTATATTTTCGCCAGCTACAAACAACGATGGATTGAGCGACATACTGCTGTAAGTATTATTTCGGGTATTAATGGATATTTTATTTCCATTGATATAAAAATCGGCATTGGCAAACACCCAGTGCTTCAACATTATTTTGGAAGGAACCTCAGCCAAGGTGAATTTTCTGCGAATGTATATTTTGCTTGTATTCCAAACTGTTTTCCGGGCTCTGATTTTTGCATTGGTAAGCGTTTTCCCTGCATAAAGATCAAATTCCTGACGTCCAAAACCACCCTGCGATTTTGCCCACGCAGCGTCATTGAAACCCAACGTTGTCCATCCGGTTGCAGGAGTTGTGGTTGTAAAACTGCTTTCCCAACCGCCGTGTTCGGCACTGTGTAGTATGGTTTTATAATCGAGTAAGTGCTGCTCCGTGTTACGAGCTAAAACAGGATGCGGATATTTTTTAGAATTATTAAAATTTGTAGGCAGATTGCTTTCGGCAGCACCCACTTCGTACATACCCGAGCGGGGTCCCATTCTGTTCGAAGCAAAAAAATGATAATAACGACCCCTGTGCTTAAATAGTTCGGGTCCCTCGAAGTTGACATGACTTACACTGGTAGGGTGTCCGCGCTGATGAGTAAGCTGTACACTACCGGTTGTAATGTCTTTGCGCGAAAATGGAGAATTCATTCTGAATGTCCATATTTCAGGACCATCAAGATTGGAAGCTGCTCCGGTAAGTGGATGCGGGTCGGCCGGATTTCGCTTTTTCACCCAATACAGCTGACCATCCTCGTCCTGAAAAACCTGTACATCGATTCCATAATCATCAAAAGGCTCGGTAATAGAACCTTCTTTGTACGGACCAAGTGGAGTAGCCGAGTAAGCATGTCCTATGCCATTCCAGTAAGTATGAAAAACGCCATTTCGATATACTAAATCGCCAGCCTGAATTTCTTTGTACCTTGAGCCTTCAGTCCACTTTGGATCGTTGAGCCAGGTGGCTTCGTTGGTGGTTACTGCCATTACGGGACCAGACCACGTTGTCAGATTTTTAGAACTATAGATATTTCCGGTCGTAGCTTCACCAATAGCGTAAAAAGTACCCATAAACCGTTCCACAGCACCATCGCGCATAGGCAATATGGGGTTTATAAGCCGGTTTTGAGTTCTTTGAGCAAACACGTCAGGCGCACTAAACACCAACAATACAAGAACTATAAAACAGAAGTAACAAATTCTGCTTAACCGATTTTCATAAAATGTGATTTTCATAACAATAAAAATAAAATTCAGATACAAAATTACTTTTATTGTAGAGTGCGAAACGGTAATTCTATTCGGAAAAACAGGATTAATGTTCTGTTTTTATTCCTGATTACCGTTTCTGAGTGCAGATATAAAGTCGGAAGGTGTTGATCCGTATTTTTTCTTGAAACACTTTGAAAAATAGTTTGGATCGGAGAAGCCCGTGCGGTACGCCGACTCAGATATGTTTAATCCTTCGAGCAAGAGTTCCTTTGCTTTACCTAGTCGGAGTGTACGCACATATTCACTTATCGACATATCTAGCAGGTTTTTCATTTTAACGTGTAGTACGGTACGACTTATGCCCACGGCCTGTGTGATATCCGAAACCGAGAGATTCTCATTTTCGATATTGTCATTCACAAAAGCTTTAATAGCGTTCATCAATTTTTCATCGCGTGGATTACGGGCAACAGCAGTGATATTCAGCTCCGGATCTTCTTTAATTTGCTTGCGGTTTTGTTCGCGTGTACGGAGCATATTTTGCACCATCAGTTCGAGCGCCTGTGTATTGAACGGTTTCTCAATATACATATCGGCACCACTCTCGTAGCCACTGATAATATTCTGATGTCCTTGTTTGGCCGTGAGCAGTATAACAGGAATATGCGATGTAAGCAAATCGTTTTTCAGTTTACCGCATAAAGTAATTCCGTCCATCACAGGCATCATTATGTCGCTTATCACAATGTCGGGGTTCGATTTGGCAGCAATCCTCAGTGCTTCCTCACCATTGGCAGCGGTAAGCACACGGTAATGTTTTGCGGCAAAAATTTCAGAGAGAAAATCGGCCAATTCCTGATTATCGTCCACCACCAGGAGTGTATATTTTGCTTCCGAATCGATATCGGTATTCGGGTATTGCGGCACAGGAAGTACCGAACTTTCACGAATTTCTGATTTCTGATAGTTGTATGTAACCAAGAAATTCTGGTCGGCCTTTACTTCCGATTTTTCCTGAGCTGAAAATGCATTATCGCTTACATTAAGCAGTACGGAAAACTTAGTACCTTTGCCTATTTCGCTTTCTACGGCAATTGTGCCTTTGTGCATTTGCACCAAATTGCGGGTAAGCGCAAGGCCGATTCCCCAGCCATTCGAGTCAAAATTCTGACCCCGGCGAGTCTGGTAATAGTTATTAAAGACATTGCCAAGTTCCTCTTTTGCAATACCTATACCGGTATCTTCTACTCTGATATCTAACATGACCTCACCCGCATTTCTTTCGATAATGCAAGACGAAAGAATAATGGTACCGCCTTCCGACGTAAATTTTATGGCATTGGACACCAGATTATTTACAATTTTTTCCACATACGATGGCGAGTACCAAACCTCCTCGCCGTTGTTTTCGAGCCTAAGTTCAAAGTTGATGTCCTTTTTACCGGCAATATCCTTAAACAAATAGTAAATTTCTTCGATAAATTCCAGCGGATTACCTTTTTGGAGGTGAATTTGTGTCTGCCCGGACTCAATTTTGTTGAATGTAATCAGCTCATCAATCAGTTTTACCATGCGGTGAGCATTGCGCATTACTGTTTGCAAGCGCGATTTGAGTCCAAAATCCAGCGCAGCATCTTCAATCACACTCTGAAGTGGAGAAATAATGAGCGTGAGGGGAGTTTTCAATTCATGCGACACGTTGGTAAAAAAATCAATTTTCATTTTATTCATCGCCTTGATATTCTCTTTTTCGAGATGTTCCATCTTCATCAGATTTTTTTCTCTGATACGCATCGAAACAAAGCGGAATATCAGGAATGCAGCCCCCATTATCAGTAAAAAATAAATAAGGTAAGCCAAATTCGACAAATAAAATGGCGGCATAATTTCAATAGCCAGCAATCGTTCCGAAGCCTCGTCCCAATTCTGATTTGAAGCCGAAGCTCTGATTTTGAACACATAATTGCCGTGCGGAAGCCCCGAATATACGATGCGTCGCTGATTATTCACGTAGTTCCACTCACGATCCACCCCTTCCATTTTAATGGCATAAGCAATGTTGCTGGTATGACCAAGCGAAATAGCAGCATACTCAATACTAAATGAGCGAGCCTGTGCCGAAGTAAGTCTGATTTTAGAAGCTTCGTCGAAACTTGTAGTAAGTGGCGATTTTTCGTCGCGGGCAGTAACAATGTGGTTTCCGATAAATAAATTGGAGAGTACAATATTCAGTTTTCGGTTATTAATCTGCACGTTATCGGGCATAAACGATATCATTCCGTTTACCGTACCAAAGTAAAAACGACCGCTACGGGCACGCAGGCACGATGAGTAGTTAAACTGATTAACCGGAAGTCCCTCGTCGGTTGTAAAGCGTCGAAGTTCATTTTGGCCCGGCTGCATACAAATAAGCCCGTTATTGGTACTTATCCACAGTCTTTTATGTTTATCCTGCAATATGCCGTAAATACATTTTTCGTTTTGAAGTAATTCGTTTTCGATTTTGCTTACATTATCGTTTTTGAGATTAACCATGTGCAAACCACCGTTGTTTGTACCAATCCAAATTTGCTTTCCCGCATCTTCAAAAATGGATGTGATATAATTATCGGTTAGTCCGGAGTTATTTTCATTGTTTACCCAACTTTTTATTTCTCCGGTTTTTTTATTGTATCTGAAAAGTCCCTGCGTACGTGTACCAATCCAGACATTGTTTTTTGAATCGACATAAAGTGTATAAATAAAAATGTTTGACAGGGACTCGTGCGAAATTCTATCAAAGCGCTGAGTAGCTTTATTAAAGAATCGCAACCCACGTACTGTTGCAACCCACAACACTCCATCATGATCCATTTCGAGCGAAAAAATCATGTTCGACTCAAGGCCGGTGGCATGGCTTTCGGGGAAGTTTACAAAAGAACCTGTTTTCAGATTGTAACGGGTAATTCCCCCTCGAAACAACCCAATCCACAATTCATTCGACACACTGTCGAGCAAAAGAGCATGCACATTATCCACCAATGTAGGGTGCTCAATTTTACGAATCTCGCCTGTTCGCTCGTTCAGTCGGTTAAGTCCGCAATCTTCGGTAGCAATCCAGAAAATGCCATTTCCTTCTTCCACTATTTTGCGTATCGCTTTACCTTTTAGCAGGGTAGCAGAATACCCTGCCCGGTAATACCTGAATTGTTTATAATCGTTTTTGAAAATATTAATCCCACCAAAATAAGTTCCAATCCACATATTATCGTCGCGGTCGCGTACAATGCTATACACCGCATTGTCGTTAAGTCCCTGGTTGTTGGTAAAATCCTGCTGCACGTTTTGTATGCGTCCGTCCGGGTAAAGCACAAACAACCCTTTTTCGGTACCAAACCACATTCTACCCTGCGCATCTTGTTCGATGGCGCGAATCATTCCTTCGGTAAGTCCGTTTTTGGCTGTCCAGTAGTCGGTTTCGTTGGTAACGGGATTTATTCGCATTACGCCGCTTCCGTTTTTACCGAGCCAGATATTGTTCTGTTTGTCGATAAAAACTACATTGACTGCGTCGGTCAATCCCCTCGATTGTCCATCGGCATTCATTCGGGTGTATTCGGTTACATTCTGAAACTTTTCATCGAACACTTTAAGATCCTTATCAGTACCAATCAGAATTCTGTTGTTTTTATCAGTTGTAAGGGCGTAAATCTGAACAGAATCGGCAATGGTGGTAATTCGCTCGAAAGCATTTTCTTTTTCATTAAATCGATTTAACCGGTTGTAACCCGATATGCAGAACAGGCTTCCTTTACTGTTTTCGGCAAACAGAGATATATTGGTCAGCAGATGGTCATAACGTTCAAAAGCATCGAAATGTGGCAAATACCGGCATAAGCCTCTCTCCGTTCCTATCCAGATTCGTTTTTTACTATCCTGAAAAACCGAACGGATAAAGTTATGACTCAGGGAATTTTCGTCGGACGAAGAATTAAAATAACGCTTAAACTCGTACCCGTTATACACACAGAGTCCGTTTTTGGTCCCAATCCACATAAGCCCTTTATCATCCTGCATCATGCTGGTGATATGCTGCTGCGAAATGCCTTCGTTGTTGGTTATGTGCGCAAACCGAAAATCGAGTCCATTGCTCACGGCTTTTAACGCCGAAAGCATGAACACTATGAGTAAAAAAGGGAATAATCTGAAACGCATATTTATAATCAATAAGTCAAACCGGTTTTACAATAATTCTTGAATATCTTTTATTATCGCCATGATAAACCACTAAAACCGAAAAATCATTTGTAGTTTGAAAAGTGAATGAATGGTTATTCACTTCCTTATTCTTAAGCAACTTTCCATCGATAGAAAAAAGCTGGAATTTCCTGATTTGTTCGTTTGCCGATACCTCATAACCATTCTCACGAAGCGAAAGCACAACAGGCTGATTGATCCGACCTACAGTGCGTATAGCCGAAACGCTTTCTGTACTTAATTCTGTTTCTATCCAGGTGGCAGGAACGTTTCGTTGCATGTCCGGTACAGTCTCAAGTATAAAACCTGAAGCATGTACGTTAAGCAATTCTACCCCAATAGCCAATCTTTTGTTTAGCGGAGGTGTTTGTTTTCCCAACACGCTCCACGGAATAGCCACTTCAAACTGATAATAGCGCTTATCGGCCAACTCTACTGCATATTGTACGCCTTCGGCAGAAGCGTTTATCCAGGTGCCATTGTCGCCTTTTTGCATTTGTACATTGCCTGCTGCATCAAAAAACAAATTGAAAGTGCCTGCATAAGGCTTAGCTGACGAAACATCATCCATATCTAACATCACCCTAACACCATCTTTTACAGTGCTTTCGGTTACAATAACCTTATCCAGAATTTTGGCCGTAATATACAGATTTTTATCGTCATACAAAAAATCTATTCCACATCTTGTTTTTGCCTTAGTTCCCAGTAGCAGTTGTTCGGCATTGTCAGTTGTCCATTTCTCAACGGTATTTCTTATTCCATCAACCTCTATGCTCCCTTTTTTAACTGTAATCTTATTTAAAGGATAACCCTTCAGCATCACAATATCGTTTCCACCGGAGCTGTTATACAAATTGGTGGAGGTAAGTGCCACAACCACATCATTTTCGATTACCGATACAGAGTTCCACATTCCCCTGTTGGCTTCCGGCAAAGCAAAGGGGTTCGACTTGGCCTTGAAGTTACGGGCTTCGGAATTTCCCACCAGCACAAACATTTCCTGGTAATTATCGCCTACCGGACGATTTTCAGAGCCCTGATACGAAAGAATAGTTTCACCTGATTTCAACTGACGCAAATAAGGTGCTGCCGCATTTAGCCCGGCAGTTAATGGTGTGGCAAGCGCATATTCGCGTCGTGAGCTGTTGGCAGCCACATAACCGTTTTTCCAGTTATCGGCCAATGTTGTGCGTACTATTGCCGGCTGAAATTTAGGACTATAACCCGCATAGCCATTGTCTTCTATAGCTACTACAATTTCGTTGGTTCCGGAAAGTAACACCGGAGCCGGCATTCCATCCCTGCTGTTTGCCCTGAACGACACAATTTCGGGCTTACTCCAGGTTAGCCCTTTATCGAATGAGCGACAAACACTTATGTTTTGTTCGTTCGATTGCCGATAATCGTTCTCGTTGGCAAAATAGCACTGCACTTCGCCCGATGGAAGTTCCAAAAACACAGGTTCCCAACACCCATCGGCATTGGTATGCGTGGCATCAAATACAAAAATCTCGTTACTCCAGCTTTTGCCGTTGTCGATACTCCGGCGTAAGCGAATTCCGAATTTTCGTTCTTCGGAATAAGGCTGAGTGGGTCGCGGATTATAACCAACCAGTATAATTCCATCATTGAGTTGGTAAATATCCGGAACAGAATTCACTATTCCGGTAGGTGAAGGAGCAATAATGGTACGCGTGCTCCAGGTGTTTCCCATATCGGGGCTTACTGTAACCCCAACACTATTGGATGTTTGAGCCACAGCCATTAACCTGCCATCCTGTAACTGAATCATTCGGGCATAATTTCCGGGGGCAAAAACGGTTCGCTCCGAATTAATATCCCAAAAAATACGCGAACCCGTGTATGGCTCAACACGCTGCTGAGCCAACAAGGAGTTACCAATAACTAACATACACAAACTAAATACTACCTTGTTCATAATTTCTAATTATTTAATTCGATACACCCTGAATGAATTGGGTAATAACTTTTCGGTTACCGGAAACGAGATTTTTCTTTGATCTGTTTTGGGTTTTACATTATCGGGAGAAAGCGGCGTATTAATCTGATCATCAGTGGCTGTAAGTTCGGTAATGGTCACATCTTGCTTCTTTTTCAGTCCCGCCATCTCTATTTTAACTTCTTTCATTTCACCGGCCAGGTTTATCACCTTCACAATATATTCATTTGTTTTTGAATCTCGTCCGGCAGTAACAAATACATCTTTCTGATCAGTCACTTCCACGTTATAATTCACATCAATGGTATTATCCCGAAGCATTTCACACATGTAAAAATTAAACGTTTTTATGCTTTTAGATGTGTTGTGCAACAGCACAGGATACATGCGTCGTCCTTCCAGAAAATCGAAATTGCGCATAAGCGGACGGTCGGCCATTAGCGGATTCAATTCTCCGTTTCGTTCCAGACTCAGTTTTACAACTCCTTCGGCCAGAATTCCCTTCGGGTAACGGCCACCAATACCAAGTTCACCAATAAAAATATCGGGACCTTTACGGTCGTAAGCATCAAAACGATAATGCTCTTCTTTAACCCAATCAATAGTTTGGTAATAATGCTCATCGTAAATTTCAACCTTTTTGGGGTCGATAAAATCCTTGATATATTTTTGTTTATCATTTTCTTCACGAAAAATAATGCTATTAGCAATAATTTTAAGGTGCGGATATTTATTATTGATGGTCGTGGCAATTTTTTCGTAACGCGGATAATATTCCGGTCCGAAGTCCTCATTGCCAATTTCCACATATTTCAAAGGGAATGGTGCAGGATGACCATTTTTCGCCCGTTCGGCACCCCATTTACTGTCCACCGGTCCTATTGCATATTCAATAGCATCGAGTGCATCCTGCACATAATAGTTTATATCGGTATGAATGTGTTTAAACTGACGAACTCCGGTTTGCTCCACCCACTCTGTGCACACCATTCCGGTGGGAGTTACATACATGGCATCAGCATTGAGGTACTCGCATAATTCATAAAACTCATGGTAACCAAGCCCATCGGTACGGTAATACGGTGCCCATTTACTCCAGGCACCGGGACGTTGGGCAATGTCGCCAATGGTCTCTTTCCAGTGGTACATGGTTTCTTCATTTACACCATGTACAATACAACCACCCGGAAAGCGCAGAAAATCGAGTCTGTAATCTACCAGATTTTGCATAATATCTTTTCTGAAAATAGATTTGCCATTGTCCCAGGTGTCTGCAGGAAACATCGAAACCATATCAAGCTGAAACCGCCCTGAGTGTACAGGAACAATGGAGAGCATACCTCTTTCGCACGAAGAAGTAACTTTTAAAGTGGCGGTATATCTTACCCATTCGTCACCTTCAACACGAAATTCCTTCAGGTCGGAAATCCGGCGTCCGTTATTATCTGATAATTGAAAAGTAAGATTGCCTTTATATCCATTGGAACGAACATAAAACGAAAGTTTGTATTTGCGACCATTAACAAAGTTCATCCCGTAAAAACCAGAGTTATGTATAGCAGTATTGTTGGATCCGGGCACAAAATCATCGGTAATGTTCACCAGCATGGAGTGCGGATTGCGGTCGTTAAGCGGATTGCGTTTAGTGCGCTCAATTTTAACCGGACTGTAAGCCACGGGGGTGGTTGTCCAACCAATAAGCGGCGAGACATGATAAACCTGCTTGTTGTTTCCATTAGGATTTACGGCATTGTAAAGCCCATCTTTCACGGCCAGCCCACGTGGCATATTTGCTTCCTCAAAACCGCGGTTGCGGATGAGTTCGGCGTGTAATCCACCTTCGCCCAGCATGCCAATTTCTTCGTAATGAAAGCCATACTGTACCGGACTAACTTTTTTGGATTTATTCAGATTGATGCGTACAAGCTCATCCGAAGCATAAGTACCAATGGTAAATACAGAAAGGAGGGATAACACCAAAAAGCGATGTAAAGATCTTTGATTTTTCATGTGATTATAATTTATTTTAAGGTCGTATGGAACTCATCCTACTAGAATGGGAGTCGTTTCATGATTTTTTATTTTATATGCTTTAAGCCATCTTGTTACTATGTATTTACTTAATGACCCGACTGCTCTGTAAAACAGCAATCGGGTCATTCTTAAAAAAACTAAACCAATACCTACAGAACTGAAACTGTAATTTCTGTTTCGGCTGTCAAATGAGGCTTTCCTGTAAAGGTATTTTTCAGACGGAAAACCACCGGTGCCGTAAAATCGACCACAGACACACCCGATGTTTGCAAAACATTATTGACATAAACCTCCTGTCCCTCTGCCAAAGTAAATTGAGGGATAAGGCTGGTTTTGTCGGTTCCTGCCGGGAGTGTAACAGTCATTGTCATTTTATTGTAATTAAATTCACTGCGTGTCAATACTCCTTCAACTCCTGCCAGTTTAAAACTTGTGAATTCCGGAAGACGAAGCATGTACAGTGTATAATCATTCGTATTTCCTGAATGCGCCTTCAGGTTCAAAGCTATAGGTGTTTTGAGTTCGTAGAACGTGGTAGAATTGAATTTCAGCCCGTTTACAAGTAACACAGTTGAATCTGATGCCAGTTTTACCGACAAACGCTGCCTTGAAGTGATGGTTGCCACTTTCCCGGCAAACTGAATCTTCTGTGGCAAACGAACCAGCCAATCAGTATCATTCATATTTTCGGCGGCAATTTCATCGTACAATACCTTCGGACACGAAAGCGCTTTTATTGTTGCATCTTCGTCGGTTACCCGAATGATAAGCGAACTGGTATCTTTCAATATCGTTTCTGCCCCTTCGGAGAAATTAGTTGCAACAATTACAACCTGATAGGTTCCGGGTTGTTTATAAGCATAGCTGAAAGTTCCTTTATTAACAACAAATCCGGTATTACCCTGCTCAAGCAGATGATAATCATGACTCTTGTCGCCGGTAAAAATGGAAACCTGCTGAGCTTGTCCGGTAAAATGAAATACTACCGACTCATTGATTGTGCATACCGCTTTGGAAGCCTCAAACGATGCAACCGGCACCTTCACTTCATCCTCCACACAAGCGCTTAGCAAAAGCACCAGAAGCGGTAAAACTTTTATAATATTAGCTATCTTCATAATCATTGTATTTTTTAATATCCTGGATTTTGAGTTACAACTCCGTTACTTAAGTCAATTTCAGTTTGTGGAATTGGAAATACTTCATTCACACCTTCCACAAAATTCTGACCTCGTTTATGGTTCGTCGAACTTTCGGAGGCAAAGGCCCGGAAAATTCTGGCTGCTCTTCCCTGACGAACGATATCGAAGAACCTATCCCATTCATGGCAGAGTTCCAGACGACGTTCGGCCCAAATCTGATCGCGCATGTAGCCATAACCTCCACTAGTATAAAGCGTAGCTGTGTTATTTATCTTATTGGCTGCACTTTTCACTTTGTTGAGTTGTATCAACGCTTCAGCACCCTTCCCGCATTCGTTGAGTGCTTCGGCATACATTAGCAACACATCCGGATAACGTAATACTCTTCGGTTTTTGGCATAATCATCGGTATATAATGGACGTTCGCGCTTGGGCGTATACCATTTCAGACATACATAGCGGTTTTCAACCGACTCTACGCGTTCTCCATCAGGCGTTCCGGTTCCATGACGGGCAATAACCTGCGAAACCCTCGGATCATTTTTAATTACGTCGAACAAGGTAGGCGAAGTCCACATACGGGTAACATAAATATCCTGAAAGATTCCGGTTCCTTCGTTTGTATCTCCACCAGTTCCATCAGCCGATTCTTTAAACATGACCTCGAAATATGACCCACGGTAAAACTCTCCTTTTTGCGTGAAAATTTCCCAATAATTTAGTGCATCGCCATAAATTCCGGTATAATCCAGGCTAAACTGATTGGCAATGGCTCCAATCGCAGTTTGAGGTGTTTCGACCGGGTCGGTTGCAGCCGATAAAGCTGCAGGCTTAAACCAGAGTCTTTTACGCAAATCTTCCCAATTTTCGGTATAAAGTTCGTCGAATTTTAGTAGTTCACCCATTGTAAGCGTTGTTCCATTTACCATATACTCTCCAAGTGTTACTATTTCAGTCCACTTTTCGGATTTTACTCCGGGAGTTGCCTGATATAGCATTACCTTCATAAGTAAACCCAAAACACTTCCACGTCCGGCTTTGCCCAAGTTATTGTCAGTATATTTTGGTTGAAGCATAATGGCAGCTTCGCGCAAATCTTTTTCAATGTAGGCATACACCTCCTCTTTTGTATTACGCGGAATAACAAGGTTGTTGATGTCCTCCACTTCGGGACGAATAGGTACTCCACCATAGGTTTTCACCAGGTTGAAGTAGAACATGGCCCGAAGGAATTTTGCCTGACCAAGAATTTCGCGTACCGTGCTATAATTTCCGTAATCGGTCGATGCGAGTTTCACTTTATGCACATTGGCTATTACCTGATTAGCTCTGTTTATACCCCGATAGTTTACGGTGTAACGATTTAACACCCACGTATTGGATGTATTAAATCTAAAGTTGACCAACTCGGCAATCTGATTTGCGGTACTTTCGTCATTTCCAATCACATCATCGCCACAAGCTTCACCAAATATCCATTCACAATTATTGTACAGGTTCGATTGTAAAATATCATATACGCCATTTAGCGATTCCTGCAACTGGTACGGAGTGCGGTAATAGTCATCTTTGGTTGACGATGCAAGTGGTTCCTCTGTCAGAAAATCGGAACATCCTACCATCAGCAAAGGAAAAAGTACCAGTGCGCTCCATTTAAATATTATTTTTTTCATATTTTCCTTTTTTTATAATCCTATTTTTATTCCAGCTGTAATGGTACGTGCCTGCGGATAGTTTCCGTGGTCAACTCCCATATAGAGGTTATTTGTTTCCGAACCCACATTTCGTCCTACTTCGGGATCAAAACCGTTATACTTCGTAAATGTAAGCAGGTTATATGCTCCCACATATACGGTAAGCTGATCCAATTTCAAGGCTTTACACACATTCTGCGATACATTGTAGTTTAATTGTATGTTCTTCAGACGTAAATACGATCCATCTTTTATGTAAAAATCAGAAGCTCTGAAATTGCGAGGACGATCTGCGGCATCCAAATCGGGAACTGTTCCGTTCAGATTTTCAGGGAAGAAAGCACGGTTGGCTACATAAGAACCTGCCCAATGATGATTGCGAATATCGGCATATACGTTTCCGGTTCCGTGGGCGGAGTTCAGATAGTACTCCATTACGTTGAAAATCTTATTGCCTGTTTGTCCCTGAAAAAACAGGTTCAAATCAAAATTGGCATACGATATTGACACCGGAATACCAAACACAAAATCGGGGTGAGGTGAACCCAGATAAGTTCTGTCGGCAGCCGTAATACGACCATCCTCATTCAAATCCTTAAAGCGGAAGTCACCCGGGAAAGTCAGTCCATCATTTTGTGCACTTTGTTGAATTTCTTCAGTTGTATTGAAAATTCCATCGGTTACATATCCATAGAAACATCCAATAGAACGACCTACTTCCGTTTTGGTGACATAATCCAGAATACTGTTTTCTTCGAGGTAAGCTCCCCAAACAGGCTCATTACCTGAACCTAAACTAAGAACCGTATTTTTGATGTACGACACATTGAATCCCAACTCAAATTTCATTTTATTGATTTTCTCCTTGTAGTTCAACTGCACTTCTATCCCTGAGTTTCGAACCGAACCGGCATTAATCATAGGCGCATCCACCAAACCTGCCGAAGGAACTACCGGTACACGTAATAACATGTCCGATGTAACTTTGTCGAAATACTCAATACTTGTCGACAACCGGTTGTTGAAAAAGTTCAAATCCAAACCTATGTTGGTCGATTCGGTTTTTTCCCAGCGGATATTCGGATTTCCGAGTGTTGTAGATGTTTTTCCGGGATACAGTACGTGGTTTCCTGCACCATACGAATAGTTGTACATATTGTTGAGCAGTGTGTATTGAGCATATTCACCAATCCTGTTATTTCCTAACTGTCCCCAACCAATGCGCAGTTTACCCAGACTCAGCCAGTCGGCTTCCTGCATAAACGATTCGCCTGAGAATTTCCAACCTACCGATACCGAAGGAAAATAGCCCCAACGGTTTGCCGAAGAGAATTTTGATGATGCATCGGCTCTGAAATTTGCCTGAATCAGATATTTGTCGGCGTAACTATAGTTCAGCCTGCTCAGTAATCCAAGTGCCGACCAGCGATATTCTAACTCGCGAGCCACATCGCCCGTATAACCGGCCGACAGATACCAAAGATTATCGGTATTGGCAGAGGTTCCTTTGCGGGTCATATCCTGAACATTAAATTTATATGCCTCCACTGTTTGACCGGCTACTGCACTTATGCTGTGTAATTTATTGCTCCAGTTAAAGGAAACGATATTATTTACCTCCCATTTGTTTGTTGAAGTCTGATCCAACTCAATAGTGGTAAGATCGGTAGGCATCACAAAGTTTTCTTCCAGTTTTCCCACTTCGAGAAACCTTTTGCGCGAATAAAAATTGGCGTATTCCGATACTTTAAACTGATACGTTAAGTATTTGTTTATTTTTGCCGTAAGTTCCGTATTTAAATCGATACGGTTGTTCCCTGCATTGTTGTGGTTGCGGGCAATTTGTGCTATAGGGTGATCTTCGGAATAATACCCGGCCGTATTATAGGTAAACACCATCGGACTCTGATGCAACGACCGTTTCAGTACTCCATTCTGCCCTTCGGGTACGATATTTCGATCGTCGTTGGTATACAAAATGTTGGTTTGCATGGTCAACCATTTCGACAAGGTATTGGACAAATTTACCCTGCTTGAAAAACGCTGATAATCCGAAGTTTGCACAATTCCCTTTTCCTTATAAAGGTTTCCGCTTATCATGTATTTGTGCAACTCTGTTCCTCCCGAAAGAGAAATGTTGTATTGCTGTTTTACTCCGGTTTGGGTTATGGCATCCCACCAGTTAGCGGGTGTATTTCTTTTTAAGGAGTCGATACGCTGGAACTTTCCGGCATCGTATTCTAATTCACCGGTTGTTGAATTTTTAGAATAATACAGTTTCCCATTGGCCGAATAGGCATTACGGCCTTCCACATAATCGCGCATCAGTGCAAAATCATCCACGCCCATTACTTTCACTTTTTTCCAGGGGTTAGAGAAACCTACATAAGAATCGAAGTTAACTTTCAGTTTTCCGGCAGCTCCTCTTTTGGTGCTTATCAATACCACCCCGTTTGCACCCCTCGATCCATAAATTGACCCGGATGCAGCATCTTTCAATATCTCGATATTAGCAATATCGTTGGGGTTGATATGCTCAATATCATCGACAATAAATCCATCTACCACATACAAGGGCTCCGAATCGTTGATAGTACCCGTTCCGCGGATTTTTATGGTAGTTTTGGCGCCCGGTGCTCCGGTATTTTGTACAATTTGTACTCCGGCAGCCTTCCCCTGCAATGCCTGAACCGACGACGAAACAGGCAAACTGCTGATGTCTTCACCTGTAATGGACGAAATAGAACCGGTTATGTCACTTTTTTTCTGAACACCATAACCTATCACCACCACTTCATCAAGCTCTTTTGTTCTCTCCACTAGCTTAATCTGGAGCTTACGGTTTGAACCCGGATTTATTTCCTGAGACTCATAGCCCATAAAACTAACCACCAGAACTGATTGTGGACGAATTCTGATTGAAAACTCTCCATCGATATTTGTTGTTACTCCATTATCGGTTCCTTTTTCAAGAATAGCCGCGCCAATAAGTGTTTCTCCTGTTCTGCTATCCACAATCACCCCGGTAATTATTATGGGTGCCTGTGCTATCAGATTGAAATAGAAGAAAAATGAAAATATGGTCGAAATTATTATTTTTTTCATGTAAATGAGATTGTTTGATTGAGCAGACAATCAAACGTTGCCTGCTCAATCAGTGAAATTATTTTACAATTAAAAGGTTTCTGTAAACTGATTTTCCGGAGTTTGCATATACTGTATACACACCTTTTTGCAAGCGCGAAATATCAACTTTATTTGTCATTGGCGAAGCAATCCGAAGAATTTCTTTTCCGGTTATATCAATAATCCGAATGTTTTCCACATTTTCAGGAGCATCAAAACTGAAATAGTTGCTGGCCGGATTTGGATACAGCTTCATGTCTTTAGCAGCACTGTGTGGAAGTTGAATACTGGTTTGTTCATCGCGGGTACGATATTCAGGTTCCATGCTCTCAACATCTTTTACCGGATCGAAACCTGGTTTGCGGTAGTTGTAACGGAACAATGAAGGAACGGCTTTACTGGTAAATACCACATCGCCTGCCATGTTTCTTAGTGAGTGAACAAAGTCCTGTCCTTCAACTAAGTCCATTACTTTCACAGGAAATTCATCTTTACTGTCGATGCGGAACAATTCCCATGATTGCGAACCTGCCGGAACAGCATTTTGGGCACGGAAATACATACTACCTGAAATTACTGTGCCTTCCCATGCGGCATTATGTCCTACTCCGGGATTTAAATCCGATTGCATTTTGGTACCTTCAGCAGTTCCATCGGTATAGAACAGTTCGAGTCCGTAGTTTACCGGATCAGTTGAGGTTGCATCCCCACCGGTTTGACCCTTCATAAACAATACACCATCAAATTCGCAAAACAAATCGGGGAATCCATTGTTGGTACCAGCAGTAGTCGGGTTTTTGTTTATATCGAATACAGTTTGTGTCCCTGCTTCGGTTAAGTCGCTAACACAAAGTTCTTCGCCCACGGTTTCGTCGTGACCTCTGAAGTATACTTTTCCATTGTATACACGAGCTGTAAATACACCACTGCCGTTAGGTAGATTACTTGCATTTACTCCCGGCCACATATCTTTAATCATATAAGTACCTTCGGGAGTTCCATCACTAACCCAAGGCTCAGTACCGTGATCAATTGAATATGCTTGAAAGAAAACCTTTTCGTTGTAGAAATTCGTCAACCAGTCAATTTGTGAACCGGCAGTTGCACCTGTAAGTTCATTTACAACACTGGTATTGATATCCATAAGCATAAAAGTACCAGCTTCTGTTCCATCGGTTACCCAAAGTTCCTGACCAAATTCCTGATCTTTAGTATCCGCTTTAAAGAATACTTTACGTCCTACACGGGCAAAGTGAAGTGCATTGTCGCTTGCAGCATGGCTTCCCGGATGTAGCACTTCGCAATCTTTCAGCAATTGCGTACCGGCTTCCGTTCCATCCGAAATCCATAACCAGCGTTGTACATTTTCGTTATACGTTTCGCTTTCGAAGTCCTTTGCCGCGAAAATAAACTGATTTTCATTAATTTGGGTAAATCCGGATGGATTTGACGACCCAAAAATATGAATATCCATTACCATGTACGTTCCGGCTTCCGTTCCGTCCGATATCCAGAGTTCTGTTCCGGTATCTACATCCGACTGAGCCTGAAACACCACTTTGTTATTAAAGCGTTGCATCCATGCCACCCCCGAACTTGTTTCACCCGGAAAAATGTCTTTCACCATTTTCGTTCCGGCTACAGTTCCATCCGACACCCAAAGTTCTTCACCATGTGCATTTTCGCTGGCGGTAAAAAAAACTTTGTAACCATTGGTTTTATCGCCGGCTACTACCATGTTTTTTGCTTTATCTACCGAACGGCTATCTTCTACCGTTACTGTAACGCCTGCTGGTGTCAATATTTCCATACCCTGAGGCAACACCATATCGCTTACCTTTGCAAATACAGACATGGCCAATAATGACATGCTTAGTAAGATTGATTTTTTCATTTTTTATAACTTTTAAAGAAATTAATAATTTGAATTATGTTTTTATCGAATTAAATTATTGGAAATAGTGTTTTTGCTCCCATTCTAACGGCTGATCCACCCGTTTCGGCTGTAACATCCATTTTAGCATTTTTAAAAGCAACTTTTTGTAGTGTAAGTGTTTTCTGCGATCCCTGCATTTCGGTTTGTCCGTCAATTAGCGCTACAGCATTGTTACCATCAAAAATGGTAGTAGCTGCATCATCGCCCACAATGGTTTGGTTGTATGGTTTGATAATGGCAGTTGAACCAAAAACGTAAGTTCCGGATGCAACATAAATAACGGCTCCATCTTCGGAAACCATCGAAACGGCTTTGGCTAATGTTGCGTAAGGAGAACCGGATGTACCGGTGTTTTCATCGCTCCCGGTTGGAGACACATAAATTTCCTGTGCTGCAAAGGCAGACAATACAACGGCACAGAACAATCCCAGAAGAGTAGTCTTTTTTTTCATGTACTTTAGAATTTAAAATTAATATTGATTTTTGCCGGTAATAATCGACGATGCAAATGTATGAGCATAAACAATGGTTCATAAGGAAAAAAATACGCATTATAAGGAATTATGTTCCTCGTCTGTAAAATATTTGTTTTGAGGGCTTTTAACGGGGTACTATTACACACCGGCATCAAAACAAGATGTCAATACCATGTTGGAACATAAAAAAAAGGAGGGTTTGCAAACCGAAAGGCCTGTATATACTCAAACCGAAATACAAAACCCAGAAAATAGTTCCTGAATCAGGAAAGAACAACTGTCTTATAATACCGAACAATATTACTATAGTTATTTCAGGGTAAAACATTATTTTTGTACATGCTTATCTCAATCAAATTGATTATGTGCTGAACAATAAATTTTAGAAAAAATAATTGTCACTAAAGTCAACAGTATAATTACGGCTATTAGGAAAGCTAAAGTTTTTTAGATCAAGGCCAACCTAACTGAAGATCAAATCTTAAAAAATATAATATTTTAAGTCACAACAACCATTAATCCTTTTATCATAATCATTTAATTCATTTCAATCATGAACAGATTCCTTTTTTTATTCATGCTGATAGCCGGCATTTTTTCCTGCTCGTTTCTGAACGCTCAAAATGCAAAAAAACAATCGGATGAAATATTTTTCGCCGACCCCACGATATTCCACGAAAAAGGAAAGTTTTATCTAACGGGAACCAGAGGTAGAGCTCCTCTGGGATTTTCGGTATTGGAATCGACAAATCTGACCGACTGGAAAACACCTACGAATAGCAGTAGCGCAAACAAAATGCTGCTTGCTCCGGGCAATAAGGTTTTTGGTGACAAAGGCTTTTGGGCACCGCAAATTCTGAAAGAAAAAAAATTATATTACCTCACTTACACTGCCAATGAGCAAGTAGCCATAGCCAATTCTTCCTCACTTACGGGCGAGTATTTTCAGGAAACTCCCAAACCCGTTGATGCAAGCGAAAAAAATATTGACTCCTACATTTTCAAAGATAATGATGGGAAATACTACCTTTACCACGTTCGTTTCAACCGAGGTAATTTTATATGGGTTGCCGAGTTCGATTTTAAAGCCGGTAAAATAAAACCTGAAACGCTGAAACAATGTTTTAAAAACACTCAGGCATGGGAAACTACTCCCAATTACAAATCGGATCCCATTATGGAAGGACCAACCGTAATTAAGATAAAAGGGGTTTATTACCTGTTCTATTCGGCCAATCATTTTAGAAACATTGATTACGCCGTGGGATATGCCACTGCAACATCGCCTTATGGTCCCTGGACAAAACATGCCGGAAACCCAATTATTCACCGTTCAAACGTGGGTGAGAATGGAGCCGGACACGGCGATTTGTTTTTCGACAAAAAGAAAAATCCGTATTACGTGTATCATGTGCATTACTCCAACTCGGAAGTTTCTCCCAGAAGAACCCGCATAGTGCCACTTGTGTTTAATTTCAACAAACAAACCGGAATTTATGATATTAGCGTGAAACCAAACGAGATTATCATCCCTCTTATGAAGTAAGCTTTTAACCCGTATAAATTCACAATAAAAAAGTCGGAATTCAGTTTAAAAACTGAATTCCGACTTTTTTATTGACTCAACTCTGCGCATTTATTTAATCTCAATCATGCGGGCAGGTTTTGGTTTGGCTTCTTCGCGTTTTGGAATCAGCACAGTGAGAATACCATTCTGATAGTTGGCTTCGATGCGATCGCCATCGGCAATTTGAGGCAATGTAAACGAACGACTGAACGATTGATAGCTGAATTCTCGTTTTGTAAACACTTCGCCTTCTTTGGTTTCTGCTTCCACTTTCTTTTCCGACGAAATCGAAAGTGTGTTCAGATTGAGTTCAATCTTAAAATCACCTTTCTCGAAGCCGGGTGCAGCTACTTCCACAGTAAACGCATCTGCATTTTCTTTGATATTTACCGACGGAATGGTAGTGTTGGTGTTCGAAAAATTACGGTTCGACCAATCGAACATATCTCCA
>JAFGVV010000045.1 GCA_016937795.1 Paludibacteraceae bacterium
TATACTAAAACTTGCAGATACACACAACACTTTTAAGATTTATTTTACTGATAATCTTATGTTTATGGGCTTTTTAAGGCTCGACTACGTAAAAACTTTATTTATGGATATCGGTTTTCTTTTCCGAGACTCACCAATAATTCATTTATCTCTTTTTTTATCTCAGCCATTCGCACCTCGCGATTCACCATAAATTTATTCAGATAATCGAGCTCCTGATTCTTTTTCAGCAAAGCCTTTTCCGCTTCCTTTCGTTCGGTAATATCCACAATTGCCGTAATAAAATAAAGCGGATTAGCTTGTTCGTCGCGCTGCAAAGTAGTGCTTATATCCGTCCAAACCACTTCTCCGTTTTTACGTATATATCGTTTTTCCCAACGATCCGACTTTTTCTCTCCTTTCAGAAGCGAATTTACTCTACTAAAATTGAGCTCAATATCATCAGTATGTGTAATTTCCGTCCAGTGCACATTGTTTAGTTCAGCCTCCGAATAACCCACAATTTTTGAAAACGAATTATTGACATTTAATTTTCCATCGATGGTGGTAATCGACATACCTACTACTGAATTCTCGAAAAAGTTTCTGAATTTCTCTTCGCTTTTTTTCAATTCATCCTCAGCCTTTCTGCTTTCGGTAATGTCTCGGAATTCAACCGTCCTGACAACTTTGCCTTTGAAAGGTACATTTCGGGCCTCAAGCCTGATAGGGTAGGTTTCAGCATTTTTGCGTATACCAATGGCTTCGTATGATTTTTCGTATCCTGCCATTATATTTGCAGCCACCATTCCCCGTGTTTCCGGAGCAATTAGCAGCAGGCCATCCATCCCTATAAGTTCGGAATATGTATATCCCGTCATTTCGGATAATCCCTGATTACATTCCAGAATCAGCCCTTTGTCGTGAATTACAATTCCACCAAACGAGGCATTATGCAAAGCTTTATAACGCTCCTCGCTTTCCTTTAATAAATTAAATTGCTCTTCGAGTTGCAGGGTTCGTTCCTTAACCTTTTTTTCCAGACCGGCATTGGCATGTTTGAGATTTGCTACAAGATCTCTGTTTGTGGCCTGCAGCTCATATTTTTCGAATGCTTCGTTTATTGTCCAGTCCAGCTCTTCGGGATTCCAGGGCTTTGTTACATAACGGAAAACCTGTGCTTTGTTGATGGCTGCTGTCACTGCCTCAATATCGGAATAACCGGTCAGAATCAGCTTTATAGTATCGGGAAAATCATTTTTTATCTGAGCAAAAAACGCCACTCCCGTCATATCGGGCATACGCTGATCGGAGACTATGACATGAATATCCTCGGTTTTTAATATTGCAATGGCTTCGGCTGTATTTGTAGCCGTAAATACCGAATACCTGCGTTTAAACTGTCGATACAACGATTTTGTAATCTCCATCTCATCGTCGACAAATAAAATCTTACGAATCGGACTGTTTGTGTTTTCGACATTCATATTATGTTGATTTTTGAAGGAATTGTGATTTTAAAGCTTGTACTTTGTCCGGGTAAAGAATGCAGCTGAATGCTACCGCGATGTAAATCGTGAATGATTTTATAAGTGATACTCAAACCTAGTCCTACCCCGCTTCCCACAGGTTTAGTAGTAAAAAAAGGTTCAAATATGCGGTTTCTTATTTCGTCGGGAATACCGCTTCCGTTGTCGGTAATGGTGATGCAGGTGTTTTCGTTTTCCACGCTCGCTTCGAGGCTGACTTTGCCTTGCACATCTACCGCATCGATGGCATTTATCAGCACATTCATTATGGCCTGATTCAGTTGCCCGGCGTAACAATCAACAATTAATTGCTGAGGAACAGACATTTCGAAATCAATTTGTTTTCGCAGCATTTCGGCACGCACTATATTCACAGTCGATTTAATACTTTCAACCAGGTCGATTTGTTTAATGTCGGCTTCGTCGAGCCGCGAGAATTTGCGTAAATCGGCCACTATGTTTTTTATGCGTTCAATGCCCGCTTTCGACTCCCGGCTCATGTCCGAAATATCGTCCAAAAGCTCATACCAGTCTGTTTCCCTCTGAATTTCATCTATTTCAGCCGCCAGCTCTTTATCGGCCTTTTGTTGAATTAAATTGTTTATCTGTTTGCTTGTGTTTGCGAATTCTGATACATATTGCTCAATGGAAAACAAATTGCTGTACACAAAGGCAATGGGGTTATTCAGTTCGTGTGCCACACCGGCCACCATTTTACCCAGTGCGTTCATTTTTTCCGACTGTATCAGCATTTGTTGCGTATCGCGAAGCTCTTCGAGTGTGTTTTGCAGATTTTTCTTTTCCCTGATAAGCTGCCGTTGTAGATTATTCACCTCCTGATTGAGCTGACTCATTTTTCTGTTTTCGTCGAACAGAAGCGGAATATCCACCTCGGCAAAAACCAGTATCTCGTTTTGCTGTCTGAAAACTTTAGCATTAAGCGCATAGCTAATGTCGAGCCGGTTGCCAAGGGTTAGCAAGCCTTCGAAAATCAAACCTGTATTTGTGTTATTGGCAATGACCGAAAATTCGGGGTTTACAAAAATGTTTTTCGATTTCAGAGTTTGCGGATCGGCATCCATAAAATAACACATGGCAGTATTGGCTGTGAGCATTTGCCCACCCGCATCAAAGGTGCCGATGGCCACTGACTTGCCGTTTTGCAACAGCGAATCGAGCAGGGTTTGCCAATCGTAAACAATGTCATTCCGGGTGTTCATATGCATCCTTAATACTTTTAATTAATGTGCAGAGCAGGACACTTCGGGATTCTCCTCCGCCAGTTTATTGAACACAGGAATGTTTATTTGCATCCAATTGTAATAGGGATAAATTTCGTTGTAGCAATCGGGAGAAAGTTCTGTTTTGAAAATTTCAATCCAACTATTGAGCTGAGCCGCCCAATATGTAGACGAAAAACTTCGCGACCGATAGGCTCTGAATACCCAAAGCACAGTATCGACTAATACTTCAGGATTATGGTGGTTAAAGATGGATTCCAAAAAGCGGGCATGATTGGCGTGGTTGTCGCGCATCATTTCCACATTATCTGCGCCTATCATTTCGGTCAGATCGGCACGTCGTTCCATTCTCCGGTTCTGCAGGTCAACCAAATGCTCTCTTTTCGAACCAAATTCCTCTGCACTTTGCCCGCTTGGCTGTTTCAGCCTCCGGGCGCTCTCCAACAAGTTTTCGCGTCTCATTTCAGTTGATTTTTAATGGTTATTATTCAATGTTTTAACGTATTTATCCAACAAGTACAAATCCGGAATATGGATCACATTTTCAATTTCGGTAATACCTTTTTGCGAAGAATGCTGAAAGGCCTGACCTCCGACGATAAATTGCAGTTCCGGAAATTCAGCCCGCATTTTTTTCAGCATATTAAGCAGTCTGGAATAGTTAAAGTACACGCTCAACGAAATGGCCACCACATCGGGCTTTATTTCGTGTACCGATCGGATCAACTCCTTAGTGGGAATGCCTGTACCAATGAAGAAACTCTCCCATCCGTTCATTTCGAACACGTCGGCCACCATTTTTATGCCCACCTGATGTGCCTCATTCTCCACACAGGTAACAAGCACTTTTTTATTGCATCTTTTATTCGAAATAATTTGCTCAAAAAGTTCGTTCAGAATCCCTTCGGTAATAGCAGTAGCCAAATGTTCGGTGGCTACACTAATATTATTGGTTTCCCAAAGGACACCTACCGAGTAGAGCGCCTTTTTCAGAATCTCTTCGTACAAATCCATGATGGATGGATTTATGGCTAAATACTGTTTTACGAGTGCTGAGCAATTGGCTTTATTTCCACTCAGGAGACTTTCGAGAAAGTTATGCTCGATTTCTGTTTTTATGTTTTCATTCATAACATATCAGTTGATGCGAGTGGAACAAAAAAATGTTGGTTAAAGAGCTGCTAACAGCCAAACAATTGATCATTAAAGGCTCAAATATACAAACAAATTCAGTCTCAATTAGTCCTGAATCACATTTTAAAATAAGATTTTTTAAAAACAACCGCCTTTTCGCGCCTCAATCCATTACGCACCGCCACCACACCGTTATCTCTCTTCCGCTTAACTCTCGTTTACAGTTTGAAACATCACTTGATTATTTGTGGTTTAACCGGCATATTCAGTCAGGCTTTATAGTCTGAGTATGTCCGCTGCATCTCCGTAGTAGTTCCGTACTGTAAAGCATAAATTTATAGTAAAAACACAGTATTATTACAGAGATATCATAGTAATATCATAGTCTTATATAACATTGTTTTATCATTATCTTTAAACAGTATAGTTCAATTAATTTATTTTCATTTTTATGCTTTACAGTACGGAACTACTACGGAGATGCACAGTAACTGCATAAGCTTTTGATGGTCGCTATACCAAACCGACAAATGACGAAATTTGTAGTTCCAAAAAAAAAAGCAGATGTTGATTTTTATCTCAATATCTGCTTTTTAAATTTGTTGTCCTTTTTTTTTATCTGATCAGTATTTTCACACTGCTTTTCACATCGCCAGCCGAAGCCGCATTGCTTATAATAAATTCACCGGCCTCCACATCCCAGCTTTGCGTTTTATCGTTGTAGAATGCCAGGTCTTTTACATTTACAGCTATTTCCACTGTTTTGGTTTCTCCGGCTTTCAACTGTATTTTTTCGAAGGCTTTCAGTTCCTTTTGCGGGCGCAAAACCGATGCCCGTGGTTGCGAGCTGTAAATCTGAACCGCTTCAGCACCATCCACACTTCCTGTGTTTTTAAGGGTAAATGTAAGTTTTATGACCTCCTCCTTAGTATACGATTTTTTATCAGTAGTAATTTTTCCATATTCATATTTACTGTACGACAAACCATGTCCGAAAGCAAAGAGTGGTTTAATTTTTTTAGTATCATGCCAGCGATAGCCTACCAGAATATCTTCCTTGTAATGCTGATTGATACTGTCGCCGGGATACGAGAGTGCACCAAAGGAATGTGCAGCATTGTCAGTGAGTTTCACCGGAAAGCTGAAAGGTAGTTTTCCCGAAGGATTCACCTTGCCACTGAGCACATTGGCTATGGCATTTCCGCTTTCTGATCCCAGATACCATGTTTGTACTATGGCAGGCAGCTCTTTTTCCCATGGCATGGCTACAGCATTGCCACTTACAAGTACAAGTACAAGGTTTTTATTTACTTTCAGAATTTCGCTGATAAGTTTTTCCTGATTAAATGGTAAGCCAAACTGCTGACGGTCGCCGCCTTCGCAGTCCTGATAATGGTTTTTGTTGAGTCCGCCCACAAAAAATACAATTTCAGCATTGCGGGCAACTTCTATTGCTTCGTCGAAAAGTTTTTGCTGATCTTCGGCCGGCTCCTCTACCCGTCCGTAAACCGATGGTCCCGACGAATAACCCATGGCATGCACAATACTCTCAGCGCCATAGGTTTTCTGTAAACCTTCGAGCGGCGACACCTGATATTTTACTTTCAGCTCCGACGAGCCACCACCTTCGGTGAGGTTTTTGGTTGCATTTTCGCCAATCACAGCTATGCGTTTGTATTTTCCGGGCTGCACAGGCAGCAAATTGTGGCGGTTTTTGAGCAGTACAATACCTTCTTCGGCTACGCGCAGGGCGGTGGCGCTGTGGTCGGCACAAACATATCGTCCGAAAGGCCGTTCGGCATTCATAGCTGTGCGGAAAATAAGTCGCAGGATGCGTCGTGCTTTTTCGTCGACTACCGATACGGGCAGTTCGCCTTTGCGCAATAATGCCAGAAACGGATCGGCCAGAAAATAGTCATTATAGCCAAATTCGGCTTCGGAAGTAAGTCCGTTGGTGTAGCTGCCCATTTCAATGTCGAGGCCATTGAGCGCCGCCTGACGGGTGTCGTGTGCTCCGCCCCAGTCTGTTACCACTACGCCATCGAACTTCCAGTCTTGTTTCAGAATTTTGTTGAGCAAAAGGTCGTTGTGGCAGCAATGTTGTCCGCGAAACTGGTTGTAAGCGCCCATTACCGACCACACTTTTGCGTCTTCGACCGAGGCTTTGAAAGCCGGCAGGTAAATTTCATACAAAGCTCTATCGCTTACATTTACGTTGATATGTCCGCGCCATTCCTCCTGATTGTTGAGGGCAAAATGTTTCACGCACGCGGCCACACCGTTTTGCTGTACACCCTGAATATAGGGCACAGCCATGCGCGACGCCAGCAACGGATCTTCGCCCATATACTCAAAATTGCGTCCGTTGAGCGGAGTGCGGTAAATATTCACACCCGGACCGAGTAAAATATCTTTGCGACGATAGCGTGCCTCCTCGCCCACAGCCACACCGTAGTCGTGCGCCAGCGAAGGGTTGAAAGTAGCAGCCAGGCAGGTCAGAGCAGGAAATGCAGTGCTCGAATCGTTGGTCCAGCGGGCATGGCTCCAGCTGTTCCACTCTATTTCGGCACGAACGCCGTGAGGTCCGTCGCTCATCCATACCTCGGGAATGCCCAGGCGCGGAACGCCGTGCGACGAAAATTTCGACTGTGCGGTGCAGAGTTTCACTTTTTCTTCGAGCGTCATTCGCTGCAAAGCATCTTCCACCCTTTTCTCAATGGGCTGACTATTGTCCTGATAAACAGGTTTTGTAGCATTCAATGGCATTATTATCATTGCCAGTGTGAACATTGTTGTTGTAATTGTTTTCATTGATTATTTTAATTACTTACAGCTTTCAGTCCCACTATGGAACCAATAAGCGTAAAAAGAAAAAACATGCGCCAGAAAGTAACAGGTTCGCGAAACAGAAAAATGCCTGCCACTACAGTGCCTACCGCTCCAATGCCCGTCCAAACGGCATAAGCTGTGCCAATGGGCAGCGTTTGAGTGGCTTTTACAAGCAATATCATGCTAATGAGCAATGCCACCACAAAGCCTGCGTACCACCAGTAAACGGCTGCACCTGTGGCTTCTTTTGCTTTTCCCAGACAAAGTGCAAAGGCAGTTTCGAAAAGTCCTGCCACAACGAGAATAATCCAGTTCATATGTTTTTGTGTTTAAAAAATACACTGAGTTGATTTTATTGTCAGTACAAAATTACTTTTTTAATTCAACAAAAAAGGTTTTATTTGTTTTCAAAATCATTGTAAAACCTATTGGTTTACCTCCGAATGTTTCTTTTTTCAGGTTGTAATGTAAAGGCTGAATTCAAATATAAAAAACCGGAGAAATTCATTTAAACCTTACTCCTGTATTTTAAAGATCCTTGTTAAGTAATAGAAAAAAAATAATGTTGCATTTTAAACGAGTTTCATATACCACAAAATTACTATTGATGCTTTTTTAAACCTCAGCAATAATTCAGCCCGGAGATGATAGTAATATAATTGGTTTAACAGCTAAAACCCGTATATTTGCCTTTTAAGCACTATCACAATGGCAATAATTGCTTTACAGGGAAATTATGCCTCAAAAACTGATTAAAATGAAAATCTTTCGTCACATAGCTGTCATTGCTGCAATTGGTCTTTTCATTTCGGCCGGACTATTTGCAGGCGTTCCTTCGGGATATTATTATTTAGGCAAAAACAAAACTAAAGCAGAGCTTAAAACCACGCTTTCCGAGATCTCAGGACCTTTGAGAGTACTGTATTATGGCTCGGGGCCGGGCTTTACCTGGGAAGGCTTTTTCAGTACCGACCGTAATACCGACAGCACTATAATTGATATGTATTCAACGCAAGTGCGACATTTCAATGGATTTGGATCTGTTGACGGAATGCACATTGAGCATTCGCTACCCAAGAGCTGGTGGGGTGCTCACGAAAACGATGCATACAAGGATTTATACCATCTTTATCCTGCTGATGGCGCTACCAATTCGCTTAAGAATAATCTGCCACTCGGCGAGGTAGCAGGTGTGCCTTCGTTTGACAACGGAGTCACAAAAATCGGGAAAAACGGATTTGGAAACATTTATACCGAAAGTTGTTTTGAGCCTGCCGATGAATACAAAGGCGATTTTGCACGTTCGTACTTTTACATTTCCACCATTTATCAGGATTTTGAGAACCTGTGGAATTCGCCCATGATGCAAAACAATACTTATCCTGTATGGACATCCTGGGCAAAAGATTTGTTGCTGAAATGGCACCGACAGGATCCGGTAAGCGCTAAGGAACTGGCGCGTATCGAGGCTGTTTACAATATTCAGGGTAATCGTAACCCGTTTATCGACTATCCTGAGCTTGCAGAATATATATGGGGAGCCGACACCACGAAAGTTTTTCCTTTCCCCGACGAAACAGAAGCTTTTCTGCTGCATCCCCGCAGAGGCGAAAGCATAAACTTTGGGGTTGTTCTGCAGACAGGAAGCCGCACACATCAGCTACAACTGAATGGTGTAAACATATCTTCCGACATAGTACTTTCATTTAAAAATAATGTGCCGGGACTTTCGCTAACCAAAACAAACTATACTTTAGCCGAAGTAATTACGGGAACAAACGCATCAATTATATTTAACCCACAATCATCAGGCTATCTGCGCGATACTTTACTAATATCGGGTGGCGGACTTACCGAAACAATAGAAATTCCACTAAAAGCTTTTGCTTCGGAGGAGTTTCTGGCACTCGAACCTACCGATGTAACTTCAGCCGGTGCACAGCTACAATGGATTTCCGACCCCGAAGCTACTGGCTACAATATTGAAATTTATGAAGGCGACAAACAGGCCGGCGACCTGATAATTTCGGCTTATGTGGAAGGAAGCAGCTGGAACAAAGCGATTGCCCTTTACAATGGCACCGGGCAAACTGTTGATTTATCGAAATATTACCTGCGGAAACAATCGAACGGTGATGGTTACTTTGGATCTACCCTCCGACTAAGCGGGGATTTACACGACAAATCCACTTATCTTATAGTGCACAAAAGCGCCACTCTTGCGGAGCTCACTAACAACGCCACTTTGCTTACCGATACACTATTGCAGTTTAATGGTAACGATGCCATAGAACTTGTGCGGGCTGGCGTCACCATCGACATGGTGGGCGAAGCCAATGCGGGCGCCGACATTTATTGGGGACAGGACATTTCATTACAACGAAAATCATCGGTTACGCATCCACATTCTGTTTACAGACCATCAGAGTGGAATTCATATCCTATTGACATTATGCAATTTGTAAATACACACGAAATGAATTTACAAGAAACTGATCCTCAAACACATGAACAAAAAACACTCGGACAGGCTTCAGGCTATCATGTAGAAGGATTGAAACCAGCATCTTCTTATACTTACAGTGTGGAAGCTATTCGACCTGATGGAAATGTAAAAGCCAAAAACACTGTACAGATTCACACAGCCGATCCCGAAATTCCGCTTATCATGGAAGCCTACAACATTACACACAATGGCTTTACTGCCAGTTGGGAAGAAAATCTGTACTCCGATCACTATCTGCTTGATGTATTCAGGCTTAGTGGCAGTGGCAACACCGTCATTAACGAAAGCTTCGACAATGTGGAAAGCAATGGGAAACCATTACCCGAAGGTTGGACAGGTACGGCGAGCGGAAATTACACATCCACTACAAGCTCAGGCATTGCAATTCCGTCGGTAGGCCTAAAGAATAATGACGAATGGCTGCAAACGGCTGTCTACCCTCAACCGGTCACAAAACTGTCGTTTATGTATCGATATCCTTCGAGCGGAACAGGCTCTTACTTTATACTGGAAGCGCATAATAAAAACATCTGGAATGTATTGGACACAATTGCTTATGTAAACACTTCGAAGAATAATCCGGAATACAATTTTACGTCCGAACAGAATTATCGTTCGTTCCGCATAAGCTACAAAAAAAGCTCAGGCAATCTGGCCATCGACGATGTAATGGTTCAATACGGAAGTTACGATACTGTTTTTGTGCTTAAAAATAAAATAGTATCATCCTACGCATACGAAGTAAACGAACTCAACGAAAACACCGACTATCTGTTTAGGGTGAGAGGAGTGCAAAGCGGTATCAATTCGGATTATTCTGATATAATGGCTGTGACTACAGTTGTAAATACAGCCACTAAAGCAGAAAACAGTCGGACCATTAAATACTCCATTCAGAACGGAATGCTGAACATCAATGGATTATCAGGAACAGAAACCATACGCATTTATAACACAACAGGTGCTTGTATAAACAATCGAAAAACAACACAGCACACCGAGGAGTTTTATTTACCTGCAAACGGCATTTATCTTTTACAAATCAGAACTGATAAAGGCTATCTGAGCTTTAAAGTCATAAGATAAAACAAACTAATTAAACCAACAAAAAAAACAAAGTTATCAATTACAGATGAAGCGTTCTCTTATTCTTGCTATCTTCAGCACATTGAGTTTAGTTCTGGTTTCGCAGGGAACACATGAAGATTACAAACGGGCATTTTCGCTTAATGAAAAATTCAGAGACAAGGTATTTTACTCAGGCATCAGTCCGCATTGGATAGGCAAAAGCAACACATTCTGGTATATCTCAAATACCCCTGAAGGCCGTATTTACACTTTGGTGGATGTCAATAAAAAAACGAAAAAAACACTTTTCGACCATCAAAAGCTTGCATCGGCGCTTACAGAAGTTACGGGCAAGAAAGTGGATGCTACTAAACTGGACATTAAGAATATCAACGCAGAAATGAGTGATATCCTTTTGTTTGAATATGACAACAGACTCTTGTCATTCGAACATAAAACCTCAATATTAAAGAAAGCCGGACAAAAAGCTAAACAAAAACTAAAACCTTATTGGGGTACAGTGAACGAAGAGAAGAAAAGTTACCCGTTAGCGTCTCCCAACAAGGCCTGCGTTGCTTATGTAAAAGATAATAATGTAATGCTGAAAAGTTTCATAACAAATGAAGAAATACAGCTTACAACCGACGGAAAACCCGATAACTACTATTCAGTGCATATGTGGTGGTCGCCCGATTCCAGAAAACTGGCGGTTATGAAGATTGTGCCAGCCGAAATACGTAAATTATATATGATTGAATCATCGCCGGCTGACCAGTTGCAACCCAAACTGCTCACCCGGGATTACCGTAAACCAGGCGATCAGCTTCCACAAAGAACACCTGTGGTCATTGACATTGCTACAAAAAAAGCACTGATAGCCAACGACAGCCTGTTCAAAAATCAGTATTCTTTGTATGGTTTCGATTGGAGTAACGACAGTAAAACAGTACTCTTTGAATTCAATCAGCGCGGACATCAAGTCATTCGTGTACTCGAAATGTCGGCCGAAAGCGGCAATGTGCGCACTGTAATTGAGGAAAGTTCAAATACTTTTGTAAACTATAACCGTCTTTTAAACTATAAACTAAAAAACGGGACAGAAATCATTTGGATGAGCGAACGCGACAACTACAACCATTTGTACATGTACGACCGTACTTCAGGGAAAGTTAAGAATCAGATTACCAAAGGACAATGGTATGTGCGTGAAGTAATCAATATTGACGAAAAGAACCGTGAGATCATCTTTTCGGCCAACGGAATGGTCGCCAACGAAGATCCTTATCTCATACGCTACTACCGCATTGGATTCAATGGCAAGGGCCTCACCTGCCTCACTCCCGCCACCGGAACGCACCAGGCCTGGTTTTCGGACGATAAAAAACTGTTAGTAGATGTATATTCAATGGTTGATAAAGCTCCTGTAGCTGTGGTTCGCGATGCTCGGAACGGCAAAATGGTGATGACACTCGAAAAAGCTGACATCAGCGCACTTGAGAAAGCCGGATGGAGAGCACCCGAAAGTTTTTCAGCTAAGGGGCGCGATGGAGAGACTGATATATGGGGAATAATTCATCGCCCTACTAATTTCGACCCTACAAAAAAATATCCTGTCATCGAATATATTTATGCCGGACCCGGAAGTCACTATGTACCCAAAAACTTTATTTCTTTCAACAATAATCTCTCAGCTATTGCCGAACTCGGCTTTATAGTAATTCAGATCGATGGCATGGGCACTTCGTTTCGCTCCAAATCATTCGAAGATGTGATACACAAAAACTTGAAAGATGCCGGTTTTGCCGATCGCATTCTATGGACAAAAGCTGCTGCTGCAAAATATCCGTATATGGATATCGACAAAGTGGGGATTTTTGGTTCTTCGGCAGGCGGACAGGCTGCCATGTGGGCAGTATTGTTTCATCCTGAACATTATAAAGCGGCTTACAGCGCCTGTGGCTGCCACGACAACCGCATGGATAAAATTTGGTGGAACGAGCAATGGATGGGTTATCCCGTAGGACCTGAATATGCAGCCTGCTCGAATGTGGACAATGCACATCTGCTTACACGCCCGCTTATGCTGGTGGTAGGCGAACTCGACGACAATGTGGATCCTGCCTCTACATACCAGGTGGCAAACGCATTGATTAAATCAAAAATAGATTTTGAGCTAGTGACTTTACCCGGTGTGGGACATACAATGGGAGGAGCCTATGGCGAACACAAACGTTTCGACTTTTTTGTAAAGCATTTGATGCAAAAAAACCCGCCTGCCTGGACATTGGTCCGGTAGCAGGGGGTTAAAATGTTTTTTTTGAAGATTAACGCTGACTCAAAGTAATGTTAAGCGATTTCAATTTTTTGGTATCCACTTCGATTACCTTCTCCTGATAAGAAATAAGACTTACTTTGATTTCGCATTTTCCATCACAAATATTAGTGAGTGTAAAGTTTCCATCGAGGTCGCTGTACACTTTCTGACCATTTACAGTGATCACAGCACCGGCAAGACTTTCACTGGTTTGCTTGTCGACTACCATTCCGCTTAGCGACTTGGTAGCTACAGTGGCTACGGCTGTGTTTGCTTCGGGTGATACTTTTGATTTAGCCGACACATTTACTGCGAAAAGAAAGCTAACTGCCAATACGATAAATAAAGTACGATTCATCTTTGTATGTTTTATAATTTTTTTGTTCTGATATTCACACTGCAAAGTAACACAGTGTGTATTACAGAGCAATTACAAAACACCTACAATCGTATTAATTTGCTGTAACAGCCACATGAAAAAAGAAAACTTTACAAATATAAGAAGCCAAAAAAAGAACTTAAGTAACAGAAATAATATAATGTCGCATTTTAAAGAAATCTCAAACACCATAAATAAACTATATACTTCCTATTACTTACGTGAATAGGATGCATCCACGACGTTATCGCGTTGTCCATCGTAAATGGTGTACTGCAAACTAATATTATGCAGATCGATCACCGTAGCACTGAATTTTTTCAGGTTCATTCCCGTCAGGCTTTGTTCGGCGAGTATAAGTTTACCGTCGTTGTTTTTCACCACAATAAATTCGTTATCGCCGGCCTGAAAGAAGTTGGTAATCACATATAGTGTGCTGTCAGATTGTTTTCTGTAAATATCCAACAAATAAGAATTACGGGTAATAGTTGAGTTGTTTATATCCTCACAACGCCATACACCTGCAATACTTTTGTGAACAACAGGACCACTACTTTCGCACGAAGACAAAAGCAATAGCAGAACTGGATATAATAATTTATATTTAAACATTTTAGCGTTGGATATTTTTTACTTTTAAATTATTGCCCGGCATGGTTAATTGGTCTTTTCACCATCTTTATACATTGTTTTCTCAACGAGTTTACCATCTTCGTCCCATCCCTTTGCCTGACCATGACGCAAACCATTTACATATTGAATTTCGGTCATAATTTTTCCACTTTTGTAATAGGTAAGCCATTTACCCGTACGTCGGTTGTTTTGATAAATGCCCTTGTTTTGCAACTCACCCGTTTCGTAATAAAAGAACCATTCACCGATAGCTTCAGCATTTACATAGTTACCTTTTTGACGAAGATTTCCATTCTGATAATAGCTTTTCCATTCACCGCTGTATTGTTCGTCGATATAATTGCCTGTGGCATATAATTCGCCTGTAGGATAAAAGGCTTTCCACAAGCCATGGCGCTTATTATTCAGATAAAAGCCTTTTTCTTTGACCATTTTAGTACTATCGTGATACTCTACAAACTCTCCGGAAATAAAGTTGTCCTCATAATTACAACTTATGCGTACATTTCCCGAAGGGTAATAACCTGTGAGCGGACCGTTTAGTTTTCCGTTTATGTAATAGCAGGTTTTATTTACCGTACCATCTTCATAGTCTTTGTAATAATCGGTAAAAAGTCCATCGTAAACACCGTTTTTCAGGGTGGATTTTTCACGGATTTTCCCCGTATCATAAAATACTTTTTGCGGGCCATTTACTTTTCCGTTTACAAACCAGCGCACGTATTGCAGTTGTCCGTTTTCGTGATAGGTCTTATGCTCGCCTGCTGGTTGTCCGTTGCGATACATACTTTCCTCGTGTATCTGTCCGTTTTCGTGATAAGTGATTACTTTTCCGTCCACCATATCGTTAACGTAGCTCACTTCCTGTTGCAGTGCTCCCGATGGGGAATAGTACTTCAGCGTTCCGTTGAGCAAGTCGTTTGTGTAGGGCATTTCCTGTTTCAGGGTGCCATCTTCGTAATAATCCTTCCACAAGCCGCTGAGTTTATTGTTTACAAAATGGCCTTCCTGCCAAAGCACTTTGTCGGGGTAATAAATGCGGTAAAGTCCATCTTTCACTTCCTGCCCTGTGGAAGTATTTTTTACGGTATAAATTTCTTTTACAATTGTTTTGGCGTCGTCGTGCCAGGTTGTCACTGTTTTCTGTGCTGAAATTATGAACGAAAGCAGGAAGAATGGCAATGCGAGAATCAGTTTTTTCATTACACCCGTTTATTTTGCTTCCAAAAGTATTTGCGTTCCTTCCAGTGGCTGGCGGTGTCCGTAGTCCATAATAGCAGCAAGTGCAAATTTACCCGCACCTACATTTTTCGGCAACTGAAGTTTCAGCACGCGTGTCTGATCAGGATACACAGTCACTTTTACAGGATTAAACTTTTCCTCCTGAGCAGTTTGCATATTGGCCAGAGCCAAATGAACCGAAGCGTCAATAATATTGTCGCCGGTATTGTTGATACTCACTTCAAACGAACGGAAGAGATCACCTTTTTTGGTTACTTCTTTCAGATCGGCAAGACTGGCTTTGTAATTGCGGTTGGTTTTGGGCGATTGTTTGAAAAGAATTACAATGCGTGGAACAACCAAAACCCCTGATACCAGGTTTTTATCAGCTTCGAATGCAGTTTTTTCTTCTACAGGTTCCACAGTAATCATTCCCCAGCGTGCGCCATAACCTTCTTTTGGCACAGTAATAATGGCTTCGATAGTACCGCTCTGATTTGGATTCAGCTCGATGAGCGAAGGGTTGAGCGTAATCCATTGTGCGCACGAGCGCGGACTTTTGCCCAGTGGAACAGGTTTTTTATTGCCATTTTTATCTACGTCATAGTCTGATAGCTTCAGAAGATATTTCTGTGGGCGGGCCGAATGATTGATCAGATTGATTTTCTGGGTCTGAATTTCGCCGGGCTCAGCATTGAAACTCATTAAAACCGGAGATACCTCAAAATCCTGTGCGAAAGTTACTGCGCTGAAAATGAGCAGTACTAAAATACTTTTTAATCGAAACATAGCGCTATACCAGATGTATTTATTGTGTGTAGTAAATTTTGTAGCAACAAAAATACAATTAAGATTCTATCTGACAGCCTTTGTGGGTCTAAAAAGTTGTTAATATGTTCTTTTTGGCAGATATTATTCAGGAAAGCAACGCATCATATCTGCAAATGTAACATTAGTGCAAGATAAAGGACTATTTGTACAAAGATAGGGCATTTATACAAGAATATCTTTGTTTGCGTATTTATATCATATCGGTTTATTTCCTGATAATGACATGGTTTGTAAGGACTTTTATTCTCAACCCGCCTTCACTTTGTATTTTTATTTAATCCGGAACTTTTTAGCAAATGCACACAGAAGACAACATACTGATATTAAGACTTATAAAAGAAGGGGATAGGCTGGCTTTCAGACATTTGTTTGAAACCTGGTTCACACCTCTTTGCAGGTTTATGCATCTTTATATTTCTGAAAAAACAGTGGTTGAAGAGTTGGCACTCGACCTTTTTATGCATATCTGGGAAAACCGACAGACCTTACAGATACAGGTTTCGCTTAAATCTTATTTGTTTCAGGCTGCACGAAACAGATGTCTCAACGAGTTGCGAAAACAGAAAAATACGGTTTCGCTCGACGAAATTTCAGGCGAAATCATCGATGCAGGAGTGTATAGCCTTGAAGAAACCGAACTGCAAAATCTCATACAAGAAGCTGTACTTTCTTTGCCCGATAAGTGCCGCGAAGTGTTTGACCTCAGCAGAAACGAAAACCTCAGCAACAGGGAAATTGCTGACAGAATGAATATTTCGGTAAAAACTGTTGAAGCGCAGATTACCAAAGCATTAAAGCGCATAAAAAACTTTCTGGGCGAGGCTTATCTTTATTTTTTCTAATCTTTTTTCATAGCGGCGTAAGGGTTGTTTCGCTTTTGTGTGTCATAGTAGCAGAACCACTTAAAAAAATGCCGGTTATGACAAAAAAACTTCCATGGGATTTAATTGTATCCAAACTTCGCAATCAACTTTCGTCGAAAGATGAGGTTTTGTTCAACGAATGGCTTACAACCGACGACCATCGCCGGCTTTTTGAACAGCTCGAAATTGTATGGGAAAAAGTGCAACAAAAGGTGTCGGTGTACGAACCCGACCTCGAATATTACTGGAACGAGCTTTCGGCCCGCATCGACCAGGAAGTAGTGACATCTGAAAAACGATCAAAAACACTTACGAAATCCTTCATGTCAGGTCGTATGTGGCGTGCCGCAGCAGCACTTGCCATCGTGATTTCATCCACTTTCTTTTTCGCCTATTATTTCGGAAAATACAACTCGGTAAATCCGCAGGAATATATTGCATATTCCACCCTCAATACCAAGTCGAAAGTGCTTCTCCCCGACAGCACTGAGGTGTGGCTACACAACAATTCATCCATCACTTATAAATTCAACGAAGACCTTGACCAGCGCGAAGTAAACCTGAGCGGCGAAGCTTTTTTTAAGGTAAAACACAGCAAAGAATACGCGTTTGTAGTGGGCACAAAAGGTGTGCAGGTGAAAGTACACGGAACGCAGTTCAACGTAAACTCATATCCTGCAACCGACAATGTGCTGGTAAGTCTTTACGAAGGTTCAGTCTCGATGACGGCAAACGAAAACGATGTGTATTTGAAACCGGGTGAAGAAGGACTCTTTGATTCAAAAAACAAAAATATTTCGGTGGCAGAAGGTGATGTGGAATTTGCCAAAATATGGACAAGCGACAAAATCCGCTTCGAAAACAAAAATCTACGTGAGGTATGTCGCTATTTGTCGAAATGGTATGGTGTGCAATTCGAAATTGATCCTCAAATCACCGATAATCAGTCCTATACATTTACCTTTCGCGGTCAGGATCTGGATGAAGTCGTGGGCATTATGGCCAAAATTCATTCGTTCGACTGCGTGATTGATGATGAAGCTAACATGGTAAGAATTCATAAATAACATACTGCCTATGAAGTAAATATGATTAAATCACTCAAACAAAACAATTTGATTTCTCAGTTCAACGGTCATACTGCCATTTTTAGCAGCAACGACAAGCATAAGTTAATCTTAAAAATTATCCCAAAAATGAAATTTAAAAGGATCACCACTTTTTTAATCGCTTTTTTATTTGTGCTGAATACATCGGCACAACAAACCAAAGAAAATGCAATTTCTATCTCATTTCAGAATTTGGCTCTTTCCGATGCCATTAAGAAATTTGAAAGCGTAAGTAAGTGTACATTTTTCTACGATGCTTCTGTGGTAAACGTAAAACAGAAAGTAAGTCTGAATGTAAAAGATGCTTCGCTTTCGCAAGCCCTCAAACAGCTATTGCTGAACACTAATATCAGGTTCGAAATAAAAGATTCTGAAATTATCCTGTTTCCTGATAAGCCAACCGAAACGGGTAACAAAAAAAGCAAAAAGATAGCCGGTAAGGTTGTCGATCAAAACGGCGAACCGCTTATTGGTGTAAATATACGCGTAAAAGGTTCGGATGTGGGTACTATCAGTGACGTAAACGGAGAGTACAGCTTACAATCGGGAGCCAACGATGTGATTGTGGTTACCTATGTGGGTTATAATCCGAAAGAATATTCGGCTGCAATTTTAGGTGAAGGTTCACAAATTGTACTCGACGAAACTTCGCAACAAATGAAAGAAGTGATGGTGGTTGCCTACGGAACTCAGAAAAGAGCATCGGTAGTGGGCGCCATTACTTCGGTAGAACCAGGCAAGCTGAATATCTCAGCCACACGTTCGCTCAGCAACAACCTCGCCGGAAATGTGGCTGGTATTATTGGTGTGCAGCGTTCTGGCGAACCAGGCTACGACAACTCTGAATTCTGGATTCGTGGTATCAGTTCGTTCAGAGGCAGCCAGACGCCACTCGTGCTTGTGGACGGAATCGAGCGTTCGCTCAATGACATTGATATTGCCGAAATTGAAACTTTTTCGGTACTTAAAGATGCTTCGGCAAGTGCGGTGTATGGTGTGCGCGGGGCGAATGGTGTAATTCTTATTACTACTAAAAGGGGATTTGCCGGAAAAACCAATATCAACGTGTCGGTGGAGCATTCGGTTACACAGCCGGCTCAGTTACCGCAATTTTTAAATGCGGCAAATTATGTGACATTAATGAATAACATCAATATTCAGGATCTTGGCTATCAGCTATATTCCGACGATGTGGTGGAAAAATACCGCAATGGATACGACCGCGAACTTTATCCGGATGTAAACTGGATTGATGCCATTACAAACAACAATGCCAACAATACCCGTGCTTCGTTCGACCTGAGTGGTGGTAACGAAAAACTTCGTTACTCTTTTGTAGGAGCTTATTACAGCGAAACCGGTATTACAACATCAGATCCTACCAAACAGTGGAATTCGGAAATCAATCTGAATCGCTTTAACCTTCGTACCAATGTGGATATGAATGTAACAAGCACTACTTTGCTTACATTCAATATCGGTGGTTATCTGCAACGTCGCAATGCACCATCGGCAAGTATCGACAATGTGTTTTCGAAAGCATTTCAAACACCACCTCACATTGTTCCCGAAAAATATATGGATGGCAAAATTGCCCGCCCAAAAGGTGGCGACAATCCCTGGGCCATGCTTACTCAAACCGGTTTTCAACGCGAAGCCAAAAGCAAACTAGAATCATTGTTTGCCATTGAGCAGGATTTGAAATTCCTTTTGCCGGGATTAAAAGCCAAAGGAATTTTCTCCTTCGATTATTTCTCGTTGAATGGCGTAAAACGATCGGGTGAGCCTGTGTATTATACTGCTGCCATTGGTCGTGATGCCGAAACAGGCGAATTGCTTTTCTCCGATCCAGCTTCCGACGGGCAAGAGTTTCTGAACTACGAACAATGGTCGAATTACGGAAGCAACAGCACTTATTTCGAGGCAAATCTCTCCTACGATCATACTTTCGACGATGATCATTACGTAAATGCACTGATTCTTTACAATCAGCGCGACTACGACGATGGCGCTCAGGTGCCTTATCGTAATCAGGGTTTTGCGGGTAGAGCAGCCTACACTTACAAAGGACGTTATATTGCCGAGTTTAACTTTGGCTACAACGGATCGGAAAACTTTGCTCCTAACAAACGTTTTGGTTTCTTCCCCTCTGTGGCAACCGGCTGGATTGTTTCTGAAGAGCCTTTTATGGCTTCTGTACGCAATATTTTCTCAAAAACAAAAATTCGTGCGTCATACGGATTGGTTGGTAACGACAAGCTGGATGGACGACGCTTTGCATATATCACCACTATTGGCTCGTCCAACGGCTATCGCTTCGGAAACTCGTCGTTGTTCTACGACAGAAGTGGCCGTCGCGAAGGGGACATTGGTGTACCTGATCTGACCTGGGAAACGGTAAAGAAAACCAATCTCGGACTCGAACTAGGACTCTGGAATATGATTGAAATTCAGGCCGATTATTTCCACGAACGACGTGAAGATATTTTTATGCAACGCCGCAATTATCCAAACTCTGCAGGTTTTGCTACTTTGCCATGGGCTAACTTTGGTATTGTGGAAAATCAGGGAGTCGATTTTCAACTTACACTCAACAAACAAGTAAACAAAGACTGGTTTGTGTCGGCAAAAGGTAGCGCCACTTATGCCAAAAATAAAATCATCGAACAGGATGAGGATATTATGGTTGTGGGTACTCACCGCTCAAGCACCGGAAAACCTGCAGGACAAATTTTCGGGTTGATAGCAGATGGACTTTTCAGTGCCGACGATTTTGTGGATCTGAGTACAGGCGAATTGCAGCCTGATATTCCTGTTCATAAATTCACCGACCGCGTTTATCCCGGCGACATTAAATATCGTGACCTCGATAACGACAACGAAATTACACTCAAGGATATGACCGCCATTGGCGGAACTGAAAATCCTGAATTTGTGTATGGATTTGGATTGAATACTACCTATAAACGTGTGGATTTTGGATTTTTCTTTCAGGGAAATGGCAGAACTTACCGTATGATTGGCCGTGGCAATAACTTCCTGCCGGGTGCAGCTTTAGGGGCTACCGGAAATATTTTTACCAATGCTACCGATGCATGGACCGAAGATAATCCGCGCGAAGACGTATTTTATCCACGCCTGCACATGGGTTACAATGCCAACAACGCTCAGGCTTCGAGCTGGTGGTTGAAGGATATGAGTTTGCTTCGTCTGAAAAATGTGGAAATTGGTTACTCAGCGCCCAAACGTATGCTGGCCAATACACCTTTCGAATATGGCAGAATCTTCGTGAGGGCAACAAATCTGTTTCACCTTTCAGGATTCAAATTGTGGGATCCTGAGCTAAGTACCGACAACGGATTAAAATATCCGATTATGAGCACTATATCAATGGGTCTTCAGATTAGATTGTAACACACACATTATTAAGCAATAAATTTATCAAGACTAAGAAATTACTGGTTTGATAACTTTAAAAACAATTCTCACAATGAAAAATAACATATTGAAATATACAGTTCTTTTACTCATACTCATTTTTACAGTTCCTTCCTGCGATTTTCTCGACAATGCACCGGATGGGGAAATAACACTGGAAATGATTTTTAATGACAAAAACAGAACTGAAGAGTGGCTTGCCGCCGTCTACAGCGAAGTGCCCGATCCCTACACGCACATGATGAAAAACTACGATGCCTATGCCGACGACTATTCTCCTTCGGCTGGCTGGGAGCCTTTCGACTGGGATGTAATCAGTAAAATTAAAGGTAACTGGAACTCAGAAAGTCCCTGGAATGGTAATTTCTGGGGAAATTTACCTGTCCGCATTCGTTCGGCTTACATTTTTATCAATAATGTAAAACCCTTGCCCGAACAGTTGGTGTACGAAAAAGATGTGCAGATAATGAAAGCCGAAGCACGTTTTCTGATTGCTTATTACTATTACCTGCTTGTAAACACCTATGGCGCAATTCCTTTGCAAACATGGTTGTCTGATTTTGATGAGTCGACTGATGCTTTGATGATTGGTCAGACTCCTTACGATCAGGCTATCAACTGGATTGATAACGAACTGAAGGAAGTAGCCAAAATTCTTCCTCCGAAATATCTTGAACCACGACTTTATGGCCGTGCTACTTCGGTAATGGCTCAGGCTGTGCGTGCACGCATGCTTTTGTTTGCTGCCAGTCCGCTTGTAAACGGAAACACCGATGCTGATTATGCCAATTTTGTAAACAACAAAGACGAAAAAATCTTCAACTCGGTTTATGATGCTCAAAAATGGAAACGGGCTGTAGATGCCAACAAAGAGCTTATCAATCTGGCTGAAGGAAACGGTTACAAACTGTACGTGGAACTTAACGACGATGGTACTATCGATCCTTTCATGTCGTACTGCAACATGAGTTTTGTGGAATTCCATCAGGGAAATACCGAAATTCTGTTCCCGCGTCCGTCCACTGATTACAGTTATATGGAAGGTCATGCAGCTCCTCGTGGTTCGCAGGGTCAGGGCGGACTTGGAGTAACGCAAAGTCTGGTGGATGCATTCTTCATGAACAACGGACTTCCGGCTATTTCAGGCTACGATGCCACACGCAACCCCATTATTAATACAGCTTCAGGTTATAAGGAAAAAGGATTTTCGGTTGTTCCTGATCGTCGCAAAACTAAATGGATTGAAGGAAGTCCCGACGCAAGTGCTGCTCAGGAAGTAAATACTGTGGTTCCGGCCGGAACTTTCAACATGTACGTAAACCGCGAAGCACGTTTTTATGTATCGGTTTATTTCAATGGCGCTTGGTACAAGGAATCGAACAGATATCTCGATTTCTACAGAGGTGGTGTCGATGGCGGACCGCTTACCGGTTCGGTTTGGGATGCTCCGCAAAACGGTTATTTGCTCCGCAAACGCATGCACCCACGCACCAATATCAAAAACGGAACACGCCCGTATCGCCCGGGAATTTTGTATCGTCTGGCCGAAGCGTATCTCAATTATGCCGAGGCGCTTAACGAATGGGATCCTGCACAAACCACCGAAATTCTGACTTATGTAAACAAAGTGCGCGAACGTGCGGGCATTCCGACTTATGGCTCGGGAGTTGATCAGGTTCCGGCGCCAAACGGACAGGAAGCAATGCGCGAAGCCATTCGTCGTGAACGGAGGGTGGAATTCAATTGCGAGTACGCCATTCGCTACGATGACATTCGTCGCTGGAAACAGATGGATCTGCTCAAAGGCGATTTCGATGGAATGAACTTCGACGGCACTAAGAAAAGCGATAACGAAGCCGATCCTTTGTCGTATTATTTCCGCAAAGTGTATATCACCAGAGCATTCAGCGATAAAAACTACTGGATTCCGATTCACCAGAATCAGCTGGATAAAAATCCAAATCTGAGACAAATTCCAAAATGGTAAATTGCGGTAACGAAACATTTATAAATCACTGTAAATCTATTAAAATGAAAGTATTATTTAAAATATTAGTAGCATTTATTGCTCTGACTTTTATGAGCTGCGAACCCGAGGAAACCGTTGCTCCTGAAAGAAATCAGCTAAAAATATCGACTACCGAAGAAGTGGTTGTGCTCGATGAGAACAAACCCGAAGAGCCTGTGCTGACTTTTACCTGGAACGAAGCCGAGGAAATTGGTCCCGATTACAGTTTCACCTATATTCTGCGACTCGACATTGCCGACAACGAATTCGAAACAGCCATCGATCCGGTGGTTATGGGCGAGGGCGTGTTTTCGTACAGTTTCAAAACAGCCGAACTTTACGAATACATTGTGGAAAAATGGCATGGCGTGGCCGGTCAGATTACGCAAATTGAAGCCCGCATTGTGGCCAAAGTAAACGGACCAAAATTTATGTATCCCGAAATAGCCACAACCAAAGTGTCGGTTCAGACTTATTTGCCTGCATCGCAGCCGCTTTATTTGCTCGGTACTTCTACGCCTGCCGGACTCGATCCGAATCAGGCCATTAGAATGACCGAAGTGTCGAATGGTAAAATATACACGTGGAAAGGCGAACTTGTACAGGGAAATCTGAAGTTTATTACGCAGTTTGGTTCTATGCTTCCATCGCTGAATCGTGGCGAAGAAGACAGTGTCCTGGTGCAGCGCAATGAGTTGACTGAGCCTGACGATTATTTCGCCATCAATCAGCCCGGACTTTATTACATCTATCTTTCGAAAAAGACGATGAAAATCAGTATCAGCCGATTGAAATATCAGAATATTTATATTGTTGGTAACGCAACCACTGCTGAGTGGAGCATCGATAATCCTATTGAAATGACGCCTGATGCGGTTAATCCTGCTGTGTTTACAGTTCAGACTACGCTGAAAGAAGGTGAACTTAAAATGCCAACAGCTAAATCGTGGGATTCGCCGACATTCAGACCATTGAAAGCCGATGGTTCTATTTTAGAAACTGAAGTACAGGTGTCGTCGGCTGCCGATGGAGCTGCCGATTACAAATGGAAAGTGACAGCAGCGCAGGTGGGAACTTACAAAATCACCCTCGATACCGAAAAGAATAAGATCTCATTTGTAAAAATATGATTATAAAAAAGTTGTTTTTGTTGACTGTTATTGCAGCTGCTTTATGCAGTTGCAATAACAACAATGAACCTGATATTATTGCCAAAAAGCCCGATGCAAAGCAATCGGTTGATACACTGTACATAAAAAAAGCCGAAGCCACGTTCGACAAAATGTTCGAACTGTTTTGGTACGACCGTATGAAAATTATGTACGACAAATATCCCAACCTGATGGCCACGAACACCAATACAAGCAGCTATCCCTACGAAGTGGGTTATGCGTTTGTGTGGGGTTATGGTTCGGTTTTGTCGGCCTACAATACCATTTTTCAACACAGTCCGGATTTCAGCAATTTTGAGAAAAAGTATAAAGACAAAATCAAAGACGGGCTCGAAATTTATTACAATACCAGTAAAAAACCGGCTGCTTATGCCTGTTTTCCAAACGATTGGGACGATCGCTTTTACGACGATAATATCTGGCTGGGAATTGATTTAGTGGAACTTTACGACAGAACAAAAGATAACTGGTATCTGGATAAAGCAAAAATTGTATGGAATTTTGTCCTTTCAGGGAAAGACAATGTGCTTGGAGGCGGCATTTACTGGAAAGAAGGAGATAAAACAAGTAAAAATACCTGTTCCAATGCTCCGGCTGCGGTTTTTGGTCTGAAACTTTATCAAACAACAAAAGACGAAAGCTATCTCAATACTTCGAAAGAATTATACGAGTGGACCAAAAAGAACCTGCAGGATCCTGCTGATCATCTTTATTGGGACAATATTAAAACAAACGGAACCATTGAGAAACCGAAGTTTTCGTACAACTCAGGCCAAATGCTTCAGGCAGCAGTATTGCTTTACAACATTACAAAAAACGAAAAATATCTGAATGATGCCCGACTGATTGCAGAATCGGCTTACAACTATTATTTCGAAAAATACATGTTGCCAACAGGCGAAACCATCACGGTTTTGAAAAAAGGCAGTCTTTGGTTTCACGCCATTATGTTCCGTGGTTTTGCCGAATTGCATCCAGTGGATAAAAACATGAAATACCTGTCGGCTTTCAAACAATCGCTCGACCATGCGTGGCGTTATGCCCGCGATGCGCAAAGCGGACTGTTCAGCTCCGACCTGAGCGGACGAACTACCGACAACGAAAAAGATCTTTTAACGCAGGGCGGAATTATTGAAATGTATGCCCGTATTGCAACTCTTCAGTAGAAATTATTTTTTATACATATCATGAATATCAGGAAAATAACACTTTTATTATTTACAGTTTTCTGTATTGCAGGCATTCGTGCTGCCGATGTCACTATTCAACGTTCCACACTTGTGGGCAATGGCATTGTGGAATTTATTCCCACAGGTTTCGACAAGAATAAAACACCTTCGTTGATTCTGAAAGAGGAACCAAAATCAATAGGCAATGTGCCTGCAGGTTGGTCGCTCGTGCCTGAATTTACTGTTGTCAACAACAAAGCCAATGCAAAGCTGAAAATTTCGGGCGACGTAAGTTTATACGGAGGCGGTGAAGTAACCGGGCCACTTTTGCGCAACGGACAGTATATTAAACTCTGGAATACCGACACCGGAGCTTATGGCGTGGATGGTGGAAAACGTCTTTATCAGTCGCATCCGTGGGTTATGGGTGTTCGTCGCGATGGTACTGCGTTCGGAATTATTTTCGACAGCTCGTGGAAATCGGAACTTTACAGCAATTCAACCGAAATTGCTTTTAATACCGAAGGAGCGCTTTTCCGTGTCTACATTATTGACCGCGAATCGCCGCAGGAGGTTTTAAAAGGTCTTGCCGAACTCACTGGAACAATTCAAATGCCTCCAATGTGGAGTTTGGGATATCATCAATGTCGTTTTTCGTATACGCCCGACAGCCGTGTGAGGGAAGTGGCTGAAACTTTCAGAGCAAAAAATATTCCCTGCGATGTACTTTGGATGGACATTGACTATATGGATGGGTATCGCGTATTCACTTTTCATCCGCAAAACTTCCCTGATCCGCGTGCGTTGAACGACGATTTGCACAAAAAAGGTTTCAAATCGGTTTACATGATCGACCCGGGCGTAAAAGTAGATAACAACTATAGCATTTACCAATCGGGAAAAGCGAACGATGTATGGGTGAAAAAGCCAAACGGAGAAGAATATCACGGTAAAGTATGGCCGGGCGATTGTACATTCCCCGATTTTACAATGCCACATGCACGCAAATGGTGGGCAGGTTTATACAAAGATTTTATGGCCACAGGCATCGATGGCGTTTGGAACGACATGAACGAACCTGCTGTAAACGACAACGAACTTCCTGAAAATATGCGTTTAGGAACAATGCCTTACGAAACGCCGCATCGTGGTGGAGGCGATCTTCCTGCAGGTCCGCATTTGCTTTATCACAATGCTTATGGTCGTTTGATGGTGGAAGCCTCGCTGGATGGAATTAAGGCTGCACAACCCGAGAAACGTCCGTTTTTGCTTACCCGTGCAAACCTGTTGGGCGGTCAGCGTTATGCCGCAACCTGGACGGGCGATAACTGGGCAGGAACAGAACACATGAAACTGTCAGTTCCCATGTCGCTGACATTGGGATTGTCGGGACAACCTTACAGCGGACCGGACATAGGTGGATTTTTGAACAATACTTCGGGCGAACTTTGGGCCGAATGGCTTGGTTTTGGTGTGTTTTTACCTTTTGTTCGCGGACATGCCTGTGCCGGAACAAACGACAAAGAACCCTGGGCTTTTGGTCCTGAAATTGAAAAAACATCGCGCATTGCATTGGAGCGTCGTTATCGTCTGCTTCCATTTTTCTACACATTGTTTTACAATTCGCACAAAACAGGTTTGCCTGTAATGTCGCCTGTTTTCTTTGCAAATCCCAAAGATTTACGTCTGCGAACCGAGGAGGAAGCTTTCCTGTTGGGCGAAGATATGCTTGTAGTGCCTTCGTTTGCCAAAAATCCTACATTGCCTTATGGTATTTGGGAAACAGTGAGTCTTGTGAACGGCGATATGCAGGATAAATATCAGGCTACGCTGAAAGTAAGAGGCGGAAGCATTATTCCTGCGGGAAAAATTATTCAGAACACCACCGAAAAATCTTTTGATCCACTCACGCTAATTGTTTGTCTCAACGAACAGGGCAAAGCTACGGGAAAACTATACACCGATGCAGGCGAAGGATGGTCGTTCGAGTGCGGGGATTACGGACTGCTTACATTTACAGCCGAGCGCAATGGAAACGTGGTGAATATCCGCATGTCGAATAAAGAAGGTAAAAGAAAAATTGAAAAGGAAATTAAAACAATAAATGCCGAAGTTCTTTTGAACGGAAAGGTATACAAAGGCACCGGATCGCTGAAAAGCGGTATTAAGGTCACAGTAAATTAGCACTGTTGTTTAGTTAACACAGTAATCTTAAATCACAAACAAATCACACAATGAGAATTTCCGTAATTGTAAAGGCGGTTTTTGTCTTCGAACTGTTGTGGTCAGCAATGTCCGGCCTTCGGGCTCAGGACATTGTGGCTACACTCGAAGCCGAAGCCGGAACGCTGACACCTCCAGCCAAAATAAAATATGTCAATGGTTATTCGGGTAACGCTTATGTGGGCGACAATGACCCCGGAAGCGCCATTCTGTTTAATAATGTGCAAATTGAAAATGAAGGAACCTACGAGATAAAGACTTATTATACAAGTATGCAGTTGCGTTCTATCGCTGTTAAATCGAATGATTTTCCCGAAGCGATTTCGACCATTACCGCTGGTACTGCCGATTGGAATATGCCGCCCACAGCTACAATGAGCACCTATATTTACCTGAATAAAGGTGTAAATACCATTAAAATCTCGCCTTATCCCGTGGGACAGGGTGGTCCGAACATCGACAAATTTGAAATTGTCACTACCGATGTCACAATTCCGCAACCGGGCGAATTTCCCATTTTGCTTGAAGCCGAAACAGCAAGGCTTTTTGGCGATTTGAAAGTAAAACCAACCGATGGAACTACTAAAGCCGGACTTTCGGGCGGAAAATATATTGGCGATTTTAATTTGCGTTCGAAATCATATTTGCAATTTGCCGACGTGGAAATACCTCAGGAAGGCACTTACGAACTCAAAGTTTTCTCAATGGGCTCGGGTCGCAAACTGGCCATCAAAATAAATCAGTACGAGAAAGTAGTGATTACTACCAAAAACTCACCAAGCTGGGACGATGCACCCGCATCGGAAGTTTCTACTCTTATTTACATGGACAAGGGTCGTAACCGCATCACCATGAGTGTGCAAACTGATGATGGGCCGAATCTGGATAAGTTTGAAATTCATCAGACTACGCAAACCATTCCTAAACCGGCCATTCAGCCTGTAGCTTTTGTGTCGTCGTTTACAAACCACGCCGAACTCACTGCGCAACACAGCAACGAAGGTTTAAGTAATATTGCGGACAATAACGAATTGACTGTTTATCAGATTCCAGGAGTTACAAGTACGCAAATCACAGCTAAATGTGAGTATCCGATTTTGTTGACAGGCTTTCTGCTTTCGTCAGGAGTTGATGAAAAAGCCGATGTCACGCAATGGACACTTGAATCGTCTACCAACGGCACCAGCTGGAAAAGCATTTCGGCCAATAGTTCTACCGACTTATCGGGCGCTTATCTCTTCACCGTAAATCGGACTGTAGCCACCGCTGCTACCGATTGTGCGCAGTATTACAGGCTTACAGCTAAAGGAAACAACGATATCAATGTGGCCGAATGGCAATTGTTTGGTGCGCCTTATATTGCCAATGCCAACGGAGAAACATTTCCTCAGGATATTACCGAAGGTGTGAATCTGGAACAAAATGCTTCGGCTTATCCTGTGGGTGCGTTTGGCGACAACTGGTCGGAGAAATTCCTCAATTTATTCGACAGAAAGCTTACTACCAAATACTTTGCAGCACAATCCCGGCAATTTTATGTGGAAATAAAACCTGAAAAGGAATACATTTTACATTCATACACACTGACTTCGGTCGACAATTACCCCGACAGAGATCCTGCAAAATGGACTCTCAGCGGATATAACGAACAATCGGGATGGGTGGAACTCGACAGGCGGGTAGAATTTGCTTTTCCCACCCGATTATCCACCATGCGTTTCGACATTGCAAACACCGGAGCATTCAGCAAATTTATTCTGGATGTGGAAAATAACAACGGCAGCAGCGACATTCAACTACTGAAATTTCAGCTTTTCGGAGAAGAATTTATAGCAGAAACAGCACTGAACTATTCTTTAAACAAAGATATTTTCATTAGTTCTGATCAGGGTAAAATAGCAATTCATCGCACCGATAATAAACTGCTGAATTTTTCGGTGTATAATACTTCCGGCATTTTGTTGAAAAAAGGAAAACTTACCGGCAATCAAAACGAAGTTTCCCTCTGCAAGGGTGTTTACATCGTGCATTTAGCCGACAAAACCACCCGATACAGTCAAAAAGTAATTGTGCTTTAATCTTTATTCAAACTCTATATTTTTGAAAAAATGACACGTAAATCTATTAAAATCATATTTTTATTATTATTTGTTTCTGTCGGTGTTATCGCACAATCGTGGCTGACGCCCGAAGTGGAGAAACGCGCAAACGACCTGCTGAAAAGCATGACCACCCGCGAAAAACTTATTTACATTGGTGGTGTGGACTGGATGTACACAAAAGCCATTCCGCGTTTGGGAATTCCGTCGGTAAAAATGTCCGATGCCACCAACGGCACCGGCACCTGGGGCGCATCTACGTCTTATCCCTGCGCCATTATGCTGGCAGCTACATGGAATCGTCAGATGGCAACGGAATACGGAAAATCTGTTGCCGACGATTGTAAAGCGCGCGGAGTAAATATTTTGCTCGGGCCGGGCATCAACATACACAGAGCGCCGATGTGCGGACGAAATTTTGAATATATGGGCGAAGATCCCTATCTCGCTGGCGAAACTTCGACAGAGTACATCAAAGGTCTGCAAAACAACGGAGTAATGGGCGTGATTAAGCATTTTGCAGCGAACTTTCAGGAATACGACCGCAATTTTGTAAGTTCCGATATCGACGAACGCACCTTGCACGAAATTTATTTTCCGGCATTCAAGTCGGCTGTGCAAAAAGCGCAGGTCGGCGCTGTAATGTCGAGCTATAACCTGCTGAACGGTGTATGGACAACCGAAAATCCCTGGTTGCTGAAAGATGTGCTTCGCACGCAATGGGGCTTCAACGGCATGGTAATGTCCGACTGGGGATCGACGCATAACTGCGTTCCTGCCGTAAAAGGGGGCATGGATCTGGAAATGGCCGGAAACGAAATTCAGAACGAAGAAGATTTGAGAAAGTACCTCGAAAGCGGCGAAATTTCGATGAGCGACATCGACCTCAAGGTAAAACATATTTTGCGCACGCTGATTGCTTTTGGCTTTTTCGATCGCAATCAATTGGATACCAGCATTCCGCTAAACAATCCGTCCAGTGCAAAAGTGGCGCTCGACGTATCGAGAGACGGTATTGTGCTGTTGAAAAATCAGGAAAATATTCTGCCATTAAAATCTGAAAAAACAAAAAACATCACAGTCATTGGCAATAATGCACTGATTTATACTGCTGGCGGCGGAAGCTCGCTCGTAGCTCCTTTCAGCTATGTGTCTTATTACGAAGGATTGAAAAAACTTGCTCTTGAAAAAGGTTTTAATGTTACTTATGTGGACAAATACGATCATATGCAGGACGTTTTGTTTGTGTCATCCACTTCTTCCGAAAATGGTCTGAAAGGGGAATATTACAACAATAAAGAGCTTTCGGGAACACCTGTGGCTACTCAAACCGACAAACGTATTGGTTTTGAATGGACAATGGGTTCGGGTGTGGCTGGTGTGAATAAAAACAATTTTTCGGTAAAATGGACAGGCGAACTGCGACCCACCGAAACTGCCACTTACGAGTTTATTGTGAGCGGCGACGATGGTTACAGACTGTTTATCAACAACGAAAAAGTAATCGACGAATATGCCGAGGGCGCATTTCGCGAACGAAAATATAGCAAATCGCTGGTTGCGGGACAAAAATATGCCATTCGTCTCGAATATTTTCAGGCCGGAGGTGGCGCTTCTGTCGATTTTGCCTGGATGAAACAAGGCGACAACAACCGTTTCGTAAACGAACTGAACAAAGCCGATGTAGTTGTGGCTTTTATCGGTCATAATTCGGCCAGCGAAGCCGAAGCCGGCGATCGTTCGTTCAAACTTCCAACGAATGCCGAAACGCTTATCAAGGATGCATTGCAATCCACAAAACCCATTGTGGCGGTTGTAAACGGTGGCGGAAATATTTACATGCAGGATTGGGAACCACGACTCAAAGGACTGCTTTGGGGTTGGTATGGCGGTCAGGAAGCCGGAACTGCAATGGCCGAAGTGCTGTTGGGCGTTGTAAATCCATCGGGCAAATTGCCGGTGACATTCGAAAAACGCTGGGAAGATAATCCGGTGTACAACAGCTATTACGACACCAACAAACGTGTTCAGTTTACTGAAGGAGTTTTTGTGGGATATCGTGGCTACGACAAGCTAAACCGCACTGTGCAATATCCTTTCGGATATGGTTTGTCCTACACTTCTTTCGCAGTTTCGAATATGCAGGTGAGTACTTTAACCGATGCAAATCAACTTTTCGAAGTCAGTTTCGATGTCAAAAATACGGGAACAATAGCTGGAGCCGAAGTGGTGCAGCTTTACATCAACAAACAGGGCGGTTCGCCGGTAGAGCGTCCGCTTCGTGAGCTGAAGAATTTTGCAAAAGTGTATCTGGTGCCCAACGAAACCAAAACTGTGACTATGACGCTTACCAAAGACGATTTCTCCTATTATTCAGTACAAAACAAAAGCTTTGTGGTGGACAATGGAAACTATAAAGTAGAACTTGGCGTGTCGTCGCGCGATATCAAAACCGTTACCGATGTGAGTGTCAATTACGTATCGTCGACACCAAAATTGAAAGTCGAAAAAAAAAACTCAAAACTAATCCCTTCGGTCGTAAAAGCCGGAGAAACAATAAAAATCAGCGCGGGAACAGCCCGCAGAATTGAAATTTTCAGCGTTTCCGGTCAATGTATTTCAGCTTTTGAAAACACCGATCTGATTGAAACAAAAGAAATTAAAAAAGGAAATTATTTTGTGCGCTTTCAAATTGAGAATGATACATTTTCTGAAAAGTTTATTGTGAAATAATTTCTGTTTTCAACTAAATAATTGGAAGAGAATAATGTGATATTTTCAGACTGTCCTATTTGGATCCTCTCTAGCTTCCCGGGGCAGAAAAATATAAATATAAAAACAACATTATTTTCTCCCTATTACTCATAAACAACTAAAAGTGAGATATTCAGTATTTATATTATTTTTTGCACTGGCAATTGGCTCAGTCCTTTCTGCTCAGGATTTTAAGCTAACACTCGAAGCCGAATCCGGAACGCTGACACTTCCTGCCAAAGTAAAATATGTCAGTGGTTATTCGGGAAACGCGTTTGTGGGCGACAATGACCCCGGAAGTGCGATCGTTTTCCGGAACGTCAATATTCCGGTGGAAGGCACCTACGAGTTCAGAACATTCTATACCAGTATGTTCCAACGGGCTATTACCATTCAGTCGGGTTTTTATCCTCCGGTAATTTCGGCTTTTAAACTTACCACTGCCGACTGGAACAAACCTCCGGTAGCCGAAATGGTGACTTACATTTACCTGAATCAGGGGCTCAATACCATTACCATAAAACCTGTGGGCGATGGCGGACCAAATATCGACAAGTTCGAAATTCTATCGACTGACGTGGCCATGCCGCGCCCAACGCCGGTTGATGTGGCTTTCAGTTACGACCTCACCGACGATGCTGTAATTGCGACGAACCGCACCACCGACAACTTGTCAAATGTGTCCGACAATGCCGAATCGACCATTTATGCGTATGGAAATGCATCGGCCGATATAAAAATTACCTGCGATATGCCTTATCTGCTCACGGGATATTTTCTTTCGGCAGGACAGGGCAGCACCTTGGATGTGCGAAACTGGATACTTGAATACTCGCTAAACGGAACAACTTATATTCCTGTTTCACCTACTCAAACCGAGATTTTTCCCTCGGGAATTCTGTTTCACATTGCCAGAACGCCGCATGCCGACAAAAGTGCAGCCACAGCCCATTACCGACTCAAAGCTTATGGCGGACAAATCGGAGAAATTCAGCTTTTTGGAATTCCGTATTTGCCCAACACCGATAATAAGAACTTTCCGGTCGATATCACACAGAATCTCAACATCTCAACGCATTCGTGGGGCGATCCCTTGGGCGTGTCGGGCTCATTCGACGAACGGTTTTACAATCTGTTCAACCGCGATATGTCCAAAAAATATTATTGGCCGGGAGCTTCTGCTTTTTGGGTGGATGTAGAGCCCGAAAATGCAACCATTCTGAATTATTACACACTCACTTCCTGTCAGGATTATCCCGAAAGAGATCCGAAATCGTGGGTTTTACAAGGCTACAATGGCGATTGGGAAACCATCAACGAAGTGTCGGATTTTACTTTTCCCACGCGCTATGCCTGTATGAAATTTCCTGTTGAAATTAAAAAGCCATACAAAGGTTATCGCCTCAATGTCACACAAAATAACGGTGCCAATGCTTTTCAATTGCTTAAATGGCAGTTGTTTGGCGATATAAGTGCTTCGGTTTCCGATATAACTGATAATCATACAATGGTTTATGCATCTTCCGGAAAAATCATAATTCGTTGTGAAGAAGTTGGTAGTGTGCGCATTGCAAATTTGTCGGGGCAAATTATAGTGCACGAAAAACTGAATGCAACCGAAAATATAATTCCGATTGAAAATGGAATTTATCTGGTTCACGTAATCACCAATGCCAAAAGCAAAGTGGTAAAAGTGATTGTAAAATAATGATGAAAATGAAATTAAACAACTATATATTAAGGTTTTTTATTTCTGTAATGCTATTTCTGTCGGCCGGTAAAACAGTGGCTCAGAATGTAGTGGCAACGCTGAAATCGCCCGACAACGAACTTTCGGTACAATTGCTTCTCGACGAAAATGCGGTGCTGTATTATCAGCTTCAAAAAGGTTCATCTCAAATAATTACCCCTTCGCAACTCGGTTTAAATTGCTCATTGGCCGATTTTCGCTCCGGACTGACATTCGAAAATGCTACCACCGAATTGGTGAACGATACTTACCATTTGCCTTCGGGAAAAAAGAGTTCGTACCTTAATCATTACAACGAACTGAAAGCAAATTTTACTAAATTGGGTAAAAATTTTCAGGTCGTTTTTCGTGCTTATCACGAAGGAGTCGCTTTCAGATACATCATAAGCGGAACCGGAAGTATCACCATTAGTGCTGAAGCCAGCGAATGCAATCCGGTGACGAAGGAAATAATGTTTGTACAAACTTATTCGCGCGATTATAAAAATGTGGTGGAAGAAAGCGACTGGGATCAACTTGCTTGCCTGAAATATACTTCGTTGCCTTTGCTGCTCAAAAATGCCGGCAATTACATATTGATTTCCGAAGCGGCTGTCAATGGCACATATGCGGCTTCAAAATTGATGACCAACGAAGCCAACGGAGCTTTTGTGTTTCAACCAGAAGGGGCAATCAGCACAGCGCTACCTTTTCAGAGTCCGTGGCGCACCGTTCAAACGGGTTCGCTTCAAAGTATTGCAGCTTCAACCATGTTCGAAAACCTCAACCAGGCCACTGCAATATCTGATTTATCGTGGATAAAACCAGGCAAAGCTGTATGGAATTATGGCGGTGAAGATGGAACGGGATATCTGACTATGAGCAATATCCGGAAATATATTGATTGGGCCAACGAAATGAGTTGGGAGTATTTCACGCTCGACAAAGGCTGGCAAAACAACAGCAGTCTCTCGCTCGATCAGGTTTTGAGTTATGCTTCGTCGAAAAAAGTAGGCGTTTTTCTGTGGGTAAATCAGCAGAAATTACCGTCCACCGAAACCGAACTCCGCACTCTGCTTCAAAGTTGGAAAAACAAGGGCGTAAAAGGTTTGAAAGTTGATTTCTGGGAAAATGATGGACAAACGATGCTGAAAAAGTACGACCTTTTGTTCCGTTTGACATCCGAAATTAAACTGATGCTGAACCTGCATTCTACTACAAAACCTTCCGGATTGCGACGCACATGGCCGCATTTGCTAACTTCCGAGGCTGTGCTCAGCAATTCGTATTATGCCATGAGTCCGAATGTGATAACTGCTTCGCACAATGTCAATGCAGCCATTATCCGCGCAACACTTGGTTCAACCGACTACAGCCCCGTTGACTTTGCCGACAGAAACGGAAAGATTCATTCGTCTACCACCTGGGCACATCAATTGGCACTTTCAGTGATTTTCGAATCGGGCATTCAGCATATTGCCGACGCACCGGAAAATATCAGATACAATATTGCAGCCGATTTTCTGAAAAACTTACCCGTGGCATGGGACGATACAAAATATCTCGAAGCTGAACCAGAAAAAATGGTCACAATAGCTCGACAAAAGGCCGATGAATGGTATGTGGCTTCGCTCAGCAACGAAAGCCGCGAGGCAGAAATTGATCTTTCGTTTCTTTCGCCCGAAAAAACTTATAACGCTTATATTTACAAAGATGGCGTTTGTCCGTCGGAAATTTTGTTCGATTTCAGAGAAAATCTTAAACAGACTGACAAACTCAGTCTTCGCACAAACGAAAAAGGCGGATTTGCATTTATCCTTTCGCCTTCAGGCTCATTCAAAAAGCCGCAGCATTCAAAATACGAGGCAGAATCGTCCGAAAATATCATTCCGTTTGGCGTTTCGGTAAAAACCGACATCGATAGTTTGTGCTCTAACTACAAATATGTTTCCGACATTGGCAAGGGTCGCAGTCTGACATTCAAAAACATACGCGTGCAATACACAGGCACTTATGCGCTTACATTTTTCTACAGTTCGGATGCTGCACGCACGGCTTTTGTAAAAGTAAACAACAAAACCGAATCGGTAAGCGAATATACTTTTGCCGGAACAGGAAACCTTAGTGGCGCGGGTTTGGCACATAAAACGGTATTTGTGGACCTGGTAGCCGCTGCTGAAAACACCATTGAATTTGGTAACAACACAGCGTTAGCACCCAATCTTGACAGAATTGTACTTGCGCCAACCGGAGATATTGAAACGGCTGTAAAACCCGTTTTTTCGCACGAAAATGGAGCAAAAATTTATGCTGTCGATAAAAATATCGTGCTGGAGACAACGGGTTTCTGCCATTTTCAGATTTACAATGCAATGGGGCAGCTTGTAAAAAGCGATTCTTGCGATGCCGGAAAAATGTTTATTCCACTGCCACACGAAGGTGTTTATGTGGTGAAATTTATTTCCGGGCGAGAGGTTTTTCAACAGAAAGTATTACTGAAATAATATCAAATAGAGCTACATTATTTACAATCAAATTTTTAAACCAGATTAAATCATGAAGAAAATTACTTTTTTAATGCTTTTGGCCTTTTTGCTGATAAGCACATCAAAGGCTTCTGCTTACGACCACTTGTATGTGGTTGGAAATGCCTGCCCGGCAGGATGGGACACGCAAACAGCTATTGAAATGACTGTGGGTGAGGCCGGAATTTTTACGTGGACAGGAACGCTGTCGGACAATACCGGCGACGGCGGACAGCGACGTTTTAAGTTTCTTACCGAACGCAGCTGGTCTACTTCTTTAACCTGTCAGATTACAAATCCCGGACACAAAATGATTAGTTCGGGCGTGGAGGAAGATCTTTTTGTGAAAACAAGTTCTGGTGCCGACAATGCTTTTCAGGTGTCCGAAACTGCCGTTTACACCATTGTAGTAAACACCAATACCATGAAAATGACCTGCACCAAAGAAGGCGATTTGCCCGGCGATACTCCTGATCTTACACAGTTGTACATTGTAGGCGATGCCACCACAGCAGGTTGGGATCCGGATGCTGCGCTCGAAATGACAGCCTCTGGAAATGGCGTTTTCACCTGGATTGGAAATCTGACAGTGGATGGCGAACTAAAATTCCTGAATCAGAAAGGAAGCTGGAGTAAAACCATAAATCCGGTATCGAACGAAATTTATTTCGAAAACGGAACCGAATACGACCTTGCATTCAGACCGGCAGAGGATAGTCCCGACGATTTCAAGTTCAAAGTGATTGCAACCGGAATGTATATCGTCACAGTGAATTTGAATACTATGAAAGCTGTTTTCAATGCTTCAATGCCCGATCTGACTCAGTTGTACATGGTGGGTAGCGCTACAACTGCCGGATGGGACAATGCTGCAGCTTTGCCAATGACAATGGGTAACGAAGGCGTGTTTACATGGACAGGCGATTTGACTGCCGAAGGCGAATTCAAATTTCTGAACCAACAGGGAAACTGGAGTAAAACGATCAACCCTGTAGATGCCGATACTTACTTTGTGGAAGGAACAGAATACAGTCTCGGTTATCGTCCGCTAGAAGCCAGTCCCAACGATTTCAAATTTAAGGTGACCACTGCCGGAAGCTACACAGTATCGGTAAACCTGAACACTATGAAAGCTGTGATTCAGATATCGACAGGCGTTGAAAATGGAAAAACAATTGATATTTCGAAAATGATCCTTGTCAATGGTTCTTCGGTGCGTATTTCGAATCCCGGAAACCTGAATATTCAACTTGCTGAACTCTATGATCTGACCGGAAAGCGCCTTAGTTCGGTTTCGGGTTTTATGACTGATAAAACAGTTTTGGCCGAAAACCTGTCTAAAGCTGTCTATATTGTAAAAATTCTGATCGATAATAAGCAGTATTTACAAAAAATAGTGCTCTGAACCTTATGATTATTGCGGAGCAATGACTGAAAAAATGACATTTTCAATACAAATTGCTCCGCAATAGTGTTTCAGATAATTGTACCAATGTTTAAAGGCCAGGCACGTGGCGCTGAAAAGCTAAATCGGGACATAAATGCAAGAGATTAATGTTTTTGTACAAAGATTTGCCAATTCTTTCCCGATATCTTTGTTTCATGAAATAATATCCGAGCCGGGCGTTTTATCCCCTGTTTTGAGAATGCCGGAGATTTGTTCCGGGTTGTTTTATGAATTGTAGTCCGAATGCATAAAGAGCGCTCTATTCAGCAGGAAACAACATTGTTAAGCAAAAAAACAATACAATTAAACCAAAAAACAGAACAATTGTGTCTCTCTCAATTTAACTATATCTAACCCAAAATATTTGATTTAGATTTGTATTTAATATTCCGTTAACCCTTAAAATTTACAAGAAATGAGAACTGATTACTTCAAAAAAATTATGCTGACTTTTATCGCAGCATTGTTGTTACTTCCAATGTTCGCTCAACCCGAACATGTGTATATGATTGGTGGTCCGACCAATAAAAACTATCCAAACTGGCTTGTTGAACACAAGGTTGAACTTACCAAAGATGCCTCAAATCCTTTTTTGTTTCATTTCAAAGGCCATTTAGCATACAACTGGCGTGGTGATGAAGCTGGCAATATCAAGTTTCTGACCCAAAACGACTGGGCAAATGGCTACCACCCAAACTATTCGGAAAATCAACTACTTACCGGAACGACTGATATACGTCAGGGTGGCGACGATACAAAATGGTTTATACCAGCCGACAGAACCGGTGATGGTTATTACGATTTTACGCTTAATACTCAGGATATGACATTGACTGTAAATGAATTCCGTCACGATCTGAACCCGGAAAAGATTTATGTTGTTGGTGGTGCTGTTCCTTGCGGATGGAACAACAACGCTCCCGAGCTTATGACACGCCCAAATCCTGAAGTCGCCGTATATACATGGACAGGTGTCATCACAAGTGGTGATTTTAAATTCTTACATCCACTCAGCATTGGCAACTGGGATTTTGGATATTGTGCTACCACTGCTAACGAACCATTGAACTATGGAACTGCTCAAAATCTGGTTTTCGAAGTTCGTGAATCTTCAACTCCTTTTGATGATTTTAAGTTTTCTTCAACTCAGACTGCCGAATGTACTATTACCGTGGATTTGGTAAATATGACTATGACGGTAACTAAAAACGGCGAACTTTACGCACAGGATATCTGGATTACAGGTACTGCAATTCCGGGCGGAAAAGCCAAACTTGTGAGCGACAATGTGGATCCAATGATTAATTATCATTATTATGGCGAATTGCTTGCCGGCGAGTATAAGTTTGCAACTACCGAAACGCCAGATGCAACAACAAAATACTACGTGCCTGCTTCGGCTTCTGATGCTATTTCAGATCTTACAGTTGTTGAAACTAGTGATGCAAATGCTGTCGGTTGGACTGTTTCTATACCAGATGATTTGTATAAAGTGAAATTCAATACGCTTACGAAAAAATACAAAGGATGGATTTTCGGAGTTGAGAAAATCTATATTGTAGGTGGTGCAACTGCTATTGGCTGGGATGCCGGAAATGCCATTGAACTGACCAGAGGTACTGGAGACGAAATAAATGTATTTACTTTCGATGGACAGCTGAGAGAGAATGCCGACGGAAGTGAGCGTAACAAATTTAAATTCCTGTTGCAAAAAGACTGGGGTCCTTACAGCTTCCATGCTCCCGTACAGGATCAGTCAATCACCGGTGCTCAATACTTTACCGACCATAAAAACGACGACTACAAATGGACTGTGGATGCCGACAAACAGGGACGTTACGTAATTAAACTCGATGCGCTTAACGAAACTATTGAGGCTACTTATTTCCCCGATTCATCAACAGGTTTTGATGCCCTTAATCAGGCTGCAAAAGTATTTGCTGCAAACGGAAAAGTCTTTGTACAATGTGAATCCGCATCGGTAAGCACCATCGAAATTTTCAGCATGGATGGACGCCGGGTTGCTGCTCAACAGTTCAAAGCAAGCACCGAAATCTGTTTGCCAAATGGTTTCTACACTGTAAAAATCAGAAGCAACCATTCAAACCCTGTGACTACTAAAATCAGTATTTTAAAATAGTTCAGTGAATTAATCAAACCCGGGGCGGCAAAGCATTGTAGTTTCTGCATACTTCCGCCCCGGTTATTTATCTCAAAAAAATGAAGAAATTTTTTGTATCCATTTTTGCTTCGATAGTTTGTGTACTTTCGCTCGGAGCAACTACGCACAATCCGGTAGCCAATCCTTCGGCTATCGTCAAATCAGGCTATATGCGCTTTACAGTGCTTACGCCCGAGATAATTCGTATCGAACGCAGCACTCAGAATAAGTTCGAAGACAGAGCTTCGTTCGTAGTGATTAACCGCAACCTGCCTGTTCCTCAGTTTACTACTAAAGAGGAAGATGGCTTCTTAACCATTACCACAGAAAAGCTCATACTCAGATACAAAATCGGCTCACATCCTGTCAATACCGATCCATGTGCTCCGAATCTTCAGATTACGCTCAATGTTGCCGGCGAAGATGTGGTTTGGTTTCCCAATAAAAAAGACCCTTACAACCTCAAAGGTACAACCCGTACACTTGACAATGCCGAGGGCGATGTACGCTCGTGGCTTGAGGATGGATTGCTCTCGCGTTCAGGCTGGGCAGTGATCGACGAGCGAAAAGCCCGAAACGATGGAAGTTACAGTTTAATGTTCGATGGCAGCGAGGGTGTCGACTGGGTTGCGCAACGTGCTGATGCAGGCTCAATGGATATGTATTTCCTGGGCTATGGACACAATTACAAAAAAGCACTCTTTGATTTTACACAAATTGCAGGTAAAATTCCTATGCCTCCGCAATATGTGTTTGGTTACTGGTATTCAAAATATCAACGCTACACCGAGCAGGACATGCGCGATATTGTAAACGAAATTAAAACCAATGATATTCCTTTGGATGTATTGGTTATTGACATGGACTGGCATAAAGATGGTTACAACAACCGCACCGACCGCACCGAATGGACAGGATGGAGCTGGAACAAATCACTTTTCCCTGATCCTGATGGATTTATTCAATGGTTGCACGATCAGAATCTGAAAACGACTCTCAATCTTCACCCTGCCGACGGTGTGGGCATTTACGAAGATAATTTTGCAGCGCTGGCTAACGACCTTGGTTTGCCAACCAATCAGACTATTCCTTGGAATATTGAGAAAAAGAATTTCTACGAAGCATTTTTCAACAATATTCTCCGTCCGCACGAAAATATGGGCATCGATTTCTGGTGGCTCGACTGGCAACAATGGATGATTGCTAAAAACGAACCAAAATTGGGAAATACTTTTTGGCTGAATCATGTATTTTTCAACGACATGAAACTTCAGGGTAAAGCCCGTCCAATGATATTCCACCGTTGGGGAGGACTCGGAAACCACCGTTATCAAATTGGTTTTTCGGGTGACTCTTTCACTACTTTCCCTTCGCTGGCTTTTCAGCCTTACTTTACAGCTACAGCCTCGAACGTGGGCTACGGTTACTGGAGTCACGACATTGGCGGACACCAACAACCCGGTGTAAACAATCCTGAGCTCTATCTGCGCTGGATTCAGTACGGTGTGTTTTCGCCTATTTTGCGTACTCACGCTACCAATGCTGCAAACATCGAGCGTCGTATGTGGAAATACGAAAACTTCCCTTCAATGCGTAAAGCCATTGAATTGCGTTATGCGTTGATTCCTTATATTTATACTTACGCGCGTCATGCTTACGATACCGGCGTTTCACTATGTCGTCCAATGTATTACGATTATCCCGAACTCGATGAAGCTTATAACTTCGAAGGCGAATATATGTTTGGCGATAATATTCTGGCCGCACCGGTTTGCAAATCGGATAACGGAACAGGAACTGTGTCGCAGGACATTTGGTTGCCCGAAGGAAAATGGTACGAAGCCATGACCGGAGCTGTGCTGGATGGAAATCAGGTAGTAACACGTTCGTTCAATCGCGAGCAAATTCCTTATTATTATCGCGAAGGATCGATTATTCCACTTTATCCACCATTAAAACACCTCAACAATCGTCCTGAAACAGTTATTTTCCAGTTTGTTCCCGGAGCAAGTGGTGAGTTTTCGCTTTACGAAGACGAAAACAACAACAATAAATACGAGGAGAATAAATGTACTTTTACCAAAGTGACTCAATCAACTGTTGAGAATGTAAGCACTTATACTATTCATCCGCGCACAGGTTCGTTCGATGGAATGCCCGAAACCCGCTCCTTCCGTTTCGAAATTCTCGATCGTAACAATCCCGAAAGCGTAAAACTCAATGGAGTGGATGTGCCTTTCGAATACAATCAGGAAAAACGCACGATAACAGTTTTGCTAAGCAATAAAGCTTATAGTGCATTGCCTTTGAGCCTGGTTGTGAATAATAATTGATAAATTGACAGATATGAAACGAATCGCATTAATTTTTATAATAGCGCTCAGTGTATTGACACTGAATGCAAAAACATGGAAAATTGTGGGCGAGCTAACTGCTACCGACACTACTCTAATGGTGCAGGATGCTGCTGATGCCAATGTGTACAAATTCGTGGGCAAAATCACAAACAAAAGTTTTCGCCTTTTCGATGGTACCGATTATTATATACCTGTTTGCGGAATGAACGATCCATTCGGTCAGGCTGTAGGCATGGAAAAACAGGTGGATGTGGCTCAGGCCGGTTTTCGTGTGAGTTATGTAAATATAAATCAGATTTACAAAATCACGCTCACTGATGGTACAGCGCCCAAAATTATTGTTGAAACAGCTGTTCCCTATAAGCATATTTATCTGATAGGTGGCCCTGTAAATACGAATAATCCCAACTGGTTACTCCGTGATGCACGCGAACTTGAGAAAGATCCTGAAAATCCTTATGTGTTTTATTACCGTGGTTTCCTCAAATACAATACTTTTGGAGATGAGCGTGGTGCTATCAAGTTTTTAACCTCTAATACTTCCTGGGACCCCGGATTTCATCCTGTTGGAACAAGTAATGTTCCTCTTGCGCAGGCTTCAAAAATGCGCCTGAATGGATCTGATACCAAATGGGAAATTCCTGCTGATGGTAGCAGAAACGGATATTATGTGATAAAACTGAATACTCTCGAAGAAACAATTTCGGTGGAACAGTTTCAGCAGGCCAATGTGGATTTTCCTAACAATATTTTTATTACCGGCGATGCAATGCCCTGTGGATGGGTAAATGGCGAACCAATGGTTATGACACCTACCAATATTCTGGAAGGAAAATACTCATGGACAGGAAATGTAGTTCCCGGACAATTTAAGTTCCTGAAAACACGTGGCACATGGGGAAGTTGTTATGTTTCGACTGTTCGCGATCAACCTGTTGTGTATGGCACTCAGTACCCTGTTGTGTACGAAGCTGACTATATCAGTCAGGGCGGTAACGATTTTAAATTTGTGATTACCGAAGCCGATCGTTGTGTTTTTAATATCGATCTGGTTAATATGAAGTTAGTTATAACAAAAGATGAGGAGAGTGCTGTTGATGATTTGAATTCGGAAAATGGACTGAAAATATCTTCTGAAAATGCTAATATAAAGATTACAAGTACATCTGCCACAAAAAAGCATCTTGAGGTCTTTAGCATTGGCGGACAAAAACTGCACGAAAGTTCGTTTGTTCATAGTACTAATGTGCCTCTTTCCAAAGGCTATTATATCGTAAAGGTTACTGATAGTAAAGCTAAGTTGTGTAAAAAAGTTGGTGTTTTTTAATTAGCGTACTGTTTTTTTTCGTTTTGTGCTTAGCAACCCCGCTTTCTGTTTCTTTGTGAACGAAAGCGGGGTTTTTTATGTTCTCAAACATAATAATTTTGGCTCGTACCGAATGTATTTATTGTATTTTTGCAGCATAGTTCAGCATAGAAATGGAAATAAACTTCTCAAACTCGCGATCGAAAGTTCAGGCATTGACCGAAGCTATTAGCGCATCCATAATCACCGGAGAATTCGGAGATGGCGACAACCTGCTGTCCATCAACGATGCAAGCAGGAAATACGCTGTGTCGCGCGATACGGTTTTTAAAGCATACTCTGACCTTAAACGCCGTGGTTTGATTGATTCAAGCCCGATGAAAGGTTATTTTGTAAAATCGGAGGTCACTCATGTGCTGCTGTTGCTCGACACTTATTCGCCGTTTAAACAGAATCTTTACAACTGTTTTGTAGCGCGTCTGCCCGAAAACTACAAAGTCGATCTGATCTTTCATCAATACAACGAACGCCTTTTCGAAACCATTGTGAAGGATAGTCTCTCGCGCTACAATATGTTCGTGGTAATGAATTTCTCGAACATTCAGTTTTCTGCAGCGCTGCGTTCCATTCCTTCAGGGAAGCTTCTGTTGCTCGATTTCGGTGATTTCGAAAAGGATGGCTATTCCTACATTTGCCAAAATTTTGATCAGAGTTTTTATGATGCTTTGGTGATACTCGAACCTTCGCTTCAAAAATATCGTCAACTGTCGCTTGTTTTTCCACCACAGGTAAGTCACCCCGAAAGTGCTGTAGATCATTTTCAACGCTTTTGCAACGATTATCATTTCGAATATAAAGTATATAATAACGATCGAAACGGTATTCAGAAATTCACAACTTATATCTGTATTGATCCCGGCGATTTGGTGAAAATCATCAAAGAAGCTGATGCTCTGGGTTGGGAAATTGGCCGTGAAATTGGCGTGGTGGCCTACAACGATAATCCCATCCTGGAAGTGATAAAAAACGGAATAACGGCCATAAGCGTCGATTTCGGACTAATGGGTGAAATGGCTGCGGCTTATGTGTTGAACAAAAAACCTGTTCAGGAATTTCTGCCCACAAATGTCATTCTCAGAAAATCTGTGTAAATTTTTTTTTCTGACATATAATCAAAAACTATAAATACATCGTGAACCTATTTTGACTCTTTAATTTCAAATATCAGCACAGTTCAGCACGATAATTCATCTAAAATATCAATATTATGAATTCAACAAATTCAATAAATCAAACTGCGGCAGCTCAGCACCGCAAGCTAAAATTGGGTCGCCTGCAGGGTGAGAATCCAAAAGTCGGCATTCGCCCAACCATCGATGGCCGTCAGGGCGGTGTGCGTGAATCGCTCGAAGCGCAGACCATGAACATGGCTATTAATCTGGCAAACTTTATCAGCTCCACGCTTAAATACAGTGATGGTACGCCTGTGCAATGCGTGATAGCCGATACCACTATCGGTCGTGTGGACGAAGCAGCGGCTTGTGCCGAGAAGTTCCGTCGCGAGGGAGTGGGACTTTCCATCACTGTGACGCCCTGTTGGTGCTATGGCAGCGAAACCATCGACTACGATGCACAAATCCCCAAAGCCATTTGGGGTTTCAATGGCACCGAACGTCCGGGAGCAGTTTATCTGGCAGCTGCTTTGGCCGGACATACTCAAAAAGGTTTGCCTGCTTTTGGCATTTATGGCCGTGATGTGCAGGATGGTGGCGACAACACAATTCCGGATGATGTGCAGGAAAAAATCACCCGTTTTGTAAAAGCAGGTATTGCAGTAGCTACACTCAAAGGGAAATCTTATCTTTCAATTGGTTCTGTATCAATGGGAATAGCAGGTTCTATTGTGGATGCAGACTTTTTCCAGACCTACCTTGGCATGCGCAACGAGTATGTGGATATGAGTGAGATTTTGCGTCGTGAAAAACTCGGTATTTTCGATCAGGAAGAGTTCAAAAAAGCAATGGAGTGGACTGAGAAAAATTGTAAAATAAATGAAGGTCCGAATACCAATCCGCCTCATAAAGTAAAATCGCGCGAAGTGCTCGACGGCGAATGGGAATTTGTAGTAAAAATGACCCTAATTATCCGTGATTTGATGATAGGTAATCCGCGTTTGCGTGAAGCAGGTTTTCTCGAGGAAGCGCTCGGGCATAATGCTATTGCCGCAGGTTTTCAGGGACAGCGCCAATGGACAGACTTTATGCCAAATGGCGATTTCTCCGAAGCCATTCTGAATTCATCGTTCGACTGGAACGGCATTCGCGAAGCTTTTGTATTGGCTACCGAAAACGATTCGCTCAATGGAGTGGCTATGCTTTTTGGTAAATTACTCACCAATACAGCGCAGGTTTTTGCGGATGTGCGTACTTACTGGAGTCCTGAAGCTATCGAACGTGTTACAGGTTACAAAGTGGACGGTCGTGCATCAGGTGGCCTTATTCACCTGATAAATTCCGGCTCAGCAGCACTCGATGGAAGTGGTCAGCAAAGTATAGATGGCGAACCTGTTATGAAACCTTTCTGGGAAATTACGGAAGATGAAGTGAAGAAAACACTCGAAGCTACCACTTGGTTTCCTGCCGAAGGTGAGTATTTCAGAGGAGGTGGTTTTTCGTCGAACTTCCTCACAAAAGGTGGAATGCCGGTGACTATGATTCGTGTGAATCTGGTGAAAGGTTTAGGTCCGGTGCTGCAACTTGCTGAAGGCTGGACAGTTGATTTACCTGCCGAAGTGCACAAAACGCTAGACGACCGCACCAATAAAACATGGCCAACTACCTGGTTTGCGCCAAAACTTACCGGCGAAGGAAATTTCACTGATGTATATTCGGTAATGAATAACTGGGGTGCAAATCATGGCGCATTTTGCTACGGACATGTGGGTGCAGATCTTATTACGCTGGCTTCGATGCTGCGAATTCCTGTGTCGATGTACAATGTGGGCGAAGCACAAATTTTTCGCCCGAGTGCATGGGCCTCGTTTGGCATGGACAAAGAAGGAGCCGATTATCGTGCCTGCGGTGTTTACGGGGCACTTTATAAATAGAAACTAATTTGATATGAAATAATGCGCCCAACAATTTATCTGATTGTTGGGCGTGCTTATTACTAATATCTTTTTGAGCCAAATGAAATTATGCCACTTTTACGCTTTCCAAATATAATGTATCAGGACAAAGATCAACACCATTTGACCACTGAATACTACCTAAAAATGGCCTTACTGAGTTGAACACTGACACATCATTTAATTGTTTGAAAATCCCTATACCTAGATAGGGTTTTACATCAAAACTTTTTACCTCTCCATTGTTAAATGTCAACAAAAGAGTAAAGTCGTTTCCGGGTTTTACTTCACTAACTCTTGGATTCATTTTTGTATTATTTTAATGGGTCTATTTTGAAAATTGTTTCACCATTTATTGCCAATTCCCAGTTAGCAAACAATTCGTCTTTGTGTATTTCTATCCACGCCTGAACCAATTTCATTTTGTTGGTTTTTAAAGATCCTTCCAGTAAAACACCATCACTAATTGAAATTACAGCCTCTTCATCCTGATATTTCACATGAATATGTGTTGTTTATTATCCAAATAATACATTGAAATTATTATGCCATAAAACATCGAAATTATAGCCATTTCTTGTTGATTTAGATTATGTTGCAAATATAGTATTTTTTAATTAAAACAAACTTCAAATTGATTTGTTTCAAAAGCATTTTATGATTGACTCAACTTTCGCAAGTTCTGATAAGGGGCTTCCGCCCCAAGCCCCGACTTACTTTTTGTCTTGATACAAAAAGTAAGCAAAAAGATCAAGACTTCGCCTGCTTCGCTCGAAAAATCTACGTTCGGAAGGCTCAAATCGTCCAAACTTGTTGAAGTTCGACCAATAGACTGCAATTTTAAGAGCGCTCACTACGAACTTCAACTTCAAACAAGGACGATTTTTAACCGCCTTCCTCTCTTATTTTTCGGTTCACCAGCCGAGGTCGCGCGTCCAAGAGCAGCATCGCTTTGTGTAAGTTTGCTTTTTCACCTCAAGTGAAAAAATCAAAGGTTTGCAGAAAATATAAATACAAATGAACAGTATTCCATAAGCCTCTAATTGTCAGTAGCATTGAAATTACTAATAATTATTAATCAAGTGTTTAATAGTTTGCGAAAGTTCAATGATTGATTCAATATCTGAAAACGTGTTATTGCAATAAATAGGTCTTTCGCTCTACAGTGTGAGCACTGAAATATCCGAGAATGGCGCCCTTCAAGTTTGTGTATGGGTTTGCCGGACTCGATGTGCCACCCCCGGGGCCTCCCGAACTTGCTACACTGCTAAAATATTCAAAAACAGGTTTTTCTATACATTGCATCTCCACAGTAATGCTATCACCTGCTTTTAGTTCCGAATTGAAAACTATCAGAAAAGCTTCCACCTGATTACCGTTTGTCAGACGGTCGTTGTACACATTGTTGCGCGAAGTAACCACGCCGTTCACAGTTACCAAAAACCGATAGAAATTGGTTTCGGGTTCCGGATCGGTATATTTTACGCGAATTTCGTAAAATGGTGCAGGCTGATTTCCCACAGGAGGACCGCCGCCCGGATAAATGGAATTCTCAACAGTCATAGTGTCAATGCGAACCTGTGCAGGCATTGCGGATAGCGCTGTGATAGTTTCTTTGGCCGTATTGATGGTGATATTGTAGGTTCTCCCTGCCACACCTTTTATTGTGGACGAAAAATAAATACCCGGCGACATTTCAAGCAGTTTTTCGCTGTTTCCTTCGTTATCCGAAATCTCCACATCTGCATTTTCTTCAAAAGGTATTTCAATGCTTTGGTCGAGACTTATGGAGCGTGTAAGCACAATTCGCGCAGGTTCGTTCAAACCAATTCCACCTTCGACCACCAATTGCGGGTTGCTGGCATTTATGTCAATATCAATGACTTCGGTGCACGAAACAAGAGCGATCGAAATGACAAATATGTATAATAACTTTTTCATTCTCGTTTAAAATTTAAAATTATAGGTCACCGATGGTACAAAGGTAAACAGATAGGTTTTCACCGCTATGGTTTTTGTCGGGTCGGCTTCGTCCTGTTCAAAATCGATGGAGAAAGGATTTTTCTGTCCGTAAGCATTGTACACTGAAAAATTGAGACTGCTTTCGAATTTTTTAGTCTTTTTCAAGGTGCGAGTGGCGCCTATGTCAAGCCGGTGATAATCGGGCATTCGGTAGCCGTTTCGTTCGGTGTAATAATACTGCACATTGCCGTTTATCAGGTATTTTCCGCTGGGGAAAGTCACGGCATTTCCTGTATTGTAAACCCACGAAGCCGAAATCGACCATTTTTTGGTAATGTCGTAAATACCCACTATCGAAAGGTCGTGCGTTATATCCTGACGGGCAGGATACCAGTTATTGTTGTTTATACCATCGATCAGTCGTTCGGTGCGCGACCATGTGTAGCCAATCCAACCTGTAAATTTTCCCTGTTTTTTGCGGAGCAACATTTCCAATCCATAAGCTCGTCCTTCGCCAAAAAGCAATTCACCTTCAATATGTTCGTTGGCAAAAATATCAGCACCATTTTTCAGGTCAATCTGATTTTCCATTGACCGATAGTAGGTTTCGGCGCTAAACTGATATCGGTCGCTGGCAAAGTTGCGAAAATAGCCCAGCGAAACCTGATCGCCAATTTCAGGTTTTATATTATTGCCCGACGAAAGCCATATATCTGTAGGCAGCGACGAAGTGGAATTGGAAACCACATGCAGATTCTGAGTATTGCGCGTGAAACTGGCTTTTACCGAATTTTCGGCATCGAATACATAGGAAATATTCAATCGAGGCTCCAGATGGTAAAATGATTTCACAATTTCAGCCTTATTGTAGGTCATTGTATCGGTAATAACGCCATTGCTGTAGCTGTAAAAATTTCCGGGTCCAAAAAGGTGATAGGTGGATAAGCGCAAACCGTAATTGATATTCAATTTTGATGTAGGTTTCCATACATTGCTGATATAAAGCGCATTGTCGAGACTATTTTTATCGTCGAGGCGTTCAGGTGTGAAGTCGGAATCTTCAGTAGTTTCTACCTGTCCGGGTGTAATGGTATGAAAAGTAGAGCTTAACCCGAACGAAATAGTGTTTTTGCTATTGGCGAAAAGTTGAAATTCCTGTTTAAAGTTCCAGTTTTTAATCACCGAATGCAAACTAAAACCCGCATCCTGACTCAAGTCCACCCTGTAGTCGTAGTTTGAATATACCAGCGAAGTATTGCTGAAAAGTTTCTCGCTCCACAGGTGATTCCAGCGCAAAGTGCCCGTAATATTTCCCCAGTCGATACCAAAACGATCCTGAAATTCAAAAATATCGCGCCCGAAATATCCTGAAAGAAACAGACGGTTTTTGTCATCGATTTTATAATTCAGCTTCATATTCAAATCATAAAAATAAAGCTGATTGTTGTTGATAAGCGTATCGGGCGAGAGTTTGAGAAACAAATCGGCATAAGTGCGTCGTGCAGTAACCAGATACGAACCTTTGTCTTTCACAAGCGGCCCTTCAGCATTCAAGCGCGACGAAATAAGTCCGATACCGCCCCCGATATGATGCGATTGATTGTTGCCGTCGTTCATTTTTACGTCGAGCACCGACGAAATGCGCCCTCCATATTCGGCAGGAGCTGTGCCTTTGAACATTTGTATATCTTTAATGGCATCGCTGTTGAAAGTTGAGAAAAAGCCCAGCAAATGATCAGCATTATATACAGTAGCTTCGTCGAGCAAAACAAGATTTTGCGAGTTATTTCCGCCACGTACAAAAAAACCTCCACTGGCTTCACCCACTGATTTTATTCCGGGCGTAAGTTTCAGCGTTTTCATAATGTCGGCTTCGCCAAATATCACGGGAATTTTGCTGATTTCCTTCACTTCAAGCTTTTCCATGCCTATTTCAGTAGAAGTGATATTGTTGTTGCGGGCCTGAGCAGTGATAATTACATCGTCGAGTTCGGTGGAGTTTGGTTCAAGTTTAATATTTAGCTGGCGATTGTTATCCAGTTTAATTGAAATACTTTGAGTGGCATATCCGAGGTACGAAACTACAAAAGTGTATTGTCCGTCGGGCAATGTGAGCGAAAAATATCCGTATCCGTTGGTGGTAATTCCGGTTCCGGGAAGTTCTTTTACAGTGACACTGGCGCCAATCAGGCTTTCGCCATTGCTGGCATCGGTCACAGTACCGCTAAAAGTATGTCGTGGCGCTTCGGCCATTGCAAAAAGCGAATATGCGAGAAACAGAATAGAGAACAGTTTTTTCATTTTCAGTTTTTATATCTTTCCTTTAGCCTGAATTTTGTGCAAAGTTATGAACTACAATGTCATCAAACCCACTTTTGTTATTTTTGTTATGTCTTTTTAATATATCGCGTGCGATATTTGTGTTTTTAAAACCAATAATGGATCAAAGAAGAGCTCCGGAATTCAAAATGCTTTGATTAAACGTCCACGCCGAGCAGATATTTCAGCGCATAACCAACGAGGAAGGAGAATGCAGCCACGCCAAGACTGATAATTGTCATTTCGAGGAAGCGGGCTTTAAAATTAAGGTCCTTCGCCACCGAAATATAATAATTGAACAGGAAAATAATAAGTACAGCCGTGCTAAGCGTAATGCCAAGTGCAATAAACTGATTGTCGAGCAAAAGGAAAGGAGTGATCAGTAAAATAACAGTGATAAAGTAAGCTACTCCCGTGTAAAGAGCCGATTTGCCTGCAGTGCTTTCGCCATCGGCTTTCGACGACAGATAATCGGATGCAGCCATTGAAAGTGCTGCTGAAATACCCGTGACCAGGCCTACCAGCGAAATAATGCGATTGTCGCTGAGGGCCAGTGTAAAGCCAGCTAATGCACCGGTAAGCTCCACGAGGGCATCGTTCAGTCCGAGTACAATGGAGCCCACATATTGCAGACTCTCCTCGTCGAGCATATTGAGCAATTGTTTTTCATGTACCAACTCTTCTTCAGCAAATTTCTTCGATTCAGGAAAGTATTCAGCAAGTTTGGTATAGACTGCCGAGCCGGTTCCTTCGCGTTTCTCCATCAGTTTTAGTACGAAAGTCAGCCCCAGAATGCGTGCAAGCCACACTACCCGAAACACTCTCCACATGTCGGGTTTCACTTCTACGCCCGATATTTTTTCCCAAAAACGTGCATGCCCTTTTTCCTGAATGCCAATTTTGCGAAGGATTTCGGCATTATTTTCATCTTTTGTGAGTTCTGCCAGCCTCATATATACCAAATGTTCAGTTTCCTCGGCACGTTGCACTGCCAATACAATTTTCTTTACTTTAGGGTCCATAATATTGATTGAATTAATCCTTATTAAACGAAATCCAGGTAAGAAAGTTGAAATGTTCAGTAGAAAGTTTTAAACTATATATATGAAAAAGCTAATTCTGAATGGTACGTTTGTAGTCCCGGATTGTATAATTATAAAGCACTATCAAAGTTGCTGCTATTTTTCAAGTTCTAAGCTATCCGGATTACCAGATTTTTGGCAAATTATTAATCAAAAAGCAGAAGAAACATCCCAAACTCACAGTGGAGCTTTGTTTTGATAATAATATTTCGGAATGCTACTGTAACTTTGTACATATCAGGGTTAATTAATTTACAAATTATCAAAAAATCATGTGGAATCTGAATTCTCGAACACTTTTCTTTTCGATTAGTTTATTTTTAAGTCTCACTGTATTTGCCAATTCGGGCATTTATGTGGGAGGTCATTTTCGTCGCGACAGAACAGTAACTGTACCTACGCTTAAAGCTTCGGGTTTTACCTATGTTATTTTGTTTAATATTCAGGTTGAGCCCAATGGCGATCTTACCACCGATGGCGAAACCATTTGTCGCGATGGGAAATATGTGTTTGGAAATACGCAGCCTCACTATGTGGACGATGTAAATGCGCTCCGTCAGGGAATGACTTCCATTCGGCGTGTGGAAAGTTGCATTGGCGGCTGGGGATCGAAATCGTACGACAATATCAAAGCGCTGGTAATTGCTCAGGGAACAGGGCCTACAAGTATTTTATACAAAAATTTCAAAGCGCTGAAAGATACTTTGCCTGTGATTGAAGCCATCAACAACGACGATGAGCATACTTACAATGTGGCTTCGGCAACAGCTTTTCATGTCATGCTTTACGATTTGGGTTTTAAAACCACTCTGGCGCCTTATATGAACAAAAGTTTCTGGCAAAGTCTGGCTACTTCGGTCAATAATCAGCGTCCGGGTGCTGTCGATCGCATCCTGATACAATGTTACGATGGTGGAGCCAATAATAATCCCAAAGACTGGAATATCAATAATATAGAACTCCATTCAGGTTTATTGCATTTTAACACCACTGCAACCATTACCACAAAAATGCAGGAATGGAAAGCCAATTCAACCACAAAAGGCGGTTTTTTGTGGGTGTACAATGCCAACGATTTCAATCTGAAAAATTATGCTGCGGCTATCAATACGGTTTTTGGTGGAGGCGAAGTGGTGAATGTTGATAAAATGAAACCTCATATTACGGCTTACACCGAGAAAAATTATCAGGGAAAAGCTGTGAATTTTGAAGTGGGAAAACATTACAATTACGGTATTCTGGCACAAAACTTCCCCGACAAAGCGCTTCAATCGGTTCGTCTGTCGCCCGGATTTCGTATCGACCTCTATGCAACCGACAATTGTACAGGTGTGTATACTACCATTAGAGAATCAGTAAATGATGTTTCTTCTGTTCATACGGGCACTGTGAGTTCGTGGAATGTGCGCACTGAGGGACTTACCACTTTTGCAAGCAAGCGACTTTATATCCGCAACCGCAAAAGCCGGCTTTATGTGACGCTGGCGGCACAAAATCTGAGCTCGGGTGTGGAAGTACAGCAAAAAACTTTCGACGGTTCGCTGAGTCAGCGCTGGTTGTTTGCGCATTTGGGCGATGGCGCTTATCGTTTGAACAATCGCCTGAGCAGCAAAAGTCTGCAGGCGCAAAATGCGAACGAGGCCGACAATGCCACTTTTATTCAGGACGTATATTCTTCAGGCATGCATCAACGCTTTCTGCTTTTACCATCGGCAACCGACGGTTTTTATAAAATCATTGTCATGCATAGTCTGAAATATCTGGCTGTAGCCAACGACGAGCCGAACAGCAATATTGTACAGACTACAAATGCTGCCGCTGAAGCCGGCGACTGGGAATTGATTGATGAATCGGCGGCGGCTGTGGATGCGCTTTCGGCTGTATCGCTAAAGCTCTATCCCAATCCTGCTACGGACTATCTGAGCATTTCAACCGATCACCGCATTGTAGCGCGCACCGAAATTACCGATATGCACGGACGTGTAATACAGACAGATATGTCAGGTTCAAATTTTCTGAATATTCAGCAGCTAAACAACGGTTTGTATTGCTGCCGCATTTGGCTGGCTGGCGAAACAAAACCTTATGTGCTGAAATTTTCGGTATTGAAATAAAGTATAAGTGTGAAATAATAAACCCCGGCAGTCTATCGGATTGCCGGGGTTTATTGTTTGATTTTTGCTAATTACAATTTTGCAAAGCGCAAACTTGCCTTTTCAAAGCTTTTTGAATCAAATATCTCGATCAAATACTGTCCTTCAGGTAGATGAGCTACATTTATCTGATTGCTGTGTTCAATTTTTCCTGAAAAAGTCAGCTGTCCGAGTGTATTGAATATTCTGAAATGATATAAATTTCCGGTTTTTAAACCATTTATATAAATGGTTTTATCCACAGGATTTGGAAAAAGCGATGTGCCTGTAAGTCTGTTGGATGAATATCCGGATGTTTCGACACGCACTTTTGAAATCACAGTGGTACTTTGCGCTTTGTTTTCGAACTGATTTTCGCCCTGAGCGTACAAGGGAGCGTAAAGTTCCAGTCCCGATTTAAGCATTCGTCCGGCACAGATGGCTGCAATTTCTTCACGGTTCATTCCCGCACGGTACAAAAACCAATCGCGGAAACTCACCTCAGCCGGACCATTCAAATCGTTTAGTCTGAAAATATCCACGGCCATTTTCTCCGATTTTTGTCCAACCAAAGTGCTGTCAACATACAAAAGAGTAAGCCCTCTGGCATAATAATGTGTGAGTGTTACCCTGTGCCATTGATTGTCGTTTAGAGCTGTGTTTCCTGTTATTTTTGCGCCTGTAGCCGGTGACGTGTATACCAGATTTCCGGTGGTGGCGTCGAGCGAAATAGCGCCCGTAGTTTTCATTGTGGAAAGCACTCCGGCAGCATTTGTTTTAAATTCGAACGAATGTGTGAACGAATGCAACAGGTTATCGGGCAGATATTGCAGCTGATCGGCCGAAGAGCCATTGCTGAATGTTGCAGCATTGTTTTTTGCGCGCACGGGAAGCGGTTTACCGGCTTCCAAAGCATCGAACATCGACGGAACCATTGAATATGCAAACTCCGCATGACCCGCATCGTTAGGATGAAGTCCGTCCTGCCAGTATCCGCCGGCCCAGCGTCCTGCTCCATCGTCGATGGCTCCAAGCAGGTTTATGGTTGGCAAATCCCATTCATGAATCAACATATTGATACGTTTGATATAGCCATAATCCGTTGCGGTATAATCGTTTCGTGTGTAATTGTTTGTCATTACAGGAGTCATTCCTTTCTCACGAGCCATGTTAATCAGTTTCAGCATATTGTTTTTAAACTGATTAAATGTAGCTTCCTGATCGGCGCTTCCGTGAATTCCTTCGTTACCTAGCGAAAGTCCGAAAATCACATATTTTGTACACAATGGAAATAAATCGTTGTTGATGCGCGACAGCAGATTCAGCGTGCTGTTTCCTCCAATGGAAATGTTTACAGTAGAGAAATTTAAGCCTTTCGATTGCGCATATCGCTGGCTCAGCATTTGTGTGTACAAATAGTTATAACCATGATTATTTGTAGCTCCTGTACCCGAAGCTACCGACGAACCCATGTATGCAATTTTGAGGTTATTGATAGTCGGGCAGGCAAGCGAGTAGCTGTAGTTGCTCAGGTCGATGGATACTTTATAGCTGTTTTTATCAACAGGTATTTTTTCGACAGGAATGCCGACTGTGGCAGCTGTTGTCTCCAGACTTAAACTATTGATAGTGCCTGTGATGCGTTTAAACGAGAGATTATTGTCTCCGTTAATTCTGAAAGCAAATTTCAGATCAGCAGCATTCACCACATTGCTCATATTGACTACAGCCGACCATACACCATTTTCTGTATAGGTCAATGGCAACGAACCTGCAACTCCGCTAATTTCCACGCTGTTTGTGGGTAGGATGCTGTAAGTCAAAGTAGACATATTTGCGCTGATCAGCACCAAGCCACTTTCGGCAGGATCAATGGCTGAGCCATTTTTGGTCAGAGTTGTTGCTTCACCGCCATAGAAGTCGGCATCGTTGCTTTGTGCAGTGCAAAATCTGAAAGTACCATTTTCGTTTAAATTAGTGTAAATCTCAAAAATGCCGGTAGCATTGCCTTGTGCGTCGGAAATGCGTTTCATTGGTAATGCTGTGAATACATCATCGCCATTTGCAGTGGCAGTTCCCGAAATGTAAAGTTCTGGCACCTGATTGGAGATGATGATTTGTTTGCTTCCGCTGATTTTTGCTCCTGTTTGTGTGCTTGTGGCAGTCACCGTTACTGTTCCGTTTTTCAGCGGGAAAAGCATTCCGCTGGCATTAATGGTCGCTACAGAAGTGTTGTCGACCGACCAGATAACAGATTTAACGCTGGCATTTTCGGGCGATAATGTGGCTGTCATTTGTGTAGCAGTACCTGAAGTGCTTATGTCATTACCCGTCACATTGATGGATGCGACAGGAACATAGGCCTCTTCAAATGCTTCAATCTTCATGGCATTGATATAGCCAAATGACGACTGCTGATTGCTAAGTTGAAGCGTGATCTGGCCATTGCTGTTCGGGTACACAATTTCAGAACTGTAAATGTCGCTTATGTTGCGGTTTACGCCTGCTGCGCCAAGGTTTGTACCCGAGGTCTGGTGACTGCCGCTCACTGAATTCGAACCTGTAAATGCGTATTTTGATATACGGACTTCGGTATTGTCGCGGCTGCCGAAAATTTTGAATTTGTATCCTTTTGAAATATCTAAATTGCTGAATGTTAGTGTTCCGGTCTGATTTTCCACAAAGAAATAATCTTCGGTGGCAGTTGCAATACCAAGTTCGCCCAAATAATTCAAATCCGGTGTGAGCAACGCGCCGTTTTGTTTTCCATTGGTTTTTAATGTGCCGGCAGTGAGTGCTACCGATATTCCTGTGGCTACATTGGCATTATCGACCAAGCTGTTTACAAATATTGTGGGGACAGGAGAGATGCCTCCTGGAGCATTCGCAGTCGCATTGTTCCAAAAGTTTCCATTTATGTCAGCGGCACTTGTTGGGGTGATATCGCCGTTAGATCCATCGTTGGGGCCAAAATCAAGAAACATTTCTCTTACAGGAACCGGTTGTCCCGATATTACAAATTCTTTGGAACCAGAAACTCTAGAACCGGATTCTTTGCTCGTGGCGGTAACAGTGACAGTACCGTTTTTGCGGGCAGTCAACAAACCTGCTGCGCTGACAGTGGCAATTTTAGGATCGCTAACTGTCCATGCTACTTCTTTAATAGTGGCGTTTTCGGGTGTTACGCTGGCTGTGAGTTGCGATGTGCCATTGGTAGTTTCAATGTTATTTCCATCCACAGTAATTCCGCTTACATTGACAGCCGCATCGCTGTAAACTTCTATTCTGATAGCATTAATGTATGCGAATGTGCTTGTTTGAGCTGTAAGGTCAAGTTTTATTTCGCCATTTGCGTCTGCAAAAAGAAACGGTGTTGTATAAGTGCTGCTATTGTTGGCATGAATATTTGTACCTCCAAGATTTGCTTCAGAGGTTTTGAGAGTGCCCACTGCTGAGTTAGCTCCTGTAAATGAGTATTTTGATACGCGCGTGTCCCCTGAGGAAAGGCGACAGCCAAATACTGAAAACTTATAAGCCTTATTTGCCTCAAGTCCAGTGAATTTCAGACTGGGTGATGCATTATTCCCGAAAAAGTAATCGAGTGTGGCTGTTGTTACAGCTAAATCGCCTAATGAGGTTACATTCAACTGAGAGAGTTCTCCGATACCGGGAGCTCCGGGATTAGGATTAACTTCAAAATTGACTAATGTTTTTATTGAGATGCCGGTTGCATTGTTGGATTTATCAACCAATGCCATTGATGCTGAAGCTGCTGTATTGTTTGTGAAGTTATTCCAGTAATTGCTGTTTGCATCCGGATTTGTGGTTAGTTGACTATATGTTGATTGTGTGGCGGGGCCAAAATCAATCAGTATGGTCCGATTAAGGGTTTGTGCTGTGGAGGTCGTAATGACGAGAGTCAGTAGACCAATTAACAATTGTTTCATTCAAATGATTTTTTGATAGTGATTAAAAAGGTGTATTATGCAAACCGTATTTTCCAAAAGCTGTGTGCAAACAAGTGTTTTTACAACATGATTATTGATGAGTTTTTAAGATGGTAGATTCAATTTACAAGCGTTGGGTTTTCGAACTTATCGAAAACCCAACGGCAAATATATACCAAAGTCTTATTCCGTGGTTGGAGTATTGTTCACAACACTTAAAGAATTGTTTTAAGTGACCCTTCTTGTGATAAATCTGGTAATTTATACGGTGTTTTTATTCCTTCAGAAACTTTCTAACCACAGTGCCGCTTTTCGGATTGTGTATTTTCAGGAAATATATTCCAGCATTTATGTCCGATAACTCAATATGGCAAACGGAATTCTCCGATTTCTTTTTCAATACGGCCACACCTCTGATGTCAAAAACCGACAATTCTGAGTTAGTGCTAAGTCCATCCACATTCAAATGGTTTTTTACCGGATTCGGAAAAAGTCTGAGTTCGTCTTTCGAATGTTCTCCTAACGCAGTTGGTGGTTCTGCTTTTGTTGTTACGCTGAAATTATCGAATTCGGCATTGCAGTTGTGACTTCGGTAACCCACTTTTCCGCTGATGAATGGATTAGGGTCGGTAAAGTCAATTTTCGGGTTATTCATGTCATTGACAAACACTTTTATATTGGCCCCGTTCACATCCACTCTGAGCGTGTAGGTGGTGTTCAATGCGTACGATCCGCTTGCAGTTGTAAGATGCGTCCAGTTGTAGTTTTGCTTGCCCAGCACTACTCCGTTGGCCGAAAGTGTCACGAAGTATCCCTGATAATAATCGGTTCCCAGTTGCGAATTGTTGCCTGCACCGCCCAATGCCGGATTGTTTACCCTGAAAATCAGTCCTGCATTAAACATATCTTTGTAGGTAATTTCGGTCTGAATACTGTAATCGCTCCAACTGGTATTGCCAAGCGTGCGTTTGCTGTAACCACTGACGACTGCCTTTCCGTTTTGCACAGCCCATGTACCATCATTGTAGTTCCACTTCGAACTAAAAGAAGTGTTGAAATTGTCTGTTACTGTGATTCCTGTATTGTCGGCTTCTTTGAATTGCAGTGTGTAAAGATCGAATCCGCCGCTCACCACTTCCACTTTCAGAGTCTGGTATCCTGCATCCATATTCAGATTTTTGATGGTATGCGTGCGCCATACATTTGTACCGCCTGTTGCCGGCAAAGTAATTACTCCGGTAAGGTCGGCATCGCCCTGCAGTATTCTTATCTGGCCTGCTGAAGTAGCGGAATATCGTATTCCAACATTATAGACTCCGGTGGATTTTACGTTTATATTGTATTTGTACCATTCTCCGTTCTGATTGTCGGTAATCGCATATCCGCCTTCTGGACAATCCCTGACATCCACATTGTCGTTCCGAATATATTTTCCAACTGAATTTCCGGTGGAAAGATCGCTGTGTCCGATTCCCTCGCCGCCTTCGTTATAATGAACAGCTTCGATGGTTCCGGGTATGGGTTTGTAAATGTTGAAAATGCCTGAACCGTTAACTTTGTTGCTGAATGCAATGTAGCTGAAGTTGGCCTGACTGCGATCGGACATGTATCCGATTTTTCCGCCTTCCGAATCTTCGGTGAGCGTGGCTTTCAGCATACCATCTACAAAGAATTTATGTGTACTTCCTGCTTTTTCAATGCGCAGTGAGTGCCACACATTATACAGGTAGCCCGAAGGCAATGCGTAAGTTTTGGGCGTTCCCCAAACATTGTTTTTCAGAAAGTTGATTTCCAATTGGTTTGAGCTGCTTTTCAGCACCGCAATGCCATAGTTTTGTTCGTCGGTGTAATTGAATACAGCACCATGTCGTGCCGCAGAGTTTGACCGCTGAAGTTCTCTGACAGTAAATTCTGCGCTGTAATTGGCCGAAGTGGGTGTTTTGTAAATGGTTTTGTAGATGGTTTCGACACTTTCCATATAGTTTTTTTGATGCATAAAGTCGGCCATGGTAATTCCCCAGTCGCCACCATTGGGCGTTTCCCAGTCGGAGCCAATGCTTCCACGATTGAAAAAGTCAACCATGTCGGATTGTTTCATGCCTTCCTGCGCCCATGTGGTAGGCCCAAGCAAAAGCATTTTGTCGCCATTCCATGCAATGCGGTCGAAGTTTAGTCTGCGATATGGCCCCACTCCGTAATCGCCGGCCAGATTGTGGTAAGTAAAGTAATACGAATCAAGATCGGGCCCTACAAATGCGCTTCCGTGACCCAGGCCCACAAATGAACCTTCGGAGCTAAGCAGAATAGGGTTTTGGTTGGCTTGTGGTGTAAACGAATTGATGGGACCTGAAGAGTTTTTAGCATAATCGACTCTGTAACCTTTACTGATGACATGATTTCCGGTGTAAATCAGATAATAAACGCCGTTTCGTTTGAAAACACAGGGGCCTTCGGTCCAGTTGCTGGCCATGCGAGTGTTCAGGTTGACACTCGCACCAATACTGGTAGGACTTGTCATCGCACAGCCCATAATGCCATTGCCATCGGCGTGATAGAAATATAGTTTTCCGTCGTCGTTGACAAACACCGAACCGTCGATGCTTTTTCCGATATTGCCTGTGACAGGGACAAACGGGCCGGTTGGGCTGTCGGATTTCAGTACGTAATGCCCGTTTCCGGCAGGCGAAGTGTACATGTAGAAACTTCCGTTCCAGTAGAAAACTTCAGGAGCATAAGCGCCTTTGGTTACAGCATCGGTACTACAGGTGATGGCATTCGACCATGTTTTAAAATCTTTTGTCGACCAGCATTTTACTCCGGTGTTATTGTCTTTTGTGCTGACATACAGATAGTAAGTGCCGCGATACTTCAGAATATATGGGTCGCCCACTCCGTACAAATACCACTCGCCCTGCAGAGTGAGCGGATTTGTCCATGTTTGAGCTGTGGCGTGTAAGCTAATGAAAAAGGATAGTAAGAGGATGATTTTCTTCATGTCAGACTTATTTTGGAATTTTATATTGACAAAATTAATCATTCGACAAAGAAGATAACATTATTTTCAATCCATAAATTGATAAATAATGGTCAAAGTTTAAATACTACATTCAAAAAGGATGAAAGTTCTATGCAATAGTCTATAAAAGCTGCTGACGTGTAAAAATGAAATTTGTTGTGCATTAAAACCTCCAGCCAACACTGAATCCTGCATGTGCATTCTGATAATTGATATTCGGATATTCGAGCAGGCTAACCTGTAAAGAGAATTGTAGTCCGAAATTTGTAACGTATTGAATGCCCACAGGCACTTCCCAGAAGCTTGTCATGTGGTGCTTTCCGTATTGCAGCCCGATAAATGGTGCAAAATTAGTTGGCTTAGCTTTGCGCGCATGATAAAGTTTAGCTCCGAAGGCATAATAATTATCGGATCCCACATTGGCTGTAAGACTCAGTGCCGGGTTTAGAAAATAGTCGGCTCCGAATGTAAACATACCGCCATCGTTGGCAAAAAGCGTAATGCCGGTAGTAATACCTGTTTGTTCTTGCATGCGTGTAGCAGGAATATGAATTGAATTGACATAATTGTGTCATTTAACCGGTACATGTTTGATTTGTATTAAGCAACCCGTAGTGCATTTATGAAATAGTAATAAAAAAAGTTGTTCATTTCGGATAAAATCCGTATATTTATCTGACTACCAACTAAGTAAATGAAATGAGCAACTTCACAACAAAGTACGAGAAAATTCTCGAGATATTAAAACAATTTGAGACAAAAAGTAACTTTCTGAATCAAATCCGTCGTCCACGTTTGAGCGATATTGAACTGATTGCTGTTGATCTGACAGCAGAGTCCCTAAGTATAGACTTTGAATATCAATTATTTAGAGTTTTACCAAATTCACTAAGTTCACGCATTGAACGAAGTGTATATAATCGTCGCAGACGAAAATTATTTTTTTATTAAAGAGCGAATCAGCAAAGCGATGTCGGATAAACTGACAGGAACTGAAAATTATTTTATAGTTGACAGTATGCCATTGGAAATATGTAAGTTATCACGATCTTCCAGAACAACAATCTGTAAAGAAGATTACTTAACCAGCCCTTCCAAAGGATATTGTGCCAGTCAGAGATTGCATTTTTATAGATACAAATTACATGCTGTATGTAGCGCTAGTGGCGTTTTCTCAAACTTTGAGCTAACCCAAGCTGCTGTACATGACATACATTATTTGAAAAACATAAAAGCCAATCTTTCTTCTTGTGTTTTAATAGGAGACAAAGGTTATTTAAGTGCTGATTATCAATTAGATTTGTTGCGCTTCTAATAACATAAAGTTGGAAGTGCCAATGCGCGTCAATCAACACGATTATGTATAACATCCCTATATATTCAGAAAAACAAGAAAACGTATTGAAACTCTTTTTTCTCAGCTTTGTGACCAGTTCTTGATTCGTCGAAATTACGCTAAGTCTTTTGACGGATACAAAAACAGAATTTTATCTAAAATCACTGCTTTGACAGTTATTCAAATGATAAATAAACTTTTAAATAGAAATATAAACAACATCAAATCACTTGTAGTCTAAATGCACTACGGGTTTAAATATTAATTTCAAACAGTTGAATACTGTAAGAGGAATGAGACAATCCCATTATACGAGTTTTGTAATTAATTCACCAAACCGGCTCAGAAATAATTATGGTATCATGCAATCACAACAGCTCGACCTTGCGTCAGGCTTTCGGTAATTTCAGCCAATATAATTTCGTTGGCATTTTTCACCCAATAGTTGAAACGGATGTCTTTTTTATGTGCAGGCAGATATTGCAACAGCGCATCAATATCGAAGCTTTCGGCACTGATCCCTGCTCCTGCTTCCATGGCATCTTGCGCATTGCATTCCTGCTCAATATGGGTTGGAACCATCAAAACGGGTTTTCCCAGATACATGGCTTCGCAAACCGATTCGAAACCTGCTGTGGTGGCATAAGCTTTGGCACTCGACAGGTACGACAGGAATCTACGGTCGTCGATGATGTGCAATGTAAGCGAATCGTTTACAGGAGTTATTCGGGCTGCATTTTTTTTGTCCCAAAAGAAATGAAGTTTCTCCTGACAATTCTCACTCCATTTTGTGATCTCCTGCACATAACCATCGTTGAGTATATAGCCATGAATATAGTTTCCGTTTACAGGAATTTCGTTCAGCACTTCGGTGCGCAGCAGTGGCGGCACAATGCTTATACGGCCATTTTCATGTTTTACCGCCGGACGAAACGAAAGTGCAAGCGTTTTGTCGGCATTCCACATAGTGACGCGCGAAAAGAGATTAAGCAGCGCAAAGGCAAACTTCCGTTTTCCCCTGTATTTAAAGTCTTTGGTCAGGAAGTAGTATTGATGCGCCATGCTAATCATGGGAGCCGATTGATGAAAAATGCCATAACTAATGCCGCAAATCAGTTCGTAAAAGTTGATAACCACATCGGGATTTTTGCGGTCGATGGTGCGTTTAAGGTTGATAATGCTTTCGAGATACACGGGTAAAAGAAGCAAATTATACAAAATGCTGGCTGGCAGAAAAGGACGTTTTTCGGCAGGGCGTGGCATAAAGTTGGGGCTTCGAAACTGAATAATTTCGGTATCAATTTTCTGGCTAAAGAATTCAGGAAGAGTGCGTTTGTGACTGGTTCCTACCATTACAGCCACTACATCGTGTCCGTTGCGTTCCAAAAGTTGTTTCATGCTAAGCGCCTGTGTCAAATGTCCGCGGCCCTCGCCTTGAATCACAAATAAGTATTTCATTTATAGAGTTGTTTTACTATTTAATCAGGAGTGTTGCACAGCAAATAGTTTTTGGAAATATCCAAAGAAATTTCCGGCGGTAAAAGCCACCTTGTATTGAGGGCCACTGATGCGGACATTGTGTTCACGATCTTCAATCACCGAATTGTCATCGGCATCCTGATGCAAATACACTTCCCAGCTACCATCTTTATGCTCGAGCAATGCCGACATGGTTTCCACCCAATCGCCTGAGTTCAGATAATGGATGCCATCTACCATGCGGTCGGCCGGTTGATGAATGTGTCCGCAAATTACTCCATCGGCATGACGGGCTTTTGCTACAGCAGCCAGTTCTTTTTCGAAATCGGAGATAAAAGAAACTGCGGATTTGACTTTGTGTTTAATCTTTTGTGAGATTGAATAGTAGGGGAGTCCTTGTTTTAATCTGAAATGATTGTATATTCTGTTAAACCATAGCAGGAAGGAATAACCGATATCACCCAGACGGGCAAGCCAAACCATTTTAGAAGTGACACTATCGAAAATATCGCCATGCGTCACGTAGTAAGTTTTTCCATGGCTGCGATGTACATAATCCTTGACTACCGAAATGCCGCCAAACATAAAGGGAGCCAAATGATCGAGAAAATCGTCGTGATTACCACGCACATATATCACTTTTGTTTGATGCACTTCCATCATTTTCATGATGATTTTTATCAGGTCGGTATGTTCTTTTTTCCATTTTTCGCGCCCACCTTTCTGAAGATGCCAACCATCAATGATATCACCATTGAGAATAAGTGTATCGCAGTTTACAGTGCGCAAAAAATCGGCTAACTGTGTGGCTTTGGAATGTGTGGTGCCAAGGTGAACATCCGAAATAACAATGGTAGGATAGTATTTGTAAAATGTCATAGTCTTATTTTTTATGCAAAATAAGACAGTTGACATTTCAACAGGAAAACAGACAGATAAATTTTACATGAAGCAGGTGTGACAGAGGGCTGTCAAAACTTAATATCCACTATCAGAGTCTTCATCGTCGAACCAATTGCGTGGTGCTGATTCCTTTATAGGTGGATCCGAATCCAGCACTAATGAGATCTCTTTATCAAGGCTAATCACAATAATCTCGGGTGCTGTATAATGGCGTTTAATCTCCTTCTCGATTGCTGAATATGTATTCATAAAAGTGTGTTTAATTAATTAAAATTTTATGACAATAAACTTTCTCACCATTACTCAGGCTAATGTGATATACACCCGCAGGGCACGAAAACTTCACAAGTGTTGAGTTTTGCGTTACCACGGCACTTTGTACCAATTGGCCTATTGCGTTATGTACCGTGTATTTGGTGTTTGTATTATTTTTATCCGCTATTCTGATCTCAACCTGTCCATTCGTGCGATCAATAAATTGTACCCCATCATACACCTCTGTATTGCTTTGGGTAGTAATGCCCGGTATCTTAACAATAAGTTCAAAACGGGATGCGTTATTCACTGCTTCAGACTGAAATATATAATCGCCATCGAGCAACAGGTTGTGTTCTGTGCCAAGTGCCACATCGTAAAGCTTCACTGAGCCCATTGGGCTGAATCCTGAAATTTCATTGGCTGTGATTTTGAAATCGCCAGTCTGCCGGGTATTGTAATACAATGGTATACGTCGTTCGCCTTCGAAAGTTGTAAGCGAATTTATAGCCATCGATTCGCTGCCTGCTTTGCTGTAAATGTCGGGCACGGTAGCGCTGGCATTTAGCATTTTGGGCGAATCGTAATTGTCGGCGGCATCGCTGGCACCCGGAAAGAAAGCCACGAGGGTTTCGTCGTACGATGCGTCTTTATAAAGCCGCAAGCGCACAAACTGCCTTTGTTCTTCCTGTGGGGCACGACGAATATTGGCAGCATTATCGACATGTGAAGTGAGTGACTTAGCAATTGAAATGGTTCCCGAAGCTTTGGTAGGCGACACGCGCACCCAAAATGCCTGCATGGGTGGAATTTTGCCACTGGTATGTTTTCCACTCGGACTTGTTCCCAAATTTGTGAGGGTGTTGAAAGTATCAAATATCCAACCGTTATTGGCTTCGTTGCGCGAGCGTAGCCAGAATGTTTCCATAATATCCTGCTTTGTGGCTGCATCGTAATCGAAATAAGCCGGATAAGGATTGCCCACAAGGTTAAAACCTTCTTTGGTTTGACCCGCCGTGCGATACAAGGTTATTGTTTCATCGCTGTTGTTGAATGCTCCACCTGTAAATGTTACATTGCCGTTGGTTGGCACTGTGGCTATATAACCTCTGTAAGGAATCAAATCGGTTGTATTGTCGGAGATAGTTACCCAGGGAGCAGAAGTTCCATGCTCTTCGTCGTACCAATACACAGGATTCGAAGCTGCATTAAATACGCTCGATTTTGCTCCCGAAACCGGACTCGACACATACCAGTTACGACCGGCGGTGAGGTAAGCCTGCATATTGTAGGTACCTGCTCCACTAACCGAACCGCTAATTTTTACAGTCGATTGTTCTTCGTCGCTGGCATCAATAGTGAAAGTGCCATTGTTTGTGAGGTCGCTGTTGAGCGTAAGCTGTTTCCCTGCTGTTGCTTGCACGGTAGCGCCGGAGTTTACGGTGAGTTTATCGAATGAAAATACCGCTGTAGAACTTCCACCAATGGTTTGTGTGCCTGTGCCGGCAAAAATCACTTCGCTACCCGATGCTAATGTGCCAAATGCGCTGGCGGCTGTAACATTGTTGCTAAAGTTACCGTCAAGCTTGAGTTTGCCGGAAAGGTCAATCACACCGCTTTCGTTTTGGAGGTTTCCCGAAGCGCCATCGACAACCAAATAAGTATCCGCCGACACCACTATATGGGCACCATTGTTATATATGCCCTGCGAAAAAGCAGTAAGGTATATAAAACTTAGCGTTGATATCAATATTAATCTTTTCATAATGTCTTGTTTATATAATAATGAAAATAGCAACATCCAATATGCATCACATTTTCAATATATTACGTTTTGTTTAGGCAAAGTTTTATTTTTGCATAAGTTTTTCTACCAAAGCTTTTAACTCATCGATTTGCTTTTGTTGCTCTTGAATGGCTTTTGTAAGGACTGGAACTAAGTTGCCGTAACTCAACCCCAGGGTTTCACCTTTTTCAATGTCACCCTCGGTTCCTCGAACAACTTCAGGTATAATTTTCTGTACATCCTGAGCAATAAAGCCTACTTCGGGATGATTGGTTGAGTCTGAAATAAAGTAATAGGTAACCGGCTGCAATTCTAATATTTGTTTTAGACCATATTTTGTCATTGATTGAATATCACGTTTTAAACGGGCATCTGATGCATCAACCCATGCAGTACCGTTGCAATAAGCTCCACCCGTCACATTAATATAGCCATTAAAATACGAACCTCCTTCAGCCCAAAATTTAATCTTTCTGTTGCTGAGTCCATCCGTGCCAGCACCAATTATATCAAGAGCATCTACAGTGTAAAGTTGATAAGCGATTTTTCCTGCATTACCTTCTTTCCCACTAATTCCTGCGCCAAATTCTAAATATGAAGTATTGTCTATTTTTATGGCTGCATTTCCTGCACCAGCTGTAAGATGTAATTTCGCTGATGGCGAAGTGACCCCGATACCGACATTGCCACTATTATAATAAATATCGCTTCCGGTTGTAGTCCATTGTGTAGCGCCGGAGGCATTGCCAATTTGTGTCCATGTGCTGCCATTGTAGTAATAAAATCCGGCTGTACCATCAGTTTGGTACACCGTAAGTCCTGTGGCCGGCGATGTAATAAGAAGGCGTTGCTCTGCCGTCATACGTGGAGCCAAAAAACCTTTGGTTGTTGAACTTACATCGAGCATAGCTGATGCATCGGGTGCTGTGCCATCGGTATTGATGGCAACGTTTTGGGCTGTTGAAGCCATGCTTATCAGCAGGGCAAAAAGGAGGAGTTTTGAAGTTCTCATAATTATGTATTTTTTTTGTAGATATTTATATCAATGGTTCGTTATAAAAAATATTATTTTGAACGCTAAGTCACAAAGTTGCGAAGTCGCCATAGAAAACTGACAGGTTTTTCCCATTTGCATTCTTTGTGTATGTATCAGATTGTTAGATAAGTAATAAATATAGTAACTCTGCGTACTTTGCGTTTAATTACTAAAATTAGTCTTTTGTTTAGTTTTAATTTTTAAGTGTAATGATTTGATATAAAATAGTTTTATAACGACCCATTGATGAAAAAGAGTAATCGGAAAATATATTACAAAACACTACAAATAAAACTATTACAAATATTATTGTATTTGTAATAAATACTCTTTGCCTGTATAATAGTTTGTTTTATGTTTATTCGTCATGAACATTTGTTCATAAAACAAAACAACCACTTATAAAAATAAGTAGTTGTTTTGTCATTTTTCTTGATTAAAATCAAGAAAATAGTGTAAAAATATGTATTTTTTTAGTCAAAATAGAGTTTTTTTCGTATGCGCGAGAGTGTTTCGGCTGATATTTGTAAGTAAGAGGCAATATGCTTTAGCTTTACTCTGTTTATCAGGAATTTATGTTGTTCTAAAAAGATTTTGTATTTGGTAATGGGGCAAACATTAGTGTGAAAAACCGCGTTATGCTGTGTTTTTACGATATACTCTTCTACCAACATTCGTCCCAGGTTACAGACCTCATGATGGCTTTTGAATAGCAATCGAAACTCATGGATGTCAATTTTATATAGCTCTACATCTTCAATAGCTTCGTAGCTAAAACCCGACTTATCACCTGTAATATAAGTCATTATGTCGCCAAAGAACTCATCTTCCACCCAAAAGTTTTTTGTAATATCATTATTCTCCACAGTAAATGCTCTCACTACACCCTTTTTTAGCAGATAAATATGCTTGTTCGGTTTCCCCTGTTCGAGTATCAGCGTATTGCGCGAAAGTATTTCGAAACTTACTGTCGTTGAAACTATTTCAAATACTTCGGGGCTTAGCTGAATATATTTTGAAATGATATTTTTGAAGTGCTCCATAGTATATGGTATATTTTACTACAAATCAGATGCTAAAATTCAGCCCCGCATTTACATAAGTGCCGGGCATGGGGTAGCCATAGTTGATTTCGTATTTTTGGTTTAACAGGTTGTTGGCCATTACAAAAATATTCAGCTCTGGAAGTACCTGAGCAGCGATGCGGGCATTCAGCAGCAGATAATTTTCGGTTACTGGTATGGGATTTATTCGGGTGTAAAGGCCATCGACATATTGGCCTGAAAGATTAAAATTCCAGATTTTGTAGTTGTAATTGGCGCTCAGATTGGCCTGATGACGCGGAGCTGCAAGCACGGGTTTTTCGATATCGGTAAAACTGTAATTTCCCTGTATCCGGAAATTCTTAGTGATTTCATATTTTGCCGAAATCTCAATGCCTTTGTTGCTGAATGTGCCTGCATTTTGTCGCATTGTAACTACCGGAGGCACTATCTGAATCAGGTTTTCGCCTTCTACCCAAAATGCTGTGAGTTCGAATTGTAATTTTTGGTTAAGCAAACTTTGTAACCAGCTGATTTCGTAATTCATCATACGCTCGGGCTGCAGACTGTCGTTGGGGGCATAAAGGTACATTTCCATTACAGTGGGGCTGCGGAAGCCTTTCGAAGCAGACGCTTTGAACGATGTCTGAGCGCTTTGCATATACGAAAGTCCGAACATGGGAATAAGCTCCGATCCGTACACTGAATTGTTTTCGAGGCGCAACCCGGCATTGATATTCAGTTTTTGCAAAAGCTGCTGCGAAGTGTAGGCGTAAAGTGCTATTTCATTCACTGTTTTGAGCCGATTGGCAGCTGCACCGCGATTGGCTTTTCCTCCGTATTGTTTCAGATCGGTGCCGGCAGTCAGCGAATTTCCATTCCAGAGTTTAAAGGTTTCGTACAGCATAATGCCACTGTTGCGGTCGGTACTTTGGAAACCATCCGAAAGAATATGCTCGCCAAAGTTGTGATAAATCTTGAGTGAACCATTTGCCTTTTCGAACGTGTTGTCGAGCGAAAGTGCTGCTTTCCCGCGCATAATATCAATGCCGAAAGCAGCCGGAGCATGTACCGGCCCGTTGTCGTTGGCATCGTATTTGGCAATGCTGGCATCGGCCTGAAGGCTGAGGTTTTTGTTGATTTCGTAGCCTGTTTTCAGATATCCGTTTGATATTTTAAAGTCGGTATTTTTACGAAATCCATCAGTGCGGTCGTGGTTGGCTGAGGCAAATATGTTCCATTTGTGTTTTTTGTAACCAATGGTTCCGTGATATTTTTGAGTGTTGTACGAACCGTACGAAGCGCCAAGATTCAGTTTTACACCATCTTCTTTTTGCTTATTGGTAATCATATTAATCACGCCGCTCATGGCATTCGAACCATAAAGAATGGATGCAGGGCCGCGAATTACTTCCACTTTTTCCACATCCGAAGCCACATATGCATCGGGCAGTGGATGACCGAAAATGCCCTGATATTGTGGATGACCATCAATCAGCACCAGCACGCTTGAGTTGGGTTGCGAACTGATTCCGCGCATAGTAATGGCCCCCGAACCGCCTGTACCCACGCCAAAACCAAGCAGACTGCGTTCAGTCACAAAAAATCCGGGCACAAAACTACTCAGCGTGCTAAGTATATTAATTTGTCCGCTATTTTCAATATCGCTATGGCTGATTTGCGAAACCGAAAGTGGTACAAGCTTTCGTGATATTTCGGTTTTACTGCCTGTTACCACTACTTCCGAAAGGCGTATGCTGTCAGAAATGTTGCTTTGAGCGATGAGATTATTTATTGAAAAAATAAAAGCAAAGAGAAGGAAGGATATTTTGAAGATTTTCATTTGCGGCTTTATTAAGTTTTAAGTTACAAAAATAATAAAACTGACGATAGTTCCAATTTTTGAAATTAAAACCAAAGTCAGTTTAAGTAATCCCGGGAAGCAATAATCTGTAAATCAAATGAATTTCCGCAATTGATTCATAATCGTCATTTTGTCGGCGCCACCGGGCTGTCGCCATACCATTTGCCCTTTTTTGAAGATCATAAAAGTGGGCACCGCCTGTATTTGATACTGAGAAGCTACCGCCTGATTTTTATCCACATCAATTTTGAGTACTCGTGCCTGTCCCTGCATTTCTTTGCCAATTTGTTCCACTATGGGACTCATGGCTTTGCAAGGACCACACCAGGTGGCATAAAAATCGATCAGCACAGGCTTTTCGCCATTTATTATTTGTTGAAATGTTTCCATGTTGTTCTTTTTTGTATTAAACGTAAATAAAGAGATTAGAGTTTTCCAATAAATAAAAAAAGTGCGCTGATGAGTCCTGAGCACATTCCTCATCAACGCACTAATTTAGTTTACATTATACGATTAATTTTAATTAATCTCAATCATTCTCGCAGGCTTTGGTTTGGCTTCTTCGCGCTTGGGGATCAGCACGGTGAGAATGCCATTCTGATAGTTGGCTTCGATGCGATCGCCATCGGCAATTTGAGGCAGCGTAAACGAACGGCTGAACGACTGATAGCTGAATTCACGTTTTGTAAACACTTCGCCTTCTCTGGTTTCATTTTCCACTTTCTTTTCCGACGAAATCGAAAGGGTGTTCAGATTGAGTTCAATCTTAAAATCACCTTTTTCGAAGCCGGGAGCAGCTACTTCTACCATAAATGCATCTGCATTTTCTTTGATATTTACCGACGGAATGGTAGTGTTGGTGTTCGAAAAATTACGGTTCGACCAATCGAACATATCTCCA
>JAFGVV010000046.1 GCA_016937795.1 Paludibacteraceae bacterium
AATTTGCAGAGTAAACAAACAGATAAATTTTTCATAGTTAAGGTTTAGGTTAAAATGTGCAATGGGTGGCTGTGAAGTTACCCATTGCTTTTTGTATATAGTCCGGTTTCGGAAAAATAAATTTATTTCCCCCCTCCCTGTGATATAATAAATTTTAAACCCCACGATGCTCTTTTGTAAAGCAGGCGGAGTTTAATCGATTTTATTTCATTCCACCATAAATATACCGACATCTATTTTATGCCAGTTTCCTTTTTTGCTTATATGCGTAATACGGCAAAAGAAAGCCTTTCCGGCATCCATAAGCCTCGATATTACTTCGTTTTGCTCCATAGGTATCCAACCCACACGACTCTCATTGAGATAAACGCCTATTGCCATTTCGTCGTGTTCGTTTTTAGGCTGTCGCAGCATGCGCATTTTGGTATCGACAGTCAGTTGAGGCGCAAGCTCGTCGATGTGTTTACAAAAGCTCGTACCCGCCACAGTTACTTTCAGCAGAAATATTTCCCTGCTAAAAGGCGCAACAGCACTTACCCCTCCCGAACCGATAAAGGCAAGCATTTCGGGCGTTAGTGTAGCAATTCCGGTTTCCATGACTTCAATAGCATTAAGTATTCAGTTTTCATTTCAAGTTCCTTTTCCACAAGCTGCATCTGCAGGTCGAGCTGAGTACGTTCGTCCTCCACCCATTTTTCGTCCTTTAGCTTATCGCGGTAAATAAACGGAAAGACATTGTTCAGTTTTTCAATTTTCACTTTTAAATCCCTGTTTACCGCAGCTATTTTCTCAATCTGCTTCTTCAAATCAGGAATATCTCCCGGCACTCCTGCCTCTTCGTTGGTCAGATAAAGCAATATCTCATTGAGTGCCTCCAAATCGGCCAAATCGTAGGCCGCCTGCACTTTCAGAAACAGTTCAGCATCTTTTGCCGGGTGCGAAGGGTTAAGGTCGGGGTGCAGTTTTTTGACCAGCAGTTTATATATGGCTTTCAGCTTCGTGGCATCCTCGTCGCTGATAAAGTTTGTTTTCAGAAATTCCTTAGCTGCGGCAAGTTTTTTAGCCTCCGCTTCAATCTGCCTGTAATAGTCTTTAAACTTTGCTTCAATTTTTTTATCGATGCTGTGCCAGTCGGGCAATTCGTTGCGATTAAAATACACCTGCGCCAACTGTATTCGCTGATTGAGTTGCGACAAATCGCCCTTGAGCGAAAACAGGCGAAACTGAAACTGCCCCACCAGAGTCAGGTACAGCGATACCAGCAGCGACTCTTCGTATTGCAGCATATAATTTCGTTGCTCAAACAAATCGGCATATTCCTTTTTAAGCAGTTCAAGTCTTGCCAGTCCGTTCTTGCTTTCTTCCGTCAGATCTATCATAAATTTCAGTTTAGCGTAAAAACAAATCCATAAATATCAGTGCTCAATATATAGTCTACTGCATTTTCAATATAGAATCGCAGATGTTCAAAATTTGAAGTGACCACATAACGGCAGTTTCGGTGATTATTTTTATAACCAAATGCCTGTATCTCCACCTTTTTCAAATCCTGTATTTTATGGTCCTTGAGTTCAACCACACATACCACCTTATTGTTGATAAGCACAGCGGCATCGGCACTCTTACTATCCGTCTCGTTTTTCATTTCGCGTATCAGGTTAAAGCCCGACACAGGCTGAGCAATATAGCCAGGCACACCCACAAAAAGAGCCTGTATAAACTCTCCCTGATACTGTTCTTCTGATACCTTTCGGATATTTTCCTGAATTAGCGGATTACCAAAATATTGCTGATATTTTTCGTATTGCAGATGCACCGAATCACTTAACAGATGCTGAAACTGACGCTCTGGCTGTACCTGAAACAACGACATAGATTAGATATAAAATAATTCAGTGTTGTCCGATAAAAAATTTGATTAACTAAAATGATACCTCTCAATTCGTTAGACTCCTCTTCACTGCGGCGGAGAAGAATCCAATATTTATTTACCGGACAACAATAAAAATAATTAATTAAATAAATCAGGATTTTATAAGAATATGCATTAAATCAAAGCATAAGCACAATCCCATTAACAAACAACAAAACTACACATTTTTTCTCAGATACTATAGATATAAGTTCGTTGAAATATTTAATGATATATTTCTAACACAATAGAACACATAAAAATAATTGAAAAAAAAAGACTTAGTTCACATACTAAAGTCTCAGACTATACTTTTATTGCTCTGAAGTAGTTGTATCAAAAAGTACTTTTGAACGAAGTACTCTTGAACACAAATTTAGCTACACTGACCGCTGGTTCGCTACATTAGTATTCTGCTTTCTTTTAAGACAGCCACCCTATGTGTTCTTAGTCTTTTCTGTTGTTTTCAAAACTACTGTGACTCCCGATACCCGGGATGTTTCCATATGCGTTGAAAACGTATCAATAACAATAATTATAGAATACTTAAGTTAAACACATGCAACTATATTGTAAAAAAAACCGACCATTGCGCTACAGCCGACCCGGGAACTCAAAACCATTCAACAATCTTTAAATCCGCCTCATAGCAACAACAGTTTCCCTCCTAACCATCTTCGCACCGTAGTAATATATAATATATAGATAATATATAGGTTTAATTTATATGAATTATTCCTGAAATATATCATTAAGATATATATTATCTTTATTTTTAGAATATTAATCAAAAAATTATCTTACATTTGCAGTAAGACTACGGTTACTTGAGGCTGGGTAGAAGCACACTATCTGTAGTGAGTAAAGCAAGTTGTCGAAATAGCAGTGAACTCGTCTTGACTTTTTTGGACACATTAGCAACACATGGTTTTTAGTTTAAAATTGTTTTTTCGACCACAGTAGCTAAAAACACCGAAGATGTTTTTGAACTATCTGTACTTCACTCTCAGGCAATTTAACTATTGTGTACTATGTGACAAAAGTCAAGATAACTTCAGTGTAAAAAACAGTAAAAAAGAGAACTTATGGCCATTATCAAAGGAGCATTTCAAATGACAGGCAGCATCCGCGGGGTTTCGTTTTACAGCATGCGGGGGAGCGACAAAACCATTATGCGTACCAAGGGCGGTGCGTCGAAAAACAAGATTAAGACCTCGCCAAAGTTCGAAGGACTTCGAAACCATCAAAAGGAATGGGCAGGGTGCACCAGTTTTGGTTCGACGGCCCGATATGCACTGGGCGGACTACACCGGCTGGCCGATTACAACCTGACGCCTGTGCTTAATGGTATGGCCAAAAACCTAATGAAACTGGATACGGAATCGGAAGTAGGAATGCGCAGGCTGAACCTGTCGGCTTTTCCGCAGGCATTGGAGAATTTCAACTTCAACCGCAAAACTCCCTTCAATTCTGTTTTGAGGGTTACTGTACCCTGCCGCATCGACCGCGAAAAGCTATGTGCCGGGGTGGAAATACCCCGCATCAATGCGCTGAACGATATTTACAACTATCAGCAACTGCCCTATTTCAGGATTATTGTGGCTATGGGCTTATTATCGGACATGGAACGCGACGATACGCACAGCATATACAAAGCTTGTGTGCCCGACCTGCATGGCTATAGTATTGTACAAACGGGAGCATGGCATCCATCACAAAGTATTTTGCAACCCGAGGTAGTGAGGATTGAATTCGACGAAAAGGATTGTGTTTATGTAAACGAAAGGGTTACAATACTGCTCAGCATGGGCATAGAATTTGGCAAAGTAGGCTTTACGGGCGAACCCGAAGCCATGAAATATGCCGGCAGCGCAAAAGTAATAGCAGTGGGCTAAACACAAAAAAGAGGCTGTATCAAAAGCGATAAGAACGCAAATTTAGCTACGCTGACCGCTGGTGCACGAATAAACGCAAATTTACGCAGATCACAAACATTTGTATTCCAGCATTTTGCAGAACAGTAAATCTATAGATTTTCACTACTGACCGACTAAACATCTGAGATTCTTCTCCGCCGCGGCGGATCTGAATGACAATGCTTTGTATTGATTATGGTTGGGAGGAGGTAGGTGTAATGGCTGTATTATTCTGCCATAGTCGCATTTATGCTAAAGTGCCACTTAGGCGATTGAAGTTGAAAATGGATTTAATAGATTTATCAAACCCCTTAGTGGTCCCTGACACATGCTGTCCCAACTTAATACTACTTTTACGCCCTGACATTAAAAAATGTCAGGGTTTTCTTTTCTCCAAAAGTGAATATTTACGACACAATTTGTTTATATTTGCAAATAATGATTTTTATAATTGACAAGGCTGCTCACTTACAAAGCCCGGCAGTCATAACCAACTGATATATAATGTTTGAACAGGTTTTTAAGAATATTGACGATATACTGCATAAAGACGCAGGGTGTGGTAGTGAATTAGATTATGTGGAGCAGTCTTCCTGGATTTTATTCCTGAAATACCTGGATGATATGGAAAGCTCAAAAAGCATGGAATCCATGCTGAAAGGCGAAGCATATCAGGCTATTATTGCTGACAAATTCCGTTGGAGTAATTGGGCAACACCAAAAACAGCCGACGGAAAGCCCGACCACAACAATGCCCTTTCGGGCGACGATTTAATAGATTTTGTCAATCTTGAATTATTCCCCTATTTGAAGAAATTCAAAAGCGACGATACTTCAGCATTTACCATCCAATATAAGATAGGTGAGATTTTTTCAGAACTGCGCAACAGAATAATCAGCGGTTATAACTTGCGTGAAATCCTGTGGATGGTAGATGAACTACATTTCCAAACTTCCAAGGAAAAACACGAATTAAGCCATTTGTACGAAAGCCGTATCAACCGCATGGGTAATGCAGGGCGAAATGGCGGTGAATATTATACCCCACGCCCACTTATCAGAACCATTGTAAAAGCGGTTAATCCCAAAATTGGCGAAACCATTTACGACCCTGCTTGTGGTAGCGGTGGATTCCTTTGCGAAGCCTTTAATTACATGAAGAAACATGCCACAGGTGTTTCGGACATGGACGTTTTACAAGCAAAAACATTTTACGGCAAAGAAAAGAAAGGCTTAGCGTATATTATAGGTATTATGAATATGATACTTCACGGCATTGAAGCGCCTAACATTATACACACCAATACCCTTGCCGAAAACCTTGCCGATGTACAGGAACGGGACAGATACGATGTGGTGTTGGCAAATCCGCCCTTTGGAGGCAAGGAACGTGACGAAGTGCAACAAAACTTTCCTATCCGCACGGGTGAAACCGCTTACCTGTTTATGCAGCACTTTATCAAATACATGAAAGCTGGTGGCAAAGCGGGAATTGTGATTAAAAATACGTTTCTGAGCAATACCGACAATGCTTCGGTGGCTTTGCGTAAGAAACTTTTGGAAGAATGTAATTTGTATGCCGTATTGGATTTGCCCGGTGGAACATTTACCGGTGCAGGTGTAAAAACCGTGGTGTTATTCTTTGAAAAAGGATTGCCTACCGAAAAGATATGGTATTATCAGCTAAACCTTGAACGGAATTTGGGAAAAACCAACCCACTAAACGAAAAGGATATGGCTGAATTTCTTGAAAATATTCATACAGCCAAAGAAACCACCAATTCATGGACACTGAATATAGCCGACATTGACCAAACCACCTACGACCTGGGCGCAAAGAACCCCAACAAAAAAGAAGAGGTGGCGTTGCGAACCCCACAGATGATTTTGGAGGAAATAAAAGCATTGGACGAGGAAAGTGCAGAAATATTAAACTCTATTGCTGCCATACTATGAACGAACTACAACTGATAAAAACAGACTTGCTGCCCCCTTATCTGGAGCAGGTACAAGGCATAGCCGAAAAGCTGAACGCTCTGAAAGAAGCTGAGATAAGTACCGATACTTTTAGTTTTTACACATCGGTTGCTTCGGTATTCAGCAGTAAAATTGAGGGTGAAGACATAGAGCTGGATAGTTATATTAAACACAAGGCGATGCGTATGGAGTTTAAGCCCGACTATACCAAAAAAACCGACGATTTGTACGAGGCCTATCAGTTTGCCCAAACGCACCCCATGAACGCCCAAACCATAAGCGAAGCACATACATTGCTGAGTAAAAATATTGTAGAAACACACAAGCAGGGGCAGCTGCGTACCAACATAATGTATGTAGCTACCGATGATGGACGTATAGAATATGTAGCCACTTCGCCCTATGAACTGAAGGCCGAAATGGACAAATGGCATGCTGATGTAGAAGTGTTGCTAAACACCAGCATGACTGCCGAAGAGGTATTTTTCTATGCAGCTATGTTGCATTTGACCTTTGTGAAAATACACCCGTGGAACGATGGCAATGGACGTAGTGCCCGGCTGATAGAAAAATGGTTTATAGCAGAGAAACTCGGTGAAAAAGCATGGTTTCTGCAAAGCGAAAAAAGCTATTATAACCAACACGCGCTTTATTATAGCAATCTGCGGAAATTAGGATTGGAATACGAAGAACTTGACTACAACCAGGCCCTACCGTTTTTATTAATGCTCCCTAACTGTTTGGAATTATGAACAATCAACAAAATCTGTTGCCGAAGGGTTGGGAAATAAAAACAATTGGTGATGTTTGCATTAGTGCTTCATCTAATGTATCACAAAATAAATTAGCAGATGATGAAGGCGATTTTCCAATTTTCGGGGCTAGTGGATTGATAAAAAATGTAAGTTTTTACCATCAAGACAAACCATATTTATCAATTGTAAAAGATGGTTCAGGCGTTGGCAGGGTGACAAAAATGGATGCATTTACATCTATTATAGGGACATTGCAATACATTCTTCCAAAAGAAAATATTAATTTGGATTACCTGAATTACTCTTTGATGTCTGTTGATTTCAAAAAATATGTGGCAGGAGCAGCTATTCCGCATATTTACTTTAAGGATTATAAAAATGAACCATTTTTGTGGATGCCACTTCCCGAACAACAACGCATCGTTTCCATATTAGATGAAGCCTTTGCAGCCATAGCTAAGGCAAAAGCAAATGCAGAACAAAATCTGAGAAATGCGAAAGAATTGTTTGAGAGCTTTTTGCAGGGGGTGTTTAAGAATGGGGATTGGGAGAAGAAAGAACTACGAGAGTTGACTACAATTTTAGGCGATGGACTACACGGAACACCAGAATATTCAATTAACGGAGAATATTACTTTATTAATGGCAATAATTTGAATGATGGTAAAATAGAGTTTAAAGACAACACAAAACGTGTCAATGTTGGCGAATTTAATAAATACAAGAAAAACTTAACCGACAGAACAATTTTAGTCTCTATAAATGGAACATTAGGTAATGTAGCATTTTACAATAACGAAAAAATAATTTTAGGTAAAAGTGCGTGTTATTTCAATTTAAAAGAAAACATTGATAAAAGTTTTGTGAAGTATGTGCTTTCAAGTCCCTATTTTATAAAATATGCACACAAAGAAGCAACTGGAGCTACAATCAAAAATGTTTCTTTAAAATCAATGAGAGAGTTTAAAGTTCCATTCCCAAATTTCAAAGAACAACAAACCATAGTCAACCAATTAGATGCCCTGCGCGCTGAAACGCAAAAGTTGGAAGCAGTTTACAGGAAGAAGATAGCGGATTTGGAAGAGTTGAAAAAGAGTTTGTTGCAGAAGGCGTTTAGTGGGGAATTGTAAATCAACATAAAATAATGCAAGCATTATGGAAGAAAATAAAAACACGGATAAAAAATCGCTAAAGTTCCTGAAAGGTAGAAATACCGACTGGGACGAATTGGCAAAAGACTGTGTGAGTTTTGCCAATGCTCAGGGTGGTTCTGTCTTAATAGGAATTGAGGATAAAGACAGCCTGCCACCTGCAAATCAGAAAATAAGTGACCGCAACCTGCCGGATTTGATACAAAAAAATATCGCTAATCGCACAATAAATGTTGCGGTTGCCATTACCATAGAAGTAGCCCAAAACAAAGCCGAATACCTTAATGTTCAGGTTTTTCGCAACACTCAAACCATTGCATGCACCACCGATGGAAAGTACTATATACGCATACACGATGAATGCAAACCTATACCACCGGACGAAATGGCAAGGTTGGCAGCTGATAAAAATGCGTTTGTATGGGAAGAGCAAATCACTAAACGGATTCCGGCTACACAATTTGATGAACAAAAACGAAGAAGCTTTTTAGTTGATGTTAGAAATTCAAAAAGAGTCAGCTCATTCATAAAGGAGATGAGCGATGACGAAATTCTGGACTTTTATTTCTTTCAGAAAAGTAGCTATCTCACCAACCTGGGTATTTTGTGGATAGGTAAAAGAAACGACCGGGCTTCTTTATTGTATCCACCAGCCATACAAATAATTCGTTTCGATGACAACGATGAAAAAATATGGAAGTTATTGCTCGACGATTATTTCCCGAACCCAAAGGAACTGGTAGAAAGAGTACTAAACGAAGTTCCAGATTGGCAGGAAAGTATCGAAATATCAGAAGGCATGTTCCGTAAAAACATTCCATTCTTTCCTATTGAAGTGGTACGAGAACTGGTAGTAAACGCTTTGGTTCACCGGACTTATACTACAAGAGGCGATATTTTTATAAATATTTACCCCGACCGTTTGGAAATTCATAGTCCTGGCAGACTCCCTTATGGCGTTACCCCGAAAAACATTCTCAATCAATCGGTCAGAAGAAACGAACATATTTCAAAAGTATTTTACGATCTGGGCTTAATGGAAAGAGAAGGTAGTGGATACGATTTGGTTTATGCTCTCTTATTGGGTAGTGGAAAACCTTTGCCAATTGTAAACGAAACAGACGAGAGAGTTACTGTCATTGTAAAGAAACAATTTATCAGTAAAGATGTAGTACGCTTAATGGATAAAGCCAGCACTGAATTTACACTAAAACAAAAAGAAGTTATTTCTTTGGGTTTGATAGCTCAACAACAATCATTTACCGCTCTCGAAATTTCCGACATTCTTAACCAAAATGAAGAAGCAGGACTTAGAAACTGGCTTGGTCGATTGGTTGATTTAGAGCTAATTATAAAATCAGGAAAAGGGAAGGGCACTCAGTATGCTGTTAACCCTGAATTTATCCGTAAAATCAATTTTAAAGGAAAGACTAACCTGAAGAATATCGAAGATTATCGGTTGGAAGAGCTGATTTATAAAGACCTAAAAGCATATCCGGATAGTGGTTTTAGCGAAATACACAGTCGTATTGGGTTGGAAATCAATATGCATAAGGTACGAAGAGCACTAAAGAAAATGGTTGATAATCATGCTGTTAAGTCCGTTGGTGTTAATCGTTGGGCTAGATATTCTATTGAGCAAATTTCGTAAGAAAACACATATATGCTCAATAGAATGCTCAATAGAAATAAGAATAGCTATTCATTTTATTGAGCAAAACTTGTAAGAAAACGTATAAATGCTCAATAGAATGCTCAATAGATAACAGTAAAGTTTATTTGATAAATGTGGTTTGATAGGATATCATTTCTTATGTGACGGTTATGTGATAGAAATGCATATTTTAAAATTATATGATTGATTTTCAGCACTTTCTTATTTGATGGTTATTTGATAAAATCAATTTCTTATGTGATAAACGAAAAATATATATACTAATTTAAAAACAAGTCCCCCTTCAGGGATATAGGGGGCTTTTAATCCTATGAACGAATCACAAACCCGATTAGACAAGATTGATCCCAAGCTAAAATTGGCTGGTTGGAGTAAGGTAGATGATAGCCGTATCATTACCGAATTTACCATATCCAGGGGAAAGATAAGTGCTTCGGCAAAGCCCAAACCACTGAAAGCCGATTATCTGCTAAGCTACAAAGGTGTAAAATTGGCAGTGGTAGAAGCCAAAAGCGATGAATTATCGGTGGGAGAAGGTGTTATGCAAGCCAAGTTGTATGCCCAGATGCTTCAAATCCGCTATACCTATGCTACGAATGGGGATGAAATCTATGAAATAGATATGCTGACGGGTCAGGAAGGTATAGTGGTTGCTTTCCCAAGTCCTGACGAATTGTGGCAACGCACTTTCGGTGAAGTGAATCAGTGGCGGGACAAGTTTTATGCTGAACCTTTCTATTTTGATGAAGGTAAGCAATTAAGGTATTATCAGGAGATTGCCGTAAATAGGGTTTTAGAAGCCATAGCCGATGAAAAAAAGCGTATTTTACTTACACTTGCTACGGGAACTGGTAAAACGATGTTGGCTTTTCAAATAGCCTGGAAATTGTATCAGACCCGTTGGAACATTCATAATAACACACTGCGTCCCCGCATACTTTTTCTGGCTGACAGAAATATTCTTGCCAATCAGGCTTTCAACGGATTTGGTGGTTTCGCCAGGATTGATGAAAATTCGTTAGTCAGAATAAAGCCAAAAAGTATCAAGCAAAAAGGCGGTGTTGTCCCCAAAAATGGAAGCGTATTCTTTACCATATTCCAAACATTTGATAGCGGCGATACAGAGCCGCATTTTGGTCAGTATTCCCCGGATTTCTTTGATTTTATTATTATTGACGAATGTCATAGGGGTGGTGCTAATGACGAAGGCAGGTGGCGCAGAATAATGGAATACTTTTCACCTGCCGTTCAATTAGGCTTGACGGCCACACCCAGAAGAGATTTCAACGCCGATACATACAATTACTTCGGCAAACCGGTATATGAGTATTCGCTGAAACAAGGTATCAACGATGGTTTTCTGACACCCTTCCGACATATTGTAATTAAAAGCACACTGGACGATTATGTGTATGATCCGGGTGATACAATTATTGACGGTGAAGAAGAAGAAATACAAAGATTGGTAAAAGGGAAAACCTATGTCGAAGGTGATTTCTATGGCGGTAAAATTGAAATTAAGCAAAGAGATGAAGATAGGGTAAAGCAATTCATTAGTAGTATTAGCCCCAATGAAAAGTCGTTGGTCTTCTGCTATACACAAGCCCATGCAGCTGCTGTAAGAGATTTAATCAATCAATACAAAAAAGAGAAAAATCCGCTTTATTGTGTCCGTGTTGCTGCCAATGATGGCGAACAGGGCGAAACTTATCTGCGGGATTTTCAGGATAATGAAAAGAAGACACCAACTATTCTTACTACTTCACAAAAGTTAAGCACGGGTGTAGATGCTTTGAATGTGCGCAATATTGTGCTTATGCGACCCGTGAAGTCTATGATTGAATTCAAACAAATCATAGGACGTGGCACACGTTGTTTCGATGGGAAGTATTATTTTACAATTTACGACTTTGTAGAAGCCTACAAAAATTTCGCAGACCCGACATGGGATGGCGAGCCTGTATGCAGTAAATGTGGAAACGACCCATGCACCTGCAAGCCTGTTGTACCACCGCCTCCATACGATTGCCCGGTATGTGGTCAAAACCCTTGTGTGTGCGAAGAAGTTCCACCCGAACCATGTCATATTTGTGGTCAGTTGCCTTGCAAGTGTCCTAAACAAACTGACCCATGCCCGGTTTGTGGTAATTTACCCTGTACCTGTGAAAAGAAACGTAAATTGAAAATCACCCTATCTGACGGCAGAGTTCGACAAATTCAGCACATGACTTCAAACATGTTTTGGGATGCTGATGGTAAGCCAATCACTGCGCAGGCATTTCTTGAAAAACTATTCGGTCAGTTGCCCGATTTCTTTCAAAACGAAGACGAATTGCGTAAAACATGGTCAGACCCTTTTACCCGGAAAGTATTATTAGGCAGAATGGCAGATGTTGGATACGACCAGGACACATTAAATCAGGTTCAGAAGCTAATAAATGCGGAAAAAAGCGATTTGTTTGACGTATTGGAATACATTGCCTATGCCAAAGACCCGATAGAACGGAAAGTACGGGTAGAGTCAGCAGAAAAGCACCTTTATATCGGATTGAATGAAGCACAGAAAGAATTTATCAATTTCGTACTTGCCAAATACATAGAATTGGGAACAAACGAATTGGCAATTGACAATCTGCCCGAACTTTTGAAATTCAAATACGGCACAATCCCCGATGCCCTAAATACGTTCGGTGATTTGAAATTGGTTCAATCAGCGTTTGTAGGGTTTCAGAAGCATTTGTATGGAACGTAAGTAAAATTAAAACGGGACGGAAATGGTGACTTTTTCATTTTACATACAAAAAAAAGCGCTGAAACCTTTTGGATTTCAGCGCTTTACTATTCTAATAAGTGACCACGATAGGATTCTAACCTATAACCTTCTGATCCGTAGTCAGATGCTCTATACAGTTGAGCTACGTAGCCATTTCTCTTTTGCGAGTGCAAAGATAGGGCTAATTTTGAAATCTGACAAGAGATTTAGATGAAAATTTCGAACTAAAATGCGACAAAAACCTCAAAACATAGATTATCATACATTTATAGTCAAAAATAATTTTCAGTTGCAGCCCTGATATGTCAGGCAAGCACAAAGTCGAGCTGTTTTTTGTCGAGATTAGCCTTTGCAACACGCACTGTAAGCTCGTCGCCCAGCTGATATTTTTTATGGTAACGTCGTCCCACCAGACAATAATTTTTATCGTCGAAGCTATAATAGTCGTCGTCGAGCTCACGGATAGGTATCATACCTTCACATTTATTTTCCACAAGCTCCACATACACGCCCCATTCGGTGACACCCGAAATAACGCCATCGAATACCTGCCCCAAATGTGCACCCATAAATTCAACCTGCTTGTATTTGATAGACGCACGTTCGGCATTAGCAGCCAATTGTTCCATATCGGAGCTATGACGGCAAAGATCTTCGTATTCCTGCTGATTTACGCTACGACCACCCGTATTGTAACGCTCGAGCAGGCGATGCACCATCATATCGGGATAACGACGTATGGGCGAAGTGAAATGGGTGTAAAAATCGAATGACAAGCCATAGTGACCAATATTATCGGTTGAGTAAGCAGCCTTGGCCATAGAACGAATGGCCAGTGTTTCGATCAGATTCTGTTCTTTGCGCCCCTGCACTTCGTCGAGCAAATGATTGATGGCCGACGAAACCGCAGCGCTTTTGCCTGAAGTTTTCAGATTATATCCAAAACGCTTTATAAATACAGAGAAATTCTGCAATTTTTCGGGATTAGGCACATCGTGAATACGATATACAAAAGTCTTGGCTTTTTGCCCCCTGCCCGGCTTACCAATATGCTGTGCAGTTGTTTTGTTGGCCAGAAGCATAAACTCTTCAATCAATTTATTGGCGTCCTTTTGCTCTTTGAAGAAAACCGAAACAGGTTTGCCCTGTTCGTCAATATCAAAGCGCACCTCTACCCTGTCGAATGCAATGGCACCGGAAGCAAAGCGTTTAGCCCGCAGCATTTTCGCCAATCGGTCGAGTTCAAGCACTTCATCGCGATAATCGCCTTCGCCGGTTTCAATCAGTGTTTGCGCTTCCTCGTAAGTAAAGCGACGCACACTGCGGGTTACAGTTTTGGCTATTTCGTAATGTTTCACTTCGGCTTTATCATTCATTTGAAAAAGCACAGAGTAAGTCAGCTTATCCTCGTCGGGACGCAGCGAACAAATGCCATTTGACAAATGCTCGGGCAACATAGGAATGGTACGATCGACCAGATACACCGAAGTAGCACGTTCCTGCGCTTCACGCTCGATAATGCTGCCCGGACGCACATAATGCGTCACATCGGCAATGTGCACACCTACTTCCCAAAGGCCATTTTCCAGTTTGCGCAATGATAGCGCATCGTCGAAATCCTTGGCATCGCGCGGATCAATGGTAAAGGTCGGCACACCACGCAAGTCGATGCGTCGCGCCACTTCTTCGGGTGTAATGCCGGCATCCATTTTTTCGGCAGCTGCTTCCACATCAGCAGGATATTTGTAAGGCAGACCAAACTCAGCAAGAATGGCATGCATTTCGGTATTATTATCGCCTTTATCGCCCAGCACATCAATCACTTCACCTACAGGATTTTTGAGATTCGGCTCCCATTCGAGCAGCTTCACCACCACTTTCTGCTTGTTTTTGGCGCCATTAAGCTTCGACTTCGGAATAAACACATCGTTGGTGAGCACGCGGTTGTCTGAAATCATAAATGCAAAGTTCTCCGACACTTCGAGAATTCCCACAAAAGTATCCTTGGCACGTTTCACCACTTCAATCACTTCGCCTTCAGGGCCCTGTCCGCGACGACGGGCATACAAAAACACCTTTACCTTATCGCCCAGCAAAGCATGATTTGTTTTGCGCTCGGGTATAAACACCGGCTCACCTTCATCGTCGGGAATCATATACGTTTTCACACCCTGACGATCGATAGTACCTGTCACATAGCCGGTTCGTGAGTTCACTTTGAATTTCCCACGTGATATTTCGACCAGAAAATCCTCTTCGAGCAGTTCGTAAAGCAGTTGATTTACAAAAATGCGTTGCGACTCTGACTTCACATCAAGCAAAGTAGATATTTGTTTGTAGTTGAATGTTTTTTCGGGATTCTCATTAAATATATTAATAATATTTCTCACGAGTTCGGACTTGCGTACTTTTGTACTTCCTCCTGTTTTGGGCGTTTTACGTTTTTTTGCCATAAGGATAAATTTTGAAATTATTCTGTCGGATAAGGGCAGGATAGGATTGAAATTGATAAGAATTTACAAATATACAACAAACTAAAACAATAAAGTGTTACAGGGACGTAAAATTTTAAGCATTATACGACGGATTATTTGTAATTTCGCAGGCCGTAGTCCAAAGACAACTGCAATTCACATACAGTTAAATAAAACCAACAAACGGCGCATAATACTTTTTTTATGAAGAAAAGAACGGCATTTATTATCAATCCGATTTCAGGAACAACAAAAAAAGACCTGATTCCGGCTTATATTCTCGATACGCTCGATGAGGAGATATTCGATGCGGAAATTGTGTTTACCGAACGAAAAGGGCATGGAAGCGAACTGGCACGAGGCTTTGTAGCGCGCGGTTTCGACATAGTGGTGGCAGTGGGCGGCGATGGCACTGTCAACGAAATAGCCCGCGAACTGCGACATACCAACACAGCATTAGGGATTATTCCCATTGGCTCGGGTAACGGCCTGGCGCGACATTTGGGCATCCCAATGAATATACACAGCGCTGTGGAAGTGCTGAACAATTCGGAAACAATTCTCATGGATTATGGAATTGTTAACGATCAGCCATTTTTCTGTACCTGCGGAACGGGTTTCGATGCCTATGTGAGCACGGAGTTTGCCAAAGGACAGCGACGCGGTATTATGGCTTATCTCGAGAAAATTATCACCGGCTATTTCAGTTACAAATCGCTCAACTACCACCTTACAGGCGAAGGTATCGATCTGAAAACAAAAGCTTTTGTACTTACTTTTGCCAATGCTTCGCAATGGGGAAACAATGCCTACATTGCACCACAGGCCAGCGTGCAGGACGGTATGCTCGACATTTCCATTATGAGTAATTTTCCGGTCATAGCCATTCCTACTTTAGCGCTTCAGTTATTTACCAAAACAATAAACAACGACCTGTTTATGACAACACTTCGCACCCGTGAAATCACTCTGTGGCGTGACGAGCCCGGCCCTTTCCACTACGATGGCGAACCTTATGAGGAAGGGCGCGAAATTAAAATTAAAATTGTGCCTGATGGACTGAAAGTGAGGACGAAGAAGAAGTTCTGAGTTTAGAGTTAAGAGTTTCAGAGCTTCAGGGTTTCAATTTGAAAATTTGAAGATTTGAAGATTTTGCGCTTCGGAAGTGATTCTCATAAAATCAATCGTTCAGTTCTCTTAATTATTCACGATCTTTGTGTCTCAGCGTCTCCGTGTTTCAAGTTGTCTTTATTCTTTGGTCTTTGGTCTTAATTCGATAAAAAAAGCAAGCGACTACACAGCCACTTGCTCCTTTCTTACTTTCTTACCTCTTACCTTCTTACCTTCTTACTTACTTACTTACTTACTTACTTGATAAGAAGCTCGTCCGAAGTATATGCTTTGGGAAGTTTGCGGAGGTTATATTGCGAAGCCATGATTTCGCCGTATGCGCCGGCTGAGCGAAGTGCAATAATGTCGCCGCGTTTGGTGGCATTCATCACATAATCCTTGGCAAAGGTATCCGACGATTCGCAGATGGGCCCAACCACATCATAAGTTTCTTCGGCTTTGTCCGACGAAAGATTTTCGATACGGTGGTAAGCCTGATACAGCGCAGGACGAATGAGTTCGGTAAATCCGGCATCGAGAATGGCGAATTTTTTCGAAGTACCTTCTTTTACATACAGTACTTTCGAAATAAGACTACCACACTGAGCTACCACTGCACGTCCGAGTTCGAAATGCAATGTCTGACCGGGACGAAGTGTAAGATGTTCGCGGAAAATTTTAAAATAAGCAGCAAAATCAGGCACAGGGAAATGGTTCGGATGCTCGTAGTTGATCCCAAGTCCGCCACCTACATTGATGTGCATCAAAGCCACACCACGACTTTCGAAATGTTCCTGAATTTCATTTACCTTTACACAGAGATCCTGAAAAGGCGTCATGTCGGTAATTTGCGATCCGATGTGGAAGTGAATTCCCACTAATTCAACATTCGCCAGCGTCTTTACCATATCAGTAACTTTGTCAAGTTCCGAAAGGTTGATTCCAAACTTATTTTCGTTCAATCCTGTAGTGATATAATGATGCGTATTAGCGCTCACATTCGGATTGATACGCAGCGCCACGCGCGCTTTTTTGCCTTTGGCAGCAGCCAATCCGTCAATCACTTCCAATTCGGGAACCGACTCCACATTGAAGCAGAAAATATCGTTGTCGAGCCCAAGATTGATTTCCCAGTCGGCTTTACCCACACCGGCAAAAACCACTTCCGAAGCAGGAATTCCCGCATCGAGTGCAGCCTGCACTTCGCCACCGCTTACACAGTCGGCACCCAGTCCGGCATTTTTAATAGTGGCCAACACCTGCGTGTTTACATTGGCTTTCATGGCATAATGCACTTTGAAACTGCCTTTGTGCTGGTTTATTTCGTCGAGCGTAGCCCGTAACACATTCAAATCATAATAATAAAACGGAGTTTGTATTGCTCCGAGTTTATCTACAGGGTAATTTGCTTTTATCATATACATTATTTATCAAAAAAACACTTTAAAAAAAGCCGGCTTAAAGCAAGCCGGCTTTTGTAAAAAACAATATTTTAGTTGAAAAGTTCGCGACTCAAAGCTTCGAGCGCGCGCTTCTTGTCCTCAGCGTTGATAAGGAACGACACATTGTAATTGCTACCACCATACGAAATCATACGCACAGGAATGTCTTTCAGAGCAGTCACAGCTTTAGCCTGAAAGCCCACGTTTTCGTTAGGCAAATCGCCCACCACACAAATAATTATCATGTCGGTATCCACACTTACAGTACCAAGTTTCTTCAAATTATTTACAATTTCGTCGAGGCGTTTGGTATTGTCGATAGTAACCGACACACCCACTTCCGAGGTGGTAATCATGTCGATTGAAGTCTGGTACGATTCGAAAATTTCGAATACTTTACGCAGAAAACCATGAGCCAACAGCATACGACCCGATTTAATTTTAATCGCAGTAATATTATCTTTGGCAGCCACAGCCTGAATAGTACCTTTCTGACTGCGCATCGAAATAAGCGTTCCGTGTGCTTTAGGCTCCATAGTATTGAGCAAACGCACAGGGATATTATTCAGTTTGGCAGGCAGAATACAGGTTGGGTGCAGAATTTTAGCACCAAAGTAAGCCAGCTCGGCAGCTTCCTCGAAATGCAGATAAGGAACCGGTTTAGTACCTTCTACAAAGCGTGGATCATTGTTGTGCATACCATCAATATCTGTCCAGATCTGAATTTCTTCCGATTTAATAGCGGCACCAATCAGCGAAGCACTATAGTCACTACCACCACGTTGCAGGTTGTCAATCTCGCCGTAAAAATTGCGGCAGATATAACCCTGAGTGATATAAATCATTTTGTCGGCTTGCAGACTCAACTGTTTTTCCAGATTTTCGGCAATAAAAGCTGTATCCGGTTCCGAGTTTTTGTCGATACGCATATAGTCGAGAGCAGGCAGCAAAGCACTGTCCTCGCCTTTTTCTAATAAATAGAGGTGGAACATATTGGTTGAGAGCAATTCACCCTGTGCCAGAATAGCTTTTTCTTCGAAAAGCGTAAATACCGATTTCGAAAAAGAACGAAGATATTCAAAATGCGTTTTTATAATGGCTTTCGACTCGTTCTTATATTTTTCAGTCGAGTAAAGATCTTCAATCACATCAAAATACTTCTGTTCGAGCGCATTGATACGTTCGAGTGCACCGGCACTGTTATTTTTGTAGAAGTAGTCCGAAATTTCAACCAGGCTATTGGTAGTGCCCGACATGGCGGATAAAACAACAATTTTTTGTTCGCCATCGCAAATAAGCTTAGCCACATCTTTCATACGTGCTGCAGAGCCTACGGATGTACCGCCGAATTTTAATACCTTCATCTGTTTCGTATTGTATTTTAATTAAATAAAACTATTTCGAGATGCAAAAGTAATACATTTTCTGAAATTATCCGATTGGTCATTTGGATAAAATGATATACATTTGCAAATAAAAGCATCAAAAAATGACAAAAAAGATATTTTTAACCTGCATTCTGATATTAAACAGCTACTTTTCAGCTTTTGCGCTGGATGCATGGATAAGAATCAATCAGCTGGGCTACACCCCCGACGGACTAAAGAAAGCCGTATTGGTGAGTGAATCGGCCCTTGACTTTAAAAATTTCAGTATACACGATGCCCTCACCAACCAAAAATTAGCCGAATACAACACCTTCTTCAATTACGGAAAATACGAACCTTTTACCGATGTGTATGTACTCGATTTCAGTGCATTTAAAAGTCAGGGAGCTTTTTATCTGAAAGCAGGACATTTTTTTTCGCCTACCATTTATATCAATAAGAATATCTACCAGCGCTCTGCCGATTTTTTGTTACAATATATGCGCAGCGCACGCTGCGGAGCTGATAATAGCAACACAGAGGCCTGTCATACTTCACAGGCATTCGAGATGTACGGACCTGATATTTTTGTCCCGGTCATTCCTCCTACGCCCGTTGAACAACCTAAAACAAGCAGCAAGAAGAACCAGAAAAAAGCTGTTCAGCCTGAACCCGAGTTTGTAAAAATCACAAAATTTGCAGATGTAAGCGGAGGTTGGCACGAAGCACCTTATTACCGAAAAAACAATAGTACCGCAGCCACAAGTGTGTATCAAATGCTTTTGGCCTGGCAAATGAACCCTGATGCTTTTGGCGATACATATGACGAAAAAGGAATAAAAGGTGCGAACGGTTTGCCCGACATTTTGGATGAAGCCCTTTGGGGCATTCGTTGGTTACTAAAAATGAATCCCGCAAAAGACACGCTTTATCATCAGGTTGGCGACAATCGCTTTGGACCTGCTACCGACCTGCCACGGAACGACATTTCCGACTACGGAAAGGGAAAAGCACAACCCATAATGCTGGCCACCGGAAAACCGCAGGGAAAGGATGATTTTCTGAATTATTCGTGGGGTATAGCTTCGTTGGCCGGAAAAATGTCGGCTACCTTTGCGCTGGGCGCCGAAGTGCTTGGTAAATATCACTTTGCACTGGCCGACACATTATCGACAAAAGCTTTAGACCTTTACGCATTGGGAAAAGAGCAACCCGGTGTTTGTCAGGAAACACCCGGAAGTGAAGCACCTTACATAGCCGAAGATAACTGGGCTGACGATATGCAGTTAGCCGCTTATCAGCTTTATTTCCAAACTTTAGAGCCCGAATATCTGCACGACGCTTTACAATTCGGACGCATGGAGCCTGTTTCCCCATGGGTTTATGCCGACACAGCAGCACATTATCAATGGTATCCGTTTATCAATATCGGTCATATTATGCTCAGTAATATGGAAAAACCCGAAATAAAAAACGAATTTAGCGAAAACATAAAAGCATCCCTCCATCGTGCCAATCTGAAACGCTCACAATCGCCATTTCAGGTAGCTACGCCATCCATTTTAAATTCGAACAACTATGTAGTTGCCCTCGCCACGCAATGTCAGCTCTATCGCAAATTTACCGGCGACAGCACATTTACCGAACTCGAAACAGCCCTGACCGATTGGCTCTTTGGCTGCAACCCATGGGGAATAAGCATGGTAACAGGACTTCCCAAAACAGCTAAATCGCCTGAGAATGTATTTTCGGCAACCAACAGACTGAACGGAGAAAAACCATTTGGTGCGCTTATTAACGGACCTGTATCGCAAAACACATTCGACAGGTACAAACCGGAAAACTTTGGCGGAAAAGATATTTTTGAACGTTTCCATAGCTGGCGGGGCGTGTATCACGACGATGCAAACGACTATATAACCAACGCTCCCACCCTCGATGGCACTGCTTCGCTCATGTATTTACTGGCAGCCAAACAGTATGAGTCCGGCGGACTACTCAACGACTACAATGAATACCGCTCAGGCGCTATCACACGTACTAATCCTCAGAAGAAACAAATTACAATTGTTTTCAGTGGACATCAATTTGTCGATGGTAAACGTGCTATTGCCAAAATACTGAAAAAACAAAAAGTGAAAGCTTCGTTTTTCCTGACAGGCGATTTTCTGAGAAACAGACGACATAAAAAACTTATCAGTCGCATCCAAAAGGACGGACATTATATCGGGGCGCATTCAGATCGCTATTTACCCTACTGCGACGAGCAAAACCCTACACAAGTACGTGTAAGTAAATCACAATTTGTGAATGATTTGCGGGCCAATTTCAAAGCACTTGAAAAGAAAAAAATCGGCAAACCGGAGGCTCCGTTTTTTATGGCGCCACACGGACTTGTGAATGACAGTATCAGTCGTTGGGCACACGAAGCAGGTCTGATCCTGATTGGGAATACGCCTGGCAGCGGTTCGCAAAACGATCAGAGCATACCCGAAATGCGTGCCGGATATTATTCCAGTCCCGAAATTTTCAACCGCATACTGGAAGTGGAGAGTCGCGGTGGTCTCAACGGACACATTCTGCTTTTCCACACTGGCAGCGACAAACGACGTAGCGATAAGTTTTACAAACGCCTCGACCCGCTGATTCGCGAACTAAAGAAGAAAGGATACGTGTTTACCGACTTATACGAATCGACAGGTATTATTGAAAAGATAGCGGAGGATAAAAACAAAAAAAGGAAGCACTGAAAAGTACTACCTTTTAACCGGGTGGAAAACGGGGCTCGAACCCGCGACCTTCGGAACCACAATCCGACGCTCTAACCAACTGAGCTATAACCACCGTGTTTTGCGGTTGCAAAGATAGCACAGCCTTTGATTATACGCAATAGCTGAAAGGAAAAAAAATATATTTTTTACACTTAGCTGATTATCAATTAAAAAACAAAGTACAAAAATGAAATTTCTGCTTACCAATCCCGAAATCGACCAACAAATTACCGAAATAAAACGTAAAATTCGCCTTTCGATGAATGGCATTGTCTCCGAAAGCATGGAAGCAGGTGGTATTGTGTACAAACAAAACTTTGGTGTAGCCATTCCCCGTCTGCGCGAACTGGCAGCTGCATACGACGCAAATCACGACCTGGCACAAAGACTCTGGATGCTAAAAATACGCGAGACCATGATCATGGCAACATTGCTCGAAGACCCTGAGAAATTCAGTATCGAGAATGCCCGTCAATGGCTGAGCGACATTCATCAATCGGAACTTATGGAACAATGTGTAATGAATACTTTCATCAAAACACCCTTTGCAAACCAACTTATTGCCGACACAATAGCATCGGAACAGCTTTGGAGCAGGGTTAGCGGATTTGTAATGGCCGCACGACTTCACGCAAAAATCCCCGACAAGTTAGTCGATGATCTGCTAAGCAAAGTGAAACAATACAGTCGGACGGACGAATATCATTTATACAGAAGTATGGGTCTTTGTATGGCCCGGCTTTGCAGACGCAATACGGAAACAGCCAAGAAAATCAGCGAATTCTGCACACAAAATCTTTCTGACAAAAACGACGCTCAACGCTACATTTCGGAAGAAGTTCGTCAGGAAATTTTATTTTTGAATAACTAATATCAAAGAAATTACTCAAAAAATTGTATTTTTGCAGGTGGTTACAGAACAATATGAAAGAAGATCTCACATTTGAAGCTGTAAAGGAAGTTTTTACAAACTATTTACAACAAAAAAAACATCGTAAAACGCCCGAACGCTTTGCCATCCTGAAACAGATATTTGACAACGAAGGACATTTCGATGCTGAGTCGCTGTACAACCATATGCAAAACGAATATCGTGTAAGTCTGGCTACTGTTTACAACACCCTCGATTTACTGCTCGACTGCGGACTATTAGTAAAACATCCCTTTGCCGGACAAACCTCACAATTCGAAAAAACATTTGGCAACAGCATTCACCATCATTTAATATGCACAAAATGCGGTTCAATAAAAGAATTTTCTGATAAAAAGATTCGCACTGCGATTCAATCAAAAACATTCAGCGGGTTCGAGAGTTCACATTACTCTCTGTATCTTTACGGCTTATGCAAAAAATGCAAATCTCAACAAAAAAAGAAATAACAATATTGACTACAATATAAATAAACACATGAAAGTAGATGTTTTATTAGGCCTCCAGTGGGGCGACGAAGGAAAAGGAAAGGTTGTGGACGTACTCACGCCAGGTTACGATTTGGTAACGCGCTTTCAGGGAGGCCCCAATGCCGGACATACGCTTGAGTTCGAAGGCAAAAAATTTGTACTGCGTTCAATTCCTTCAGGAATTTTTCAGGGCGGAAAAGTAAATGTAATTGGCAATGGTGTGGTCCTCGACCCTGCATTGTTCAAAGCCGAAATTGAAGCGCTCGAAGCTTCGGGACACCCGCTCACCGAACGTTTGAAGATTTCGAAAAAGGCACATCTCATTCTCCCTACACACCGTTTGCTCGATGCCGCTTACGAATCGGCTAAGGGCGAAGGAAAAATCGGCACTACAGGAAAAGGAATCGGCCCGACTTATACTGACAAAATAAGCCGCAACGGTGTACGCGTAGGCGACTTACTACACAATTTCGACGAAAAATATAAAGTTGCCGTGAACCGTCATCTCGACATACTAAAACAATATGATTTCAGCTACGACCTCGAAACACTCGAAAAAGAATGGTTTGCCGGTATCGAAACCATCAAACGTTTCGAACTTATCGACAGCGAGCACTATGTAAATGCAGCAATCAAAGCTGACAAAAAAGTATTGGCCGAAGGCGCTCAGGGCACCATGCTCGACATCGACTTTGGCTCGTATCCTTTCGTTACTTCATCGAATACCATTTGCGCAGGCGCCTGTACAGGCCTTGGTGTGGCTCCACGCAACATCGGCGAGGTGTATGGTATTTTCAAAGCATACTGCACCCGCGTGGGCAGTGGCCCGTTCCCTACTGAACTATTCGACGAAACAGGAGACGAAATGCGCAAAATAGGCTTCGAATTTGGCTCCGTAACAGGTCGCCCCCGTCGTTGTGGCTGGATTGACCTTGTTGCACTGAAATATGCCGTAATGATCAATGGCGTTACACAGCTTATCATGATGAAGAGCGACGTGATGGATACTTTCGAAACCATCAAAGCCTGCGTGGCTTACAAAATCGATGGCGTGGAAACCGAAAACTTCCCCTTCGACCTGAGCGATGGCGCCGAACCTGTTTTTGTTGAAATGCCGGGTTGGAAAACCGATATGACAAAAATGCAATCGGAAAATGAATTCCCTGAAGAGTTTAATGCTTACCTGAACTTCCTCGAAGAAGAACTGGAAGTACCTATTAAAATAGTATCTGTGGGCCCCGACCGTGCACAGACAATAATTAGAGAGTAAAAAAATAACCCCTAACCCCTAAAGGGGGATAGGAAGTGAAATAAATGAAAGTCATCCGGTTTAAGGGTGACTTTTTTTTATCGGCTGACCGGAAATACCGGTCTGACGATAAAAACTCCGACATTCTGTCAGTACAGGTATTTGGCAAAGATTTTGACAGAGAAAGCACATAATTTTAAAACAGAAAAAAACATGATGGGAATTTATATCATTTTCGGTGTTTTCGCACTGATTAGTTGGGCAGTATCGGCCAATCTTCAATCGAAATTTAAAAAGTATTCGAAGATACCTTTGGCTTATGGTATGACAGGTCGGGAAGTGGCTGAGAAAATGCTGCGGGACAATGGCATTTACGATGTAAAGGTAATTTCTACTTCGGGTCAACTTACCGATCATTACAATCCTGTAAACAAAACTGTAAACCTCAGTGAAGGCGTTTATGCGTCGAACTCAGTGGCTGCTGCTGCGGTAGCTGCTCACGAGTGCGGACATGCCGTGCAACACGCCACAGCTTATGCACCACTTACTATGCGCTCGAAACTGGTTCCTGTGGTTAGCTTTGCATCAAACTGGATGCAGTGGGTTTTACTTGCAGGCATCCTTATGCTCGAAACATTTCCACAATTAATGCTTGCGGGTATAATTCTATTTGCTATCACAACACTGTTCAGTTTCATCACTCTTCCTGTGGAAATAAACGCCAGTAGTCGCGCCCTTGCCTGGCTCAGCAATGCAGGTATCACTAATTACGAAACCAACGGCCCTGCCCGCGATGCTCTCAAATCGGCTGCATACACCTATGTGGTAGCTGCACTTGGCTCATTGGCCACATTAGTATATTACATTTTAATGTTTTTGGGAAGAAGAGACTGATCCTCTTGCAGAAAGTAAGAAAGTAAGAAAGTAAGGAGCAAGTGGCTGGTAGTCGCTTGTTTTTTTATCGAATTAAGACCAAAGACCAAAGAATAAAGACAGACTTAAAACACGGAGACACTGAGACACAAAGATCGCGAATAATTAAGAGTACTGAACGATTGATTTTATGAGAATCACTTCCGGAGCGCAAAATCTTCAAATCTCAAATCTCAAATTTTCAAATTGAAACCTTAAACGCGAACCAACGGACAGTGACCGAAGGGAGATAAACTTTGAAACAAAAAAGTTTTTTACTGCATATATTTGGTAATCAAAAGAAATTCAGTATCTTTGCAGTCCGTTTATTATCCCAGTGTAAAGGTTCGTTTTTACTGGTTGAAACAATCTGTGTTTGTGCCGATTAGCCTCATTCAAACATTGTATTGCAAGCCATTAAAACCGACGATTAATTAATTAAAAAAACATTTTTATAAAGTGGATACGTTAAGTTATAAAACCATTTCTGCCAATAAAGCAACAGCGCAGAAAGAATGGGTAGTAGTGGATGCTACCGATTTGGTATTGGGACGTATGGGCTCGAAAGTGGCAAAACTTTTGCGCGGTAAGTACAAACCAAGCTTCACTCCTCACGTGGATTGTGGCGACAATGTGATCATTATCAATGCTGAAAAAGTACAGCTCACCGGAAACAAATGGACCGACAGAGTTTACCTTCGTCACACCGGATATCCCGGCGGACAGCGCGAAATGACACCAGCAACATTAATGGAAAAAAGTCCTGAAAAACTGATCAAAAAAGTGGTAAAGGGTATGTTGCCTAAAAACAAACTGGGAGCCAAATTACTTGGTAATCTCTATGTATTTGCCGGTGCCGAACACGACAAACAAGCTCAACAACCAAAACAAATCGATTTAAACACACTTAAATAATCAGTATGGAAGTAATAAATGCCCTAGGAAGAAGGAAAGCGGCTGTAGCCCGTGTTTTCGTAAGCGAAGGAAGCGGAAAAATCACCATCAACAAGCGTGATCTTGAAGTATATTTCCCATCACCCCTTTTGCAATATGTGGTTAAACAACCGCTGAACAAATTAGGTGTGGCCGAAAAATACGACATCAAAGTAAACCTCGATGGTGGCGGATTTAAAGGACAATCAGAAGCATTGCGTTTGGCCATTGCACGTGCATTGGTAAAAATTAATGCCGAAGACAAACCAGCATTGAAATCAGAAGGTTTCATGACCCGCGACCCACGCGAAGTGGAACGTAAAAAACCGGGACAACCAAAAGCACGCAAGAGATTCCAGTTCTCGAAACGTTAAAATATATTTACCATTATACTATTTACCATTTACCATTTTACTGCGAGCCGTAGCTAAAATAGTAAATAGTAAATGAATAAATAGTCAATGGTTTAGTTTAGTATCTAAATTCACAGGACTCATAGACACTGGATGGCTACCTGCGAATTGAATTCTAAAAAAGAAGAAAGTAAACAAATTAACATTAAAAACAAAATGTCAAGAACAAATTTTGAACAACTATTAGAGGCTGGCTGTCACTTTGGTCACCTCAAACGCAAATGGAATCCGGCCATGGCTCCCTATATATTCATGGAGCGCAACGACATCCACATCATCGACTTACACAAAACTGTGGTAAAAATTGATGAAGCTGCGGCTGCATTGAAACAAATAGCCAAATCGGGCCGCAAAGTACTTTTTGTAGCTACTAAAAAACAAGCCAAAGATGTGGTTGCCGAAAGAGCACAACAAGTGGCTATGCCTTATATTACAGAACGTTGGGCGGGTGGTATGCTTACCAACTTCCCTACTATCCGTAAAGCGGTTAAGAAAATGACCACCATCGACAAGATGGCGACAGATGGTACATTCGAAAACATGTCGAAACGCGAAAAACTTCAGGTTTCCCGTCAACGCGAAAAACTCGAAAAGAACCTTGGTTCGATTGCCGACCTTACCCGTTTGCCTTCAGCTCTATTCGTAGTAGACGTAATGAAAGAACATATCGCAGTAAAAGAAGCTCAACGCCTTGGTATTCCCGTATTCGGAATTGTGGATACAAACTCGAATCCTAATGGTATCGACTTTGTAATCCCTGCTAACGATGACGCTACAAAATCAGTTGACGTAATCCTTACTGCTATGGTTGAAGCCATGCACGAAGGTCTCGAAGAACGTAAAGTAGAAAAAATCGACACCGAAACTTCTGAAGTTCCGGTAGCCAAAGAAAGAAAAGCGCGTGTAACTAAGCGCCCACGTACGCACAAAGAAGACGAAGAAGCTCTGAACGCTAACGTACTGAAAAAAGTCGTTAAGGAAGACGAAGAATAATAAGCCCTAACCCCTTAAGGGGCAAACGGGTGCAAAACAGGGTTACGGGTTATGATTATTTTGTAGCTTGTAACCTTTTTTCAATCAAAGAATTTAACTAACAAACAAGACTTTTATCCCCCTATAGGGGTTAGGGGTTGGAATAATAAAACAAAAATATTATGGCAGTAACAATGGCAGATATTTCGAAATTGCGTACCATGACCGGCGCCGGTATGATGGACTGCAAGAATGCCCTGACAGAGGCAGAAAACGATTTCGAAAAAGCAATTGAAATTATTCGTAAAAAAGGACAGGCTGTTGCCGCAAAACGCAGCGATCGCGAAGCTTCAGAAGGTTGTGTATTAGGTGCAGCTGTGGAAGGTTTTGCAGCCCTTATAGCATTAAAATGTGAAACCGACTTCGTAGCTAAAAATGCTGATTTCGTCGCTCTGACAAAATCAATACTTGATGCAGCTATGGCTGCTAAAGCCAAATCGCTCGACGAAGTTAAATCTCTAATCATTGATGGCCGTACAGTAGCTGAGCTTGTGACCGATCGTTCGGGTGTAACCGGTGAAAAAATGGAGTTAAACTACTACGAATTTGTAGAAGGTGGATCGGCTGCAGCTTATATTCACCCGGGAAACAAGCTGGTTAGTTTAGTTGCCTTTGCTGAAGAAGGTGCTGAGTACGAAACCATTCGTGGTGTAGCTATGCACATTGCTGCAATGTCGCCTGTAGCTATCGACGAAGCTTCTGTTCCTCAGAAAATCAAAGACAACGAACTGTCAGTGGCTATCGAAAAAACCAAAACTGAACTTGTAGCTAAAGAAGTTGAAGTGGCATTGAAAAAAGCCGGCATCAACCCTGCACACGTGGACAGCGATGACCATATTGAATCGAATATGGCCAAAGGTTGGATCACTGCTGAAGACGCAGCAAAAGCACGTGAAATTAAAGAAACTGTGGCTGCTGAAAAATCGGCCAGCCTACCTGAACAGAGAGTAAACAGCATTGCCGCCGGACGTATGGCAAAATTCTTCAAAGAGTACACTCTTCTGGAACAAAAATACGAAGGTGGTGGCGAAGAAGCAGGAAAAATTACAGTAAAAGAACTGCTTGCTAAAAAACAATATACCTGTGTGGCGCTGAAACGCGTTACATTGAATCAGGAGTAAGCGTCTTATTCTCCTCAGGAGCGTAAGATTATCATATAAAAGTCATCCGATACAATTCGGGTGACTTTTTTTTTGCTTTGTATCTATCGTCAGACCGGAAATACCGGTCAGCCGATAGATACAAAGCAACAGCCCCGGTCGAACCACTTTCAAATTGTAGAAAAAAACTATAAATTATGTTTGGTTTATTAAATTTGTTTTCATATATTTGAGACCTTTTTCATTCTCAAACAAGGTTAATATTATTTTAAATCGTATTTTCACAGGCAACAATCTTTAATATAAAGAAATAGAAATAACTTTGGCGGAAAGAATCCGCAAACCCATACAGTTAATAGTTTGAGTTCGGACACAATAATAAATAGAATAAACATGACATTAAAACGTTTTTCTCTGTTTGTATTCTTATACATTGTATCGGCAATCGCCTATGCCGCCATTCCTTCGGGTTACTATACTGCAGCCACAGGAAGCGGCGCGACTCTTAAAACACAACTTTACAATATAATTAATGGTCATACCGAACGTTCGTATGCACAACTATGGACTGATTTTCAGACCACCGATGCGAAAAGCAACGGAAAAGTATGGGATATGTATTCGGACATTCCAAATGGTACTCCTCCATACGAATATACTTTTATCAGCGATCAGTGCGGTAATTACTCAGGCGAAAACAGTTGCTATAACCGTGAACACTCATTTCCCAAAAGTTGGTTTAACGACGCCACACCCATGTACAGCGACCTTTTCCACCTTTATCCCACCGATGGCTATGTAAACGGACAACGCGGAAACCTGCCTTTTGGTGAGGTAAACAACGCCGATTGGACATCTCAAAACGGAAGCAAAAAAGGCTCAAACACCTACACGGGCTATTCGGGTGTTGTTTTCGAACCCATCGACGAATACAAAGGCGACTTTGCACGGACGTATTTTTACATGGCCACACGCTACGAAAATGTGATTGCCGAATGGTATACCAACAGCACCGAAGCAGATGCAGTATTGCAAAACAATGCATTTCCGGTATATGAAACATGGTTCCTCAATATGCTGGGCGAATGGCACGTGGCTGACCCTGTGTCACAAAAAGAGATAGACCGAAACGATGCAGTGTACGGCATACAAAATAATAGAAACCCGTATATAGACCATCCGGAATATGTGTATAACGTATGGGGAGTGGGACAAAGCGGAAGTACAGAACCGGCAAATTACCCGACAAATGTGTCGACGCGAAACCTAAAACTGCAATGGACGGATGCCACAGGAGCTGTAACGCCCGAAAAATATCTGATACGCATGAGTGCAACAGGATTTAACGATATAGCTGCACCAACAGATGGCATTAGTTATTCCGATAGCAGTTCCGACAAAAATGTGAACGCCGGAGTGCAACAAGTATGGTTTACAAACCTAAGCGCCGGAACATATTATTTTAAAATTTACGGTTACACCGGAAGCGGTGCAACTGCCAACTATAAAACTGATGGAGTAGTGCCGCAATACAGTGTAAGTGTTCCATAAAGAATAAATGAGTAAATTATAAAAAATGATATAGACTTATGAAAAAGAAAATGTTTTTTAAATCAATGCTGCTGGCATTCATGTTTATGATTGGAATGAATGGATGGGGGCAGACTACAATTGCAGTTCAAGATTTCGAGGATACTCCTGCAACACCAACTTGGAGTTATTCAGCAACTGGTGGTGGCACAAATACTACCGCAAGCAAATTCAATGGAGCGAAATCGTATCGCTTAGAAGCGAGTCAAATTTTAACTATGAACAACATTGATATTTCAGGTTATACTTCCGTAATTTTAAGTGTAGCCTTTGCTGGAGCAGGACCAGATTCAGGCGAAGATTTATTTATGAATATTTCCTATGACAATGGTTCGACCTGGACAGGAGCTGGTTCGATTAAACTAGTTGATGGATACAGTAATACTCCAATAAACATTAACACAACGAATGCTTCCAATCCAACAACTGTTGGAAGTAACCCTTGGACTACGAATATTGGAGCTTCTGAAACTCAAATAAGTGTTCGTTTCCAATGTAATGATTTAGATGCATCTGAATATTATTTTATTGATGATGTAAAATTAACTGGAACTGCAGCATCTTCTTGTACCACACCTACATTTTCATTTGCCTCGTCAACAGTAAATAAACTTACTACTGATGCTGCCTTTACAAATACATTTACCACAAATAACACTTCTGCTCAAGCATTTACAAGTTCAAACACAAGTGTGGCAACGGTAAATGCAAGCACAGGAGAAGTTACAATTGTGGGTGCAGGAACTTCCACAATTAGTGTATCACAAGTTGCTGATGATACATATTGCGCTTTAAGCGATAGTTACACACTAAATGTAACTGCATCCGAGCCAAGCAATCATGCTACAGCATTTACAGCTACTGCTAATTCTACAACCCAAATTACAGTTACCTGGACTGATGCCATTGGAGGTGCTGACTCCTACTTGGTAAAAGGAAGTAGCGTTAGTGCGGAATCTATCACAGTTCCTGTGGATGGAACAGCCGAAGCCGATGCTGCCTTGGTAAAAAACATTGCTTCGGGCGTTCAATCTGCCACTTTTACAGGCTTAACTGCTTCAACTACTTATTATTTCAATATATATCCTTATAATGGAACAAGTACAAATATAAATTACAAAGTAGATGGCTCTGTGCCAACGACCTCTGCAGCAACTGCTACTCCATTAGCTGCTGCCACTGCTACGGCTGCTACCGCAGTCTCAACTACCGGCTTTACAGCCAACTGGGGTGCCGTAAGCGGTGCTACAAGTTATGATGTAAATGTTTACACAAAAAATGGAGGCGGTAATGCAACCGATTTGTTTATTTCGGAATATATTGAAGGATCCAGTTCTAATAAATACATTGAAATATACAATGGAACAGGCAACGATATTGATTTGTCAGATTATAAATTGCAATTATATTCTAATGGTTCCGAAACTACTACATATGATGTAACCTTAAGTGGCACTTTAGTTAACGGTGCAACTGTTGTATATAAAAACAGTAATGCAGCTTTGACTTTACCTAATGGTGTAACCGCAACTGATAATTCAGCTGTTAATTTTAATGGAGACGATGCAGTAGCTTTGTACAAAATCTCAACTTCTTCTTATGTTGATATTTTTGGAGGAATTGGAGAGGATCCAGGTACAGTTTGGGGTACAGGAGATTATGTTACTGCTGAAAAAACATTGGTAAGAAAAAGCTCTGTAAACGGTGGTATAACCGCAAATCCATCAAGTGGTTTTCCTACACTTTCAACTGAGTGGGATAGTTATTCTCAAAACACAACCACTTATCTTGGCTCTCACACTTTTGCCGGAAGTTCAACCAACACTCCAATCACAAATTCACCGTTTAATGTCACAAGTGCAACTACAAAAGAATTAACCGGTTTAAGCAGTGGTACAGCATATTACTATACTGTTATTGCAAAGGATGCAACATCAAGTTCTGATGCTTCTAATGAAATCACAGTTATTACAGCCATTGATGGCACATTAGATGCGTCCACTTTACCCGATTGTCCTACATGCGACTTAGTTGTAAACAATGGAGGTGTAGTTACACTTGATGCCGGAAAATCATATAACTCAGTTTCAGTGAAACCCGGCGCAAAACTAACCCTAAACAATGGCCATAGCTTTTCGCCCGGCACTTTCACCCTTGAAAGTGATGCCTCAGGCACAGCCACCTTTGTAGATAAACGTGAAGAAGCTGAGCCATCAGATATTATTGCCACTGTCCAGCAACATTTACCTGCTGCTTCTACCCGCACATGGTGGTATTTGGCCAGTCCGGTTGACGGTGCTTCATCTGATATTTTCGGAAGCAACAAAGTGGGTGATTACAGCGAAACAACACGTTCGTATTCAAGCCCGTTTGCAGCACCAACTGCACTCACTGCCGGTAAAGGTTATGTAGTAAAAATGACTGCCGAATCGGCTGCTAATTATATTTTCGATAATCAAACACTTAACACGGGTGATATTTCAGTAGCACTGACACGCACTGTGACCGAAACGCCCGACAATGCCAAACGTGGTTTTAACCTTGTGGGAAATCCTTATCCTTCGTATATTGACTGGGATTACGTGTATCTTGAAGCCATCAATGTGCGTCCTACCATCTGGTACAGAACTTTGAATGGTGCAAGCATGGAATTCCATACCTACAATGCCGAACTTGGAGTAGGGTCGCCTACTACAGCCAGCGAATATATTCCACCAATGCAGGCTTTCTGGGTAAAAGTGGATACTGATCCAACAGAAGGCTCAGTAAGCAATGGAACATTAAACTTTACGAACGATATGCGCACACACGACGAAAGTGAGGATGGCAATCCGCTAAAAGCACCTGCATCCGATCGTCAGTTAGTACGCCTGAGCATTAGCAATGGCACATTGAGCGACGAGACAGTAATTGCCACACATCCTTCGGCTTCGGATAGTTACGACCGCTTCGACTCAGAGAAAATGACCAACGGCGATGCTGAACGTCCCGAGATTTTCAGTCTGGCCGGAAATCAGGAATTAGTGATCAATGGCATTAGTCCGCTCACCGATAGCAAACAAGTTGCGCTAGGCGTTCGTCCAGGCCGTGCAGGAAACTACACAATAAACCTCACCGAATGGCGCAATGCAGGTAATTTGGAAGCCGTGCTCCGCGACAATCAACTTGGCGAAGAGCTGATACTGACGGAAAGCAGCCACTACAGTTTCGATACCGACGGAATCACAAGCAACTCACGCTTCAGCCTGCTCTTCCGCACCAAAGGAAGCACTACGGGCTTCGACCGTATTAGCAGCGACCTTATGATTTATGCTTCACAACAAAGCATTCGTGTGGAAAGTGCGTCGCTTGAAGGTAAGATTGTGAGCGTATTCAACATCCTGGGACAACCCATATTCAATGGCAAAGCACAAAGCAACCGCCTCGAAATAAACGGTCTGACTCCGGCAGTATATATGGTAAAAATAAATCATCAAACAAAAATGGTCGTTGTGAAATAATAAGTTTTGAGTATGGAGTTCTGAGTAAGAAGTTCTGAGTAAGAAGTTTTGAGTATAGAGTAAGGAGTTCTGAGTATGGAGCATAAAACCCTGAAACTAGGAACTCTGAAACATTGAATAAAAACATAGCAATTATGGAAATAACAGAAATAAAGAAAACATATATCACGCCCGAAATTGAATTGATAGTATTAGACAATGAAATTTCGCTGGCAATGGAATCGGTTGAAGATAACGATCCAATGACTGATCCAAACACACCGGCCTGGAGTAAAAACAATCCGGACATTATTCCCGATCCATTTAAAAATTTCGGATAGGCATAAACTCTGAAAAAGTATAAAAAGTCTCTGCATAAATGTGCAGGGACTTTTTTTCGGCTGACCGGTATTTCGGCTGACCGGTATTTCCGGTCTGACGACAGAAAACAAGACAAGAGAACAAAACAAAAAACGAAATCACATTATTCCAAATTATTGCTTAGATTTGCAAATCAATTTATTAGAAACTGTTTAATCGGGATAATGCAAAAGCGGACAGATAAAATGAAATATCTGATTGAGAATGAAGTTTTGGAATTAAAACACAGACCCGGAATGGGCGCCTGGACTTATCATATTGAGGTTCCGAACACCAAACAGATAAAAGGCAAATGGGGAGATGTAAAAGTTTCGGGCTTTATAGATGGCTACAAAATTGAAAGTATGAATTTGGCACCTGTCAAAAATGGCGACCGCATGCTTTCTATCAATGGAGCCATCAGAACAGCCATCCAAAAACAAGGTGGCGAAATGCTCAATGTCACTTTATGGTTACTCACACCAACTGACAAATTGAATGAATTGCAAATTCGCGAAGCCTTGCGCGAAGCTGCTGTGCTGAGTCGGTTCGAACTATTATCTGCCGACAAACAATTGCAAATGCTCAACAACATTGTTTCGCTAAGCAGCGACAATCTTCAGATAAAAGCCATTGTCAAACTTATTAATCAGTTGTCGGAGAAATAGAGATATACTATCGTAATAAATCACACAAAAAGAAACATAGCCATGTACACCGAACGCGATGCCCAACGCATAATGACCACCGGCGCTTTTGCTGCGTTGACAATTGTATTGATAATTCCTGTGCAAATAGTCATTTTCAGCCTGTATCCCCCACCCGACACTATCGAAGGTTTTTTTGCCGTTTTCGCCCAAAGCAAATGGCTGGGCTTGCTGAGTCTCGATTTGCTATATTACCTCAACAATGCATTACTGTCGCTGGTATATCTCGCACTGTTTGTGGCATTGCGTAAAGTCAACTACAGCGCCATGCTTATTGCATTGATGCTGGGTCTGATTGGTATTGCCGTGTATTACAGTTCGTCGGTAGGTTTCGAAATGCTGGCACTAAGCAAGGACTTCGAACAAAGCAGTTCTGCTGAAACAAGTCAGCAAATTCTTGCAGCCGGACGAGCCATACTTGCACGCTACAAAGGCAGTGCATTCGATGTATATTACGTGCTGAACGCCGTAGCTCTGATTATTATATCACTTGTCATGTTTAAGCCTAACCGCTTCGGTCGTGCTGCCGCTGTATGGGGACTTATAGCCGGTATTTTTATGATTATTCCCTCCACAGCAGGTACTATAGGACTCGTATTTTCACTCATTTCATTAATCCCATGGGCTGTATTTTCAGTCATTATTGGCATAAAAATGTTACGACCAGAAACTTCAATCTAAAGCAACCGGAATTTTAAACCTCACAGCGGCTTCAGAAGCCCCCAAAGCCCGATTCCAGAGTAAGGGTCTTACACACTACTGTGTAACACCCTTACGCACTACCTTGTAAGACCCTTACGCACTACTGTGTAAGACCATTACTCTAAACTTGCTATTAATGCTAACTCATATTTCTGTTCCCGACAACTACCAGCCCCTTTATTATTACACGCTACAGCACTCCAATATCGGGCTATAGCACCTACAACGTCATATTAGGGGGAAGCCAAACATTTTCAACCCTTTAATTGTTATAACACTGCAATCGTTTGCAACGATTTGTAAGAAAAAATACCACAAGACAAAAACTGCATCGTAATAATATTTTTATATTTGCAGGATTGTATTATTTAATTTGAGAACCATTAAATTTTGAGAAATATGAGAAAATTTACGTTGGTATCATCCAACTCAAAAAAAGAATTTATTAGTTTTTTTTCGAAAATTATTTTATCAATAGTATTATTGTTGATTACTCAATATACTTTTGCAGATGGTCAAATAGGTTACAAAGGAATTAAAATAAACAAGCAAGGAACCTACACATGGTATAAAGCTCATAATGTACCTTGGGGATATAATGGGTGTGATGATTATCAATTTAACAGCAAAACTGATTTTGAAGGACAGAATTTCGGGACATTAACATCAACAGATGTACTACAAATTTCCGGTTTTGCAGTTGTTGGGTGGACTAATAGTAATGATTGGGTTGCAGGAAAATTATTGTATAAAATCTGGTTAGAAGGGAGTACAGAACCAAGTTCATGGTCAGAAATTTTTATTGGTAATTATGGCAATTCAAATGGGGCCTCACAAGTTGTTTGTACTTCGGGAATTGATCGAGTTGTAGGCTATGACAACGGAACGACCAATATTAACCCAGGAGCACCAGGTAATTATAATTTTAAAATTCAGGCATTGGGTAGGATGCAATATACTGAAGGGAGCTTTAATGTAAATGATGGTACTGAAGTTACTGCAACATTTACAATTACATCATCAATGACAGATAATTTCCGTTCAAAATCGAACGGAAGCTGGAGTACTGCAAGCTCATGGGAGTCGTCAGCTAATGGAATCAATTGGACAACTTCGACATTAACTCCAGGCTCTTCTGCATCATCAATTACAATTCTTAATGGTCATAACATAACATTGGATGGAGATGTAACCATACCAAGTCTTAGCATTAATTCTGATGCAACTTTTACAGCATCTGATGCCACAGCTCGCACACTCACTATTACTAAATCAACAAGTGGTCCTACAACTACATTATCCAATAGCGGCACCTGGGCAAACAGTACAGGAGGAAGCACGGTTGTATTTACGGGCGCTCCATCGTCGGGCGATGCTATACATGCAATTACAGGGACAATTCCTTTTCAAAAAGTAATTATCAATAAAACCGATGGTTCTTCAAATGTAGGTGCAGGTTTTGCCGCAAACTGTTCGGTTTCGCAATCATTAGAGATTGGTACCGGTGGTTTCGTGTCAACTGACCCTCCTGCTTCTTTTTATGGCTCAAATGCCGTTTTAAAATTTAATCAGGGAACCGGTGCAAACTATTATATAAATCCCGGAGATAAAACATGGTCCACTACAGTCATTCCAAACAGCATTACCATTAATTCAGGTACTGTAACTGTAAATGAAAACAGGACAGCTACAGGTACATTAATAGTGGACAACGATGCGAACTTAGTTGTAAACGAAAGCAAACAACTTACAATTGACACATTAACCAATAACGGCACATTTACATTAAAAAACGGTGCGACAGCCCTAACCACAATAGTTGGAGGCTCAGGCACAACCAATGTCGAACAATCCCTCACTTCCGGTCGTCAATGGTGGTATTTGTCAAGTCCGGTAAGTGCAGCTCAAACAACCACTTTCAATACCAATAGTAACAAAATTGGATATTATAACGAAGTAACAGCTACATACACTGATCCGATTACAGCACCTGAAAGTATGACCGTAGGAAAAGGTTATGTAGTAAAATTTGCGGACACCTATGCCCGGACTATCACTTTCACCGGAGGTTCGTTAAACAACGGCGATATTACCATCACTCCTACCCGCACAGGAACAGAAAATGCTAAACGCGGTTTCAATCTGATTGGCAATCCTTATCCATCATATATCGATTGGGATTTATTACATGCCGATGCAGCTACTTCGAATATGCGTGATGCCATTTGGTTTAGAACAATGGATGGTACAATGACCTTCCATACTTACGGCGATGGCGAAGCAGTGCCAATAACTTCCGGTGTAACAGGTAAAATAGCTCCCATGCAGGGTTTTTGGGTAAAAGTGCATGCCGATGGTAGTAATGGATCGCTTACTTTTAGAAACACACATCGGTCACACTATGCTGAAACGGGTTATAATCCTCTGAAAGTAAAAGCTGCGGACGATCGCCAACGGGTACGTTTGGTTCTGTCGGATGGCACAAACAGCGACGAAACGCTGATAGTAGGAAAAAGCTATGCCAGCGACAGTCAGGATGCTTACGACATTGAAAAAATGAGTAACGAAAGTGCTGATATCAGCGAAATATACAGTATGATGGGTACAGAAGCAATGGTGATTAACTCGGTAGCGCCGATTACAGCCGGCAAAACTGTAGCTCTCGGCATTCGTTCCACAAGCGAAAAAGCCTATAGCATTACTGCTTCTCAGTTACAGAACATCCCAACGGATGTACGTGTGATATTGGTGGATGCGGAGGCAGAAACCGAAACCGAACTGAGCGAAGGACTGTCGTACAATTTCGTGGCGTCAGCTGGTGCTTTGAACAACCGCTTCAGCATTCAGTTTCGCAGTCCGGGTGCCACCACACAAGTGGACAATGACTCAAAAAATAAGATATTAGTGTATAGCAACAGTCAGCAACAAATTGAAATTATCAGCACCGAAAGTCTGCCGGCAGGCACACAAATCCGTGTATTCAATGCTGCAGGACAAACAATTGCACAAATGCAGGCCGCAGGAAACCGCATAAGCATACCCGCATCAATAAGTAAGGGCGTATACTTCTGCCATATCGAAAATACAAACCAAAACCTTCAATACAAAGTAATTGTTCGCTAAGCGAGCTATGTAAAACGCAAAAACGAAACATATTATGAAAATACAGGAAAATAACATACAACAAAAAGAATATCAGGCACCACAGATTTACCGCATAGACCTCGATCGCGAAATATCGCTGCAACTCGAATCTCTCAATCCGATGGGAGAACCAGAGTGGGCAGCCTACGATGACTATCAGACAGATGAGTGGGCTAATTTAGATTAATATAGCTATTTTTTCATAAAACTTTCTATCACTATCACAACGAAAGCAGAGCTATTATTCTGAAAGGAATAATTTGCTCTGCTTTTTTTTATAATAATACATTAAATAAACCTACTGACCGACTAAACATCTGAGGTTCTTCGATACGATCTGAATTAAACTCCCTAAATCCTCCACCCACAACAAAGTTTGAATATCATTGATAATTCCAATATTTGCAGGCGTAACTCCCCTTTAGGGGGTGGGGGTTATCTCCTCAAACCGGAGGGTTTTCGACACCTTAAATTTATTATACTGTTTCTCTACCAGGCAGCATTCGGTATAAGCATCGTGTTCGAAAAGAAGTATTTGTTGTTTTTCGGCGGCTTCTTCGAGCATACGTTGTTTATCCGTCATGGCGTCGAGCGGGAAAATGTCGTATGACGAAAGCCAGGCCACAGGCACATTGGCTGCGAGCGGAATCACATCGCCACAATAAACGAGCGTTTGTTGAGCCATTTTCACATACACAGCTATTTGCCCCACCGTATGTCCATTAAAAAGGCGTAGCTCCACGCCATTAGTCAATACCAAATCGCGGCTTACTTTCTGTAGTTTTCCGGCATTTTCTATAGGCAGCATATTTTCACTGAAGTACGAATCGCCCTCACGCACATTCGGGTTCAGAAAATTCTGCCACTGTGCATCGCCCACCCAGTGTGTGGCATTGGGAAAAACAAGCTCCACAGCCGATTTGTCAGCATTGTAACGGGTAGCTCCGCCACAATGATCGAAATGCAAATGTGTAAATACCACATCCGTAATATCTCCGCAGGTATATCCGATTTTTGCCAGTTCGTCCGGAAAGTTAATCACACCTTCGAAACCATAATACTTCAGATAATCGAGCTGCTTGTCGCCTGTCCCGGCATCTACCAAAATGCGACGGTCGCCCGTATCCACCAGCAAACAACGCATATGTAGTTTGCAAAAGTTATTTTCATCGGCAGGATATCGTTTCTGCCATACTTTTTTGGGTACCACTCCAAAGGCCGCTCCACCATCCACATGGAACGAGCCTGCTTCTATTTTGTGTAGTTTCATTTATTGTTATTTATTATTTCGTGTTACAGTTTACATGTTTCATAGTTTCGGGTTTGATCATCACATCATCACTCCGCTTCGACTAAGTTTTTTTTATTACCTTTGTAGGTGTTTTTCTTTCAGGTACAAAAATAAGAAAAAACTTTATCAGGTCAACCATGCAAAAAGTACACTTTACGGGCATAGGAGAACCAATAATGCTTGAAATAGCCATAGCATTAAGCCGAAAGAATAGCTTTTCGGTAAGTGGTTCGGACGATACTTTCGAAGGATCGTCGTATTCACGACTTATCGAGAGTGGTTTGTGGCCCGAAAGCCCTGGCTGGCATGCAGACAGAATTCATAAAAATCTGAGCGCAATAGTAATTGGCAAACATATTAATGAAAACAATCCTGAATGGCAAAAAGCTCGTGAACTGGGACTAAAGATATATAGCTATGCGGAGTTTATGTTTCAGCAAACCCGTAGCAAAACGCGCATAGTGGTAAGCGGAAGTCATGGCGTGTCAACTGTAGTAGCCATGATACTGCATGTGCTGCGAAAAGTAAAAATGCAGGCTGACTATCTGACAAGTATTCAACCCACTGAAAACGATCCCAAAGTACTCCTGAGCTACGAATCGCGTATTGCTGTATTCGAGGACCAGCAAGCCGATGGGAATACAGGAACAATGTTTCAGGCCTGCAAACCACATATTGCGGTACTCACAGGCATCGCCCCTCACAATGCTGCAATTTATCTTGACTTTGGTGAGTTTATTCAGAAATTACATAAGCTTACCGAACAAATGGAAGTGCAGGGCAGACTTATATACAATAGCACCGACGATAATCTGAATGAAATTGTGAGCCACCTGCGGCGGGACATTGTGGCCTTCGCATGCGAAAAACCGGATTCGGAGATTCGCCACCAAACCACTTACCTGAAAACAAGAAAGGCCGACATTGCCTTACAGGTATTCGGAACGCACAACCTGCTCAACCTCGAAGCAGCTCGTTTGGCTTGCCGACAGATAGGCATTTACGACGATCAGTTTTACAAACACATTGGTGATTTTGCAGGACTTCCCGGACGCCTCACACGTATGCCTTATGGCGAAAAGCATACTGTATATGCCGACAGCTCAAATACGCCTGCCAAACTCAAGACTGCTGTACGGGCCGTAAAGGAGCAACACAAAGAGCAAAAACTGATAGCCTGTTATGCGCTGACCGACAAAAACAGCCTGAATACCGACTTTCTGCCCCTCTATAACTCGTCGATGCGTTTTGCCGATGTGGCTATAGTGTATTATCCACCCACTGTATCGAAACAATACGGGTTGGAAGCTCTGACCAATGAAGATATCAGAAAATCCTTTGGCGACAAGCCTCCAATAAACATTGTGAACGACAAGGAAAGTCTTATCAGCCTGACAGAAACACTCGTAAAAGAGGACGCAATATTTATCTTTGCAGGCCCCAACAATTTCCACAACGAAATCAGCGTTGTATTTAAAAAACAGTAAAAACAGTATATAACATAAACATGGACGAAAAACAGTCACTACTCGACCACAGATATATGCGTATGGCACGCATTTGGGCCGAGAATTCATACTGCGAACGCCGTAAGGTAGGCGCTTTGCTCGTAAAAAACAAAATGATAATCTCCGATGGTTACAATGGCACACCTTCAGGATTCGAAAATAAATGTGAAGATGAAAACAATGTGTCGAAAGCATATGTTTTACATGCCGAAGCCAATGCTATCAGCAAAATTGCCCGTTCGCACAATAGCAGCGACGGCGCTACACTTTACGTCACCGCGTCGCCATGCATCGAATGCTCGAAACTAATTATACAGGCGGGTATTAAAAGAGTGGTTTACGGCGAGAAGTACCGCATTATGGATGGCGTGGAACTGCTTCAACGTGCCGGTATTGAGATTGTGTATCTGGGGGACGAGTAGGTGTTGCGCATGGGTTGGCTGATTGGTTCATTGGTTCATTGGTTGATTGGTTCATTGGTTCATTGGTTCATTGGTTCATTGGTTGATTGGTTCATTGGTTGATTGGTTCATTGGTTCATTGGTTCATTGGTTGATTGGTTCATTGGTTCATTGGTTCATTGGTTGATTGGTTCATTGGTTCATTGGTTGATTGGTTCATTGGTTGATTGGTTAATTGGTTGACTGGTTAATTGGTTTAGTAACAGCACAAACCAATTGTAAATTGTATATTGATAAATTGTAAATAAAAACATGAATAAAAAAAATATAACGCTTGTTGCTATTGTATTTCTGTCGATAGTGGCAGGGTTGTTAATGGGTAATTTAATTGCACGCCGATCGCAGCTTCGTGGTTTGCCGGGCGATTATAGTTTTTTAACAAAGAGTTTTAGTAAAAACAAGTTAGATGAGGTACTTTCGCTCATCGATCAGCAATATGTCGATTCGATTGATGTTGATAAAATGACAGAAGAGATGATGGTCGATTTGATTGCCAGGCTTGATCCTCACTCGGTTTACATTCCGGCAGCCGACCTCGAAAATGTAAACAGCGAACTCGAAGGTAGTTTCAGTGGTATTGGCGTACAATTCAACATTCAGAACGATACCATCACTATAGTATCCGTAATCAGTGGAGGTCCGTCGGAGAAAGTAGGGTTACTGGCCGGCGATCGAATAGTGGAAGTAAACGATACTGCATTTACAGGAAAAAAAGTAACCAACGAAAAGGTTATGAAAAAGCTTCGCGGTAAAGCAAACACCAAAGTAAAATTAGGCGTAAAGCGTCATGGCACAAACGAAAAACTCACATATTCCGTTACACGCGGACAAATACCTGTAAATTCGGTAGATGTGTCATATATTATTGCGCCACAAACAGGATTTATAAAGGTCAGTAAGTTTGCCGCTACCACCTATAGCGAATTCCTGACAGCCATAGCCGACCTGCGTGCTAAAGGCGCCCGTAAATACATTATCGACCTGCGCGAAAACAGTGGTGGTTTTATGGATCAGGCTATCAGTATGGTCAATGAGTTTCTGCCTGCCAATCAACTGATTGTATATTCGGAAGGAAAATCGTATCCGCGCTACGAAGCCCGTGCCAACGGTAAAGGCAGTCTGATAAAAGCGCCCGTAGTTGTACTGATTGACGAGTTTTCGGCGTCGGCCAGCGAAATTTTCGCAGGAGCTATTCAGGACAATGATCGTGGTATGATAATAGGTCGCCGCTCATTTGGCAAAGGACTTGTGCAACAACAGATGGATCTATCGGATGGTTCAGCCATTCGTTTGACAGTAGCACGTTATTATATTCCTTCGGGACGAAGCATACAAAAACCCTATGAAAACGGGAAATCAGAAGATTACGAATTGGATATTCTGAATCGATATATTCATGGCGAAATTGATAACAAAGACAGTGTACATCTAAAAGACAGCTTGAAATACAGCACACTCAAGGGTCGTACGGTGTATGGTGGAGGTGGTGTTATGCCCGACTATTTTGTAGCACGCGACACAAGTGAGTATAGCCCTTACCTCAACAAAGTTGTGAACTATGGCTATCTTTATCAATTCGCTTTTCAGTACACCGACCAGCACCGTAAAACACTAAGTGCATTTAAAGAATGGCAGAAAATGGAGCAACACCTGCTTTCACAAAAGCTATTACAGGAGTTTGTCATATTTGCCAAAAGCAAAGGGGTCACACCAACCGCTAACGACCTGAGTGTTTCGGGAGACTTTATACAACGACAGCTAAATGCCTATATCACACGTAATATGATTGGCGAAAATGGATTTTTCCCTCTGTTTTACAAAAAGGATAAAACCATTTTAAAGGCTATAGAGATACTGGCAAAAGAAAAATAAGCTTTCGACAATTGCCTTTATCAGGGCGCACACAGCAATAGTATATATCTATACAGCCATAATTACAATCTGTTTGATTTATATATTTCTCAATTGTATCTTTGTATCAAAAATAAGAAATAACAGTTCAAACATATAAAAAACAAAATCATTATGAAAACATTAGATTACACAAAGCTAAGTGCAGAAACAGTAAGACCGGTAGTAAGTGCATTACAGCAGCTATTGGCCGATTATCAGATTTATTACAGTAACCTTCGTGGTTTCCATTGGAACGTAAAAGGCAAAGACTTCTTTGTATTGCACAAACAATACGAAGAAATGTACGACAACACTGCTGAAAAGGTCGATGAGATTGCAGAAAGAATATTAATGCTCGATGGCGTACCGGCTCACAACTTCAGCGAATATCTGAAAACATCGAAAGTCAAAGAAGTGGGTTATGTAACCAAAGGCAGCGATGGAATTCAAAATATAATGGAAACCATCTCGTACTTTATTGGCTCGGAACGTGATATCTTAAAATTAGCATCGGAGGCTAACGACGAAGCGACTGTAGCCATGATGAGTGACTATATCAGCGAACAGGAAAAACTAATGTGGATGCTAACAGCATACACTGCATAATAAGCAACACTAAGAATTGTAAAAAAAGCTATTGCAGAAATGCAATAGCTTTTTTTTACAATTATCTCTGATTGTCAGGGGACAAGAAAAAGACTTAAACCACCATTTTTTTTGTATTATCCATTTTCAGAACAGGTGTATATTCGAACATTACACCGGTAATTTTTTCGGAACATTCCCACAATTTGCGCGCAGCAACTTTATTGTAGGCATGTGGAGCTGCTTTTACCTTCACCGGATAACCCTTCATTTGCATAGCTCCTTTAGGGCCAAAGAAATCACCACCCTTCACGTCCGGATCGACCGACGCCCGTAATTGTGGCAATGCACCCATTTCGGCAGGCTGCATAAAACTTTTCACAGCAGGACGCATAATGGCTCTTAACCATTTCGGAGCTGCATGAGTGAATAAATTGGTATACGAAACTCCCGGGTGCGCCACAAGCGCTTTGCAATCTAACTTGTGTTTTTCGAAAAAGCGTTGTAATTCGAATGTGAACAGCAGGTTTTGGAGTTTCGAGCGGGAATATGCCTTGTAGGGAGAATACCCCCTTCCCTTTTCGTAAAGCAAATTTTTGAAATTCAATTTAGCGGATCTATGTGCCAAACTGCTTACACTTACTACCCTCGAAGCAGGTGTGGCTATCAGCAAGTCGAGTAATAAGCCTGTAAGGGCATAATGCCCGAAATAGTTTGTGCTTTGCTGCAACTCCACACCATCTTTGGTTTGTGTGTAGGGCGTCATCATCACTCCTGCATTGTTGAGCAATATATCGAGCTGAGAATAATCTTTTTTAAAATCGGTTACAAACATGCGTATCGACCAAAAGTTTGAGAGGTCAAGCTCCATCACTTTTACTTTTGCTTTGGGTAGTTCTTTAAGCAGAAGTTTTCGCGCTTCTTTGCCTCTGAGCACCGACCGGCAAGCCATGATTACTTCAGCCCCCTTCTCGGCATAAGCTTTTACCGAAGCCAGTCCAAGACCGCTGTTTCCACCTGTTACAATAATTATTATCCCCCTTAAATCGGGAATATCTTTGGTTGTCCAGTTATTTATAGTCATTTAAGTATTGAAATTAAAACTTAATATATTCTGATTATTATTCAGAACTGCAAAGTTAAAAGAAAAAAGCAGTTAAACGAATGAAAGCAACATAAAAAACATAAGTTTAATTCACTTTTTTCACACGCATGGCATCCCATATCAGATAAAGCGATAATAACACATACATTAGCAGACCAAGCCACTGTGCTGCATTACTTTCAACCCATTCTGTAGCCATAATATTAACTCCGGCAAAACGCATACCTGCACTTACCACACCCATCAAAGCACCACCAGCAATAAAACCTGAGGCAAGTAGCGTGCCTTTCTCCTGACGTGAGTTGTTAAGCTCTTTGTTTTTTGAACGAGTCGACACAAACCAGCTGATCAAACCACCCACGAGCAAGGGAGCATTCAGCTCCATTGGAATAAACATACCCAGTGCAAAAGCCAGCGCAGGAATTTTCATAAACGTAAGTAAAAGTGCAATCAGCGCACCAAAGGCATACAAAAACCAGGGTGCACCGGCCCCCGACATCAAAGGCTCAATCACAGCAGCCATGGCATTGGCCTGAGGCGCTACCAGCGCATTTTCGCCGGTAAAACCATAAGTTTTATTCAAAACCATGATCACACCGCCCACCGTAGCAGCCGACACAAGCGTTCCCAGAAATTTCCATGTTTGCTGTTTTGCAGGCGTAGTACCAATCCAGTAGCCAATTTTCAGATCAGTAATAAAACCTCCGGCCATCGAAAGTGCAGTACAAACCACCCCACCGATCACCAGCGCAGCCACCATCCCTGTGGTTCCTTTCAAACCTACTGCCACCATCACCACCGAAGCCAGTATAAGCGTCATTAATGTCATTCCCGAAACAGGATTTGTTCCCACAATGGCAATGGCATTGGCAGCCACAGTAGTAAACAGAAAGGCAATAACAGCAACCACCAGAATACCCACAGTAGCGTATAGTAAGTTAAAGTCGAAAACACCGAAATAGAAAAAGGCATAAGTAGCCAGCAAAGCAAGTACCACACCGATGGCAATTATTTTCATCGACAAATCGCGTTGTGTACGTTTTACAGTCACATCCATTGCCTTAGCTTTCGATTTGAACTCGTTTGCAGCAAGCCCTATTGCACTTTTTATAATGCCCCACGAACGCACAATGCCAATAACACCGGCCATTGCAATACCACCAATACCAATATGTCGTGCAAATTCCCTGAAAATAAGCTCAGGTGCAGCTTCGCTTAAAGCACCACTGAAAGCAGGATTCAAAAGCTGAATCATTTGATCGCCCAGAAGGGGTAATAGAGGAACAATCACAAACCACACCAATGCAGAGCCAGCCACAATAATGGCGGCATATTTCAAACCAATAATATAGCCTAAACCAAGCACAGCGGCACCTACATTGAGTTTGAAAACCACCTTAGCCTTATCGGCCAGGGCTTCGCCAAAAGGCAGCACACGGGTTGTAAATGTCTCGGCCCACGAACCGAAAGTGGCAACTACAAAATCGTACACACCTCCGATAACACCTGCTAATATCAATGGTTTGGCCTGGTCGCCACCTTTCTCACCCGACACAAGCACCTGCGTAGTAGCTGTGGCTTCGGGAAAAGGGTATTTTCCGTGCATATCCGATACAAAGTATTTTCGAAAAGGAATCATAAACAATATTCCAAGAATTCCGCCAAGTAAAGAACTCATAAACACCTGCATAAAGCTTACTGTAATTTCAGGATATTTATCCTGTAGAATATACAAAGCAGGTAAAGTAAAAATAGCTCCGGCCACCACTACCCCTGAACTTGCACCTATAGACTGGATTATCACATTTTCGCCCAAAGCACCTTTACGTTTCGAAGCGCTCGAAAGCCCTACAGCAATAATTGCAATAGGAATGGCCGCTTCGAAAACCTGTCCGATTTTAAGCCCAAGGTAAGCTGCTGCAGCCGAAAACAACACGGCCATAAGCAATCCCCAGGTCACCGAACGGAAGTTCACCTCGGGATAATTTTTATCAGGCGACAATAGAGGCTTATACTCTTCGCCTTCGTGTAATTCACGTGAAGCATTCTCAGGTAACCCTGTAATTTTTTCTTCTTCCATAATTTTATTATGTATTTATATGTTATTTTTGGGCAAAACGGTCACAAATATAAAACAAAAAGCCAAAACTGCATGAAAATACAACAAAAACAAACAGATATTCTACTTCGTTTTCGAAAAGCAATTTGTTATAATGAAACATAAACAACTATATTTGCAGTCTGAAATCACAAAGCATCATCAAAAATGAAAAAAATACTCACAATTATAATAACAGCATTCATTTGCATCACGGGCGCAAGTGCGCAGGAATCATTCACAACTTACCGCAATAGTTATCACGGATTTGATAATCCGGTCTTCATGTCACTAACACATCAAAACTTCACCCTCTGGATAAGTGGACTTCCAGTGGGCAGAGAAGTTCAAACTGGTGGAATGGCTATCAAAGAAAGTCAGTACCAGGTTTTTTACGAAGGACTAAATTTTGCCAAACAGGCATACCTCGAATGGAAAAAAGACCTGCAAAGCGGCAAACGTAAAAAACTAAACAAATCGCTACGTATGTTTGTAAACTCAGATGCATTCTTTAAAACCAACGATTGGTACTACGACTTTAATTTAATGCTAAAGTTCGATCTGATAGCTGAAATAACCGAAGACTCCAGTGCTTACTATCTTGTGATTGGCACAGGCAAATTAAGGTCGTCGCTCTACAGCACAATAAGCTCGGATGGCTTTGAAATTGTTTTTTCGAACGAAAATGAGATTACACAATTTATGGAAAGCATTTCGAGAAAGCGAATCAACGAACAAATTGTATTTATGAATCCTGCCAGCGAAAGAATAAAGCAACAAATTACTGAAAAACGCATTCAGAAAATTGAGAAACACCCCTGGTTGTCTAGTATTGAATATGGGGTTACAGCTGCATTTTCATCATCATTTAAAATGAACGCTAAACCTGCTGAAACATCTGAAGCCTTATCGCTTATTGACCCCATGACCAATTATCATAAAACTTTCAGTGGTGGAATTTTTGCTAGAGTTTATTACAGGAATTTTCTGTTTCAGCCCGAGATATTGTATAACGGAGGTAGTGGTGAGAACTTTTTCAGTTTTTTCGACCGTTCACTACAGCAAATTATTATAAAAAAAGAGACTAGTTTCAAAACACTCGAAGTTCCTATCCTTCTGGGTTACAACTTTGTGAATATTGACAAATTCAGAGTCAGCATTGCCGCCGGTCCTCAATTCAGTTTCGACATGGGCTCCGGTTCAAGGATTGCGTATTATCATACATGGGGTAGCTACGATTTGTCATCTGAATCTGAAACCATGAATGCTTTCCGCACAGGGATTACTGCGGCAGCTATGTTCGACTACGGACGTTTCAGCCTTGGCATTCGTTACAACTATTTTGCCAATAAGTTCGAAACCACTTTTGACTCTCGTTTATTTGATAAAATGGCCACTCCTTCGCTCAGCTTCACTGCTGCCTGGAAGATTTTTGAACCAATAAAGTAGAAAACGAAAACAGAATCGATAATTTAGCACCAAAAAAAGAGACTATCCGTCGGACAATCTCCTTTTTTGCAACAATAAAACTTATTCTTATTTAAACGACTCCCTGAGCAAGCATAGCTTTTGCCACTTTCAGGAATCCGGCAATATTAGCGCCTTTCATATAATTAATATATCCATCGGCTTCGCGACCATGGCGAACACACTGATCATGGATTTGCGACATAATTTGCTGAAGTTTGGCATCCACTTCGGCAGCAGTCCATGCAATGTGCATAGCATTTTGAGTCATTTCGAGTCCCGAAGTAGCCACACCACCGGCATTAACCGCTTTTCCGGGGCCATACATTACTTTGTGGTGCAACAGCAAATCAATAGCCTCGGGTGTACAACCCATATTCGAAATTTCTCCCACACAAATTACTCCATTGCTAATTAATGTACGCGCATCCTCTTCGTTCAGCTCATTTTGAGTAGCGCAGGGCAATGCAATATCCACTTTTACTTCCCAGGGACGACGACCGGGTACAAATACAGCTCCAAACTGTTCGGCATAAGGTTCTACAATGTCGTTACAGGTTGCACGCAGTTCGAGCATATAATCAATTTTCTCGCCGGCAATACCGTTTTCGTCGTAAATATATCCGTCCGGACCCGAAATAGTGACAACCTTCGCTCCAAGTTCAGTTGCTTTAAGGGCTGCTCCCCACGCCACATTTCCAAAACCGGAGATGGCCACAGTTTTTCCCTTAATGCTCAGGCCTGCAGTTTCGAGCATTTGATTTACGAAATACAATCCACCAAAACCCGTTGCTTCGGGACGAATAAGTGAACCACCAAATTCAAGATTTTTGCCTGTGAGAACACCGGTATTTTCGCGGGCAAGTTTACGATACATGCCGTACAAATAGCCCACTTCGCGTGCACCCACACCAATATCGCCCGCAGGCACATCAGTTTCGGGACCAATATGACGCCACAGTTCAAGCATAAATGCCTGACAAAAACGCATCACTTCGGCATCCGATTTTCCGCGCGGATTAAAGTCGGAACCCCCTTTTCCACCACCCATAGGCAGCGTAGTGAGCGCGTTTTTGAATATTTGTTCGAAACCTAAAAACTTAAGAATGGAGAGATTGACAGAAGAGTGAAAACGCAAACCGCCTTTATAAGGTCCAATAGCATTGTTGAATTGCACACGATAGCCCAGATTCACCTGCACATCGCCACGATCGTCGACCCAGGGCACTTTAAATGTAAAAATGCGGTCGGGCTCTACCAATCGCTCGGCTATTTTGGCTTTTTCGAATTCGGGATGCTGGTTGTAAACCTCTTCAATCGTCATCAACACCTCTTTCACAGCCTGCAGATACTCATGTTCGCCCGGATGCCTGGCTTCCAGCGAATGCATTAAATTGTCAATATTCATATGTATTATATTTTAAAGTAAAGTCTAAGACATTTATAGTATCAAATTGTAAGCAAAAGTCAGATTAAAGACTAATAGCATGCCTGAAAAATATCATTTTGTCAGCCAATATGTTTAATTATGGATTCAATTCATTAAATATAGCCTGATTTACAAGGTTTCAACGAACTTTTGCTTTCATTTCGATTACAATGCAATTTTAATTTATTTATTCGGGAAAATCAAACATTTAAGCAACTATTTTGCCTGATTATGAAAAATAATTTTTTTCGTTTGAGTTTCGGATTTTTAGAAATATATTTACAGTCGCAAAACAAATCGCACAGCACATTTTACTCGATAAGAGTGAACTGACAAATCTATCGGTATCCCACAACCTGACAGGTTTAAACCCTCTCAATAGTAACTAAAAATGATGAACAGTTCAAGTTTAAAGAAATTATATTTCAAAGATACCACTTTTGCCAGTCTGATGCGTCATCGCATCTACAATGTATTGCTTTACGCCAGTAAATACGATGTATTTGTACTCGAGGAAGATGGCCGGATAGATGAACAAATTTTCAACGAATACACATCGCTCAACTTACGATATGCACCGCGCTTCACATTAGTCTCAAGCGAAGAGGAAGCGAACGCACTACTGAAAGAACGTTCGTTCGAATTGATCATTTCTATGCCAAGCGGCGACAGTATCAATCCGTTTGAATGGGCCAAAGAAGTCAAAAAGCAATTCCAGGATATTCCCATTGTGGTGCTGACACCATTTTCACGTTCGGTATCGAGCCGAATAGCCAACGAGGATCTCAGCGCCATCGATTATGTTTTCAGTTGGCTGGGCAATGCGGAAATTCTGTTGGCTATTATCAAACTTATTGAGGATAAAATGAATGTGGAGGAAGATGTGCAATCAGTGGGTGTGCAGGTGATTCTCTTTGTGGAAGATTCCATACGCTTCTATTCGTCGATAGTACCGCAGCTTTATAAGTTTGTATTTAAGCAATCGCACTCGTTTATGACTGAAGCGCTGAACGAACACGAACAAATGCTGCGTATGCGCGGTCGTCCAAAAATCCTTCTGGCACGTAATTTTGAAGAAGCCACTGCCATTTATCAAAAATTCAAAAAAAACATGCTTGGTGTGATTACCGATGTGAGTTTTTCGCAAAAAGGACTTAAAAACCGGCAGGCTGGCATCGACCTTTGTAAATTTATCCGCACTTCCGATCCACTGATTCCACTGGTAGTTCAGTCCACCGAAGAAACAAACAAACAGGGAGCAGACATTGTAAAAGCTGCATTCATACATAAACATTCGAAAACGTTCAATCTAGAACTTCGCGAAATTATTACCAATAATTTTGGATTTGGCGATTTTGTTTTTCTGAATCCCGATACCGGAGAAGAAGAGGCACGTATTAAGAACCTTCGCGGACTACAGGATATAATATTCAAGATTAGCGATGTAGCACTATATTATCATGTTTCGCGAAATAATATATCACGTTGGTTGTACTCACGCGCGATGTTTCCTTTGGCTGAATTTCTGAAACACATAAGGGTTCCCGATTACAATCAGACCGACCTGCTAAAAGTGCGGGAGATTATTTTCGACGCTATCGTCAATTACCGAAAAATTAAAAACCGTGGCGTAGTGGCCGTTTTTCAGCGTGACCGTTTCGACCAGTATTCAAACTTTGCGCGCATTGGCGATGGGTCGATGGGCGGAAAAGGGCGCGGATTAGCGTTTATCGATGCGATGATAAAACGCAACGAAAAATTTGAGCAATTTGAAAATGCACAAATTACCATTCCACGTACAGTAGTGCTCTGTACCGATATTTTTACCGAATTTATGGAGCTCAACCAGCTATATCCCATTGCACTATCCGACCTGAGCGACCAGGAAATTCTATCCTATTTTCTGAAAGCACGGCTACCGCAAAAACTGATTGCCGATCTTTATGCCTTTTTGGGATCTATTACAGCGCCCATTGCAGTCCGTTCGTCAAGCCTTTTAGAAGATTCGCACTATCAGCCATTTGCCGGCATTTACTCTACATACATGGTACCTTTCGACCCGAAAAGTAAAACACACATGCTGGTTATGATTACCGAAGCCATAAAAGCTGTTTATGCTTCAGTGTTTTATCAGGATAGTAAGGCTTATATGACAGCTACTAAAAATGTCATCGATGAGGAGAAAATGGCGATTGTACTTCAGGAAATTTGCGGAAATGCTTACGGTAACCGATATTACCCTTCGTTTTCAGGTGTAGCACGCTCGCTCAACTACTACCCTATTGGCGCCGAGCAGCCCGAAGATGGCATCGCAAATATTGCACTCGGACTCGGAAAGTACATAGTGGATGGTGGAATGACCTTACGCTTCTCGCCCGCATATCCACATAATGCACTACAAACCAGCACACTCGACTTTGCATTACGCGAAACTCAAACATGGTTCAACGCGCTCGATCTTTGTCAGAACTGCTTCGTTCCACAGGTCGACGACGGTTTTAACCTGCTGAAAGTGCGCGTGCAGGACGCTATGCAGGATGGTACGCTGAAATTTATTGCTTCAACCTTCGATCATCAAAACGGAACCATTGAGGATGGACTTTATGAAGGCCGGAAAGTGATTACCTTTGCCAACATCCTCAAGCACGATGTATTTCCGCTTGCCGGAATTTTAAAAGAAATTCTGCATACAGGTCAAAATGAAATGGGTCGTCCGGTAGAAATTGAGTTTGCAGTGAATCTGGATTATTCTTCTAAAAAACAACATGTATTTTACCTTTTACAAATTCGCCCTATTGTGGATAGCAAAGAAATTATCCACGAAGATATTGGCGCCATCGACACAGCCAACACCATTATAAGTAGTAAAAGTGCTTTGGGACATGGTATTTCCAACGATGTTTTCGATGTGATTTACGTGCGACCCGAGGCATTTAATTCGGCCAAAAACCAATTAATAGCTTACGACCTCGAAAAAATAAACAAACAAATGCAGGCCGAAAACCGTCATTATATACTCGTTGGTCCGGGGCGTTGGGGTTCAAGCGATCACTGGCTCGGCATACCTGTAAAATGGCCTCAGATAAGTATGGCACGTGTCATAGTGGAGTCCGGATTGGAGCAATATCGCATCGACCCAAGCCAGGGGACACATTTTTTCCAGAATCTCACTTCGCTGGGCGTGGCTTATTTCACCATAAACCCTTTCCGGGGCGACGGAAGTTACGATACAGAGTTTCTTGACAACCGCGAAGCCCTTTACGAGTCGCAATACATCCGTCATGTGCGTTTCGATAAACCTGTAACCATAAAAGTGGACGGAAGAAAGAATATCGGGGTAATAATGAAGCCGGAAAAACCTAATTTGACAGAAAATGTTTAACAACATATTTTTTCACCAAAATAAATTTTGGTTTTAAATAGATTTTATTTAACTTTGCCCTGAATCAACATATTACCAAAACTGACAAAAAAAGTTCAGTTTACAACCTACTTGACTTTGGAGCGAATTTTACGCAACAGATTATTTATATAGTAAATACTATTTAATAAATTCTCAATCCCAATAGACAAGTAATTGTTTATTGGGATTTATTTTTTAACACACAAAAGGGGCTAATAAAAGAGAAACTATAAATAAACCGATACATTTTAAAGCTAATAACAAAATGACCATTTTAACAAATATGAAAAAATTTGAACGACTACACAACCTCATTATAACCGGAAATACCGGTACACCTGAGCAAGTGGCCCGAAAGCTTGGCATAAGCAGAGCAAGCTTATACATCCTTATCGATGCAATGAAAGAACTCGGTTTAACACCCGAATACTCTCGCAAGTATCAAACATTTTATTACGAAAAGGAAATGAAAGTTAGTTTGGTTTTCAAAGTAGAGGAAATAACAAATACCGAAGATTTAATAAATATTAACGCAGGAAGTTTCTCGTTTTTGCTTCCGTCTAAATTTTTAGACGGAACGAACCTATCTTTGCATTCGTATTTGGCCGAGTACAAAGAGTCAGCTCACAGGCTTTAAAGTTGTGACAAAAATATTTTACAATGAAATTTTAATGAAAATGAAAAACTTAGATTTAAATGGTTTGGGCGTTCAGGAAATGAATGCCGAAGAAATGAGAGAGAATGATGGAGGTTTTATACCTTTAGTAATACTGGGTGTAACATATAGTGCTCAATTAGTTGCTGCAGCATGTGGAACTACTTTTCTTGCTGGTGTAGCTGCTGGTGTAGCTTGTGCCATAGCTATAGATTAAAGATAGATGAATGATAGATGTAACAATATGAAAATCTATATTAATATAGCATTTTTCGTTTTTTTGATATCCATTTTTATTGGAATTGGAATTGCTTATAAGGTTGATAATAAAAACAAACAAATTAAATATGAAAAAACAAATTGAATTAGAAAAATATGGAGTTGTCGATTTGACATTGACAGATGAAAGAGACACGAATGGGGGATTTGCAGCTGCAGCAGCGGGTGGTGCTGCAGCTGCTGGTGCAGGTTGTGGTTGTTTGCTCATTTGTGGGGCCTTAGTTTTAGGTGTTGTTGTTGGTGTTGGTATTTATTATGGCGTAAAAGCGATAGTAGACTAACAAAATATACTTAAAGCACAAGCTTAATTCTAACAAATTCATCAGATAAAATACTTATTTGCCTTAGAAATTATTTGATGTTTTTTTTATTTAACACCAAAAAGGAAGTGGAGGTTTTCGAAAATTTGATAACCTCTACTTTTTATAATGAACTATTAATAATGTCCCAACTTTTCCCACCTGAAATTATCGAAAATACTGTTGAATGTTATCATGCACACATAACTACAAAAAGCAAAGTTATTTATGGTTTGATACTTTTGATGATTCTTTTAATTTTTGCTATACTACCTTTGGTTTATGTGGATATTAGTTCGCAGAGCCGGGGAGTTATTCGTTCTCCTTACGAGAATACAACAATTCAGTCGGCTTTGTATGGCGAAGTGGTATCGTACCGAATGCAGGAAAACAAAAAAGTGCAAAAAGGTGATACACTGATTATACTGAATTCTGATATAATGACTTTTACCTAACAATTGAACGTTTACAATTTCTACACGAATTAATATCTCAAAAAAAAGGAACACCGGAACAATTGGCAAACCGATACGGAGTGAGTGACTGATAACCTGTTTATCAACTCATCCTAATAATTCACAAAACAACTTCAGCATTCAGCTAAAAATTAAAAGACAGTATAATTGACTGCGAATGTATAATTATTGCATTTTCAATCGTTTTTACTATATTTGCGACTGCAAAAAAAATAAATAATTTAAAAACAACAGTCAAAACACAACAATTTTATGTTCAAAAATCATCCTAAAGGTTTGTTAGCTGCTGCACTTGCCAATATGGGCGAGCGTTTCGGATTTTATATAATGATGGCTATTCTTACGCTGTTCATTTCGTCAAAATTCGGATTATCTGAAACTACAACAGGCTACATTTACTCAGCTTTTTATGCATCGATATATTTGCTGGCTTTGGTTGGCGGATTAATCGCAGACAAAACCAAAAATTACAAAGGCACAATTATGATAGGCATTGTGCTAATGGCTATCGGTTATCTGATTATTGCAATCCCCACTCCTACTCCTGTACCAAGCATGGGTCTCTATTTAGCTATTACCATTGCTGGACTTATGGTTATTTCGTTTGGGAATGGATTATTTAAAGGTAATCTGCAAGCATTGGTGGGACAAATGTATGATGATCCAAAATATTCAGAGAGAAGAGATTCCGGCTTTCAAATATTCTACATGTTTATTAATATTGGTGCTATGTTCGCACCATTTATTGCAATTGGAGCAAGAAACTGGTGGCTAAAAACAAATAATTTTGATTATAACGGCTCACTGCCCGAACTGTGTCATCAGTATATTGCCGACGGCACAGCTATGCCGGCCGAATCGCTCAGCCGTTTGACCGAATATGCAAACAAAGCAATGTTAGACGGCACTACTGTAACTGATCTCACTGCTTTTTCAAACAACTATCTGGAAGTTTTCAACCGTGGTTTTCAGTATGCATTTGCTGCTGCAATTATAGCAATGCTTATATCACTGGTAATATACATCGTAAATAAAAACAAATTCCCCGATCCTGCAAAGAAAATTGTAAATCAGAAGAATGCGTCTTCAAACATATCAAAAGAAGAAATTCAGATGAGTGTTCAGGAAATCAAACAACGTATTTATGCTTTATTTGCGGTTTTTGGCGTGGTGATATTCTTCTGGCTATCGTTCCATCAAAATGGATATTCGCTGACTTATTTTGCTCGCGACTATGTAAATCTGGAAGTAATTAACATCGATCTCGGTTTTACAAGTATCAAAGGGGCTGAAATTTTCCAGAGTGTAAATCCTATTTTTGTAGTTTTGCTTACTCCACTAATTATGTGGATTTTCGGATCACTAAAGAAAAAGAAGAAAGAACCTTCAACGCCAATGAAAATAGCCATCGGAATGGGAATTGCAGCTCTGGCTTATGTATTCCTAATGATATTCTCATTCGCATTACCTGCAAAAGAAGCCCTTTCGGGAATGAGTGCAGCCAATTTGGATGCTATGCGCGTAACGCCTTGGATAATGATTATTCTTTACTTTATTCTCACTGTAGCCGAATTATTTATATCTCCACTTGGGCTATCGTTTGTGTCAAAAGTAGCCCCTCCACACCTTCAGGGATTAATGCAGGGTAGCTGGCTTGCTGCAACTGCCATTGGCAACTCGATACTTTTCATTGGGGGATTGCTTTACACAAGTGTACCAATTTGGGCATGCTGGTTGGTTTTTGTAATAGCTACAGGACTCTCAATGCTTGTAATGCTTAGCATGGTAAAATGGCTCGAAAGAGTTGCAAAATAATTACCTTATAATTTTATTGCAAAAGCGCAGATATCAGTTAGTGATATTTGCGCTTTTTTTTATGCAACAGTACAATTCCGGAATAATAAATGCATTAAAGAAAATCGTAGAAATGGCTTCTAAAAATCAAAGTTTAGCATAATCTAAGAATATGAGTTTAAGAAGTCAAAAAACGAGAGTTTAGTTCCAACAAAAAAGGCTTCACATTTCTGCAAAGCCTTTTTCTTTTCTTATTCCCCTTCAGGGGTTAGGGGTTTATTTATTTTTCTCCACCCAAACTCTTGCATTTACAAATGCTTCAATCCATGGAGTTACCTGATCGTTGTTTTTGCGATCGGCAGGATAATGTGCACATTGCCATGGAAAAATTGCACGTTCAGGGTGGGGCATCATAGCCAGGTGGCGTCCATCGGCCGAGCAAATACCGGCAGTATTGTAATCAGATCCGTTTGGATTGGCCGGATAATCAGCATGCGTATATTTAGCAATAATACTGTAGGCATTTTCGGCTTTGGGCAGACTGAATTTTCCTTCGCCATGAGCCACCCAAACACCAAGCTTGCTTCCACTGAGTGTACCGAGCATTACCGAATTATTTTCAGGAATAGTCAGCCCTACAAACTGAGATTCGAATTTGTGCGAATCGTTGTGCAACATGCGCGGTTTCACATCGTGATCAGGCGTGATTACACCAAGCTCCACCATCAGCTGACAACCATTACAAATTCCGAGACTCAGCGTATCGTTGCGTTTGTAGAAGTTATCCAACGCCAGTTTTGCTTTTTCGTTGAAAAGAAACCCTCCTGCCCAACCTTTGGCTGAACCCAAAACGTCAGAATTAGAGAAACCGCCACAAAATACTACCATGTTTACATCTTCCAATGTTTCACGGCCGGTAGCAAGGTCGGTCATGTGAACGTCTTTCACATCGAAGCCGGCCAGATAAAGTGCGTACGCCATTTCGCGTTCGCCATTCGTTCCTTTTTCACGAATGATAGCCGCTTTCACACCACTCTGCTTGCGATCGGGAGAAATACCAAACTGAGAGAATTTACCTTTAAAATCAGCATTGAAAGCAAATTCGAGTGGCTGATTTTTGTAGTTATTGTAACGCGATTGCGCACATACCTCACCGCTTTGTTTACGATCGAGCAGATAAGAAGGCTTAAACCAAAGGTCACGCAAATCGCTGATAGAAAACGAATAAGATTCTTTTTTACGGGTAATATCCAAGCGACGTTCAGCTGTTGGCGTGGCAATACGCGCAAAACCAATTCCGTTATCATTCAGAATTTTCTCAACCGGCTTACGGTCTTTAACCTGAATCAGCACACCGGGATTCTCTGCAAAAAGCATAGTAACCAATGAGTTTTCAGCAATATAATCGAGGTTTACATTCAAACCGCCTTTCGTGTTTGCAAAACACATTTCGAGCAATGCGGTAATCATACCACCTTCCGAAATGTCGTGACCAGCCAGAATCAGATTCTGCGCTATCATTTCCTGAATGCTGTCGAAAGCTGCTTTGAAGTACTCTGCATCCTTTACAGTTGGCACTTCATCGCCAATTTTATTCAGCGTTTGAGCCAGTACCGAACCACCTAATTTATGCTTATCAAATGAGAAATCAATATAATAAATAGTTGATTTTTCATCATTTACCAACACAGGAGAAACCACTTTCTTCACATCCGACACTTCAGCACCAGCCGAAATAATCACAGTTCCGGGCGAGAATACTTTGTCGTCGCCATATTTCTGAGTCATCGAAAGTGAATCCTTTCCTGTCGGGATATTGATACCCAACGAACAGGCAAAATCCGAACAAGCTTCCACGGCTTTGTACAAACGGGCATCTTCGCCCGGATTTTTACAAGGCCACATCCAGTTAGCGCTGAGCGACAAGCTATCCATACCATCGGTTAACGGTGCCCAAACGATGTTGGTTAAAGCTTCGGCAATAGCCATTACCGAACCAGCTTCAGAATCAGCCATAGCTACCAAAGGTGCATGTCCGATAGAAGTAGCAATACCATTTGTTCCGCGGAAATCGAGTGCCACCACACCAAGGTCGTTCAGCGGCAATTGAATTTCACCGGCACATTGCTGACGGGCAATTTTTCCGGTTACCGAGCGGTCCACTTTGTTGGTTAACCAGTCTTTACAAGCCACTGACTCAACCTGTAATACATTTTCGATATAGCTTTGCAGCTTTTCCTCCGAAATTTCGGGCGCTGCATAATGTTCTTCAATCGTGTTGTCGGTAATCACCATACGAGGCGGTTTTCCGAACATATCTTCGAGCTTCAGATTGATAGGAGTTTGACCATCGGCCTGTTCGAATACGAAATCCATATTTCCGGTCGTTTCGCCCACCACATAAAACGGTGCACGTTCGCGCTCAGCAATAGCACGCACTTTTTCCACTTCTTTTTCAGAAATTACAAAGCCCATACGCTCCTGACTTTCGTTACCCACAATTTCTTTGGCACTCAAGGTTGGGTCACCAACAGGTAAAGCCGACATGTCGATTTTACCACCGGTAGTTTCCACCAATTCCGACAAACAGTTCAGGTGTCCGCCTGCACCGTGATCGTGAATAGAAACAATCGGATTTGTATCTGCTTCAGCCAGGGTACGAATAACGTTCGAAACGCGTTTTTGCATTTCAGGGTTGGCACGTTGAACAGCGTTAAGCTCAATTGAGTTATCGTATTCGCCTGTTTGAACCGACGAAACAGCAGCGCCACCCATACCAATGCGATAGTTATCGCCACCCATTACAACCACTTTTTCACCAGCAGCAACTTCGCCTTTTAATGCATCGCGCATAGTTCCGAAACCAACACCACCAGCCAACATGATTACTTTATCGTAACCAAATTTCTTGTCGTTTTCCTGATGTTCGAAAGTCAGCAATGAGCCACAAATAAGTGGCTGACCGAATTTATTTCCGAAATCGGATGCACCATTCGACGCTTTGATCAGAATTTGCTCAGGTGTTTGGTACAACCATTTGCGTGGCGCAATACTGTGTTCCCACTGACGATTATTGTCGTTGCGGGCGTAAGAAGTCATATACACAGCAGTTCCTGCAATAGGCAAACTAGCTTTACCTCCACCGAGACGGTCGCGAATTTCGCCACCTGTACCGGTAGCAGCACCGTTGAAAGGCTCTACAGTAGTTGGGAAGTTATGCGTTTCAGCTTTCAGCGAAATCACCGAATCAATTTCCTTTGTTTTGAAAAAATCAGGTTTATCGCCACTGGCAGGTGCAAATTGTTCAATTTTTGGCCCGGCATTAAATGCCACATTATCTTTGTAAGCCGAAACTAATTTGTTCGGGTTCTCTTCAGAGGTTTTACGAATCAGTTTGAAAAGTGAGAGTTCTTTTTCTTCTCCATCAATAATGTATTGCCCGTTAAAAATTTTGTGACGGCAATGCTCCGAGTTTACCTGCGAAAAACCAAACACTTCGCTATCAGCGAGCTTACGTCCTACTTTTTTACTTACATTGTTTAAATACTCAATTTCGTCGGGACTCAGAGCCAAACCTTCCTGATCGTTGTAGGCAGCCACATCGTCGATATACAAAATTGACTCAGGCTGTTTGTCGATAGTAAAAATATCCTGATTCAGATTGGTGTAAATACGTTCGAGCATGGGGTCGTACTCCAAAGCGCCCTGAACCGATGGTGTATGCGGCAACAGTTTGAACTCTTCAATACGAAGAATGCCGCTGATACCCATATTCTGAGTGATTTCAACGGCATTTGTACTCCAGGGAGTAATCATTTCGCGGCGTGGGCCGACAAAGTTTCCTTCAACTGTGGGCTGAGGCACTAACTTTGCTTCGCTGAAAAGCCATTCTAACTTTCGTACATCGTCGTTCGACAAATTGTCGGCAGTATGCACCGCATAAACATGCTGGGCGGGTGTTCGGAAAAACTGAATCATTTTATTGTATGTGAAGTTATTGAATTCGACAGAAAGTCAATTTTGTCTGAATGTCAGATAATTAAATCAACAATCAGGACAATTCTTATTCAGGCGCAAAGATAAGGAATTTTTGTGGGGATGGAAAGCGAAAGTTCCATATTTGGCAACACGATTATGAGGTAATAATAGTCAATAGGTGATATCCCACTCTGTTTAAAATAGCAATCAGCGAGTTATCCATTCGTTACAAGTATTGCAAAAACAGCAGTAGTTTAGCAGGAATTATTCTGCTGCATTTATTTTTTCCATGTACTTTTCAACAAAGATATTGGGTGTTAAACGCTCCCTGAAAATGGGTTTAGTGGTATCAGGCAAAATTTTACTCACATCAACAATTAAACCGGGCACATCGCCATCGTTTAAAGGCTGATACACACTGTCGGGATTCTGACGACGCTCGAGAATCCAATCGAACATAATGCTCGGTTCGTAAAGCATGTGCTTAACATAATCTACATTCGCCTCTCCTTTATCTTCAAACCATTTATCTGTACGCTTAATGGTTTTTACTTTCACCTTTTTACCATTATTGTATTCACCACCTACAAGTTTCATGGGTATTTTCACATCCACATACCACTCCTTATTTTCGGGAGGTAACACCCCGGCTACATCAAGCATAGCCATTCCGAAAGCCGAACAACCTGCACCTTCGTTATGATACAACGGCCAAAAAGCACCACCATAAAAATCGGAGGCAGAATATGTTTTATTGATTTTGGAAGAATATTGTTTGATAAATGTAAGCATTCTTCTTGCAGCCAGTTCATTGATCTTAAAACGTATAAATGCAAGTTTATTTCTGCGGGCATACACTCCCAGTTTATGTGCCAGCTCGGAAGTCGTTTCGAGTCGCCCCTGCATTGGTGCACCCAGAATTCCAAAACCCACTTTTTGTTTCATTATCAAATCGAGTTTCTCCTGTAATGAACCAGAACTTTGAGCTATAAGCAAGGGCTTTTCAAGCAAAGTTGAATTTAGTCCCACAGCCACATGCCCCAACAAATAATTATCAGGCAATGTAATGGTTTTCAGATAACAACTCATCATACTTTTGTATAATGCGGAAGGTCCCGACCAATCGAGCGGATACATGGAAGGCATTACATAAACTGTAAATTCATGTTCAGATTTATTATTTAGTTCCTGAGCTTTTAATGAACCAAACAGACTGAATATCAGAAAAACAACCAGAATTTTTCTTTTCTTAAAGTATAATTCAGATGACATATTTAAATAAATTAAAGACTAATACAAAAGTAATTAAAAAACTGTTTTCGAGCAAAAGACTATGAAGAAAAATTACCATTAAATGAAATCTGAGAATAAAACCATCTGAAGCATTCATAAAAAAAAGGTTTGCAGCCCGACATGGCCACAAACCTTTTTTCACAACATTTTGAACAGCAATAAAAACAATCCAATCTTCAGAAATTTAGCGGGCAATCAGTTTATAAACCTTCTCGTTTATTCTGACGATATAAATTCCGGAATTAATATTGGTTGAGAAATTTCCGGCATCTGCTTTGAGCGAAAGCAGTTTTCGTCCCAACAAATCGTGAACACTTACGCTTGCACCCACAGCAATATTGCGGAAATAAATATGATTGTCCGACACGAATACATTCGATAAATCGTCAACCTGCTGCAATGCATTCGGCCCGCTCACAACAGGAGCAAACGCACCACTATAATCCACAGCAATATAATCCACAGCAGCATCGAGACTTCCAACAGTATAGTTTTTACCAAACAATAGCTGATTGACTCCGCCCTCTTTCAGGTACAAATCGGTAATGGCAGCTGTACCAAACGTAATTGTCTTTTTAAGAACCAGATAGTACTGCATTTGCTCTACCGAAGCATCAGTGGCAGTAAAAAACCGCACAACTTTTCTGTCGGCAGTAGCACGCACAGCAGGCGTTTGTACATTTTGCTTTGCAATAACCCCGGTAAGCCCATTGGCAGAAGTAGCTACCACAACGTCAAACTCTTTACTCTGATTTTCGCCCCAGGTAATAAGATCGAAGCTGAATTCATGCCATTTGTTGGTTTTCAGCGTTACAGGATACGCATAATAAGCACCTCCACTGGCATCGAAACGGAACATAAAAGCTTTTTTACCATCAGGATAAGCTGATAATTCGGTTGTCTGGCTTTTCTCCTGAATACGCGGATTTGGCGAAACACCCATCGTTTTGTCCGAAACCCAAGCTGTAGGAGCTGCATTATGCGCATCGTTTTTGAAATCGGCATTACTCACAATGTTTATTCCATCGTAGAAATTCTGTGGTTTTTGATTATTCAGCACCGACTCAACAGTTCCTGCTGCATCCATATTTCCCACTTCAGCGGCGTCAAATGTTTCTACAAATGTACCATTACGATATAAATGAATTTTTTCGCCCTGTACAGCATAACGAATTACCTGCTTTTGATTATTCACAACTTCAAGCTGACGAATATCAGCAAAAGGACTTGCCAAGCGCAGACTTTCGTGAGAAAGTGCAGTACGGAATCCATTGCCTTGACCATTACGCACTTCCATATCCAAACCACGACCCACAGCAGCATTTACAGTTGCTGAAATTTCGACAGAATAATCACCGTTGGGATTGAACTCCAACGTACGCACGTCTTTTGCACCTGTAGCAGCACTGAAAGTCATTTGACTCTGAATTTCATTTGGCAAAACTGCTTTTTCAGGCAAATCGGGCGTTTGAATCACATCTTCTTCGGCAGGCGCGTAAGCTCCATCCTGATAGCTAACAGCGTACACTTCGGCATTCAGGCTTCCCGAATTATAGTTTTTCCCGAATTGCAAACGGCTGTTGTAAGCAAGGCTTTTCAGCGACAGTTTGGCAATTCCGTACATTGCCCATGTGGCGTTGAATGTAATATAATATATACCAGCCTCCTGTGAGCTGAACAAAAAAGTTCCCGGGCGAACAGTTTGAGCCGTAGCCGCAGTGACAAAAGCTTTACTATCGAAAATACCTGCTGCAGTAGCAGTTTTGCTCACACCAACCGTCATGGTTTGAGCTGCTGTGGCATTCGACCAATATTCGTATAAAAATGAAAACTCGTAGGTTTTATTAGCTTCGAGCGTTACAGGATAAAAGTATGTGGCCGATGAATATGTACTTCCATCCCAACGAATAGTCATGAACCTTCCGGTATAACTTCCTCCGCCTTCAATGTTATGAGTCACATTTTCGTAACGCACTCCACCACCACCCGCAGCCACATTCCAGGGCACTGTGGCCGAGGCCGACCAACCATATTCCGTAGGCATTCCGCTTCCCGCTTCCGAAGGACCAGCCCAGTTTGCCATTACATTGGTTCCATATGTGCCACTTACCTCAGCTTCGGTATCATCCGATTGAATTTCTTTAATGAAATCGGCATCGCGTGTGCCAAGAAACTGCATTCCGCGATAAATATGAACCTTATCGTCCTTCACTGCAAAACGATAGGTCTGTTCCACAGTATTGTCTGCAGGCGAAATTTCGTTTATTTTACTCAGCGGCGCCGACCAGTTAACAGTTGTTTTATCCAATGTAATGCGAAAACCTTTTCCGGTAATGCCACGCGCTTCAATATCAAGACCACGACCTTCTACAGCATCGATTTTTGCGCGGACATCCACGCTAAAATCTTTGGCAGGAGCAAACGGAGTAAGCACCGTCATGTCGCGCACAGTTGCATTCAACAATTTACTGGCAGTCAGTATTTTTTCACTAAGCTCACGTTTTGCAGGTAGCGCCGGAGGAGTTACCGAACCCGGAGCATCGTTTAGTTTTTCAGCATAAAGCGATGCTGACGGAATTGTTTGTTTTGCAGTATTCAAACCCGACCACGACAAGGTCAATGGTGCAGAAGTAACTGATTCGATCACAATATTATTTTTATGCGAAGCAATGAGCGAATAAGTAAAACTATGCTCCTGAGCAGTCTCTGAACTGCTGATAATCTTTTGCAAACGATCGTTCACATACACATCCGTACGGGCATTGGTATTCAGATACAAAGTGTACTGCTCACCTTCAATGGTTTCGAAAGCACCCGACCATCGAATACTTTTTGCACCGGCAGGCACCACACTCTGATCGGTAGTCGCCACAATGGCTTCGCTGATTTTGTCTGTAAAATTCTCATTAGCAAAATATTCGGCTTTCAATCCGGTTCCATTCGGAGTGCTCGGATTTTTAGTCAGATAATCGAACACCGTTATCTTTTTATCAGCACTCAAATAAACAAACGACAAAACACCATTGTTGCGAAGTAAAGCTCTGTCGGACTGTGGTTCTGAGTAAAATCCGGTTTTTCCATCTTCCGAAAGAAGTGTCCAGTTTGCATAATCGTCGTCGGGCGAAGCCATTAGCACACCATAACCATTGGCCATTACATAAGCGTTATCGTAACTATCGATGGCCAGATTTACACGGCGGGTAGAATTTACCGACACACCATTTACTGTAATCAGACGCTTTACCCATGTGCCATCCTCCTTGCGAAAACGGTGGTACAAACGCGATTTGGTTCGTGAGCTTGCCCAGTTAGCATCCGCTGCCTGCCCATCGGGTATATGAGAATTCACTGCATGAATGCGTCCACGACTATCCACATCCTGTGTTTCCTGATTTATATAACCACGATTATACGGAATTGCTTCAATCTGATACGTTTTTTTTGTTTGACTCAGCGCATTACGGGTTACTTTATCTTCCACCGGATCCATTACATCCACCGAAGCTTTTGCATCGCCAAAAGTATCCTTCCATGTACGGCCATGATCTTCGCTGTACGCATAGTAAAAATCGTGATTTGTACCGCCACCAAAATCATCGCGCCAGCACCAGGTCACATGCAACTTGCCTGATTTATCGTAAGTCATTCCATTGATATAAGCACAGGCATCAGGCGTTACATCTTCACCCTGCACATAACGTCCTATCAAACTCCATGTTTGTGTATCAGCATTATATTCACGCAAATAGCTATCGCCATAACCACTCCAGCGAAAACGACATTCAAAGAGCAGATTTCCATCAGGTTTCGAAACAAAACGCGGATAAGTGACATTAGGCACTGCTTTGTCCATAATATTGGTAGTTGCCGAAAACGACGAAGCCTGCCATGGCATAGTTTCAGGCTGATTTGCAGAACCCACAACAGAATAGCAATAATGCAAATCATCATTGTGATGATCATACGAAAGATGAATTCGTCCATCCTTTGCACTAATGCCCATCGAAATGGTATTGTGCGCATCGTCAGCTGCATTCCGGTAAGGCAAAACCACCTCTTCCCATATTCCCACAGGCAATTTACGACGTGCGATACTTACATTTCGTGTCTGATTATAATAAACTGTGTACTGATAGCCCTTATAAGTCACAATTGCATCGGTCTGAAACTGTTGTCCCGAGAGCTGCTCACCTGTTCCCATCACGTAAGCCGACACATTCGGATACGACAAAGCTACCTTCACAGCCTTTGGAGCCGATTGCAACATAGCAGCAGAAGTAACACAAACAAGAGCAACGAGGATAGTAAAAATTCTTTTCATTATTTAGTTTTTAGAAATTTCGGTTTTAAAACACAAAAATACTTACAAAAAACATGTTGCCGGAGGAAAAAACTGTCAGAAAGGAATAAACAAAAAACTGAGGAGGCATTATTCAAAAAAAATAAAAGCGCATCGTTTCGCAACGGCACGCTTTGTTCTTGTTTACAAACTTAATTATCCAAACTATTATGCATCATGTAATTCAACATTAAAAAAATTACTCAGAGCAGCGAAACCATTTCCGCTGCTCTTCAGCCACATATTTCTCATATTCAAGACTTGCCATAATAAACGGACCAAGCACTTTCCCTTCGGTATTGTTGTGAATGGCCACATCGCTGCCGCAGAGATAATAATTGGCATCGCCTTTGCGGGTTCCGCTAAGTCCGGCCGATTCGCAACTCTGAATAAGCTTTATTTTAGCATTGGCTTCTTCCACCACAAAGTTTTCAATTAAACCTTTATAAGCCTTTTCAGCAATAGGCAAATAGATTTTCTTCTTAAGAATGCCCAAACGAACACCCTTAAAATATGCGTAAGTAAACATCGATGAAGCCGAAGATTCGAGATAATTATTCACATCGCAGCTTTCACCTTTCAAACTATTATCGTATTGCAAAAGCTGATACCATGCACCCGATTCCGCATCCTGACGGTCTTTCAATCCGTCGGCCACCAGATTTGTATAATTCACAAGACGTTTACGGGCAGCATGGTCACGTGGCATATATTCAAGCACATCAACAAGCGCCGCAAAAAACCAACCCACTCCCCTGCCCCAGAATTCAGCTGAACGTCCATTGGCAGTGTTAGCCCAGAATTTCGAAGCTTTGTTCATTGGATCGGCCGACCATGCATGATAATTCAGTTTCTTCTCCGCATCCCATGTATATTTAAAAACCGTGTCGAACTGTAACGCAATGTCATCCCACGAAGCATACCGCTCGGCTTTGCTGTTCGTAAGTCCGAAATTTCCTTCCCATTCAGCATAAAGTGCCGGGCCCATATACAGTCCATCGAGCCACATTTGATTCACGTATTGTTTTTTGTGCCAAAAACCACCTTTCCCTGGCAATCCTTGCGCAATACGTGCATGTTCAAATTTCAGTTTATTCCGGCAAATGGTAGCCTTTTCGCGATAGATAGCCGCCTTTTCTACCTCACCTTTGGCGAGCGCTCCCCGGTACAATTCGAAAAAAATCTTAGCAGCATTCAAATCGTCAATATTACTTTCGCCCAAATGCATTTCCACATTGTCGGCATAATCCTGAATTCCGGCAAACCAGTACGCACTCCAGGCTTTATCGTTGTATTGCTCCCATGCCATTACGATGGCTTTTGCAACCAGCCCCGGTACATAATCCCAACTCACATTCCGTTCGGAAACGGGTGTCAGAAAATGATGATCCTTGTCTTTATTCCTAAAATCGCTCATACGCGAATCAATAATCCATTTTGAATAAAGCGAATCGGTCCGGAAAGGAGCCGCCTGAGCCACTACAACGAGAGAAAGAAAAAACACAAACACAAAATTCTTTTTCATTATCCTGAAAATAAATCGTTTATTTTATTTGCTAAACATCATATAAATAATGTGAATCATTTGCAAAAATATAAAGAGCTACGCACTGCAATGTGTACAAAATGACACAATTTGAGAACAAAATGTTATTTAGGTCTGACAGGCTCTGAACTAAAAACCACGCGGTAAAAGCGACATTTATGAGGACAAAACAACAAATCTTCAAAAAATTACAATTTATATCATTTTAAACCGCAATTCCTACAATAACATCAACACAATTCGCGTTTAACTAATAAATTCCAAGCTCTGGAACAATATTCGGAATACTAACCTTATAAAAATTCAAAATCATGGTAAGCAAAAAATCACCTCAGGCAAACCTTGAGAACAAAAAAGTCATTCCAATGATGATGGGACTTGTGATGGTACTTTCGTTGCTATTTATTGCATTCGAATGGTCGCAAAACGAGTTCAGCAAACACGACAACTTTGCTACTACTTTCACTCCGAATGATGAAGATCTTCCACCCATCACAATGCCCGACAAACCGCTACCACCTCCGCCTCCACCTCCTCCTGTTTCAGACATTATTGAAGTAAAAGAAAACGATGTCCGTACGGTTAATAATAAAATCATTACCGATGAGACGCCTGTAGAACCACTTAAAGAATTAATAAACCGACCTGTAGGAAATACAGGTCAGGAAGATGACCCCGAAGTGGTTTTTATAACCGCTGAAGAGAATCCTGAATTTAAAGGCGACGTATTCACCTATCTCTCGAAAAGTCTGAAATACCCCATTATTCCTCAGGAAAACGGTGTTCAGGGAAAAGTAATTTGTCAGTTTGTAGTAAACCGCGATGGCTCAATTACCGATATTGAAGTAGTTCGTGGAGTCGACAAATATCTTGATGCAGAAGCTGTAAGGGTTATAAAAACAATGCCGGCCTGGAAACCCGGAAAGATGAACGGAAAACCGGTAAGAGTCAAATTTACTTTGCCTGTTGTATTCAGACTAATGTAAAATAAACGCTTAACATCAAAATGATACTGAATCAAAATGTTTTTTTGAACGCAAATTACGCAAATTTTCACAAATACAACTATTTAATATTCTATGTATTATATTGAATAACAGCAATATGTGATCTGTGAAAATTTGCGGTTTTTGCGTAATTTGCGTTCAATTTTCTTTTGAGACAGTTTTTTCAATTTATCTATAATTTGCGCAGCGAAAACAGGAAAGTCACTCCACCCCCTTCACCCGCCTTGGCCGATATGGTTCCTTTATGGAAAAGCACAGCATTTTTTACGATGGCAAGTCCAAGTCCGGTTCCGCCCGCTTTACGGCTCCGGCCTTTATCCACTCTGTAAAAACGTTCGAATATCCGGCTTAAATGTTCTTCGGGAATGCCCACACCATTGTCCAAAAACGAAAAATAGTAAAAATGCTCATCCTCACGATAACAATTTATTTCAATAGTCAGATTATGACCACCATACGCCATCGCATTATCGGTCAAATTCCGGAATATTGAATACAATAGTGAACGGTTCCCTACGACCGTGGTTTCGTTTCTCAGTTTCAGATTCACTATAAATTCCATTTGCTCAAGTTGCAAATGGACATCGTTGAGCACATCGCGAATCACCTGATTCACATCACATCTCTCCTTAGCAAACAAACGTCCTGCCTCATCAATTTTATTCAGCGTAGAAATATCCTGAAGCAATGCACTTAACCTGTGGGCCTGCTGATACGATCGTTCGATAAAGAATTTTTGACGTTCGGGAGTCAGATCAGGATTATCGATAATGCTCTCCATATAACCCAGAATGCTGCTTACCGGCGTTTTAAGTTCGTGCGAAATATTCTGTGTCAGGTGGCGTTTCAACTCATTTTCATGTTCCTGCGCCGAAATATCATTGATCGAAATTTCGAACGTATCATCCTGAAAAACAATACAGCGAACCATAAAAACCTTACCATTCTTTTCAATTACCTTTTTGGTCTGTGTCAACTGATTATTATCCAGGCTATCGTCGATAAATTTATTGATCTCTGAAAATTCCTGAAGCTGAAAAAGTTCATTTGAATTATGCGTTTGCGAACCCACCAGAATATTGCTGAACTGAATAAAATGAGAGTTTACAAGCAATTCCTTTTTGTCGGTGGAAAAAATGCCCAAACCTTCCTGCGAAATCTGCAAATGCTTGATCAGTTTTTCCTTTTCATTATTTACCTCATCCTTCACTTTGAGCAAACGCTTGTAAAGCTGCACAATATAATTGCTTATTTCACCAAGCTCATCATTCGGAAAGCGGATATCTGTTTCTTCAATTTCTCCCTGTTCGGCTTTAATGGTAAACAAACGTAAGCGGGTAATGGAGTCGGTAAAATTTTTGGAAATAAGAAAAAGTGCAATCACCGCAGCAAGAAAAATAAACGACATAAAATAAAGGAAAAAAGTATTGGCTTTGAGCATTTCCATCAAATTGAGGTTATACGGCAAAGCCGTTCGCACATAAATATTCCCGAAATAATGTGCCATATAATAAAAGTCGATGCCCAGGGTAGTGGAATGGCGAATGGCTTTTCCTTCTTTTTCAGCCTGTGCCGCCTGAATTTCGGGACGATTAATGTGGTTCTCAAGTTTCGATTTGTCGCTTACCGAAGTGTCAAATAACACAGCCCCGACACTATCGATAAGGGTAACTCGCAACATTGAATCCGGAAAAATGGAAATAAACTCATCTAAACTATTAGAATCCCAGCTTTGCGTGGAAACATATTTTTCGATGGTGCGGTTATAGGTACTGAGCAACTGATCGAGCTGCTCAGTACGAAATTCCTTTTCTCTTTCGTACTGAAAAAAAGTAATTACCGAAATAATCAGAAAGAATATTCCGAAAAAATAAAGAAAAAGCTTACGGCTTAAAGTCATATTATTCAGCACTGTAGAAAAACAATAAAACAATCAGGTTCTTAGCTTTCGAAACAATAGCCATAACCCAGGCGAGTCACAATATTTCTACCGTATTCGCCAATTTTTTTGCGCAAACGCGTAATATTCACATCGATGGTGCGATCGAGCACCACCACTTCGTCCGACCATACGCGCGACAGCATTTCTTCGCGGGTAAAAACACGGTTTTTATTTTCGAGAAAAAGTTTCAGAATTTCAAATTCTTTTTTGGTAAAAGCCACTTCGTTTCCGTTGAGCAAAACCTTTTTATTACTCAACTGCATTTCGAGTCTTTCGTAAGTAAGCACCTGCCCGGCCTCATCGTTTCCTTTAAGCGATTCGGCACGACGAATCACAGCTTTCACGCGCGCCACCACTTCGCGGATTGAAAACGGCTTCGAAATATAATCGTCGGCACCAATATTAAATCCGGTCAGTTTATCATTTTCGGTGTCCTTTGCAGTGAGAAAAATAATAGGGACACGTGATGTTTTAGGATTATCGCGCAATGTTCGGGCCATTCTGAAACCCGAAATTTCGCCCATCATTACATCCAGAAGCAATAAATTGTATTCTGATATATTTTTTTGGAGCGCTTCTTCAGCCGAATATGCCACATCTACCTGATAACCTTCGGTTTCGAGATTGAACTGCAAAATCTCACACAAATCCTCCTCATCATCTACCACTAAAATTCTATATGTACCCATAAAACTTCATTTAAATTAATTTCCGATTAAATTATATTGCAAAATAAGCAAAGTATTGTTTCTGCCTTGTGTAATATCTGTTACAAAGATATTACAAAACACAAATTTTTATCCTGATATGAAATTTATTTTCATTTCAATACTCTTTTTTCAGCTCAACTTCAATTTTCAAAAGACGAATATGCTAAAATGACTAAGAATTACTTTGAAAGCATTTTTTTGCTTAAACCTGGCAACAATACATAAACATTTCACAAATCGTCACACATTTAACATTATAATTAACTTACATCTGTATTTTTTCACACTAAAACAGCTGTTAACTTTGAAAGTTGTTATATATTTGCATAATAAAATGATAAAAAAATCATATTTAAAAACCTACAATAAATAGAAAAAAAATAATTGCAAAAAAAACAGCTTTTGAATGAACTTTTTTTTTACAAATTAGGTTATTAATATAAACACTCTTTTTTCACAAGCAAATATGATTTTCACGTTCGGATTACTCTGACTCATAAGACAGCAATCATATTTTATCAGAGACAACTATCACAATTCACTATCACATATCTTTAAAAAAAACACGAAAATGAAAATTGAAACTGAAAAACTCGTATTAAACGGAGTTGACGAACACCTGAAAGCGCTTATGAGCGTACCCTCGTACAAAATCGGGGCTTACACATTTGATGTGGACAAAAGAACTCTTACCTTTGAAGGTAATGGTGTAAAACTTACAGCCAAAGAATCGTACCTGTTAGTACTTTTGGCTGCTAATGCCAATAACTTCCTGGAACGCAAGTTTATTCTTAACACCATTTGGAAAGAAGATAACTTCCGTAACTCGAGATGTATGGACGTATATGTATATAAACTACGTAAACTTCTCGACAAGGACACAAATGTAAACATTGTGAACATTCATGGCAAAGGACACAAAATGATTATCAGCTAAACAGCCGATAACAAAACTACAAAAAAAGGATAAGCAAATGCTTATCCTTTTTTTGTAACTGTATCGAAAGGTGATTCTATTTGCCCTGCCGATTTTCTTTTTTTTCGTTTCTTCACAACGGGTACTTGCTTCTCTCCCGTAAGATTAAAAGTTAAACGATGTAGATCAGTCACACCATACTTCACAATTGCCTGTCGGTGAGCCATTGTAGGATATGCTTTATTTCTATCCCACGAGTACTGTGGAAAATATTTATGCAAAGTGACCATTAATTCATCGCGATGGGTCTTAGCAAGTACCGAAGCAGCTGCTATCGATAAATATTTAGCATCGCCCTTCACAATGGTTTGATGGGGAATATCTCCATATGATTTAAACTTATTACCATCTACAATAATATATGCCGGCTTTAATGATAGTTTAGCGATAGCACGCTGCATCGCTAAAATAGAGGCATTCAAAATATTAATTTCGTCTATTTCGCGATTATCCACTTCAGCTACAGCCCACGCCAAAGCATTTTGCTCAATAAAAGGCCGCAAGGCATCGCGCTCCTTTTCGCTCAACTGCTTCGAATCGTTGAGCTGCGGACATTCGAAATCAGGAGCTAAAATAACTGCTGCCGCCACAACTGGTCCGGCCAAACAACCTCGTCCCGCTTCATCGCAACCACATTCAGGATATAAACCAGAATAATTAATCTTCAGACCGCTCATTGAATTTCGATTCTTTTAAGTATCTGGCTTCGTCCCACAACTCGGGAGCCATACGCACCAATGGTTTATAAATCACTGAGGATTGTTGCTTATCTGTATCGCGAAAAGCAAAATTTTGGTTCAGGGCATCGAACACGTTCAACAACACACTTATAATCAGGGCAAACTTTAATGCACCAAAAACCCCTCCCAAAAATTTATTTAAACTGCCTAAAGACACGGCTTCGAACAACTTATCGACGATACGAGCTGCCAGTAACAGCAAAACAACAATCGTGACAAACAGAATTACATAACTCAAAGGCTGCGACACCTTGGGCATAACACCAAACACATTACACAACACAGGGGCAAGTAATGCTGAGAATATTTTGGCTCCATAAATTCCAAGTACAATGGCTATGAGACCAGCCAACTCTCTCACAAGCCCTTTAAACAAACCAAATACAAAGCCTGCAGCAATAATAATCATTATACTTATATCGAAACTATTCATCAACAGAAGATCTTGTTTTATTTGCAAATATACAATTTTTTAAGTTTATCGCGAGTCATCATTGTTCACTAACAGGCAAAATCTATAAATAGCAAACAAAACAAAAACTAAAAAACACCCATTCAACCACCTGATTATTTGGTATTTTAAAAGAATAAGCACTCCTACAACCCGGGCAGCACTAAAAAAAATAAAATTCTGGCACAGCTTTTGAATAATACAAAATACGAACTTAATAACAGTATCGTACAAGCTAAACAGATTACTCACTTCCAAAAAAATTACAATTATGAAAACAACACTAAAAGGCCTGATCGTTATGATTACACTAGCTGCCGGTATGCAGTTGCAGGCCCAAAACAGAATCACAGTGGAAGCATACAGCAACGATATAAGTTATTATCTTGATCTGAAAGCTATAGCTTCTGTTTTTGGAGACTCACGCAATCTCGAAGACTTCGAACGCAGAATAAATGATTATAACAGCGGGTTATCGAACCTTGACCTCAACAGCGATGGGTATATTGACTATCTGAGAGTAATAGAAACATCTGAACAAAATATACATCTTACTGTAATTCAAGCCGTTCTCGATCGCGATGTATTTCAGGATGTGGCAAGCATAGTAGTGGAACGCGACAGATACAGAAGAACATACGTGCAGGTAATCGGCGATCCATATCTTTATGGTCACAACTACATTATCGAACCTGTATTTTATCGCACACCCTCAATTATAAACTGGTTCTGGACATCACGTTATCGCCGCTGGGTTTCGCCTTACTATTGGGGATACTATCCAAGATACTACCACTCACGTCGACCATTGGAAGTAAACATATACATGACAAACATCCATCAGCATATTAATGTGCGCCACCAATACAGATACAGCGACAATCGCAGAAACGATTACAGTGCAAAATTGCACTCGTCGATAGGTCGCAACGATTACAGCGTACGCTATCCCGACCGCGAATTCAGTAAACGCAACAGCAATGTACGAAACAAAGCAGAATTCAGTAGAACACGCGAAAATAGTCGTTCGTACGAAAACAGCAATGCAGGACAAACAAACAGCAGCATCAGAACAAATGAAGCAAACCGCAGAACCACAACAAATCAGCCCGCTAATAACTCAAGAAACTATCAGAGTCGTGAACGAACAGGAAACAGCACTCAGACAAGTGTTACAAACCAGGAACGGTCAAACAGCAACACAAGGCGCTCATCAAACAGTTATCAACAAATCAACAGCAGAAGTAATAACAGTGAAAGAAATGCAAGCAGGAGAAACAGCTACGAAAAACCAACCAGCAGGCCAACAGTCAAAAGTGATAACAGAAGTAATGAAAGAAGCATTCGTAATACTGAAACTGTAAAAGAATCAGAACCCGTTAAACCTGCTGCAACACGAAACTCAAATGTAAGAACAAACGAAAGCAAAAGGCGCGAATCGTCGGTAAAAACAAATTCAAACCGCAACAGTTCGAACAATAGTAGTCGCACCCAAAGATCAACAGAAAGCAACTCAGCAAAAAGGACTAATGAAAGCGGAAGAAGATAAAAAAACCTTATGAAAAACTATTCTTTTTGTATCATCAGCAAAGGAAGATGCTCTGTCAACAGGCATCTTCCTTTATTGATGATTTATACAGTATATATATTAGAGAAATTGAAACAATAACGCTAACCAAGGTAATCCACCACTGATTACCAAGCCCTACACTTTCTGGATCAGGAATTGTAGCCCCGTTGTAACGAAGATAATAAACAACAACTGCCACGGTATTATTTACAAAATGAGCCAGCACAGGCAACCACAGACTCCCACTCCACACCATTAAATACCCATACAGAGCACCGAGCAACATACGTGGCAAAAAACCAAAAAACTGCATGTGAATGGCGCTAAACACAAAAGCTGATATCCAGATAGCAGCATGCACATTACGGTTTTGCATAATAACCTTCTGTATTCCTGCTCTGAAAAACAACTCCTCTCCTATTGCAGGAACAATTCCCACAAGCAGTATGTTCATTGCCAGCAATTCAGGAGCACTCACATTAAGCAGCGTAAGTGTGGTTTCTGCAGCCAGGGATTCCATTTGACGCATCCAGGCATCCATTCCCGAAAGCCACGAAGGAAAAACCAGTTGCGAATTAAGTTCCGATATAACATTCACAAAAGGCACAATAAAAACAGATAACAAAATCACAGCCACAGACTGAAGAATCGACGGAAATCTATTTATAAAAAGCCCTTCGAAAGGTTTTTCATACCATACAAATGCCAAAACGAATGGTGGAATGATAAACATAAACACACGCTCTAATATCATTCGAAACCGGAGACCATTGCTAACATCGACACCAAAAACAACAAAATTCAGAGCAACAACCATCATGCTCAAAAAGAAAAACAGGAATGTTAGCTGAAGCAGTTTCGAAACAACACCTGATTCACGAAAATAACTTTTCCACATACAAGATAGTTTGATACTTAAATAAAAATTAATCAAATCCAAAGATACAATTCCGGATTGTAATTTCAGCAACGACATAAAAAAACTTCTGTTGCTATAATACAACAGAAGCTTTATTAATGTGTTTTCAGAAAAATCAAACTCTTGGTCTTGCTTCCTTTACTACCATAGTACGACCGTCAAATTCAGCACCATTTAGTTCCTCGATTACTTTAGCAGCAGCCGCATCATCCGACATTTCCACAAAAGCAAATCCTTTCGATTTACCGGTTTCACGATCTTTGATAATTTTGCAAGAGTCTACTTTTCCATACTCTTCAATAACCCCCTGGAGGTCATTTTCCCGAACTTTGTAACTTAAGTTACCTACGTAAATGTTCATAAAAATAAAATAAAAAATTAATTAAAAAATTTACTGAAAAGAACAGAGTAAACGTACGGAGGTTAAAGCAAAATCTGTTCAGGAAAAGAAGAGATAGAATAACCATGCGAAAGAAATACAGAGTCTTAACGTTCGCAAAGAAAAACATTTATTTTTGATTATGCAACAGATTGTTTAAATTTATTCTGTTTGAAACAAAAAGTCATCGACAGAGGCGGCTTAAAACATCAATCTGTTGCCTCTCTATAAATATTATGCATTTACATGTATAAATATCAGTTGTAAAAAAAAGCCGGATAATTCAGTTTTCTGAATCACCCGGCCATTTAAGTACGCTAATTAAAATCAATATTTCACAAATAAATCATCTGCACTTTTGCGTACTTTAGCAGCAGCGGCCAATCCATCTGCTTCGGCATCGCGATAACCAAGCACCAAAATTGTGACTGACGCAAGATTTTTATCAGCCAGTCCCAGAATTTCGTCGAGGGCCGCCGGGTTAAAACCTTCCATAGGCGTAGCATCTACTTCGAGCGCAGCAGCCGCAGTAAGTCCAACTCCCAACGCAATATAAGTTTGGCGGGCATTCCATGCCAGGTTTTCCTGCTCAGTACCGGCAACAGCACCATCGAAAGCCGCTCTGAATCCAGCGAGCGCATCCACAGGAATTCCACGGGTAGCAGCAATGTTGTTCATATAAGTGTCAACCATTTCGGCGGTTACTTTTTTGTTGGCTGCAAATACGAGCACAGTCGAGCCCTCTTTGATCTGAGGTTGCTGACAAGCTTCGTTGAAAATACGGTCGCGAATTGCTTTGTCTTCAATTTCGAGTACCTGAAAAGCCTGCAATCCAAACGAAGTAGGTGCCAAACGAATGGCTTCTTTGATAAGGTTTACTTTTTCGGCAGGAACAGCCGTTCCGTTCATGCGTTTGGTGGCATATCGCCAGTTGAGTTGTTTTATTAATTCCATAATTTGAGTTATTTTATTTTCTGTTTTAGTAATTGTTTTTTCTTCTAACGCCTAAAATGAATGATTGTTCATTTTAAAATCAAAAAAATATATTTTATTTCGAAATTGCCCTCCAGGAGGCTTCAAATATACGCATCAGTTCTTCTGTATTCAGCGAGTGACTCTTTACGTTCAGTGTTTTCTTTATCAAAAAACTCAGTGGGGCAAAAAGCAAACTATAAATAATGTCGTTGTGCATATTCTGCAACAGCCCCGACTCTTTCGACCTATTGAAGAGCGACTCGAACACAGGACAGTAATCCACTCTGAATTCAGGTTTTACAAGACTTATCTGTGCAGAAGTGCTGAAATCCTCCAGAAAAATATATTCTTCGATATTATTGATAATATACTGATAATGATTCAGGAAAATGGTTCTGAAAGTTGCTTTCGAAACCGACATATCCATATTATCGCTAAAATACGAATGCCCCATCCTATCTTTGGTATGAATAAAGAGTTTGATGAGCATATCTTCCTTATTGTCGAAATACAAATATATAGTAGCCGCAGAAACTCCCGCTTCGTCGGCAATTTTCGACATAGAGCAACCCTCGAGGCCATAACGGTTGACTACCGTAATGGCCGCGTGGTATATGCGGGGTATTTTTTCTTCGTCTTTTACTCTCATGGCGCAAATATAAATAAATATTCGTTCATTTTATAATAAAACTCAGACATTTATTCATAAAAAAGTTTATAATTCGGTAAATATCTGATCTTTCGGCTTGCGTACTTTAGGTAGTTTAGCATTATAATCGAGCGCTTCGTCGCGATTACCAATGGCCATCATACAAAGCGAAGCAAGATTTTTGTCATCCAGCGCCAGAATACGATCCACTTCGGCAGGCTTGAAACCTTCGATAGGCACAGAATCGACTTCTTCGACAGCCGCAGCAGCCAATGCAAAGCCAAGCGCAATATAAACCTGACGGGCAGCCCATGCAAAATTATCTTCGTCGGTACGCTTTTCGAGATAACCGATCATATTACGGAACGAAGTCAGTTTTTCTTCGGAAAAATCGCGGGTACGACGTATCAGCGATACATATTCGTCGAGCATTTCGGTAGAAATTCGTTTTTTGGCTGCAAAGACAAGTAAATGCGAACAACCCGGAATTTGTGGCTGACCGGTAGCAGCCTGTTCGTAAATCTGCTGACGTATCTGAGGATTTTTAATCACATATACTTCGAAAGCCTGCAAGCCGAGTGATGTGGGAGCCAAACGAATGGCTTCGAGAATATTTTCAATTTTTTCGTCGGCTACAGGAGTACCGTTCATCATTTTACTGGCATAGCGACGGTTCAGTTTATCAATAAAATTCATTTTCAGTTTTAAAATAGTTTGTAAATAGCTTCAGAGAGCTTCGGGAGCAGTTATTTATCAATATCAATACTCATTCTCTCTTTATAACTCCTTTTCAAACGTTTTTCGCGAACGATTGTTTATTTTAGAATGCATTATTTTTGACAAAAAACATAAAATACAGAAAACGTGAGCTAATCAGGCTAAATTTGTACATTTGTATTTGGATATTGTCGCCAATCAAAAACAAAAAGAACCCTGACATAGGTTTGTTTTGATATTTTCAATGCTTAACTCTCAATCATTACACCAACTTTAATACTTAGTTTTGAATTATCTTGCACATATATTTCTTTCGGGTGACGACCGCGCTTTGCAGGTGGGAAATTTCATTGGTGATTTTGTAAAAGGAAGCCGTTATGATGAGTATCCTTCGGGAATAAGAGACGGTATTTTGCTGCACAGGCAAATCGACAGCTTTACCGATGCGCATCCTGCTTTCAAAAACACGGTTGAAGTGCTGCGACCTGCATTCGGAAGATATTCGGGCATTATAGCCGATATGTATTTCGACTATTTTCTGGCAAACCATTTCGATCATTACAGTAGCGGAAAAAGTCTGAACTGCTTTGCATACAACTTTTATGCTTCTGCACTCTTGCATTACCGGTGGCTGCCCGAGCGTGTGCAGGGCTTTATTTTTCATTTTATAAGCACTAACCGCTTGAAACAGTATAAAAGTTATGCCGGACTCGAAGCATCGCTTACAATAATGTCGAACTACAAGTCGAAGGCTATTGAACCGGAGCGGAGTATAGCCTTTCTGAGAGAGAATGAAGCACAGCTGAACGGGCTTTTTCACGACTTTATGCCCGAAGTGGAAAACTATGCAAAAAGCCATCTACAAGGCTTGCAGAGGGCGTCGGAAAATCGTCGTTGAGACTTGCCGAAATCTCCGTTGAGATTTAAAAAAAATCGTCGTTGAGATTTGACAAAGTCTCCGTTGAGATTTTGAAAATCGTCCCAATGATTTTTGAAGTGCTATTTTTGTATTGCTAAACAAATAATTTTCAGACAATGAAAATACTTATTATAGAAGATGAAAAAGGCATGCGCGAGACCCTCGAAACATTTTTCGTGCAGCAGAAATTTGTGGTGGAAACTGCACACGATTTCGATTCAGGCCTGTCGAAGCTGAGCGTGTACGACTACGACTGCGTTTTGCTCGACATTACGCTTCCCGGTGGCAGCGGACTGGATTTGCTCACTGAAATGAAACGCCTGAACAAGCGCGAGAGCGTGATTATCATTTCGGCACGCGATGCTATCGACGACAAAGTGCTGGGACTTGAACTTGGCGCCGACGACTATCTGCCCAAACCTTTTCATCTGGCCGAATTGAATGCCCGCGTAAAATCGCTGATTCGCCGCAACCAGAGCGGAGGCGACATGAGCGTAAGCATTGAAAATGTAAAGCTGCTGCCCGACAAACGCACTGTATTTGTAAACGACGAAGAACTGCCGCTGAACCGCAAGGAGTTCGATTTGTTGTACTACTTTATGGTAAATCCTGACAGGTTGCTGAACAAAACCACGCTTACCGAAGCTGTGTGGGGCGACAATATCGATCAGGCCGACGACCTTGAGTTTTTGTATTCGCAGGTAAAAAATCTACGGCGCAAACTAAAAACTGCCGGTGCTACTATCGAAATAAAGGCTGTGTACGGCTTTGGCTATAAACTCATTTCGGAATAAATTTTAAACACGGAGACTCGAAGACACTACTTATTGTGGCTTTGTTATTTTCACTTCAATCAGATAATTATTTAAAACAGTTACTCACATGAAACTGATTCGCTACACATATATTCGTCTGTTCTCACTCATGTTTATGCTGTTCATATTGTGGGGAGCGTTGTTTTATATCAGCATGATGGACGAAGTAATGGACGAAACCGATGACCGACTGCTCAACAACAAAGGATTGGTGGTGCACCGCATGTTGCAACAACCGGAGCGTTTGTTGACGGCCGACACATTGTCGGATAATTACCGTATCAGCCGTATCAGCGAGCAGGAAGGCTTGAACCATCGCGACAGTTTTTACGACACAAAAATATACATCCAGATTGAAAATGAATACGAACCCATGAGGGTTTACAAATCGTCGTTTAAAGACAATAGCGGTCAGTTTTACGAAATAGAGCTTTACCTTTCGACCATTGAGCGCGACAATGTAATAGAGGATATTCTTTTTTACCTGATAATATTGTTTGTGGTAATGCTTGGAATTACGCTTGTGGGCATGCGTCTGGTGCTGAAACGAACTTTCAGACCATTATACAAACTGTTGGACTGGCTAAACAGTGTAATACCTGGCCGTGAAGCTCCGGAACTGAATAACGAAACAGAAATTGCAGAATTCAAAAAACTGAACGATGCTGCCGTGAACATGCAGAAAAGAAGCCGGAAAGCCTACGAGGAACAAAAAGACTTTATCGGAAATGCATCGCACGAACTGCAAACACCACTTGCCATTTCGCTCAATAAGCTGGACATGCTGGCCAACAGTGGCGAACTGAACGAAGAACAGATGAACCTGCTGAGCCAGACTTTCGAAACTTTACAACGTGCCACACGTCTCAACAAGTCGCTTCTGCTACTTTCGCAAATCCAGAACGAACAGTTTGTGCAGGTCAGTGAGCAAAACCTTACGCAAACCATACAGCGCGTGCTCAACGATATGCTTGAAGTGTACAGCGATAAAAACATTATGGCTAAAATTGAAACTGAAAGTGATTTTATACATCAAATGAACGATTCGCTGGCTGTGGTGCTCATCAACAATCTGCTGAAAAATGCAATTGTGCATTCTTCGTCGAACAGCCTTATCACCATTACAAGCCACGAAAAAAGCCTCACCATAAGCAACGAGGGGCAAACTGCGCTCGACAACGAAAAGATATTTACACGTTTTTACCGTGCCGGAAATTCTAAAACCAAAGAATCGACCGGACTCGGGCTCACCATTGCCAAAGAAATTGCGCAGCTTTCAGGGCTTTCACTCGAATATTTTTACGACGGAAAACACAATTTCAGGTTAAAGAAATAAAAAAAATCACTTCCGTCCTGTTTTTCCCAAATCTTTCCGGTTTTGGTGCAGAACTTTGTATCATAAATTTTAAAACAAAAAAAATATGAGACAACAAGTAATTGCACTAATTCTGGCTTTAGGCCTTTTGGGTACACTTACCCACTATAGCGTTGCAGGTAACAATATGAGTAAAAACGAAAGCCGCCTGCCAAAAAATTCACAGGAATTTTTGAAAAAACATTTCCCCAGCGAAAAAATATCCTACGTAATTGTGGATAAGGATGGATTACAAACCACTTTCGAGGTTATGCTCACCAGCGGCAAGGAAATTGAATTTTACAAAAACGGTGAATGGAAAGAAATTGACGCTAAAAAAACGGCTGTTCCACAAACGATTATTCCCGCCAACATTCTGAAACATGTGAAAGACAACTTCGACAATGATGTTTATGTGGTTCAGATTGAGAAAAAGTTCTGGGGTATTGAAGTGGAACTATCGAACAAACTTGAAGTGGAATATACTTCAGGGGGAAAGTTTCTGAGATACGATAATTAGGAAGAAGGTAAGAAAGTGAGAGGTGAGAAAGTTAGTAGTTAGAAAGTAAGTAGTAAATAGTAAGTAGTAAAAAACAATAAATATAAAAATGAAAACAACAATGAATATCCTTATTTTAAGCATTATAAGCACTTTGAGTTTTTCGTGCAGCGACGACATGTACACACCTGATGCCGCAGTAAAAACCACCTTTAAATCTATGTTCCCGAAAGCAGTTTTTGTGGATTGGGAAATGGAGGCCGGTTATGTAAATGCCGAATTTACACACGATGGTTCGCGAAAAGATGCATGGTTCGAAACCAACGGCACCTGGTTGATGACCGAAACCGACATTCGCAGGTCGAAAATTCCGGCAGCAGTAAAAAGCACTCTCGACAAGAGCGAATATGCAGGCTGGCGCATCGACGATGTGGATTATATTGAATATGCCAATGCCGATCCGGTATATGTGCTCGACGTGGAAAAAGGTGAAAGCGAAGTGGACTTGTATTTTGCCGCTGATGGCACACTGAAGGAAACCAAGCAGGATTCAGATCTGAAATATCATATGCCCTGATAGTTTTTGCTAAATCATTGAACCACAAAAGAACACATTAGATACACAACAGAGAGCTAGTCCTTTTGTTTCTATTTGTATTCTTTTGTGGTTTAATTTTTTAAGTAATTTATTCCTTTGTAAATCCGAGCCTTTCAAGTCCGGATTTTACGTTATCGTTTTGCATAAACAGTTGCCACGGAAGTCCGGTGCGATGATTTTCAATCATTACCACAATAGGTCCCTGATCGATGGCCAGAAAGGAAGGTGCAAACCAGCGTTTACTTAAATTGAAGGCATCGCGGAAACCATATTCGCCCCAGAGCTTATCGCCCAGAACATAATAAAAGTAGCGCAACGCCCGCATACTTTCGTCGGGCGTATAAGGAAATGACGCAAGTGCGGCTGTGGGCGCAATGGTGCCTCCGTCGTCATTGGGCGACGAAGCTGTGTAGCCCGAAGGAATATCGCTGGTCGTAAGTCCCCAGCTATCGGTGCTGTAACCAAAATGATTTCGCGGATTGGCCACACAATAGCGGTAATTGATTTGCGCATGCGCTGTATTTTGAGTCCAGTAATTGGCATAAGCGTCGGACAAACCACGCGGGTCGATGTGGCAAGTTCACCAATCACAGCTAACTTATCGCCTTTTGAAAGTGGTAAAACCTGATTGTCGTTTTTAAGCAGCACCATCGATTTTTTGGCTACATCCAAAGCTGCTTCCAAATGTTCAGGGGCATATACATAGCGTTTTTCGCTCTCAGGATTGCAATAGCGGTAAGGATCGTCGAACAGTCCGAGCATAAATTTAACTTTGAGCACGCGACGCACCGACTGGTCAATCAGTTTCTCGTCCACCAAACCATCTTCCACCTGTTTTTTCAGATATTTGAAATACACTTCGCCCTGCATATCCATGTCCACTCCGGCTTTTATAGCCAGAAGTCCTGCTTCGGGATCGTCGGCAGCTACACCATGATGTACCATTTCGTTGATAGACGTATAATCGGTCACCACAAAGCCTTTAAAGCCAAGCTGATCGCGCAAAAGATCGGTCATCAGATATTTGCTTCCGGTAGCAGGAACGCCATCGAGTTCGTTGAACGAAGTCATTACGCTCATAGCGCCTGCATCGATAGCTGCTTTGTAAGGAGGGAGATAAATATCGAGGAAAGTACGCTCCGACATATCTACGGTATTATAATCGCGACCTGCCTGTGGAGCGCCATAAGCGGCAAAATGTTTCACTGTGGCAAGCACAGTCAGCGTGTCAGAAAGGTCGTTATCCTTGCCCTGAAAACCACGAACGCGGGCAGCCGCAATTTTCGAGCCCAGAAAAGGATCTTCGCCGGCACCTTCTGAAACGCGTCCCCAGCGTGGCTCAACCGAAACATCCACCATGGGTGCAAAAGTCCAGTTGAGACCCGAGGCAGCAGCTTCGATAGCTGCTACACGGGCACCTTATTCAATAGCTTCCAAATCCCACGAGGCCGATTCTCCCAACGAAATCGGGAAAATCGTTTTGTGCCCGTGGATTACATCATAACCAAACAACAACGGTATACCTAACCTTGATTCTTCAACGGCGATACGCTGCAATTCGCGTACATAAGCCGTCGTATGTGCATTGAATATATTTCCGCAATGACCTTTGCGGATATCTTCCATATATGTACTTCGGAGTGTGGGACCGGTTACATCCCAGTCGCTTGTATAAAGTACCAGTTGCCCGATTTTTTCTTCGAGCGTCATAAGTTGAAGTACTGAATCGACTCTCTGATCGAGTGCGGCATCGCCTGAACTCTGTTTTGACCCGCAGGCTACAAAAAACACGCTGAAAGAAATCAGCAGCATTTGATAAATTGTGTGTCTCATATTTTGTGATATTATTATTTTCGGTTTTGTTGTGCTGCAAATATAAGGGGACAAAAATCAGATTGATACTTTTTTACACCCCACTACATCACTACAGAAAAAATCACCCACAAAAACTAACCCTACACAAGCACTACTATAACAAAATGACAGAAACCAAAGTTCTGATTATCTATAATTTAATTAAAAGTGATTTTTTGGAAATAATTTTAATTTTTAACAAGCCCAAAGAGGCATAAAGCCTCAAAAAAGGGATAACAATGAAATATCCGGCTAATTCAGGCTGGCAGCATATTGAATATTCAGTGAAAGTACAGCAATTTTTGAAGGGAAATATTCTGATACATGACCCAAACCTGATATTTTTCTACAAAAACAGCCGACAATTTATGTTTAAGAGGAAATCATTCTAGTCAAACATGAAATCTTTCGGATCAGAATAGAAATCATTCCATTAAAAGAACCGCTCATTCATGTTTTAGAGGAAAGCTTTCTACTGAAACATGAAATCATTTGGGTCAGATTAGAAAACTTTATGTTGAAAATAGAAATCTTTCGGGTAGAAACAGACATTTTTCTGTTGAAAACAGAAAATTGTCTATCAGAACATGAAATCATTTGGGTCAGAATAGAAATCATTCTATAAAAAGAACCGCTCATTCATGTTTTCGAGGAAAGCTTTCTACTCAAACATGAAATCTTTCGGGTCAGAACAGAAAACTTTCTGTTGAAAGTAGAAATCATTCGGGTATCAACAGACATTTTTCTGTTGAAAACAGAAATCTTTCGGGTCGGAACAGAAAACTGTCTATCCGGGCATGAAATCATTCGGGTCAGAATAGAAATTTTTCTGATTAGAATAGAAATCATTCAGTTTTCGGGTTTAGTAGGGTCTGTTCAATAAACTGTGTCAAAAGGGGCTAAATAATTATAATTACCCTCAGTGTTGTCCGGTAAAAAAAACACGAATGATTAAAATGAGATCTCTCACTTCGTTCGAAATGACAATCAGATAGTTACAACAATAATTTACTATATAAAACTACTATAAATAAACAGCCCACTATTTAAATTCAATCATAAACTCGGTAAGGCTTTTCGACGAGGGCAGGCCAATTTTTTTGCGGATACGGTAGCGGCCTACTTCCACTCCTTTAAGCGAGATATTCATCAGATGCGCAATGTCCTTGCTCGACAGATTGAGGCGCAAATAAGCACAAAAGCGCAGGTCGTTGGAGGTTAGTTCGGGATAACGCTCGTGCAGATTGCGGAAAAAGTTTTCGTGAATGCGGTCGAAGTTAGCCTGAAACACAGCCCAGTCGGCTTCGGAGCTAAGATTATCGTCGAGCAGGCGGATGAGTTTATCGTAATACTTGTTGGGATATTGCGAACCCAGAATATTTTTCTGCGCCATTACCTCCTCTTTGATACCTACCAGAATCTCGTTTTTCTTGATAATGGTCATGGTGGATTCGGCCAATTCCTTACTTTTTAGCGTCAGTTCCGATTTTAGTTTGTCCTTTTCGAGTTCAATAATCTGTTTCTCACGTTTTTCAATTTCGCGCATTCTGATTTCCTCCTGTTCGCGGTGAATCTTTTCCTTTTTCACCCTAAACAAATGCTGAATGTAAAAATATATTCCTGCCATTAACATTAAAAATAAAAGCAGGTAAATCACTTTGGCAAAAACACTCAGATAAAACGGAGGCTTTATTTCGAAACTGTACGAAACCGACGAAAGCACAATGCCCGTGTTATTGAGTACTTCGGCTTCGAGTGTATATTCGCCGTAAGGCAGATAATTATACACTTTCGAAGGCGTGGCAACAGGTTCGCTCCACACTTTGTCGAGTCCCTTCAGTTTAAAACGATACAGCAGATTTGCCAAACGATAGTCCGGATAAAAAACTCTGAAAAGCAGGTTATTGGTACGAAATGGCAATTTACGCTGCACAGAATCGCTGAGTTGCAAAAAAACATTTTCCTTCGATTCTGCATCGAAAGCAAGCACACTTCGTATGGCTAATTGTGTGTTTTGTCGTTCAGCGAGTGCTTCGTCGTAACGATAAAGCGCCAGGCCATTTTCGAGTGTAAACAGACATTCGTTTTCCGACACAGGGATAATATTCTGATAATCGTCCACCGTTTGATTGAGGAACAATGAATAATGCACCACATCCAATATGGCAATATCGCCGGGTTTCACACGCACCAGAGCAGCCTCTCCATCGAGAATAAACCAGTACAAATCCGATCTGAAATGATTCAGCCTGTAGGCTTTCGAGAAATAACCGAGTTTTTCGTTCAACTCGTCATACGGAATAATTTTTTTCTGAATATCGTCGAAAGTATAAAAAGCATTATGGTCGGTAAAAACCACACGGTTGTTCACCGAAAACACATTGATATTTGCCTGCGTTTTTCCATCGAGCGTTTTAAAAGTTTGAATATGCTCAATGCTTCTCAAATCGGGCTTCAGTCTTATGGCGTAAAGTCCCTGATGCAGGTGACTGGCCCAGATAGTGCCTGTGTAATCGATTTCGATATAGCGTACAGGATTTACAAAACCGGCTACGGTATGACTGAATTTCCATTGTCCGTTTTCGCGAATATAAATACAAAGGTCGGTGTAAGTGCCCTGCACGAGAATTTCCTGCCCCTGTACCAACCCTTTTCGGATACAAATACCACCACGCACGGGCGACATAAACGAAATGCCGGAAGGGTTTATGCTGAAGGTTTCTTCGTTGTTGCCACAAATCACCTGATTATCAAATTGGCTCACATTCCATATTTGTCCTTTTAAGGCTGGTTCAAGACTCAAATCACTTACTGACCGCCGGGTCTCGTCGTACCGGGCGCGGTAAAGTCCCTGATTGGTACCAATCAATAAATTTGAAGCATTGTAATTTAATGAATATACAGCTCCGATAGAGGGTTTGAATGCATGAATATAGCGCAGTGACGAATTGAGCTGAATGGATGCAAGTCCTTTGTCCATAGCCAGCCATAGATTCCTGTCTTTATCGTAAAACATTCCCAACACCGTATTATTCTGCAGAATATTCGAAGTATTGAGCGTCCACAAATGATTGCCCTTTTTGTCGATGGCAGTTACTCCGTTGAGGATTGTTCCAAGTACAATAATTCCATCGGTTGTAATCAGCGCACGGTTTATTTCCGCACGTTTGATTTCGGCATCAACTGCCGTTGCGAAGGGTTTGAATATTGTTCCATCGAACAGGAAAAGCCCGTCCGACTTTGTCACCACAAGTGCATGCAGCGGGTCGAAAGTGAGCACAGAGAACACCTGACTACCAAACAGATTTTGCTGAACGGGAAATAGTTTCCGTTTTTCCATATCGAAAAAGCCAAAGCCAAACTGTTCGGTATGTGTGTAAATTTTATCGCGGTACTGATTGAAAAACAGAAAAGTATAAGGCAAGCGATACCCATAAACCTTATTGTCTTTTATTTCAAAATATGAAGTAAACGACTGGAAAATAACGCGGTCTTTAAGCTGCAGAATGGTTCAGATTTCATCATTCTGCATATCGTAAGCTTTCAGACTATCGGAAAGTGAGGTGTAAGCAAGTTGACCAAGTTCGTCTTTCTGAAAAAAACCAAACTCTTCGAACGAGCCCACATAAATTCTTTCAGCCGAAACCAGGAGTGAGCGCACAATTTTATTCTGAGGCATGCGGTGCAACTCCCACGACGAGCCATCGTACTGCAACAAACCATTGTTATTGCCAAAGTACATCATACCATCGGCACCCTGCCCCACTGCCCAGTTCTGATTGGCAGCGCCGTAGTCCTTTTTATTATATTGCTTTACAATGGGCGTAAATTCCTGCGAAAACACACATTGCAAAAGCATTTGGAAAATAAAAAAAGTGATAATGCGATGGCTTATATTCATGTACGAAAAAGTTAATTGATCATTTGGAAAAGTGACACAAAATAAGAAAACAAATTTCAATTTGCAAAATACCGGAGAAATTAATAAAAATCCCCGTCTGAAATTCAATTCAAACAGGGATATAATATTGAATGTGGTCTTATTCTATTTTAAAAACTACTTACTACCAACTAAAAAACTAATTACTAATTACTGTTCTCAAAATTCCGAACTAAAATGGAATCTGATATTTTTGAAGTCGTTTTGAGCCATTTGCAGCACATAACCTGAATCTGCCAGAAATACATCGCGACCATCTTTATCCACAGCCATAAATTGTGATTTACGCTTTTTGAAATTTTCGAGTTCTGTGGCATCGTCACTCTCAATCCAGCAGGCTTTGTACAGGTTTATAGGCTCCCAGCGACACTGAGCACCATATTCGTGCAACAGACGATATTGAATAACCTCAAACTGAAGCTGACCTACAGTACCAATAATTTTACGATTGTTGAACTGATTCACAAACAACTGCGCCACGCCTTCGTCCATAAGCTGATTGATGCCTTTTTCCAATTGTTTGGTTTTCATCGGATCGGCGTTTTCAATATATTTAAACATTTCGGGCGAAAAGCTCGGAATGCCTTTGAACTGAAGTATTTCACCCGAAGTCAGCGTATCGCCAATTTTGAATGTGCCGGTATCGGGTAGACCCACAATATCGCCGGCATAAGCTTCGTCCACCGTTTCCTTTTTCTGCGCCATAAAAGCAGTCGGTGCCGAAAAGCGCATCATTTTGCCATGACGCACATGGCGGTAGTTTACATTTCGTTCAAACTTGCCCGAACATATTTTCACAAAAGCAATACAGCTTCGGTGATTGGGGTCCATATTGGCATGAATTTTAAAAATAAAGCCTGTAAAAGCTTCCTCGTAAGGATCTATCACGCGTTCGGGCGTTTCTACAGGACGTGGCGAAGGGGCAATTTCCACAAAACAATCGAGCAATTCCTTAACCCCAAAAGTGTTCAGTGCGCTTCCGAAAAATACCGGAGCAAGTTCACCGGCAAGATATTTATTGACATCAAACTCAGAATAAACACCATTGATAAGTTCAAGGTCTTCGCGAAGTTTCGCTGCATCATCATCGCCTACGAGTTTGTCGAGTTCCACTCCATTCACATCCACCTTTACGGTTTCGCTCACCATTTGTTTGTTTGGCGTGTAAAGTTCCAGATTGTCTTTGTAAATATTGTAAACACCCTTGAACGAGAAACCCTGATTAATTGGCCAGCTCAGCGGACGCACATTGATTTTCAGCTCTGCTTCTAATTCGTCGAGCAAGTCGAAAGCATCTTTTCCTTCGCGGTCCATTTTGTTTACGAAAATCATCACCGGCGTATTGCGCATACGGCACACTTCCATCAGTTTACGCGTTTGTGCTTCCACCCCTTTGGCCGTATCTACCACAATAATTACACTGTCCACAGCCGTGAGCGTACGGTATGTATCTTCGGCAAAATCCTGGTGCCCGGGAGTGTCGAGAATGTTGATTTTATAATCGCGGTACTCGAAACCCATTACCGAAGTGGCTACCGAAATTCCACGTTGCTTTTCAATTTCCATCCAGTCCGACGTGGCTGTTTTCTTTATTTTGTTCGATTTTACAGCACCTGCCACATGAATGGCACCCCCGAAAAGTAAAAGTTTTTCGGTAAGCGTAGTTTTACCCGCATCGGGGTGACTGATAATAGCAAAGGTACGACGGCGCTGAATTTCTGAGACTAATGACATATATTGTGTTTGATTTTTTGAGGCTGCAAAAGTACTGAAATTTAGCTAAAGAGCCAAACTACAGTCTATTCGGATTTTTTCAATAAAAAAAGCATCCGCTCAATTTGGCTCAATCAACGGACACTTTTAATACTATACAAGTTAACGATTACAATCCGCGACGCTCGCTTACAATAAGCAATGCTTCGTCGCGTATAGCGATAGGCAGTTGTATATTGCGCAGTTGCAGACTTTTAAGCCACGAAGCCACTTCATTTTCCCTAAGGGTATAAAACACATCCGCAATCTGATTTTGTTGCTGTTCGCTTAACATATCAGCTTCGATGCCCGACAGTTTATCAAGCTCTTCGTCGTCGAAATACTCAATTTTGTCGCTCGAGTTCAAAAGCGAATCAGCCTCACAAACCTCATGTGCTCCACAACAACCTTCCGGATTGTTTTCAATCACAATTTTCTGCTCTTCATTTTTATTTTTTCTGTTGAAATAAGTCAGCAGATAAACCAATAAACCGAACGCTATCAGCGTAATAATTAAAACCCACATATATTTTAAGTGATATTTATCTTAATACAACATAATTTTCGCTGCAAAGTTAACTCTTAATGCCCAATTTTGCTTATTTTTGTGAGTTAAAAACACAATAGATTGCAGTTTTTTAAGTTAGTACTTCTGAATTCTGAATTATTATTAAGAACACTTTTTTCTATCGCAACTTTGAAAGTTAAATTACAACATATCATTCCGTTATTACTATTAATGCTTCTTGCAGGTGGTTGTTCAATGAAAAAAAACACTCGCACCACCCGCAATTTCAAAGCTTTGAACACGCGTTTCAATGTGTATTTCAACGGACAGACAAGCTACGAGCTGGGGCTTAAAAAAATTGCTGAATCGCACTCCGAAGACTATTCGGCAATTATTCCGCTTTATCCCATAAGTCATCACGAAAATGCCAACTCAGCGAAAAGCGACATGGATCGCTCCATCGAGAAATCGCGAAAAGCCATAAAACTCTATTCTATAAAACAAAAGCCCGAACGCAACCTGCGCAAATGGAGCGACCCCGAATACAGGCTGTGGTACAATCAGAATGAATTTAACCCCGAACTGATACATGCCTGGATGCTACTTGCCAAATCGGAATTTCATAAAGCCGATTTTATTGGCTCGGTAGGCACATTCACTTATATTGCGCGTCACTACAGTCACGACAAGGATGTGGTGGCACAATGTCAGCTATGGATGGCACGTGCTTATGGCGAAATGGGCTGGATTTACGAAGCTGAGCAGGTACTTTCGAAAATTAAACAGGACGACCTTAAAATGTCGAACACAGGACTGTTTGCAGCCGTAAATGCCGATTTATTACTCAAAAAGAAACAATATCGCGAAGCCATCCCTTTTCTCGAACTGACGCTAAAAAGCGAAAAGGACAAGTTGCAAAAACAACGCATAAACTACCTGTTGGCACAACTCTATCGCAAAACGGGGAACGACACACAAGCTTACAAACTTTTCAGCGAGGTGGTAAAAATGAATCCACCTTACGAAATGGATTTCAATGCACGTATTTACCGTGCCGAACTTAACCCGAATGTAATCGCAGTACGCAAGGAGCTGGAGAAAATGCTTAAAAACCCAAACAACAAGGATTATCACGATCAGATTTACTTCACACTCGGAAAAACATATCTGGCTCAGGGCGACACTGTGCAGGCTATGAAACTTTATGAGCAATCGGCTGAAAGCAGCACTCGCAATGGATTCGACAAAGCGCTGACACTTATCACCCTGGGCGACCTTTATTACAACAATCAAAACTATATCCAAGCGCAACCATGCTACGACGAAGCTTCGAAAATCATTACAGTGGAAAACGAAGACTACGCACGTGTGGAAAAACGCGCCATCACCCTGAGCGAACTCGTAGTGCAACACGAAATTGTGGTTTTGCAGGATAGCCTTCAATACCTTGCCTCACTACCCGAAGACAAGCGCCTGGAAACCATCAATAAAGTAATTGAGAAACTCATTGCCGACGAAAAAGCGGCTGCCGAAGCTGAAGCTGCCAAAGCCAATCAGATAGACGATGGTCCCGAACTTATGCAACCTCTTGGATTTAATCAGGGTAGCGGCGATTGGTATTTCTACAATACTTCCATCGTAAAAACCGGACAACGTGACTTTCGTAAAAAATGGGGCACACGTAAACTTGAAGATAACTGGCGACGCACAAACAAAAGCTCTGCGCTGTTTGCCGACGAAACTATTACCAACGACAATACCGGAGAACTTGTTGAAGGAGCTGAAAACGACACAACCAATATCAACACTGCCAGCGATCCGAAATCGCCGGAATTCTACCTGCAACAAATTCCGCTGACCACAGCTGCCATCAAAAAATCAAATGCCGAAATTGCCGATGCACTCTTCAGCATGGGCATGATATACAAGGACAAAGTAGAAGATTACCCTATGGCTGTGCGTACTTTCGAAGAATTCAACAAGCGCTTCCCTGCCGACCCACGCGTGGAAGAGTCGCTATATCAGGCTTATATTGTGAGCTCCCGCTTGAAAGATGATTCGCAGGTTATACATTTCAAAAACACTCTGCTTACTCAATTTCCGGCATCGAAATATGCCGAAGTTTTGTCGCAGCCCGACTACAGCGCACGTATGGAACGTATGATACAACAACAGGACTCGCTCTACCGCGTGACCTACGACGCTTACAACCGCAGTGACTTTGCTACTGTACATCAGCAGGTAGCCTATATGCAAAAAGAGTTTCCGCTATCGTCCTTACTACCCAAATTCCTTTTCCTTGATGCTTTAAGCACCGGAAAATCGGACACCCAGGACAAATTCGAAGTAAAACTCAACCACTTAGTCGAAAAATATCCCGAAAGTGATGTAAGCTCCATGTCGAAGGACATCATTGCATTAATGACACAGGGCCGCGAAGCCAAAACAGGAACCACACACGGCAGCCTGCTTTCGCGACGCGAAAAAACACTTAACACTGAGGATGCCGAACAGGAAAACAAGCAATTTTCTATTGAAAAAGAAAGCAAACACAGGCTTTTACTGATTAGCTCAGCCGACAAAACAGCCATCAACAATATGCTGTTCAATGTGGCCGCTTATAACTTCACAAGGTTTATGGTAAAAGACTTCGATTTGGTTATCAACACAATTGACAGCACTAAAACCAGCCTGTCAGTCACCAACTTCGATTCGTACGACGAAGCGCTGTGGTACCTTAGCTCTGTGGACACCGACCCCGAACTGCGAGCAATTTTCGACGACAACGCAACTCAAAAAATAATAGTTTCGGAAGAAAACTACGCTTTATTGCGCACCGTTTTCAGTCTTGACGAGTATCAGCTTTTCCATCAAAGTAATCTGGCAAAATCAGTAACTCAGATCAACACAAATTCAAAACTATCAATAAAAAAAGATATCAAAACTGTGTTGGAAAATAAACCTTCAGTGACACAGGCAAATACCAAAACAGAAAAAAAAGCAACAGAAGTTGCGAAAAACAACAGCACTCAAACCGGCGAAAATAAACCGGCTACAGCTACTACCAATACTGCCCCGACCACCACAGCATCTGTTAACACTCAAGCATCAACAGCCACGCAATCAACAACTCCTGCTGCTGTAAAGGATGATGTGCCATTGTTCAAAAACCTTTTTGCTTATCGCGAAAAAGAAGAACATTTTGTGGCCATTGCTGTTATGTCCGGCAATTACGATTTTGAACAGTTTAAAGCCGGGCTCGACACCTATCATCAACAAAACTATTCGGTGCTAAACCTGAAAATCCAAAAAGAAGAAGTGAACAAAATGCAGGTCATTATCATTGGACCATTTGCCGATGCCAATATAGCCAAATCGTACCTTTTCCGCATTGTACGCGAAAATGCTGTAATGGCACCAGTCAAAGGCACTGAATACCGCAACCTGCTCGGTTCAAAACAAAACCTGAATGTAATGATGCAACAAAATGCCATGAATATATATTTTGAGTTTATGCAACAGTATTATCTAAAATAATAAGAGATTACTATCGTCTTGAAAAAACCGATTAACTGATCAACTAATTGACTGATCAACTAATTGACTGATCAACTAATTGACTGATTGACTAATTGACTAATTGACTAATTGACTAATCAACCGACCAATTAGCCTAACACCCTGAATTTGAAACACCGAACACAAAATAAGAACATATGATTGAAGTAAAAAATATAGACAAATCCTTTGACGGAAACAAAGTACTGAAAAATGTGTCGGCAGTATTTGACGACGGTAAAACAAATATGATTATCGGTGCCAGCGGATCAGGGAAAACAGTATTAATGAAAAGTATTATCGGCCTGCACCGTATCGACAATGGACGAATTGAATACGATGGACGTAATTTGCCGGATATGCGGATGAAGGATATACGCACATTACGCCGCGAGGTGGGTATGCTTTTTCAGGGCTCAGCACTTTTCGATTCCATGTCGGTACTCGAAAATGTAATGTATCCGCTCGAAATGTTTGCACGCACAACAAAGGCTGAAATGGAAGAACGCGCTCGCTTCTGCCTGAAACATGTTGATCTGCAGGAAAAATCATTTAAACTGGCACCTTCCGAGATAAGTGGAGGTATGCAAAAACGTGTAGCTATTGCACGCGCCATTGCCCTACAGCCCAAATATCTGTTTTGCGACGAACCCAACTCAGGTCTTGACCCTAAAACATCACTTATTATCGACCGTTTAATACATGACATCACCGTTGAATTTAATATTACCACTATTATCAACTCACACGATATGAATTCGGTTATGGAGATAGGCGAAAATATTATTTTTATCAACAAAGGCGAAATGGCCTGGCAGGGTAGCAAAGAAGATATTTTCCATGTGGAAAACGAAGACCTGAACGATTTTGTATTTGCATCGAATCTTTATAAGAAGGTAAAAGCTGCAAATTCGTAAAAATGTTTCAGGTTTCAGGTTTAAAAGTTTCATGATTCAATTATTCATCCAACCACTCTTCTCCCCTTTAGGGGTTGGGGGTCAATTATAAATTTATGAAAATAATATCATACAACGTAAACGGTATCAGGGCAGCCCTGACAAAGAATTTCACCGAATGGTTACATGCTGAAAATCCTGATATTTTATGCCTACAGGAAACAAAAGCACAGCCCGATCAGGTCGACACAATGCTTTTTGCTGAAATGGGCTATACTTCATTTCTGCATTCGGCCGAAAAAAAAGGTTACAGCGGAGTGGCTATACTCACCAAAATAGCGCCCGACAATGTGGTAGTGGGGATGAATCATCCGCGCTACGATGCCGAAGGACGTGTGATTCGTGCCGACTTTGGCGACCTCTCGGTCATAAGTGTGTACATTCCTTCAGGTTCGTCAGGCGACGAGCGCCAGGCCTTCAAAATGGATTTCTTAGAAGCTTTTCTGCCTTTTATAGAAGATGTACGCAAAACACGCCCCAACCTGGTGGTGTGCGGCGACTATAATATTTGTCATAAACCAATCGACATTAATCATCCTGAGCGACAGAAAGGTGTATCAGGGTTCCTGCCCGAGGAACGTGAGTGGCTCGACCGCTACGAGGCAACGGGCATGGTCGATTCATTCCGTATATTCGACCAGAGCGCCGAAAAGTACAGTTGGTGGAGCTACAGGGGTGGCGCACGCTATCGTAATGCAGGCTGGCGTATCGACTACCATTGGGTTAGCGAACCCTTGCGAAACCGCCTGACATCTGCGGCCATACTCACCGAAGCTGTTCATTCTGACCATTGCCCCGTCACTGTGGAGATCGACTGATTTTTTTCAGTGCAAACAACTGATTTTTAATTTTAAAAAACAATAAATCAAGTTTTCAGTGCGTTGTATGCGCCGAAATGTATTAACTTTGTCCGCTGTTTAAAATAAAACCGAATTTTATATGTCATTTAATCCTTTCAGACTTCTGGTCCTTTTGGCTACAATGCTAACAATTGTATCCTGCGATTGGCTCGATACCGAAGAAGAAACCGAAGTATCCACTAATCCATCTTTTGCCTCGCTAAGATTCACATCGTCGGATTACAGAGTCAGCACTGCTTATTTCACTGTGGTCAAAGAAGATGACATACAAGATTCGATTGTTGTAAATTTAGACTCACTACCTTACAATACAGATATCAGTAAGCTTGTAAGCACCTACAGCTTCAGCAGTGTTGCCAATACCTATGCATTTGTAACCGATTCACTGGGAGGGATTGACACCATCAATATTTCAGCCACTACCGAAGCCGACACAATAGATTATCGCTGGGGTGTCCGTTTGAAAAATTATGCTGCTAATGGTATCGATACGGCATCATACATTGTAAAAGTAAATGTACACACTGTAGAACCCGAACTTTATCAATGGAACCGCGTGCAAACATCACTCTTTTCGCATCCGGGAAGTCAGCAGAAAGCAATACTTTTCAACGATTCTATTTTCTTCTATACAGGTAGTGGTATCAGCAACACACTGTATAGTTCCAAAGATGGTTATGACTGGACTCCTGCACAAAACATAGCCGGATTGCCCGAAAATTCTCAATTACGAAACCTTGTAGTCTTTAAAAACAAAATATATTATGCCCATGCCGACAGTTCGCTTTATATAACTGAAAACGGACGTCAATGGACGCAAATGTCTTTTGCCACACAAAGCTTCCATATCACAAGCTTGCTATTCCAACTAAGCGATACCCTTCATGCTGTCGCACAACAGGGAACCGATCACTACTTTGCCTTTAGTCACGATGGCACCAGCTGGCAACTCGACAAGAAGGTACCCACCGGCTTCCCTGTAACCGGCTATGCTGCCCTTTCGTTTCACACACGCACCAATGTACCACGCGCAATTGTAGTGGGTGGCTACACAGCCAACGAAAATATTATGCAAAATATATGGACTACCGAAAATGCCAAATACTGGATCGATTTTAGCACCGAAAAAACTAATCTCGACTATCTGGCCGGCGCAAGTCTGATTACTTACGACAATAAAATCCTGTTGATAGGTCGTATGAATGACGAAGGACTAGTGCATGAAAACTGGTACCTCGAATCGAAAGACGAAGGCCTTAGTTGGAATACACCCGACACCACCTACAATCAGGTCCGCGAACTAATGTATAATCCCACCGACACTTCGTACATATACATGGAACCACGTTACCTGACTTCAGCTATTGTACGCGACAAAAGAATCATCATCATTGGCGGTCGCGATCATGCTACATTCTTCAGCGATGTATGGATAGGAAAACTGAATCGTTTAAGCTTTTTACGGCAATAAAAACATCATATACCGATAAATCGAAAAGCCTGAGTCCTAACAATTCAGGCTTTTTTAATAAAACAAACACACATTCAACTATATAAAACCAATTTAAAAGGCTCAATAAAAGACATATGGCAAAAATAGGATTGAAAATAGGCGATACACATATGCTTATAAAACTTACCGACCAGGAAGAAATACGCTACAACCAACTAATCGACATTGAACCCGGCACAGTAATAAGCCCTGACAGACGTGCCGAAATTATCAATCAGGTCATTACCGAAAGTAATAAAGAAAAAAACAAATCAAAAGAAAAGTAAATTTTCAACCATGACAATCGGCAGCGCTGAATGTTGATATAAACCCAACCTATAAGTGACCACAAATAGCTTTTCAACAAAAACGACACAAGCTCCCCCCCCATGAAAAATCTAAATTAAGCTCTTGCAAAATGAAAGTTGAACGACAATTATATAAAGCCTCGTTTAAAAACATGTTTTGGTATTTTTTACTTCAATTTGTTTTGATAAATATTATTGTATTAATATACAACATATTATCCGAAAACCAATGCTTTACAATTAACAACATTGCAATACTTTTCCAATTTGTCTTACCGGTAATCAACGCTGTTATATACGAAACGAGAAACCGTTCGGGAATTCTCAAAGTTTCCGGATACTCCAAAGCGAACGAAATTAAAGAAATAATAGAGCTTGCTATGAAAATAAAAGGTTTGACGAAAACCGAAATCAGCAAAGGACATGACCTGTATTTGAATACTTCAGAAAAAAGCAGGATTTACAACTTTTTCTTTCTGGAAAAAATAACTATTAAATACAATGACAATAACATCATGGTTTTGGGCAAAAAGAATGCTTTACAATCTCTCGAAATGAAACTGAACAACCCCCTTTCTTCGTAATATCGTGTTTTAAAAACTACATCCCTGCCATCAGCAACGTACTGAAATACAAAGCACCAAACATTATACATGAAAACCATTTGAGCCATTTAGCTGTTATTATAAGCAAAAACATAACATCAGAAATGATACAAAAAATCATCACCGACGCACAATACAACTTTACCGACATTGCTCAACTGTATGCCAACTGCTTTGGGATAGGCGATGGCGCACAACTCGTAAATATAAAGACTTGCGCTGACTATTTTCAGTGGGCTATAAAAGCAGGTGGTGCATGTCGCATTTTTCAGAAAAACGAAGAAACCATTGCTACACTACTACACTTTCCTGCACATTTACACAACGATTATCCGGTTTCAATTGAGAGATTAGTACACAAAAACTGCATTTATATTGCTGAACTAATGGTGGATACACACTATCGCGGACAGGGCTTGGCACGCAAACTACTCACAGGCACGCTAAACGATTTTCCGGGCTATAATTTTATGATTCGTGTATGGAAAGAAAACTCAGCAGCACTAAACCTGTATCGCCAGTTGGATTTTAACGAAGTGGCAAATATCAACGAAACAAAAACAAAACCCGACGGATACACATTTTTTGAAATGGAAAAAGTATATTTGCATAAAAAAACGACTAACTCACAAACCACTTAATATGCAGCAACTCATCACTCAGACTATTGATTTAAAAAACGGAAAAGCCGATGATAAACGTCGTGAAATCCGTGAATATTTCGAAAAAACGTGGGCTGTGGACGAACTCCTTTACACCCAGCTGAAATCGGACGAGGTTTTTTACCATCGCGGCGATCCACTTCGGCATGTATTGCTGTTCTATTTGGGACACACAGCAGTTTTCTTTATCAACAAGTTTTTTCTGGCCAAAATGATTGATACCCGCATTAATCCCGACTTTGAATCTATTTTTGCCATTGGTGTGGACGAAATGAGTTGGGATGACCTCGACGAAAGACACTACAACTGGCCAAAAGTAAGCGAAGTACGCGAATATCGAGGCAAAGCTAAAGCGGTAATCCTTAATATCATCGACAATGCGCCACTCAAACTGCCGATCACATGGGATGATCCTTTCTGGATAGTATTGATGGGCATCGAACACGAGCGTATTCATCTCGAGACATCGTCGGTACTGATTCGCCAGCTTCCGCTCAACGAAGTACTGTCGGGACGCTTTGGCTCTCCCTGTACCGAATATGGCGAAGCCCCCTCGAACAAAATGCTGCCTGTGCCCGGTGGCGAAATAAAACTTGGAAAACCTGCAAACCATCATTTCTACGGCTGGGACAACGAATATGGCAATCATACCGAGATGGTGGCTGATTTCAAAACTTCTAAATTCCTTTGTTCGAATGCCGAATTTCTGGAATTCATACTGGATAATGGCTACGTAAACAAAAGCAATTGGACTGAAGAAGGCTGGCACTGGCGTAACTTCAAACAGGCTAATATGCCGCTTTTCTGGCGAAAAAATGCTGACGAATACCGTCTTCGTTTAGTAGCTGAAGAAATTCCCATGCCATGGAACTGGCCTGTAGAAGTAAATTACTTAGAAGCAAAAGCCTATTGCAACTGGCGCTCAGCACGCGAAGGTATAACTTACCGACTGCCTACGGAAGCCGAATGGTACCGCCTTGCCGAACACTGCAAAATAGCAGATGTAGGCGAACGACAAAGGGCTCAGGGCAATCTGAACCTGGAAAAATACAGTTCGGCATGTCCTGTGAATATGTTCGCTCAGGGCGATTTTTACGATGTGGCTGGCAATGTATGGCAATGGACCGAAACACCGATCAGTGGCTTTGCAGGTTTCAAAGTACACCCTATGTACGATGATTTCTCCACTCCTACCTTCGATGGGAAACATAATATCATCAAAGGTGGTTCGTGGATCTCGACCGGTAACGAAGCCACACTACACGCACGCTATGCTTTCCGCAGACATTTTTACCAACATGCAGGTTTCCGCATAGTAGCATCTGAGCAAGCACTCGTCATTCACAACAATGAATACGAAACAGATGCCGAGGTAACCCTGGCTTGTGAAGCCGAATGGACAACCCCCGACCCTCAAACACAGAACTTCAGCCAACAATTAGCTACACACATACTGAAAATTACCAATCAGAAACCCGGCAAAGTACTCGACCTGAATGCCGACACCGGCCGCCTGGCTTTTGAGCTTGCGCCTTTTTCAGAAAGCATTACTGCCATCGATTTCTCAGCACGCTTTATTCGTATGCCCGTACAAATGCGCGATCAGGAATTTATGCGCTATATTGTAACTGATGAGTGCGAGCTGCTACACTACCGCGAAATAGTACTAAGTGAAATAGCAAACAGCACTGGAAGTAAAAAAATCCAGTTTCTTCAGGACAATGCCAACAATCTGAAAACGCTTTACACTGACTACAATCTCATTATTCTAGCACAATTGCTTGAAGAGTTGACATTGCCTGTCTCATTTCTACAAAAAATTCACAAACGACTATTACCGGGCGGCCTGTTAGTCATTGCTTCCACCTACAACTGGGACCGGAACAACATTGAGCGCTCGCAACGTCCCGGAGGCTTTAAACGCGATGGAGAACCAGTAAACTCATACGAAGGAATAAAAGACATTTTAAGTCCGCACTTCAGTGAATTCACACAAGCTATAAACCTGACACAAATCAGGCCATTATCGTCGCGTACAAGTGAATACCGCAATTGTGAAGTGAGTGTATGGAAAAAGAGAAATTAAGAATTTATAAATAATGGGAACGGAATAGCTGTATTGGTTTCGAAGTCACGAAAAATAATATTATCTTAGTGCGATTTTTAATTCAGATGCTCCGGTTTCAGATCTGCCCAAGTGTCAATAAAAAACAAAAGATATATTAAAATAACGAAGCCTTTGGGCTTACCAGAACATAAAATAACTATCAAATAGTCTGATGAAAAATAATTATTGCATTATCATGGCAGGTGGAGTGGGAAGCCGCTTTTGGCCCTTTAGCCGCAACAATCGCCCTAAACAGTTTCTGGATTTTTTTGGCACTGGTCGCTCACTGCTGCAAATGACCTACGATCGGTTCCGACAAGTAGTTCCGGCCGAAAATATACTCATTGTGTCAAATATTATATACCGAGACCTGATTCTCGAACAACTCCCTGACTTGCAGCCTGATCAGGTATTGCTTGAGCCAAACCGACGCAACACAGCACCCTGTATAGCCTATGCAGTAAACCGCATCAAAGCCATTACCAGCACAGCCAATATTGTAGTGGCACCTTCAGATCATCTCATTCTGAAGGAAAACGATTTTCTCGACACTATACGCACCGGGCTCGATTTTGTAAGCAAAAACAATAATCTGCTCACACTTGGCATAAAACCCAGCCGCCCCGAAACGGGTTATGGATATATACAAATTGATGAGGGCGACAGCGCATTGCGAAGAGTAAAAACATTTACTGAGAAACCAAATGCCGAGTTGGCACAGATTTTTTACGAAACAGGTGAGTTTTATTGGAATTCAGGCATTTTTCTCTGGAATCTGCAAACCATCGACGCAGCTTTCAACAGTCTACTGCCCGATGTAGCCAATCGCTTCAAAGCAGGCATCCAATACTTTAATACCGAAAATGAACAGGCATTTATCGACGAAATGTATCCTACCTGCCCCAACATTTCAATCGACTATGGCATAATGGAAAAAGCCGAAAATGTATTTGTCCTCTGTTCCGATTTTGGCTGGACTGACCTTGGTACATGGGGATCACTTTACGAAATGTCGCCCAAAGACGATGCACAAAACGTAACATTAAAATGCAAAACAAGATTTTACGATAGCAAGTCAAACATCGTGGCGCTGCCCGCAGGAAAACTGGCTGTCGTTCAGGATCTCGAAGGGTATATTGTAGCCGAATCGGACAATGTGCTACTTATTTGCAAACTCAGCGAAGAACAGCGCATTCGGCAGTATGTAAACGATGTAAGTATTAACTTCGAAGGCGAGTATATCTGAAGAAAACATATATCTTTGATAAATCATTGCAACACAACAACAAAAGAAAATCATCATGGGATTATTTAGTTTGTACAAACCAAAGGAGTATAAATATCGCTATATTTATTACGACCCCAAAAAAGAAGCCCGCGAGGAAAAAGAAAAACAACGTGAGGCTAGCGAAAAAAGAGCCGAAAGTGGAGAATATCAACCTATTATTCGTCGGGGCATGTTTCGCGAAATAGCACAACAAAACAACAAAACACGTATCGATATGGCACGTCAGTCGAATGTCAGACTTGTCATTATTATGCTACTATTATTTGCCATAGCATATTTTTTATTGAGATAACAAACTTGTGAATATCATAAAACAGGACAGCATCAGACACATGCTGTTTGGATATTTTCCCAGATCATAATTTTAAAATTCCGCAGAATAAAACCACTTTTGGCAAATTCTGCGGCATTTTTATATTTTAACAAAACAACAAAATTTACGAATGAGTGATGTAATTCAGTTACTGCCTGATGCGGTAGCCAATCAGATAGCTGCCGGCGAAGTAATACAACGTCCGGCCTCAGTACTTAAAGAGCTGGTTGAAAACGCCATCGACGCAGGAGCAGATTTTATTCAGATAGTTATAAAAGATGCCGGTCGTACGCTGATTCAGGTAACCGACAATGGTAAAGGCATGAGCGAAACAGATGCACGCATGTCGTTTGAGCGCCATGCCACTTCCAAAATCCGCGATGCTGCCGATATTTTTTCGCTCCGAACAATGGGTTTTCGTGGCGAAGCATTAGCGTCGATTGCAGCTGTGGCTCAAGTAAAAATGCGCACACGCCCTGATAACGAAGAACTGGGCACCATGATAGAAATTGCTGGCACGCGGGTTTTTCGTCAGGAAACGGTACAATGCGAAAAAGGAACTACTTTTCTGATTAAAAACCTGTTTTTCAACGTGCCAGCCCGACGCCGGTTTCTGAAAAGCGACAATGTGGAAAAGTCGCATATACTCAATGAATTTTACCGCATTGCATTGGTAAATTCCGAAGTAGAATTTTCGTTTTACGATGGCGACGAAGAGATATTCCGCCTGCCCGCATCGAATATAAAAGTCAGGATTGAAAATATATTCGGAAAAAACCAGAAAAAGAAATTACAACAACAGCTACTGTCCATCGAAAGCCAGTCGGGATTAGTAAGTATTTATGGATTTACTGGACGACCAGAGTTTGCCCAAAAATCATCCAATCAGTACTTCTTTGTCAATGGACGATATATGCGCCATCCCTATTTTCACAAAGCGGTAATGATGGCTTATCACCAAATGATACAACCCAACGACAACCCTTCGTATTTTATATATTTCGAAGTCGACACACACACCATAGACATTAACATCCATCCCACAAAAACAGAAATTAAGTTCGAAAACGAACAGGCCATTTGGTCTATTTTGAATGCTACTATAAAAGAGTCACTGGGAAAATTCAATGTGGTACCTTCAATCGATTTCGACCGTGATGATGCAGTGGACATTCCCGTGATCACCAATCCGGAGAATGTACGACCACCACAAACCAATTTCAACCCTGCTTACAACCCATTCAACAGCACAAGTTACAAACGGCCTGCGCTCGACTGGGAGAAACTTTATGGTGGATTTGAGGAACAAAAGAATTCACCCTCAGCTCCTGCTTTCGAAACTAAAACTGAACCGGAGCAACAGAACTCTGTCACATCCTTCTCATCACTAGAAACAGAGGACAGCAACGCACAACTGGAAATACAGCTTGGCGATACTCAATCAGGTAATTTTCAGCTAAAAAACCGTTATATCATTACAGGCATCAAATCGGGTATGATGATGATCGATCAACACAGAGCACATGTACGCATTCTTTTCGAGGAGTATATGCAAAATATTGAACAGCAACGTTCTCCATCGCAGCAACTACTCTTCCCTGAAGCCCTGACGCTCAGCGACGACGACAGGTTGTGGTTTGTACAGATTGAACAAAGTCTGCGTTCGGTGGGCTTCGACTTTACAGCCACTCAAGATCAAAACTACGAATTAACAGGTATTCCCTCACACTTTCATTCACAGACAGTAACACCTCTGCTTCAAACACTTATCAACAATGCACGACACACAGCTACTGAAAGTGCCGATGACATTCACAAAATGATAGCATTGTCACTTGCAAATGCTTCTGCACTTAAAACTGGTCAGTCGCTCAGCACTACCGAAATGGCAGACCTAATAGATCGCCTCTTTGCTTGCAACGACCCTAATCGCACTCCCGATGGAAAAATAATTACCAGCATCTGGACACAGGACGAAATAGCACAAAGGTTTAAATAAAAACACATGCCGCATGTAAAAACAAAAAGAGAATCATATAAACATATGACTCTCTTTTTGTTAGTGGAGATTACCGGACTCGAACCGGTCACCTCGACACTGCCAGTGTCGCGCTCTAGCCAGATGAGCTAAACCCCCGTGCTATGATTTTAAATTGCGGTGCAAAGATAAGGAAGTTTTCGAAATTATACGTACATTTGTATAAATTTTTTGGTTGAAAAACTGTTTTTATTTCGATGTTAATATGAATTAATAAACAGTTATACAGTCAGGTAATTTCACAAACAAACCAACTTTGCTGATAATCAATTATTCAATGCTAATATTCAACACTACTTACCTTGTTCCCGATAAACATTACGAAAGCTGGATAAAATGGCTTCGCAAAGATTGTATTCCATTTATGCTGCAAAGCGAATATCTACGGCACCCACAACTGGCTAAAGTGTATGCCGAAGAAGCTCAGGATGGCGAATCGTATTCGGTACAGTTTCACGTAGCCGGACTCGAAGAACTGGAAAAATGGCATCTAAAATATGCAAACGAATTTCAAAACATGTTGCGGACAAAGTTCGGACAGGAAATTTTGTTTTTTGCCACTGTGCTTGAAATTATGGATTTATGATAAAAGAACAAATCATACTGGGAATTGATCCCGGAACCACCATTATGGGCTATGGTATTCTGAAAGTAAAGGGAAACCAAACTGAGATGTTGGCCATGGGCGTACTCGACCTTCAGAAGTACAAGGATCACTACCTGAAGTTACAACGTATATTCGCACGCACACTGTCGCTTATCGACGAGTTTCATCCGGATTGCCTGGCCATCGAGGCGCCGTTTTTTGGCAAAAATGTACAATCGATGCTTAAACTTGGGCGCGCACAGGGAGTAGCCATGTCGGCAGCACTTTATCGCGATATTCCCATTACCGAATATGCTCCACTCAAAATAAAAATGGCCATTACAGGCAGTGGAAGTGCTTCGAAAGAACAGGTAGCTGACATGCTTCGTCGATTTCTGAAAATTCCACAAGAACATATGTTACCACAATTGGATGCTACCGATGGACTTGCGGCTGCTTATTGTCACTTTCTGCAAATGGGAAAACCTGAAAGCAACAAATCCTTTTCGGGCTGGAAAGACTATATCAGTAAAAACAAAGAAAAAGTAAAAAACGACTCACGCAAAAGCGAATAAAAAAGGCTGACCTATCATGGACAGCCTTTTTGTCTTACCTTAAAAAACACAAATTCAACTAAGTTACCTTTTTTACAAAAACTATCATTCAATCTTTTAGAAAACAATATTTACAATACTATTGCAAAATTACAAATCAGAAACAATCAAATTGATTAAAATCCAATCAGAAACGTAGAATATTATACTGAATTCCAACTTTGCATGTTGCTGAAATGAAAATAATTATCTGCACTTCGAATTAACGTATCACCTTCACTACTTCCTGATTTACTTTTACAAAGTAAATACCTTTGCCCAGAGTAAATGAAGTTTCGTTTAGTAACGCTGTCTTTTCTGAAACTATTTGTCCACTAACATTGTAAATACGTATAAGTTCACCGGCTTCAACACCCCGTACTATTACAGCTTGTGCCGTAGTAATAGCACTGAATTTTTCCTGTTGGGTATTGTCTACAGAAGTATTTAAACCTACAATCTCCAGATTCGCTAAAGCCGCAAGTATAGTAGCATCAGAAGCGATGGTCAAATAATACAAGCCAGATGCAGGAACCGAGAATGTAAACTCTGCATTGTTAAGTTCCAATAGCTTGGTGCTTTCCACAATATACTCGTTGGATGCAACCACTGTTCCTGAATTATCATTCATTGAATTGAATCCAATGGTAAGTTTGGTTGTGCTCACATCGGCAGGAATCACTGAATTCCATGCATACTGACCTTTGAAAGTATAACTTTTACCTTCGGCAAGCATTACAGGGTAACTGTACACACCAGCAGTCGTCACGTTCCCATCCCAGCGAACAAACATAATACGTCCTGCAAAAGGAATGGTATCGATATTCACACCTGTATTCAGCGTATCGCCAAGCGAATAATAACCAGCTGGATTATCAACATATCGTACTGTGCCAGCAGCTGTGGAATTGGCTGCCACCCAGCTTGCATTTGCACATTTCCAGCCCCACTGACTTGGTACCGAACGTGCAGCTGATGTTTCGCCGCGTGCATCCCATTCAAACCCAATTGCCTTATAGTTGAATGTATATACTTTTATTGCTTCGCCATCGCCCGATACGCATTCAATATCTATACTTCCAACCGATGATTCGAGCACAGCATCATTGTTGTTTATTGTGGCCGAAAGAGAGGATGCTTTTGCACTAATGCTGATTTGCTCCACATCTACAGGGGACAACACATCGTAAGTTGTCACTTCTGGATCGAAAGCAGGTTCAAGTACACCGGTACTTATAGTTACAGTCGATAATCTGGCATCTGTTTCGTCGAACATTTCGCCAGCAGCCACAAAGAACCATTCGCTGTAAGGTTTCGCAGTAGCATTCAGCACGAAGGTTTTATCGTCGTAAAGACGGCTATCGACGGTAAGTCCATCAGTCCCCAACCACTTCCCTGTCATATTATTTTTCACTTCCCATATACCATCTTCGCGTTTATACATTTTCCAGACAGCTTCCGGAGAATAGTAACCCCATTCTACGTCCCAATTGCTCGAAGGTACTTTGCGCATCATGGCATATGTAGCATCCTGAATAATATAATACAAGCTATCGTCAAGTTGGGGATTTACTTTACGCAGTAAGAATTGCTGAAGATAACCACCCTCTTCAATACTTGGAATAATTTCGGTCAAAGCAGGGTGCTTTTCGTTGCCCGAATGATTTCCAATTACAAAATTACTGGTTTTGTGCTTCATATAATAACGTGGATAAATCTCTACAGCTGTCAATTGAATTGTATCCAGATACTCAGTATTTCCACCACGTTCGTAACTAAAAGTCAATGGAAACAACTCTCCGTGCACAGCCGACCCAAGGGCATACACTTCTACTTTCACATTGCCAGATGTTGCAACAAAATCAGCCGGTGTAAGCGTTGTTTTGTCCACATAAAAACCATCGGGTACATTTATCTGAATATCGTAAGTATGATCTTTCCCATAGATCCTTACAGGATAAGGATTTCCATCAACTTCCACCTCGTAAATCATACCCTTTTCAAGCACAACAAACTCTGGACGGTCGTCGATAGTAGCTACCTGTGCTTTAAAAAGGCCGTTGGCGTGATCGACCCCTTTATCAGTATAAAGTGCAGAACCGTCAGTTATGTTGTCGGAAGCTAAATAAAGATTATTATGGCTTAATTTGAGACGAAAACCGACTTCATTATCTCCCTCGATAGTCCATTCTGAATAAAGATCGTTACTGGCTGCTTCAAAAATAGAAGTCCAATAATTTCCAGCATCGGCCGAATACATATTGAGATACATACCTTCGCCATTCAGCATATAATATATACCTGGTTTTCCATCAACAGGAATAAACTCAAAAGCCTGCGATTTTTTATTGGTAAGTGCTACCACAGAAGGTTGTGTACTTGAGACACCTGCACTAACAGATGGACCAACCACAAGATCCGAAATTGTTTGTTTAATGTTATAAAACACACCAACTTCAGGTGTAAAATTTTGGGCATTACCCAAAAGCCAGGCCGCTATAAGGCCCAATGTAAGTAATAATCTTTTCATGATTTTAAATTTAAACGTAACTATAGAGTAAATAACTTGACAAATGTATTTTAATAAAAAAACATGAAGGTAGAAAATCAAGTCAAAAAAGCACACATCATAAAACTAAAAAGAAGTGATGAAAAAAAAGCTTTGTCTGAAAAAAGACAAAGCTTAACAAAAAAAAGAACTTAAATTTATGATTAGTGCGAAAACGAAGCAAACAGTCCTTCACAGGCATCTTCGAGTAAGTCAATTACATTTTCGAAACCCTGATCACCGCCATAATATGGATCGGGAATATAGTCAGGATTGAAATAATGCGAAAAACTTACCATCCGATGAATTTTACTGCGCTGTTCATCGGTGCGCGCAATGGATTCGAGACCGGCAATATTCTTTTCGTCCATGCCAATAAGCATGTCGAAATGATCGAAATCGGCACGGGTAACGGGACGTGACAGATGCGTGAGTTCGTATCCCCGACGAGAGGCATGATAGCACATACGCGCATCGGGCATTTCACCCTGATGTACACTGATAAGTCCGGCTGAGTCAATTTCAAACGTATCTTCCAGTCCGTTTTCTTCCACCAAACGTCTGAAAACGCCCTCGGCCATTGGCGAACGACAAATATTTCCCAGACAAACAAAAAGAATCTTCTTATTCGACATTATCGGAACAAAATTTAAATCGACAAAATTTGCAACACGCCGAGTAGATTTTCGTTCACCGGCTTATCATCTTTAATGGCTTTTGTAAAAGGCACATGTACAATTTCGTTGTTCACAATACCAATCATTATGCTGCGTTGTTCGTCGAGCAATGCATCAATAGCTGCCACGCCCATACGACTTGCCAATATGCGGTCATATGCTGTGGGTCGTCCACCACGCTGAATATGCCCAAGAATGGTCACACGCACATCGTAATCAGGATGTTCGTTATGCATACGTGCAGCAAGTCCATTGGCACCTCCAGTAACCTCACTTTCGGCCACAATAACAATGCTACTGTTTTTCGATTTACGAAAACCATTATTAATAAGCTCTTCAAGTTGGTCAACTTTTGTTTCCCGTTCGGGAATAATGGCAGCCTCAGCACCCGAAGCTAAAGCACTATTAAGAGCCAGAAAACCTGCATCGCGCCCCATTACCTCGATAAAAAACAGTCGTTCGTGCGAAGTAGCTGTATCGCGAATTTTATCCACAGCTTCCACAATGGTATTCATTGCTGTATCGTAACCAATAGTGGAGTCAGTTCCATAAAGGTCATTGTCGATGGTACCGGGCAAACCAATAATGGGCACATTAAATTCCTGGGCAAAAATACGAGCTCCGGTAAAAGTACCATCGCCTCCAATCACTACCAGCGCATCGATTCCCTCATTTTTCATATTTTCGAAAGCCTGCTGACGACCTTCCTTAGTGCGGAACTCCTGACAACGGGCGCTTTTCAGAATAGTACCGCCCTGTTGAATGATATTACTTACATTTTGAGTCTGAAATTCTACAATTTCACCCGTGATTAAGCCTTTATATCCTCTGTAAATGGCTTTTACCCTGATACCATTGAAAATAGCAGCACGTGTTACCGAGCGAATGGCTGCATTCATTCCGGGCGCATCTCCACCCGAAGTAAGCAAACCGATACATTTAATTCCGTATTCCATATATTATAATATTTTGATTCTCAAATTTGAATAAAAACAAAAATCCCTCATGTGTCATTCAGTAATAAATTTCACAGGAGGGAAGTTTTTTATGCATTTATGAATGTTCAATGCTTACTGAGTTCAATAAGCTTTGCTTCGACCTGCTCCATTTGCCAGCGTGGCGTGGATGTAGCTCCGCAAATACCGATTTTCTTGCTAAAATCAAACTGAATGTTTTCCAGCTCATTAGCCTCCGACACAAGGTAAGTATTCGGATTTATCGATTTGGCATGTTCGTATAAAACCCTGCCGTTTGAGCTTTTTTTGCCACTGACAAAAATTACTATATCATTTTCGTGTGCAAAGGTAGTAATATTTGGAATTCTATTGGCCACCTGACGGCAAATTGTATCGGAATATTCAAAATTCACCTTATCAGCAGTGCGTTCTTTCACTGTTTCCACAAGATGATTGAAACCGTCGAGCGATTTGGTGGTTTGCGAAAACAAACGGATTTTTTTGTTGAAGTCTACTTTGTCGAGCTCCGATTCATCCTCTATCACAATGGCTTTTCCTTCAGTTTGCCCGACGAGTCCGTTAACTTCTGCATGTCCGTGATGTCCGTAAATCACAATTTGTGTATCTTCCTCAACACCTGCCACATAAGCCGTTTTTATACGCGACTGTAGTTTAAGCACAACAGGGCACGAAGCATCAATTAATGTAATATTGTTTGCTTTGGCCAGTTCGTAAGTCGAAGGTGGTTCGCCATGTGCACGCAGCAACACTTTTACATTGTGTAGCTTCGCCATTTGCTCATGATTTATGGTGATCATGCCCATTTTTTCCAATCGGCTTACTTCCTCACCATTGTGTACAATATCGCCAAGACAGTATAATGTCTCGCCTTTGGCAAGTTCTTCTTCGGCTTTTGTAATGGCTTTTACAACGCCAAAGCAAAAACCTGATTTTTTATCAATTTCAATATTGGGTGTCATAAAAAAGATTCTGTTTTAATGTAAAGCCATTTTCATGGCATTATGTCAATATGAACAAATAAATTGCTGAATAGTTTTTAAGCAAGGCATGCTTTAACGAAAGATGATATTTGTTTGAAGTGAATAATATAAAACAGAGAAATCCGAATGCAAAATTACAAAAAAATGCATGTAGAGCATGTTCGGAATACCAGATACGGACAAAATTTGCAGTTTGTTGCTGCTTGCTCTGTCAAACTGTCACATTAATGATAATGGCATTTTTTTTGACAATAAAAGCCACTGAAAGATACTAACAGATTGTTTCTGTTGGAGATTTAATCGTGTATTTGACTAATAATCAATAATTATAACATAAATAATCAGATAATATGGCAAAAGGAAACATCGGGGTGACGAGTGATAATATATTCCCCGTTATCAAGAAATTTTTGTACAGCGATCACGAAATTTTTCTGCGTGAATTAGTGTCGAATGCAGTGGATGCCAGCCAAAAGCTGAAAACGCTGGCTTCAGTAGGCGAATTTAAAGGCGAACTGGGCGAACTGAAAGTGTGGGTGAATATTGATAAGAAAAAAGGCACACTTACCATTTCCGACCGCGGAATTGGGATGACTGCTGAAGAAATTGAGAAATACATCAATCAGATTGCTTTTTCGGGCGCTGAAGAATTCCTCGAAAAATACAAAAACGATGCGCAAGCTATTATCGGTCATTTCGGACTTGGTTTCTATTCGTCGTTTATGGTTTCGAAAAAAGTAGAAATCTTCACACTGTCGCACAAGGAAGGTGCTGTAGCTCAGCATTGGTCGTGCAAAGGCGATCCTGAATACACGCTCGAAGACACCATAAAATCGGATCGCGGCACTGATATCGTACTTCATATCGACGACGAAAATAAGGACTTCCTCGAAGAATCGAAAATTCAGGAATTGCTTACCAAATACTGTAAATTCCTGCCTGTGGAAATTGCTTTTGGCAAGAAAAAAGACTGGAAAGATGGCAAACAAGTAGAAACCGACGAGGATAATATCATCAACAATCCGAATCCGGCATGGACACGCAAACCTGCCGATCTGAAAGACGAAGATTATGCTGCTTTCTATCGCGAGTTGCACCCTATGAGCGAGGATCCGTTGTTTCATATTCACCTGAATGTGGATTATCCGTTTAACCTGACAGGTATTCTTTATTTCCCGAAAATAAAAAACAATATTGATATTCAGCGTAATAAAATTCAACTTTACTGCAATCAGGTGTTTGTAACTGATCATGTTGAAAATATTGTTCCTGAATATCTCACACTTCTGCATGGAGTGATTGATTCTCCTGATATTCCTCTGAATGTGTCGCGCAGTTACCTGCAAAGCGATGCCAATGTGAAAAAGATATCGGGTCATATTACCAAAAAAGTGGCCGATCGTCTGCAGGAAATTTTCAAAGCCGACCGTAAGAATTTTGAAGAAAAATGGGATAATCTCAAAGTTTTCATTCAGTACGGAATGCTCAGCGATGAGAAATTCTACGAACGTGCCGAAAAATTTGCACTCCTGAAAAATGTGGACAGCAACTATTATACTTTCGAAGAATATAAAACGCTGGTTGGTGAAAATCAGAAAGATAAAAACGGTGATTTGATTTACCTTTATGCCAACAACACAGACGAACAGTACAGTTATATTCAACATGCCAAAGACAAAGGTTACGATGTACTGGTAATGGATGGACAACTTGATGTACATGTGGTAAGTCAGCTCGAACAGAAATTCGAAAAAACACGCTTTGTACGTGTGGACAGCGATGTGATCGACAAAATCATTGTAAAAGATGAAGTAAGTCAGGTAAATCTGAGCGACGAACAGCGCAACGCACTTGTGACTGTGTTCGAATCACAGATTCCGGCAATGGAAAAGGCCAACTTCATAGTGACCTTCGAGCAACTTTCACCTACTGCCAATCCTGTTTTTGTAACTCAAAACGAATTTATGCGCCGTATGAAAGAAATGTCGGCATTGCAGGGTGGCATGATGAGTTTTTATGGCGAAATGCCCGACAGCTATAATCTGGTGGTAAATACAGCTCACCCGGTGGTTGAAAAACTTTTGGCTGAAGAGGAAGCTGTTTGTAGCACAGAAGTAGCTCCGGTAGCTACCGAACTTGCTGAAATAAAAGCAAAACATGACACATTGAAAGACAGCCAAAAAGATAAAAAGGACGAAGAAATTCCTGTAGCTGAAAAAGATGAACTCAGTGCTTTAGCCAAACAACTTGACGAGTTGGAAGACAAGAAAAAAGCAGTGTATCGCAACTTTGCTTCGGGCAACAAACAGGTTCGTCAGCTGATTGATCTGGCTCTGCTTGCCAATAATATGCTGAAAGGTGAAGCGCTTGCAAACTTCGTAAAACGCAGTGTGGATATGATGTAAAATACATATTTCTCAAAGAGAAAAGCCCTGTTGAATCACTTCACCAGGGCTTTTTTTATACTTAGATTTGATCTTAGTTTTTCTCTTTAATCCATTTATCCATAGCCGCAGCCGCTTTGCGACCATCACCCATAGCCAGAATTACTGTTGCGCCACCGCGCACAATGTCGCCACCGGCAAAAATCATCGGAATGTCGGTCTGCATCGAATCCTGATCGACCACAATGGTTCCCCATTTGGTGACTTCGAGACCAATCACCGATTGTGGAATAAGTGGATTAGGCGATACGCCGACACTTACAATTACTTCGTCCACTTCGATAGTTTCAGTTTTTCCGGGCACTTCAACCGGTGCACGACGACCGGAAGCATCGGGTTCGCCAAGTTCCATCACCTGAAGCACCATTTCGGTTACACGTCCCTGCTCATTTCCTTTAAATTCAATAGGGTTACGAAGCGTCATAAATTCAATGCCTTCCTCTTTAGCATGTTTTACTTCTTCGAGTCGGGCAGGCATTTCCTCTTCGGTACGACGATAAATAATCATGGCGCGACTTGCACCCAAACGTCGTGCTGTGCGCACTGAATCCATTGCGGTATTTCCACCACCAATCACTGCCACATGTTTTCCGAGAAAAACGGGAGTATCAGAATCTGCACTTGCAGCATCCATAAGATTTACACGCGTCAGATATTCGTTGGACGACATTACGCCCACAAAGTTTTCACCTTTAATGTTCATAAAACGGGGAAGTCCGGCACCACTGGCCACAAACACACCTTTGAAACCTTCTTCTTTCAGGTCATCAATAGAAATGGTTTTGCCAATAATGCAGTTGGTGATAAATTTCACACCCATTGAGCGCAGGTTTTCAATTTCCACATCCACAATGGCGTTTGGCAAACGGAATTCTGGAATACCGTATTTCAAAACCCCACCAATTTCGTGAAGCGCCTCATAAACAGTCACATCATAACCCATTTTGGCCATATCGCCTGCGAATGAAAGTCCGGCAGGACCTGAGCCCACCACAGCAATCTTCATTCCATTAGGAGTCGCCACTTCGGGAACCGAAATCTGTCCACTTTCGCGCTCATAGTCGGCTGCAAAGCGTTCGAGGTGACCAATAGCCACGGCTGGTTTATTCATTTTTACATGAATACATTTTGCCTCGCACTGTTTTTCCTGCGGACAAACACGTCCGCACACAGCAGGCAATGCCGAAGTTTCTTTCAGCGTTTTGGCAGCACCCAGAAAATCACCCACTTCAATTTGCTTTACAAATTTTGGAATGTAAATCCCTACCGGGCAACCCTCCATACAGGTTGGATTGGCACAGTCGATACAACGTTGTGCTTCAGCCATTGCCATTTCGGGAGTGAGTCCGAGGTTTACCTCTTCCACTCTTGTGTGGCTACGATATTCAGCATCAAGTTCAGGCATGTGTACACGCGTTTTAGCTGTACGATCCTTTGTTTTTATTTCGTTACGTAAGTCAGCTCTCCACTGTTGAGCTCTTTCTTCGTTCAAATCCATCTTAAAGAATTTACAATTTATTCATTTACAATTTCTCATTATCACATCACCACATCATCGCATCATCACTTTCTCGCTCCGCTCGCACAACTTAGTTTCTCAAGCTCCTCGCGCTCAATATCTTTATAACCACCAAGACGCATCAGCATTTCGTCGAAATCCACCAGGTGCGCATCAAATTCAGGCCCATCTACGCATACAAATTTTGTTTTTCCGCCAATGCTTACACGGCAGGCGCCACACATTCCTGTTCCATCCACCATAATGGTATTCAGCGAAGCCACAGTTGGCAATTCGTATTTCTTGGTGAGCAGACTTACAAATTTCATCATAATGGCCGGACCGATAGTGACACACAAATCCACTTTTTCGCGATTTATCACCATTTCCACACCATTGGTTACCAGCCCTTTGTTTCCATACGAACCATCGTCGGTCATCACAATTACTTCGTCGGAGTACTGTTTCATTTGCTCCTCGAGAATAATCAGTTCCTTTGTACGGGCAGCAATGACGGTAATTACTTTGTTACCTGCTTCTTTCAGTGCAGCCACAATGGGAAGCATAGGCGCAGTACCCACACCACCACAGGCACAAACCACTGTGCCGAATTTTTCGATATGTGTAGCTTTTCCGAGAGGTCCCACCATGTCGGTGATAAAATCGCCTTCGTTCAGGTCGCACAATTTAGTAGAAGATACGCCCATTTTCTGTACTACAAGGGTAATCGTTCCCTTTTGCAAATCGGCATCAGCAATGGTCAAAGGAATCCGTTCGCCCTTTTCACCCACTTTTACCATTACAAAATGACCGGCTTTTCGCGATTTTGCAATCAGTGGGGCTTCCACTTCAAACTTCACCACATTGGCCGAAAAATACTCTTTGCTGATAATTTTGTTCATTTATTAACTAAATTAAAGAATTGTGCGACAAAATTACACAAAAAAAGTCAGTCCGATAGCAAAATTGTTTTTATTACAGCAAAATTGATGTTGTTTTAAAATAACAATCATGCTTTTTCTTTCTTTTATAAACCAAAGAGTCAGCTTAAGATGCAAATTATCAGTTTTCAGTAAAATAAATAAAGATTTTTCAGATTATAATGGGTAATGCTCAAAGAGATTGTTTCTGCTGCAATCTTCAACCCAGATAAATAAAAACACAAAGGATAAAACTCAGACTTACAAATGAAAAAATGAATCGAAAAATGAACTTTCGAACTCTCATTAAAAATGCAGTCCTGACTACATTTTGAAATAATTTTCAACTTTTTTATTGAGGTTTGCACACTTTTCGCAAAATTGTATTACTTTTGCAGCGAAATCAGAAACAAAAAAAGAAATGAATCGATTTTTTACATACTTTTATTTTTACTTTTACTTTAGCAGGTGAGAGCAGGATAATCGTATGTAAGCATAAAATGAAATAATGTAATACAAAATATGAAAAATCCTGCTCATTCAGTTGAGTGGGATTTTTTTTTAATCAAAAACGCTAAGTTTTATTTTCAAAATAACAAAACATGAGAAAAGTAGCTATACAGGGAGGACTCGGAGCATATCACGGCATTGCAGCCGAAAGATTCTTCGAAAACGAAGAGGTTGAAATCATTCCGTGCCCGAACTTTATCGATATTTTCAAAGCTATAAAAAAAGAACCTGATGTGGTGGGCATTATAGCTATCGAAAATACCATTGCCGGCAGTTTGCTTCAGAACTATGAATTGTTGAAAGAACATAAACTGCCCGTAGCGGGCGAATATAAACTTCGTATTTCACATTGCCTGGCTGCACTACCCGGACAAACAATCCACGATATTCGCGAAATTCAGTCGCACCCTATAGCGCTTATGCAGTGCGGTAGTTTTCTGAGCAAACTACCAAGTGTAAAAGTTGTTGAACACGAAGATACTGCACTTGCTGCCCGCGACATTGCACAAAAACAAACATCGCAAGTAGCGGCAATTTGTAGCGAGCGTGCTGCCGAAATATACGGTTTGGAAATTCTGGCCAAAGGTATTGAAACAAACAAGCACAATTTTACCCGTTTCCTGATTTTTGCAAACGAATGGGTGGTGGATGAAATTACAAAAAACGATGACATTAATAAAGCATCCATTGTTTTCACTCTGCCACACGCCGAAGGAAGTCTATCGAAAGTGTTATCAGTGTTTTCATTTTACGATATCAACCTTACCAAAATTCAGTCCTTACCAATTATCGGGCGCGAATGGGAATATCAGTTTTATGTGGATTTTAAATTTACCGATCACGAACGTTACAAACAATGTCTTGTGGCTATAAAACCATTGATTAATGAGTTTCGTTCGCTGGGCGAATATCCTGAAGGAGTAACTCCGGAGATATAAAAAAGAACCCCTAACCCCTAAAGGGGAATAAGAGAATGTGACCCCTGACCCCTAAAGGGGGAATAAAAAATGTATTGATTATTATAAAATATAATTATTGTAAAAGCATTAAATTATGATTATGAATAATATAGACAAAACTAACTCTAACTCCCCTTCAGGGGCCGGGGGTTATAATATTGACAAAACTAACTCTAACTCCCCTTTAGGGGTTGGGGGTAAAACTATAAAACCTGCAGACCGTTTAAATTCGGTTTCGGAATATTATTTTTCGACCAAACTGAAAGAAGTGGCTGAAATGAATGCCCGCGGTCTGAATGTGATCAGTCTCGGAATTGGCAGTCCTGATATGCCACCATCACCCGAAACCGTAGAAGCATTGAATAAATCGGCTGCCGAAGCCACAGTGCACGGTTATCAACCTTATGTGGGCATTCCCGAATTGCGCAAAGCATTTGCCGACTGGTATCAGAAATGGTTTGGCGTAATGCTGAACGCTGCCACCGAGGTGCAACCGCTCATTGGTTCAAAAGAAGGAATTCTGCATATTTCAATGGCATTTCTGAATCCCGGCGATGGCGTGCTTGTTCCCGACCCGGGTTATCCTACCTATTCGTCGGTGAGCAATCTGGTACAGGCCAAAATCCACACTTACGAACTGGACGAAGCCAACGGCTGGCAACCCGATTTTGCTGCGCTCGAACAAATGGATTTGAGCAACGTTAAACTCATGTGGGTAAATTATCCGAATATGCCCACAGGTGCTCCGGCTACAAAAGAGCTACTTGAGAAATTAGTGGCTTTCGGAAAAAAACACAGCATTGTGATTGTAAACGACAATCCATACAGTTTTATATTGAACGAAAATTACCTGAGCATCCTTCAGGTGGAAGGCGCAAAGGATATTTGTATTGAACTGAACTCAATGAGCAAATCGCATAATATGCCGGGCTGGCGTATGGGAATGCTGGCTTCGAATGCTGAATTTGTGCAATGGATTCTGAAAGTAAAAAGCAATATCGACAGCGGACAGTTTAAACCTATACAGCTGGCAGCCATCGCGGCGTTGAATAACAGTGAAGATTGGCATCGCAAAATGAATATCAATCTGTATCGCAGTCGCCGCAACAAAGCTGAGGAGATTATGAAAACGCTCGGTTGCACTTTCGATGAAAAACAGGTGGGCATGTTCCTCTGGGGCAAAATCCCCGACAGCTATGCCGATAGCGGAGAACTGGCCGACAAAGTGCTTTATAATGCAAAAGTATTTATCACTCCGGGATTTATTTTTGGCAAAAAAGGAAAACGATTTATCCGCATTTCACTTTGCGCCAGCGAAAAAATGCTGATCGAAGCGCTGGAAAGAGTGAAGATGATGTGAAGATATGAAAATTTGAAAATTTGAAAATTTGAAGATTTGAAGATTTGAAGATTTGAAGATTTGATTATCTGATAATGAAAAATAGTAAACAAATAAATAGCAAATTAGAATATATGGAATTAGAATCAATTTTGCTTCCGGGAATGGAAGATAAACGTCCGTTAATCATAGCAGGGCCCTGCAGTGCTGAAACGGAAGAACAGGTAATGGAAACTGCCAGAAGTCTGGCTGCACGTGGAGTGAAGATATTCCGCGCTGGTGTTTGGAAACCCCGTACAAAACCCGGAGGTTTCGAAGGTAACGGATCGATTGCTTTTCCGTGGTTGAAAAGAGTGAAAGCTGAGCTGGGGATGTATATCTCCACCGAGGTTGCAACTGCTGCGCACGTGCGTGAAGCGCTGGCCAACGACATCGACATGATATGGATTGGTGCCCGTACTTCGGCTAACCCTTTTGCCGTGCAGGAAATTGCCGATGCGCTCGAAGGTGTGGATATTCCGGTGTTGATTAAAAACCCTGTAAATCCCGATCTGGATTTGTGGATTGGCGCTGTGGAACGTATTTACAACGCTGGTATTCGTAAAATCGGAGCCATACATCGTGGTTTCAGCTCGTACGACAAGAAAATTTACCGCAACCTGCCGCAGTGGCATATTCCAATTGAGCTACATCGTCAGATTCCAAACCTGCCGATTATTTGCGACCCAAGCCATATTGGTGGAAAACGTGAACTGATTGCGCCCATTTCGCAGCAGGCAATGGACTTAAACTTCGACGGACTGATTGTGGAATCGCACTGCAATCCCGAAAAAGCATGGAGCGATGCCTCGCAACAGGTAACACCCGAAGTGCTCGACTTTATTCTGAATACACTTGTCATCCGCGATATTACACAAACTACCGAAAGTCTTTCGGCGCTTCGTCGCCAAATTGACGATCTCGACAACAGCTTGCTCGAACTACTCGCTCGTCGTATGCGTGTGTCTCGCGAAATTGGTCAGTATAAAAAGGAGCACAATATGCCTATTTTGCAGGCGCAACGATATGATGAAATTCTGCAAAAACGCATTTCGCAGGCCGAACAAATGGGAATGGATACAGAATTTATGAAAACTGTACTGGTAGCCATTCACGAAGAGTCGGTGCGTCATCAGCAGGAAATTATGAAAGACTAAAAACAAGCGGATTTCTCCGGAATATTTATAGCGAAAACAGTGTTGTACTCAGCATTGTTTTCGCTTTTTTTGTTTATTTCCGAGGCTATAAAATGCGCTGCAAACACTTTCTGACGGCTTTGTATGTATTTCTATGCATTTGTACAAAATAACAGCACCGCCAAATGGCGGAAAATGTACTTTTGCATTTGAAAAGTGCCAAGTCAGTAAGGCACTATAATAATGCTCATTTACCTTAAATTATAAATTTCATGAAGAAATTGACGAAAATTCCTTTTCTCTTGTCGTTAATTATGCTGATAGCTGTTGCCTGTACCGACAAGGATGAGTACTATGAACGTCCGGGTTGGCTCGAACCTGCCATTTACCAGGTACTCGAAAAAGAAGGCCGTTTCAGCCAATACCTGAAATGTGTGGATCGTACCCTTTATGCTACCACACTAAAAAGCAGCGGACTATATACCGTTTTTGCGCCCAACGACCAGGCTTTTGCAAGCTATCTGGCATCGAAAGGTGCAAACAGCATCAGCGAACTTTCCGATTCTATTGTGAATCGTATTGTGAGTTATTCAATTATTTACAATCAATATCCTTACGAAAGACTTACCGATGTGCTAAGTGGCGGCTGGGACACGCTTAGCAGCATAAAAAAGAAAACCACATATTACGAAACCATTCATCGCGATACTTACAAAGGTAAAAGCGTGTGGGTGTACGATATGTCGAACTTCCGTGTGGGCGACAATAATTATAAGTACCTGCCCATGTACCTGCGTCCGGTTTTCGAACGTTCACGCCCGGCTGCTCAAGCCGCACAGGATTACAATATTTTTTATCCCACCACTTACACCGGCGAGAATATTCAAAGTGCAAGTCTTGTAAAAAAAGACATGTATTCCGAAAATGGCGTAGTACATGAAGTTGACATGGTACTCGAGCCCCTTCCGAATATCGAAAATTTGCTCAACGACCCCGATTATTCATTGTTTAAAGCAATGATTAACAAAGCAGGAACTACCGGAGAGCCTTATTTTGTCACTTATCAGTATAACAAGGAACTAACAAAATATATTCAGGAAGCTTATCCCGACAAAAACATCGACGAAGTATTTATAAAATACTATAGCGGACTGGCTGTAAATATTAATGGCGAGCGCTACGGTACAAACGACAAACAGGCAGAGCAGGGTGGCTATACACTTTTTGCACCCAACAACGCAGCTGTAATAAAGTTTTACGACGAAAAGCTAAAAGATTATTTCCCTGATGGTATAGAAACGCTTCCAATGGATGTGCTTGGTTATTTTGTTAATGCGCAAATGATTGACGAATTGGTTTGGCCAGGCGACTTCAAAGGAAGTATGAATTCGCAGGGAGAATTTTTTAATGGAAAAGGAAACCGTGGTGATGCGTTCGACATCAACAAATATGCTAAAGTAGCTCCGGCCAGCAACGGTTTTTTCTATGGTTCAACCGATTATATCAAAAGCAGATATTTCGAAACAGTATTCACGGAAATACTTCTGAATCCCGCCTACAGTCTGCTTAACAGAGCATTCATTGAATATTTCGAAAGCACACTGAAAGATGAACTTCTGAAGTGCGAACTCAATGGTTACACTCAGGAAAACTACACTGTACTTTTACCTTCGGACGAACTTCTGGCTGCCGACGGATTCAACTGGCAATGGCTTGCAGGTTCAAACAAATACGGATTCGCTCATTCGCAAGCAGGAAGCTCATTAGGTAACTTCGACGTCACCACCCGCATGCAACGTCTTGTTCGCTCGCATATTTTCAAACGCCTTAAAAACGATGATGTAAACTGTGCGTTGACTGATTTTGTAGTCGATCCGGGTTTTGCTACAGCTTATAGCGGATATGGTTATGCAGTGAACGAATATGGCGATATGATTCGCTATAAAGATGGAAAAGTGCAAATGCTCGGTAATTTTGATGAAAATGACTGGGTGACAGTGACGCCTTACAAAACATTCACTAACGGACAGGTTCTCAAAATAGATAAAATGCTACAATACTCACGCAGAAACACAGCTCCAACCGAAGTTGAAAAGTACAAGAGTCAGGATTTGATTACTTATATTCTGAAAATGACTTCTGCCACTCAAAATCCGAATGTAGCCATTTTTAAGAACTACTTAGTACAATGTTTAAAGGGAGATGAGAGTAATGAACTTGCCGGTATTTCAGCAGATATGACACTCACTTTATTAATGCCTACAAACGCAGCAATGAACAAAGCTGTATCGGAAGGCTATTTGCCTGCCTACACAGCCGTTTCCACAGGTGATGTGGCTGCCCGTCTGAGTGCCACAAAATTTGTTTTACATCATATAGTAAAAGGAAAAGTTTTTGTGGATGATGGATTAAACTACATTATGCCCAACAGGGAAGTGATAACCGAAGAAACATGGCCCACATTGCTCAAAGATGTGGTTGATAATACTTATTTATCAATAAGCAAAAATGCGGAAGGACGACTGCAAATATCAACAAAATCGATAAATACCGGAAAAAACTTTTCGTTGATAGAAAAAACAGCATTGGTCACACGAGGAATAAAACGAAGCAACTATTTCGGAGCAAAATGTGTGCTACATGAGATTAACGACTATATGGTTTACGAAAAAGTAACTGAGTAAGGAATTTTGAATATTACAAAAAGATGAAACAGTACATTAAAATATTTTCAATAGTCATAGCGTCGTTACTCATTTCAACATCAGCGAATGCTCAGGCTAAAATTATTCACGGACAAGTCATTGCTAAGTCGGATAAACTACCCATTATCGGAGTATCTGTAGCCGAATATGATGCTAACAACCGTATTCTGAATGGTACCATTACCGATTTCGACGGCAATTACACCCTCAGAACTAGCGGATTAACCACAAATCGCATTATTTATTCGTATGTAGGCTACAAAACTATTACACGCACAGCAGGAAATGGCGGTAATGTGAATATTGTAATGGAAGATGCCACTCAAACCATTAAAGAAGTAAATGTAACTGCAAGACGACAGGTAAGCACAGGAAATATTAATATTGCCGAGCGCGACCTTACTTTTGCTATGAGTAAAATTGAAACCAAAGACCTCGAAGGTTTGCAGGCTGCCTCTATCGACGAGGCATTGCAGGGACGTATGTCGGGTGTGGATATTGTGGCCAACAGTGGTGAACCCGGCTCGGGAATGTCAATTCGTATTCGTGGTACTACCTCTATCAACAGTGGCTCCGATCCACTCATTGTGGTGGACGGTATTCCGTTCGAAACCAATATCGGATCCGATTTTGATTTTGCCACTGCCGACGAAGAAAACTATGCTCAGTTGTTGAATATTTCGCCTGCCGACATCGAAGAAATCTCGGTACTTAAAGATGCAGCTGCTACTGCTATGTATGGAAATAAAGGCGCTAATGGTGTATTGCTAATAAAAACCAAACGCGGGACAATAAGTAAACCACGTGTGAGCTATACTTTCAAAGGCTCGCTGAATACGCCTGCCGACCCAATCAAAACGCTGAGTGGAAATGAATACACTACACTTATACTCGAAGCAGCGGCTAACGCCGGCACGCCGCTGAGCACTTCTGCCTATCCGCAATTCAGCTACGACCCCAACAATCCGTATTACTACTATAATTACGGACAAAACACCGACTGGTACGAGGCGCTTACCCGTAACGGGTTTACCCAGGATCATAATATCTCGCTTTCGGGTGGTGGCGAGAAAGCCATGTACCGAACTTCGATAGGTTATTACGATCAACAGGGAACTGTGATCGGACAAGGATATTCGCGTGTAACAGCATCATTGAATTACGATTATAACGTGTCGGATTATCTGAAATTCCAGGTAAGCCTTTCGTACACGCAAGGAACTCAGGATAAAAACTATACTACCAATTTGCTTAGCTCGGCCTATACAAAAATGCCGAACATGTCCATTTACGAATACAACACACTTGGGGTAATGACTCCAAATTATTTCTCGCCTGTCACTACGCCGCAGGGAATTTGGTCATCAGCCTCAAATTCCGGCATTTATAATCCTGTAGCTATGGCTAACAGTGGTTACTGGAAAGTGAAAAGTGAACGTATAATGCCAAAATTTAATTTGCAGTATTGGGTTATTCCGGAAATATTAAAATATCAGGTCGATCTGGCTTTTGACATTAATACCTCAAAAGACAACCGATTCCTTCCACAAACTGCGACAGGCCGCCTTTGGCCGGAAATAAGTGTGAACCGTGCTACCGACCTTTATACCGAAGCATTTGTGGTACAATCGTTCAACCGACTTTATTTTACTCCCAAAATGGGCAAAGACCATGAGATTATCAGTCTTGCTCAGATTAACACCTACGATGGACGATATTCATCCTATCAGGAAGTAAGTGCATTAAGTGCCTCTACATTCCTGCAGGATCCCTCTATTCCGGCTAATATTATTGGGAGCGGATTGGGTCTTAACTCAGGAGGTTCGCAGGCACGCACAATGTCGCTTCTCGCAATGGTTCAATATAAATATTTGGACAGATATATTGTAAACACGACTGTTCGTCGCGATGGTGATTCAAAATACGGCGACAAGAATCGATATGGATATTTCCCCAGTGCATCTGTACGCTGGAGAACCTCAAACGAGCCTTTTATGAAAGAGCTGAAATTCATCGACGATCTTAGTTTGCGTGCATCATCGGGTATGAGCGGAAACCCTGTGAACAAAAACTACCTTTATTACAACACTTACGGCACGTATAACTGGACATATCTCGACGAACAGGGAGTGTATTCAACCGGATTACAACTTGCCAATTTGCGTTGGGAAAAAGTAACCGACTTCAACCTCGGCGCCAACCTGATCATGTTCGACAATCGCATCAACATGGATTTCAACTGGTACAAAAAACGCACCAACGATTTGTACTTCCCAAATGTGGGCATTTCGAGCGCCACGGGATTCAGCAGAATTAACCAGAACGTAGGTGTAATGGACAATCGTGGCTGGGAACTCAGCGTATTTACTACTCCGGTTAAAACAAAAGACTGGCAGGTAGATTTCAACCTGACTTTTGCCCGTTCGGAAAACGAGGTAATGGAACTTTCGGATAATATTCCACTTATCTCCACTCCCACTGCTGCGAACAACAAATACCTGACAAAAATTCAGGTAGGAAATCCCTTAGGATCATTTTACGGATACCGCTACGAAGGTGTTTATCTGAACGAAGACCAAACCGTTGCGCGCGATAAAAAGGGCAATCCGATTTACACCTATACTCAGGATGGAAAAAAAGAAACTGTGAACATGCGATTCTGGTATCCATCAATTGGTTATGAGTTTCAACCCGGCGATGCCAAATATGCCGACATCAACCATGATGGAAATATCAACTCACAGGATATTGTGTATCTGGGCGATGTAAACCCTACACTCACAGGCGGTTTCGGACCTACCATTCGCTGGAAACGCAAACTTACTGTAAGTGCTTATTTCTACTATCGTTACGGCTTCGAAATTATCAATCAAACCCGTATTGACATGGAAAGCATGAACGGGTTCAACAATCAGAGTACTGCGGTTTTGAAACGCTGGCGTCATCCTTACGAAGACCCTACGACAGCACCTGCCGACCTGTTACCTCGTGCATTGCTCGGAAAAGGCTATAATTTCCTTGGCTCCGACCGTTTTGTTGAGGATGGCTCCTTCCTGCGATTCAAGTCGCTTACTGTGAATTATAACTTCGATCGGGAAAAAGTTCGCAAATTCGGACTCAGTGAATTTAAAATATGGGCTACCATGCAAAACATATATATCTGGACAAATTATTCAGGTATGGACCCTGAAGTTACATTGCGGTCGGGTATCGGCAGCTTAGGTTACGATACTTCACGGTCGGGTCGCCCAATGGAATTCTCTTTGGGAACATCGGTTAGTTTTTAAACTTTTTAAGACAAAAATGGTATGACTAAAAATCTGAAATATCTCATTTTAGCAATTTTTGCTTTACAATTGTCAGCATGTTCCGACTGGCTTACCCTCGAACCGGAGGATGGAGTTACCCGTGAGGAATTCTGGCAAACCAAAGAACATGTAAATTCTGCAGTAGTTGGTTGTTATATATCGATGCAGGCATTTACGGTGGATAGAATGTTTGCCTGGGGTGAATTCAGGGCAGACATGCTCGAAAATGGCGCTGTGATTGACAATAGCATCAACAATATATTCGATGGCGAGATTTCGCCCGAAAATCCCATTGTAAACTGGTCGGGCTTCTACAATGTAATTAACAATTGTAATACTGTACTTAAATTTGCCCCTGATGTGCGCAAAATTGATGGCACATTTACCGAAAAGCAATTAAAAGAATACGAAGCCGAAGCACTCACTATTCGTGCCATGATGTACTTTTACCTTGTTCGCGCTTTCAGAGATGTACCAATGACTCTTGATGCCTATTACTCCGATGACCAGGATTTGTATCTGCCTAAAACATCGGGCGAAGTCATTCTGGACACTTTGGTGCACGATCTTCGTATTGCCATAGCCAACGCTCCTTTAAGTTATTCAGGAAACGATAAAACTAAAAGTCGTGTAACAAGTTGGGCAGCCCGCGCCCTGCTTGCCGACATTTTTCTATGGCAGGAAAGATATGCCGAAGCCAACACATTGTGCGACGAAGTAATCGGGTCAAACCGTTATAGCTTAATTCCGGTCGAAAAATTCCCCATAGAAGTGGGCGAAGGCGGTATCATCATCGACACAGTGACTGTTGCCAACGAATCGGATGCAGACAAGATGTTTGTACAAAGTTATGTAAACGGAGCCTCGGTAGAATCAATCTTCGAAATTCCATTTACTACCGATTTCACAAATCCGTTTTACAGTTTATTAGGGCCCTCCATAAATCGTGTTCGTCCAAAAATTGATATTATGGATGGAACCATCTTTCCCGAACCTGCTTATACATCGGCTGCCGAAGCTACCGACATACGTGGACTTGGCTGTTCCTTCCGCGCCAATCTTGTTTGGAAATATGTAGGAACCGGCCGCACAGGCGACCCACGCACAGCCACAAACTACACAACACCCTGGATTATGTACAAATACTCTGACATTTTACTAATAAAAGCTGAAGCATTAAACCAAATAGGATTACAAACCAGCAACGAGAGTGCACAGAATTATTACAAAGCAGCGATAACTGCCATGAATAAAGTACGCGAAGCACGTAACGCTGTAAATACAGCCGATTACAAATTTGTAGAAAACGACGTGGAAGGTAAAATGCTCGAAAAAGCTATTCTGCAAGAACGCGCACGTGAATTTGCTTACGAGGGAAAACGCTGGTTCGATGTATTGCGTCATGCCAAACGAAATGATTATGGCGATAATAATATTCAATATCTGATAACTTTGGCCATAAACAGCGCCACGCCTGAAAAATTAGGTAGTCTGATGGCAAAATACCGCGATCCGAGACACAACAGCCACTACTGGCCTATCTATATACACGAAATTGAAACTAATAAGAATCTCACCCAGAACGAATTCTACGCAAAATAAAAACCTTACTTCAAAAAAAACATTGAACGCCTTATGAATAAAACACATTATAAACTAAAATCAGCACTCTGGCTTGCAGCCTTAGTAAGCATTTTCGTCTTCGGTTCGTGCGACGATTACATGAAAGGCAAAACCTTTCTTACCTCGGATGAAGTAATGGTGGATGAATATATCGAACAACGCGACTCGTCAATGTCGGATTTTTTGAAGGTGGCCGACAAAGCCGGATTTCGTGGCATGCTGCATGCATACGGCACTAACACTTGCTTTATTCCCACCAACGAAGCACTCAGCGTGTATTGTAGCCGTTTGGGTATCGACTCGCTACAACAATTGCCTGTGGATGAACTCGAAAAATTTATGAAATTCCACATTGTGCGCGATACTATTCAGAGTTCCGAATTTGTGGATGGACGACTTGTCACAGCCACTATGCTCGGTAAATACCTGACCACACGCACTGTACAGGAAGGTGGAAACGACCCTGTGATTCGCATTAACCGTCAGGCCGACATTGTGCAGAAGGACATCCGCGTAGCCAATGGCATTATTCACAAAATAAACTATGTGCTTACACCAAATCCTAAAACTGTAGGGGAAATGATTCAGGAGCTCCCTGATATCTACTCACTTTTTAAATCTGTAATCACAGAATCGGGAATGATCGACACACTCATTCAGAATAAAGCAGAAGGCCAATGGTTTACTGTTTTTCTGCAATCGGATGCAGCTTTTGCTACCGCAGGTATTACCGACCGCACTTCGCTGATTGAAAAACTGAAAGTAGCACAACCCGATTTCGAGAACGACGAAGCCAAACTAATCGATATTTACAGCAAATATCTCATTGTAAAACGATTGGCTTATGTGGCCGATTTAAGTATGTCGAGTGCAGAACTTACCATGGCAACCAATCAGGTACTTACATTTAAAAACAGTAAAGATTCGCTTATTGTAAACGAATATCAAACGCTAACCAAATTCGAAAAAGGGATTCCTGTGGATAAGAATTCGGAATGGACAGACCTGAGTTGCTACAATGGCGTAATGATTGACCTCGAAGGCTACATACAACCTGTAAAACGTGGCCCCGAAGCCATTTACTGGCAACTTACCGACCAGCCCGAGATTAAGAAAATGAAGGAATACCGCAAAAAAGGTTCATGGTATGTTTTCCGTCCGGGCGACCTCTCGGAACTACAGTTTGGTGGAAAAAATAATCCAACTATTACTTATGTAGTGGATAATGCTTTTAGCGAAAAAAACCAGTATGTAAACTACGATTACTTCGAAATACCAATGCGTCCTACTGTCATTCAGTGGATAGAGATTAAAACACCTGTGCTCACTGAAGGAGTGTACAATGTGTGGATATGCTGGCGTCGTGGTGGCAACAACAATAAGTTCAAAACCACTTTTAAACAAGAAGGAAAAGAAGACCAGGTACTGCCAAATGTATTCGACCTTGGGGAGTATTTCAACACCGACAACACTCCAGAAGTGAACCTGAACAATGGCATGAAACAATACAATGCCAAACAAAAAATCAGTGTTGTATGTAGCCGCAACAGTGGAGCTATCAAAGTGGAATATACTGGTCGTCACACGCTCAGATTCGACGCCCTGAGCGGAAATAGTCAGCCTGCCTGGTGGGATATGATACAGTTTATACCTGTGGAACAAAATCAGCTTTGGCCACGCTTCGACATTGAAGGAAATGCCATTTATCCGGGCACAGCATGCGAATTGATTGCACCAACCGACCAGGTTTGTGTGGGCGATTTGTTAAACTAATCATTAATGCTCTTTATTAAATCAGAAAAGTAAAAACATAATATTATGAAACATCTCAGAAAATGCAGCCTGCTACTATCCCTGTTTCTAACAGTTATATTCTGGCAGGGTTGTAATGAAAGTGCATGGGAAAATCGCCTTAACAATGAAATTAACACCAACAAGGACTTGTTTGAAGTACTTTCATCAAAACCCGAACTGTCAGTTTTTATTTCGATGCTGAACAAAACCGGCTACAGCGAAATATTAAAAACAGCCAATAGTTTTACCGTTTTTGCACCCGAAAATCCGGCATGGAGTGCTATCGACACATCAAATGTGGATTTGATTCAAAAAACAGTTGGAATGCTCATTGCTTATAACAGCTATTTCAGCGATAACAATGCCCTATATACACAACTCAAAGCTGTGAACACCAAAAGCATTGTTTACAATGCACAACATAAAACTTTCAACACAGCAAAAATCATCACTGCCGATATTCCCGCTGCCAATGGAGTAATACACATTACAGACAAACTCATTGACCGAAAGGAAAACATTTGGGATCATTTATCAGAAAAAACCGATAATGAGCAGTTTGTGTATATCAACAAACTGAACACCCGCATTATGGACGAAGAAAAAAGCATTGCTACAGGTGTGTATCCCGATGGTAAAACCAAATACGACACTGTTTGGAAAAACATTAATCATTTCCTTGAAAAGTATCCCCTCGACAATGAGGATTCAACTTACACATACATCGTATTGAAAAATTCAAATTTCAATCTGATTTATAACAAATACAAACCATATTTTAACTTAGGGACTGAGTTGCGTACCGACTCGGCGACACGATTCAACCTTTGTCAGGATTTCGTATTGAGAGGAATAGTAGATATCACAAAAACCGATTCGGTAACAAATGTGGATGGCATACGCATCAGCACCCGTGATTTACAAATTACCGATATGTACGATGCTTCAAACGGAAGAGTTTATATGGCCGATCAGATTGACATAAAACTTAAAAACAAAATCAAACCCATCAAAATTGAAGGTGAGCATTTTACAGGTGCAAGTAATTCGAATTATGTATTAACCCGCTACAAACGTTGGGCAAGTGGCGAGCGCGACATTGCCGTATCGGCTGCCGAAACACAATCAGACTCACTTTGGCGAAAAATACCTTTGGCGCCCGATTCTGTAGTAAGAAAAGACAGTGTAGCCTCCAAAACATATTTTATAAACAGTAATCTGGTAGCCAATATCAATAATTTCCATATCGAATACAAAGCGAATGTAAATTCGTGCAATTACGATGTGTATTATGTAGCTTTCGACGACATTGCCGACCATGCTGATAATACATATACTAACTTTGGGGTGTATCAGATTATTCAGAAACTCTTTGTTTCAATGCCGGGTGCGAAAAAACTCACATTCGGTATTCCCGACAATACACGTGGGGTAGAAAACAATTATCTGGGTACTTCGATGTGCTTTGTGGGAAAAGGTATGGCCGGAGTACATGAACTAACAAAACTGCGTCAGCACACCTTACAACTGCCTGCGCAAACAGTGCTCGAGTCTATTGCGGGCGATGCTGCTGAATTGCTTCGTGTAAACCGAACAGGCGAAATGACCATGTGGCTTTGTAACACCGCTCGCAGCAATGCCTCCAGTCGTCAGGGTTTACTGTTTCTCGATTATATATTATTAGTACCACGAATTACCGAAGAGTAATTTGAAACTTTAGATTAAAAAAACAATCTCTTTTCCAATTTTATAGGATAGGGTAAAATATATACAGATGAAAAGAATCAGATATTATATCGCGTTATTCAGCTTTATGGCAGTACTCCATGCACCGGTTTTAGCACGCGACATTGTGACCGATACAGAAATCAGCGGAACTGTTTATCAGACTGCAAACGGGAAACCGCTGGCAGGAGCACAGGTTTCGATACCGGGAGTAGCCTCGGCAACAACCTCCGAAGATGGAGTTTATCGTTTACGTCGCTCATTTAGCTCTGCTGTTATGTTAATAAAGGCACCGGGATTTGTAACTAAACAAATACCAATAAGAGGTCGCACATCCATTAATATTTGGTTGATTGACGACAGCTTCAATGATGTATACGGTGAAATTGTGCTTCCATTTGTCAAAAAAGACAAACTCAGAGCCACACAGTCGGTATCCACTCACAGCAATCGTCGCGATTATCAAAGTGGGTCGGCTACAGTGGAAAACATTTTGCAATCGGGAGTAAATGGTCTGAACACAGTATCGCGCTCGGGAATGCCGGGAGCAGGCGCCAATTTGTTTCTGAATGGTATCAATTCGATACATAGCAACAATCAGCCACTTATCGTAGTAGATGGACTTATTTACGACAATCAACCATTTGCTTCGCTTATAGGCGGAAACAGCTCATCGGCACTTTCCGATATTGCAGTGCACGACATCGACAACATTACAATACTGAAAGATGGCGGCTCGGTGTATGGATCGAAAGGAGCCAACGGTGTCATTCTGATCAACACTATTCAGGCTCGCGAAGCTGCTACACGAATTGATTTCCACGCATACTCAGGTGTAAACTTCGAACCGGACACAAAATACAAAATGTTAGATGCCTGGTCATACAAAAACTATCTGACCGACATGCTCCTTTCGCAGGGAATGAGTACAACCCAAATACAAGCTTTGCCATATATTAATCAGGAGAAACCAACAGTTGAAAACTGGGGCATATCGGGCAACAAAGACTATTATCGCTACAATCAGCAAACCGATTGGCAGGATGAGGTTTTCCGCACTTCGCTCAACAGCAATTATCACGTAAACATTACGGGAGGAAACGAAAAAACTCTTTTTGCCTTTGGTGTTGGCTATCTCGGCCACGAGGGACTTGTGGAAAATACTTCATTCAATCGCTACTCGACACGTGCAAACGCAAAAATAAAAATGACCGACTGGTTCAGACTGAATGCCAATGTGAGCTTTGTATATTCGGAGCGCGATTTAAAGTTTGAAGGAGCCGACCAGAACTTCAACCCGGTAATGGCAGCTTTGGTGAAAGCTCCGTTTACATCGGCCAAGGTGTATAATGTGATTGGACAGGAAACACCAAACCTCGAAGGGGTAGATATGTTCAATATTTCAAACCCAACAGCCATTATCAACAACAGCAAGTCGGAAAGCAACCGTTTTCGCTTTAACGGAGGTGTTGATGCCGAAATAAAATTCACTTCGTTCCTGAAAGCAAATTTCATATTCGGCCTTACTTCCGATAAAGTAACAAAAGAAAGTGTATTCCTTCCTAACGCAGGTGTATTCCATCCGGCTTTAGCAAGTGGCGAAATTACGAATCAGTCGCAACAACTGCGCAATAGTTTCTCACTTGTGAATACTGAAGGCATGCTTAGTTACGAAAAAAACTTCGACGAGACACAAAATGTCACAGCACGCATAGGATCGCGCATACTCACTGCTAAAAACGAACTCGACTGGGGAAAAGCCTTCAACACTTCGAGCGACGAAATGAAAACATTAGGCGACGGGCGCAACACACTGGCTCAGGTAGGTGGCATGCTCGGTAGCTGGGCCTCCGTGTCCAATTACCTGAATCTGGAATATGCACACAGTAACCGATATTTTATATCCATTAATGCCGCTCTCGATGGTTCGTCGCGCTTTGGTAAAAATGCTGATGGAATTCGGATTTCGAACAACGTATTCGGACTTTTCCCTTCGCTGAATGCTGCATGGATAGTAACAGGCGAGAAATTTATGGCCAATCAGGATTTCTTCGACCTGCTAAAAGTTCGTGCTGGTTATAGCGTAAGTGGAAACGATGACATTGGTAACTACTCAGCACGCTACTATTACGAACCTCAGGTTTTGCTTGGTGCTTATGGCCTTGTCCGTGCTAATATTCCTAACGACAAACTAAAATGGGAAACAAACCGCAAGGCAACTGTGGGTCTCGACTTTGCTATGTTTAAAGAGCGTCTCAATCTGAGTGTGGATTTGTATAACTCAATCACAAGCGACCTGATCAGCATCAACGCCATCACACCAGCCACAGGTATGAGCGTAACACTTAGTAACGATGGCTCGTTGCGCAACAGAGGTATAGATGTAAATATCAACGGACGTGTGATCGACCGTAATGATTTTAAATGGGATTTGGGACTGAATATCTCACATTATAAAAACACATTGCTCTCTATTGCAAACAACCAAAAAATCACACAGGCTGCAAACGGGTTTGTGATTAGCAAAACAGGTGCGCCTGTAGCTCAGTTCTATGGTTATCAAACCGATGGAATACTGAACTCGGCCGACGAAGCTACAGAAGCCGGACTTTCGATACAAAAAACCGATGGTACGCTTGTTCCATTTACTGCCGGTGATGTGAAATTTGTGGATCGCGATAAAAACAATATTATCGACGAAAATGATATGACTGTCATTGGAAATCCAAATCCGGATGTGTTTGGCTCGCTCAACAGTCTTTTTATTTGGAAACGTTTCAGCATGAATACTGTATTTACTTATTCGATTGGATCTGAAGTATATAACCTTATACGTTCGGAAATTGAATCGCTGAGCAACACCGACAATCAAACCATTGCAGCTCAGTATCGCTGGAAAACAAACGGACAGGAAACTTTAATTCCGAAAGCCGTGTGGGGCGACCCTATGCAAAACAGCCGCTTCTCCGACCGCTGGATTGAAGATGGTTCATATGTGCGCCTTAAATCGCTCACATTTGCTTACGACATACCACTTAACACAAAATTAATCAACAATTTACAGATTTATCTCACAGGCAACAACCTACTGACTTTCACCAAATATCTGGGCTACGACCCTGAATTCAGCACAAGTCAGAATCCTGTGTTTGCGGGTATCGACACTGGTGTAAGTGCACAACCACGCACATTACTTTTTGGTATAAAACTTGGTTTGTAAACCATTTGCCAAAACATTTAATATTGATATTAAAAAACAAAAGAATCAGCTTCATATGAAACGAATCCAATGCAAACAGGACGAGTTCCATACGACCTCAAAAAAAATTATTATCGTATGAAAATCATAAATAAAACATCAATTCTACTTTTCGCCACTGCGATTGTATGTTCGTTTGCCTCGTGCGACGACCTGCTGAATCCGGATGCCACACAGGTAGTGGAGCAAAACGAAAATTATAAAAATGTGTACGATGCCGACAATGCCATCTGGGGACTGTACGGGAAGTTTTCGCAACTTGCCGAACATGTGGTTGTGCTCAACGAGCTCCGAGCCGACCTTATGGATGTGACTTCTAATGCTACTAACGATCAGGTGGCACTTAACGAACACAATACGACTAAAGAAAATGTGTATTGCGACCCCACTCCATTTTACAATGTCATTCTCAATGCAAACGATATTATTTCGAATTTCGATAAAATGCTGGCCGAAAATAAAATCTCGCGCGAAAACTACGACCCGCGTTATGCAGATGTGGTTGCTGTACGCTGCTGGACGTATTTTCAACTGGCTATGCATTTCAAAAACATTCCTTATGTCACCAATCCGCTCGAATCGATTGACGCACTCAATAACTCTGCTAATTTTCCTGAAAAAAATATCGACGAGTTGATTCTTGTGCTGATTGATGAAATGCGTGCACTCCCTACCCTTTCAGAAAACACACTTTCGTCGTTTTATGGAAAAACGATTCAGGACAACAGCAAGTCATTTTATCTGAATCTGCAATTTCTGAACAAAAGACTTTTGCTGGGCGACTTATATCTCTGGAATAATCAATATGTGGAAGCTGCTACACAGTACAAAGCCTACATGAACGATGCTGATGCAACGAGCGCTAAAACTCAAATTAAAAACAAAGTAAGCGGTTGGGTTTGGGCAGGAAACAACGAGCCCCGATTCCAGATTTGCTATCAACGTTTCAAAGATCAGGACGTGTCGTCGTATCGCAATATGTGGAAAGAAATTTTCTCACGCAATTCCACCGATGCTGGTAGCTCAGGCGGCGTGGGCCTGCTTGACGAGATGATATGGATGATTAGTTACAGTGGCGCTGCCAATTCTTCGAGTCCGTTTATAAAACTCTTTGCGAACACCGGCCAGGGCGAATATCAGTTAAAACCATCTGCTTACGCCATAGATAGCTTGTGGGAAACTCAGGTACAACAATCGAACGGTTTTGTTTTCGATGGTCGTGGACGCGAATCGTCGTTCGATATAATCAACGGCGAACCCGTAGTACTGAAGTATCTTTACGACTATTACAATAATCAATCGATAGATGGAAACAAAACCATTCACCTGAATTACGACCTTATTTCGAACCAGTATTCAAAACCGGGAAAATGGTTTTTGTATCGTGCCGGATTGCTGCATCTGCGTTTTGCCGAAGCAGCCAACCGTGCAGGTTACCCCCGTTTAGCATACGCACTTCTTAACAATGGAGTAAAAGCCAACTACGACTGGCCGCGCTCCAACGGAAGTCTACGCGTTGACAAAGAAGGCATACAATACAGCAGTTTTCCACCTGTAAACGACAGTACTGCTGCAGAACCTTATCCGGAGCCCTTTTACCTCGATGCCCGCCAGAACGATGCTCCCTACACTTTCCTTCGCTCGCCATGGCGCGACAATTCGGGAATTCGCGGACGTGCATATCTTGTGAACATACAGAAACCCGACTGGGTTGTAAATAAATCCGACTCTATTCAGTGGATTGAGCAAGCCCTTTTGAAAGAGGCTGCACTGGAATGTGGTTTCGAAGGACAGCGATGGGGCGACTTGCTCAGAATATCGCGTCGCAATGCCAACGGAGACTTAAACCTTACAGCCTCATTTGTAAAACAACAGCTGAATAAAAAATTCGAGGCTGCAGGAAAAGGAACTGTAAACCTCACTTCAAACAATTTGTTTCTTGAAATGAAATAAGTAATAGGAATAGCAGTGGCATCTTGAACAAAAAACATTCTTTTTTTTCATCAACACCCGACAGCACTACTGTGCCTGCCGGGTGTTTTTTATTCAGAAATCCACTCTTCTATACTGATAATCAGAAGAATTTAACTCAAGCACATAAACTGGTATTCGATATTAACCTACCTAAAACTCTTATGAACGAAATTACAAGAAATAATACGTTTTTACATTCCCTGAAATATACAGACAGGGTATTTTTGCAACATAATGATCAATTATAAACAACTAAATTTAATATCATGAATGCAAAAAATTACTTTAAAAAGCTTTTAATGCTTGTGGCAGCCATGGCCATAACTTCAACTTTTGGAGCGAAAGCTGATTGGGTAAAGAATGTGCAGATATCGTACTACGATTTTCTGAGTGGAACACATTCATTTACCACAGCAAATTCTAATTTGTCGGGAAATAACGTAGGTGCTCCAACAGTGGCAGACGGTTATCTTTTTGCTGCTGCCAGTGGCAGTGGAGGACGTGGCACAAAAATCACCAATATGACTTCGACCGATGAACGTCAGGATACTGTGTATTACGAATTCGACTGGAATCCGTACAAACTTATCGGACAAGCAAACTCTGAGGGAACCAATGGTACTGAACCTGCTGCTTTTGGCGTTTGTATCGTGCGCGGAAGCAACGATAGTATTGCTTTTGGTTTGTGGTTCGAACGCTGGAGTCTGAAAGCCGGTTCGAAATACAATACTGCCGAAGGTACAGAACCTCTCGGCGATATACATTTAATGAACATCAGTACCGACCCGAACAATCCTGTACCAGCAAAAGTGGTGGAACAAACCAAACCCGATTTATCCACATGGTCGTACTACACAAATACGCTTGTGCCATTTGCCATGCAGGATTTAAATTATTCTAGCAATTTCTACGCAGAAAAATGCGATAGTATCAATCAATCGACCAATCTTGGTGCTGCATTCAAAATGAATCGTTGGTACCATATCAAGGCTGTGCTCGACTTTAAGACCAAAATGGTAACATCTTTCGAAATTTACGAAAAAGATCAGCCCTCAAATAAAAAAACTTACACCGATCTTCCTTTTGTAAACACCGGAACAAACGATGTATCTCGTCTTGAAATTGCAAGCACACGTGGAAAAACAGAAGGTGCCACCGGCAATGGTGCAAGTACCAATTACGAACAACGTTTCGATAATTTCGACATATATACAGTACGCGAAGCTGAAGCCGCTACAGTAACAATTAAATATGTGGACGAAAACGACGCAGTTATAAAAGAAGCCCGTGAAATTCCAAATATTGAAGTAGGTACAACTTATACAGCTGCAGCTGCAGATAAAGTTACCATTATTATTGGCGAAGATTATTATGTATATGATGAAAACTCTGTGGACAGCGTAGTTGTGGCAACTGGTGGTAGCGAAATTGTTCTTAAGTTTATCAAAGCTATTCCTTCAGCAACCACAGTGCATCTGACTGCTCCCGAAAGTGCAGAATTATACAAAGATGTAAAAGTTGACATTGCTGTTAAAGATGCAAATAATGATGCAGTACCATTTGGTGATGTGTTGGTTTATGTAAATAATCTGGTAAAAAACCGTGTCACTCTCGATGTATTAGGAACCGGATCAGTTACATTCCCTAACCTTTTAGTAGGCGACGAACCAATCTCGGCTGTTTACATTGGCGACCACATAAACTATTCAACAAGTGACACTGCCAGAACAACTGTGACCATCACTCCTTCCACAAGCGATATCAAACCTTATCCTGTATATTTCGATCTGGTTGATCAGCCCGAAATTCAGGCTTATGACAGAGAAAGAGGAATGACTACAGCCACTCCACGTGGTTTCACTCATTATTTCAGCAGGGATTCACTCGAAGGAATCACTGTAACAGATACTATTCATCCTACGTGGAAAGTAGGTTATTACTATGCTGGTAGCACTTACGATAAAATTGACAATGCTTACAATCGTGCCGATCTTGTTATTGTTCCGCTTGGTAGCAATCGTCCAACCTGGGTGAAATTTAAAACCCCATGGTTAAATGCAGGTAGCTACAATATTTACATTTCTCACCGTGTAAGTGGCGATCCAAAAACCAATATGACAACCATCCAGATGAACGACAAGGAATTGTATTTCCCGAACGAAGAAATGTATGGCCGTTGGTTTAAATCGTGGATGGGCGTCAACAACCGCCGTCGTTGGAATGCAACCGGACATTCCGGAAGTATGGGCATGAATTATATCGGATCTGTAAGTATTGACGAATCGGGGTCTCAACAACTCAAAATTAATGTAGTGGCTGAGAATGGCGCAAATTACAATCTCGACATGTTACAGTTTATCCCTGTGGATATGGACTCGTTGGACATCAACATTCCTGCTGCTGAAAGTATGGCTAAAAATTATTACCCAATGTTCGACTGGTTAGGTTTTGCGCATTTGGATGGCACTACAACAGGTATGACATCGTTCTCAGACTATACCGAATTTGCGGTTCCATATCAGGTAGCTGACCCTACTGTTTATGAAAAAATAAATGGCAAAATTGAATCCTTGGGAATTAAAACCTTAACCATCGACAGTGAAGAAATGATTGCGAACTACGTGATTGTTTACAAAGCCGAAGATAAATGGACACGTGTAGCCGAAGGTGCAATTACCGAAGAAAATGACTTTAGTTACGAATTGCCGGCCGGAGATTATTATTATCAGGAAATCAACTATATCGATATGGGTATTTTAGGTGCAGCAGGTTATCGTACATTTATCAGCGATGGCAGTTTCACCGTAGAAGCTCCAAATCAGGTGATCAACCAGGCTAATTCGAAAATCAAAACATTCTCATTGAATGGTTCGCTCGTAGTGCGTGGTATCGAAGCCGGTGCAGCTATTCAGATTTCAGATCTGTCGGGTCGTATCATTTCAAATACTAAATCGGTGTCTACTTCTTACACCAAAGCACTTCCAACAGGTGTGTATATTGTAAAAGTACTTTCCGAAGGTGAAATTTCAAGAACAAAAGTAATAGTGAAATAAACTTTGCATACGGCAATAAACCAAAAAAGAACTTTCTGTTGCAGAAAGTTCTTTTTTGGTTTACTCTATAAAGTGATAATAAACAATTACAGCTTAATGGCAAATTTCTTCAAACGAGCATCGAGCATATGCTGCGGAATAATTTTCTTCACTGTATTGGCCACGGCATTCATCATGCCTTCGCGTACATAATCGTGACGAATGACAAGCGCAATTTCGCGGGTTGCTTCGGGACGAACAATTCTACGCAGATTTAGCTTTTGTGTGTCGTTGAGCAAATCGACATGTAATTCGGGAATTACAGTGTAGCCTCCGTTGCGATCTACAATTTTCACAAGCGTATCGATGCTTCCGGCTTCGTAAGTAGACGAATGTGTTTTATTTTCGCAAAAATTAAATACCTGATTGCGCAAGCAGTGACCCTCCTCTAGCACCCAGAGATGATCTAGTGGCATTTCGTTAGTCGACACTTCCTCCTGCACATACATAGCTTCATCGGGTGCAATATAAGCTATGAACTTTTCGTAATACAGCGGTACTTCGAGTATTTTCGGATCTTCGAGAGGTGTGGACAGAATAGCCATGTCAATTTCGGCAGTTTGAAGCTTCTCGATGATGGTTTCGGTTCGCATTTCAGAAACTCTCAATGAAATCTCAGGATAATCGCTACGAAAAAGCGAAATAATCCCCGGTAATAAATAAGGAGCAACTGTAGGAATAATAGCCAGCGAAAGATTTCCTGCCACTGTACCACGTTGAACCAACACACTTTCCTTCAACTGATTGACATTAAAAAGCACAACCTGAGCCTGCTGAATAACAGCCAAGCCAATTTCGGTAGGAACTATAGGATGCGACGAGCGGTCGAAAATGCGACAATCAAGCTCATCCTCTAATTTTTGAATCATGGCACTAAGGGTGGGTTGCGTTACACCACACATTTCGGCTGCACGTACAAAATGACGCGTTTTGTCCAAGGCTACTATATACTCAAGTTGTTGTAATGTCATACTGTTTTATTTGAAAATTTGAGATTTGAAAATTTTTATTTCAATCGGGTGTTGGCTTCAAGTTCGGGTTTTAAGAAGCGCCCTGTTTCACTTTTTTTATTTTTAGCAACTTCCTGTGGTGTTCCTGTGCAAATCACCTTCCCACCACCTGCACCACCTTCGGGGCCAATATCAATAATATAATCGGCCACTTTTATTACATCCATATTATGTTCAATCACAATCACTGTATTTCCACGGTCAACAAGTCGATTCAACACATTTAACAATACACGAATATCATCGAAATGTAAACCTGTCGTTGGTTCGTCAAGTATGTACAATGTTTTTCCGGTATCGCGTTTCGAAAGTTCGGTGGCTAATTTAACGCGCTGACTTTCGCCACCCGAAAGCGTGGTACTCGACTGTCCGAGTTTGATATAGCCAAGTCCCACGTCCTGAATGGTTTTGATTTTATTCAGTATTTGCGGTTGGTTTTCAAAAAACTCTACAGCCTGATTAATGGTCATTTCGAGTACATCGGCTATCGATTTTCCTTTAAAGCGAACTTCGAGCGTTTCACGGTTATAACGTTTACCGCCACAACTTTCGCATGGCACATACACGTCGGGCAAAAAGTTCATTTCAATGGTTTTATAGCCATTTCCACCACACACATCGCAACGGCCGCCGGCAGTATTGAACGAAAAGCGCCCGGGTTTATATCCACGAATTTTCGCTTCGGGCAAAGTCACAAACACATTTCGGATATCCGAAAAAACACCTGTATATGTGGCCGGATTCGAACGTGGTGTGCGTCCGATAGGCGACTGATCCACTTCCACTACCTTATCTATGTTCTCAAGCCCTTCCACGCTATCGTATTCCAACGGATCCTGCAGCGAACGATAAAAATACTGACTCAAAATTGGTTGTAAAGTTTCGTTGATCAATGTCGATTTACCGCTTCCCGAAACTCCGGTAACACAAATCATTTTCCCAAGCGGGAAAGTGACAGCTACATTCTTCAGATTATTTCCCTTTGCTCCTTTTATTGACAGAAAATTCCCGTTTCCGGGGCGTATTTCTTTCGGTATTTCAATTCTCTTTCTTCCGTTTAAATATGAAGATGTTAGCGTATCGGCTTTCAACATTTCGGCTGGTGTACCTGCAAAAACCACCTCGCCGCCATGACGGCCGGCATGCGGTCCCAAATCGACTACATAATCTGCTGCCAGCATCATATCTTTGTCGTGTTCCACCACAATCACTGAGTTGCCGGTGTCGCGCAATTGCTTGAGCGAACGGATAAGTCGCTCATTGTCGCGCTGATGCAGCCCTATACTTGGCTCGTCGAGAATGTAGAGCACATTTACTAACTGCGAGCCGATTTGAGTAGCCAGACGAATACGCTGACTTTCGCCCCCCGAAAGCGATTGCGAACTACGGTTAAGCGACAGATAATTGAGTCCCACATCGAGCAAAAACTGAAGTCGGGTACGAATTTCTTTCAAAATTTCTGTAGCAATGGTTTTTTGTTTCTCGCTCAGGTATTCATCCACGCCCGAAAGCCATTGGAACAAATCAGAAATATCCATTGCGGCTAATTCTGCAATATTTTTATCGTGTATGCGGAAGTGAAGCGATTCGCGACGCAAACGTTGCCCGTTACATTCAGGACATTTCACTTCTTTAGAATACTGATTAGCCCATTTCTGCTCGGTAGCCGAAGCTGAATTGTCCGATTGAATTTCAATATATTTCAGAATGCCATCATAGCTCAAAAAATAATTGGTGCCAATGGTCTGATTTTTAATATTCAAATGTTCGTCTGTCCCATTCATAATTTCTCCCATTGCCTCATCGGGAATATCGACTACAGGCGTTTTCAGGTTCAGACCGTATTTTTCGAGAATTGCTTCAATTTGCCAGAATATTGTTGTGCTTTTGTGCTTTCCGAGCGGTGCTATTGCGCCCGCATAAATACTCAAACGTTTGTCAGGCACAATTTTGTCCATATCAATTTGGTTTACATAACCCAAACCTTTGCAATGAGAACAAGCGCCATGTGGTGAATTGAATGAGAAATTGTGCGGCGCAGGCTCGTCGTACGAAACGCCACTCGTGGGGCACATCAACATTTTACTGAAATAGCGCCCTTCTACGGCATCTTTTTCGAGTAGCATTACCACGCCATTTCCCTGCTGCATGGCCTTTTGCATCGACTGTTTCAGGCGCTGACGGTCTTTTTCGCTGACAAGCAATTTGTCGATTACCACTTCAATATCGTGGTTTTTGTATCGATCCACTTTCAGTCCGTGTGTAAGTTCGCGCAATTCGCCATCCACACGTACATTCAGAAAACCTTTTTTGCGAATTTGCTCAAAAAGCTCCTTATAATGCCCTTTACGTCCTCTGACAAGTGGCGCAAGCAGAAAGGTTTTCTTTCCTTCGTATTCTTTCAAAATTAAATCCACTATCTGGTCTTCGCTGTATTTCACCATTTTTTCGCCGGTGACGTACGAATAAGCATCTCCGGCACGGGCAAAGAGCAAACGCAGAAAGTCGTAAATTTCAGTAGTCGTTCCCACTGTGGAGCGCGGGTTTTTGTTGGTGGTTTTTTGCTCAATTGAAATCACCGGACTCAGCCCCGTAATTTTATCCACATCAGGACGTTCCATATTTCCGAGGAAGCTACGTGCATAAGCCGAGAAAGTCTCGATGTAACGACGTTGCCCTTCGGCAAAAATGGTATCGAAAGCCAGCGACGATTTCCCACTTCCACTCAGGCCTGTAATTACGGTAAGTGCATTTCGTGGAATAGATACATCAATATTTTTCAGATTGTGCACGCGGGCACCAATCACATCTACATATTCGGTTGGATCGGAAAGTATATTATTATTGTCAGTCACAATTTTGGTTTTTATGAACTTGCAAAGATACAAAATTTGAACTACTTATTGTTTCTATCTATAATTTTTTAATATTGAAATGTGGTATAAAAAAAACAGACCCGACAGTTTTTTAAACACTGTCAGGTCTGAATCTTTAAGAAAAGCAACAAGGGAAAAACAAAATTTATTTCGTGCCTGTCAGAATATTATATTTTTCGAGTCGAGTTTTCTGTACTTCATCATCGCGTTTAAGGAATTCCGTTAGCGGACGATTAGTATTAAAATAATCGGAGCTACTAATAATTTCGTAGTATTCTCTCGCCTGATCTTTGAACATTATGGCATAATCGTAGTTCACTTTGTACGCCGTCCAGAAATCTTTGGTATGAACAGGCTCCGAAACCTTACGATACTTCACTACATCAGTGTAATCGGTAATTTTATATTTAGCCTCCACAATAAGCTTTGCATCAGCCACATAATCTTTCTCTTTAATGTGCAACTTTACTTCTTTGTAAGGTAAATTGGTATTTATCGGATCATTCTCATTTGCAATATTGACCGTGTGATTAATTGCTCCTCCAGTTTGGTTGAACACATCCACATCGCGCCAAATATCAAGTGTTCGACCTGTATTCTGAGGTATAAATGTGGCACCGGTAGTCACATCAATCAGTACCCACTCTGTCCATGGACCATCGTGATCGTCCCACATATGCACATTGGTTCCTTTGCTGTTTTTTCTACCATCAGTACAAATTACTCTATCATTCACATCATATATTTTAAAGCGGCCTTCGCCCATATGTTTCAATCGGAAACGTTGGGCAGCCGATCCATTAGCCTCCCATACCTGAAGATTTACGCCATTACCGCTTTTGCCTCCGGCCACATCGATGCGTGCATTCGACATATTTCCTACTACAATTTCGTAAAAACCATCCTGACCTGCTTTTTTAAATGCAAACTGACGGTCGATACCATTGTTATAATCCCAGATTTGAATATTTTGCCCTTTTTTAATATTGTTGTTATCACCGGGCAAATCCCAGTAGGCACCTGCATCTTTTCCACGATTCATAGCCGACTGAATCAAATATTTTTTATTGGGATCGGGTTCTGAATAAATAGGCTCTTTGAACAAGCGTGGCTCACGAATTACAAGTGTAGCTTTCCCTTTTATCTTCGAAGCATATTTATCGAGTCCGCTTTTCAGAAAATCGGTAGCACTGGGGATATTCATAACCTTATCAGCAATGGCCATCACTTCGTTCGAAGCTCCGACAGCTTTAAGCCCTTTGTTTAGTGCCATCTGTTTCATACCATCAGTATCGAGCAGAAAGCCTGTAGTTTCCAGAATTTTATCGGCATTGCTGCTTTTTCCCGGGCGCAACGAATCGCCAAGCTCCTGAGCCAGTTGAACACTCTGTACGGCTTTCTCCAATCTTTCTTTTTCTTTGTTCGCATCTTTCACCACCTCGTACATATTGTTAGGATTCATTTTAGGCGATTTTCCTTTTCCTAAAAATTTTGTAGGAGACAAATCGGGAATAAACGCATCCATTCCTGCTTTTACCACACCAGTAATTGCGGCATAGCTCGAAGGTGCATCCACTATAAGACTGACATTATACGAAAGTAGTTTTTGCTCACGGTATTCATCCTTCACATCGCCCTGTATGTAAAGATTCATTTTGTCCGAACCGGTTATAAAGTCGCGATTAGCTACCGGCTCTGTCACCACTACTGAGTTCAGAATTACTTTTTCCTTGTAGGGCGTTAGTTTATAACTTTCGCCAATGGGTCTGTTCACGTATCCGCTCACATGAACCGTATCGGGCATTCGTACATACACTATTTCGCCACGACCGGGACCGTTGGGCTTCGATGAATTGTTGGATATTTCGATATTGAAATCCACTTTATGTCCGCCATAATATACTTCGTAAATGGCATCGGCAGGCGCAATAATATTTCGGTTAATTTCCATAGCATCCTGAAAGTCGAAAACCAAAAGTTTTCCCGGATGCTGCAAAATCCCAATATCCACACCATTGCGCTTGTGCAGCGAATTCATTTTAATATTGATCACATCGCCTTTCGACACTGCAAATATTTTCAACAGTTTATTGTCGCGTTCCGATTTAAATGTACCTTTTACAATATTCACCGACTGTGCACTCAAGCTCGATAATGCCATAAGCAGCATAATCGTAAAAGTCAGTTTGATAATTATTTTAAAAAATGCTCGTTTCATATTTATTTCCTCTGACTTTATTTGATTAGTATTTAATTGATACATACTCGGTAGTTTTGGAGAATTTCGTTTCTGTCTTTTCAATCTGTTCTTTTTTCAGATTAAAAACCTCTTCTTTGGCTTTTACGGTAAAAAACGAAGGCACATAATACATTGCCGTAGCGCTTAAATGTATATTTTTAGCATGCATCAAATACGAATTGGTCATGATGAAATATTTCTCAGTGGGTGGAATAGCTGAATTTACAAACAAATTTGTGATATTTCCTTTCTGAGTATAATCAAGGTCGGCCTCCGTTTTAGTATCAAGCTCAGTGGCTTTTTTCACAGCTTTACCTGCATCTTTATTGACCAGGCCAATCACCGAAGATACGGCATTTGTATATGTATTGACTGCACCTTTAGCTTTCCCTGTGTTCGATTTCATTTCGCCAATAGTTTTGATATCCGAATGACGATTAGACATATAGTACATCACAGGAGCTTTGTTGGGCGCAGGACCTACGAGCGCCATCGCTCCATGTACAGCAAAACCGGCAGCAGGAGTCAGGAATATCGAAGCGGCTGTTCCGCCAATCTGACCCGCAAGCTCAGCAATAGCCCAATGCTTTTGTCCGCCCAAAACCGAGTTTAACGAATAGGTATAACATTTAAACTTCGCACCCTTAGGTACTTTATTAGGGTCAACACCCATAGGAAAACCCTGCACATGATTACCATCAAGTGCCAGATTACCTTTCACCTGATCCTTAAAATTATACAGACTTATATTCTGAAATAAATATTTATTGAAAACCTTCAAATCAATTTCGTTTTGTACTGCCGATTCGTAACCGACTGCCGTGTCCACCTTAAAACTAACTACTTCAGCCTTGTAGCGATTGTGTTTTGTCCATGCAGGATTGTAATCAGCTACAGCTCCCGGCTTACGAATAATATCCAGACCAATTGTTTGGTTAAACAAACCTTTCTTTTCGACAGACAGTGTGTAAACACCCTCACGCGACAAGCTGATTTCCTCTTCGAAGCCCGGAGTGTTTTCTTTACTCCAAACCACATCGCCCGACAAAGTTGTGATGCGAATGTTTCGCAACTCTTTACGTTTGCCCGTTACTACTTTCAGGAGCACTTTATCGCCCTGAGCAAATGCATAACTAAAGGTACGCCCATCCCTGTTTAGTTCGATATTACCCTGAAAAACAGGAATACCTTCACTTTGGCACCGCACCTGCGACTGAAATACCACAAACAGCATCAGACACAAAAAAAGACACAGTTTTCTCATTTGTACTTGTTTATTGAAGTTATTATAATTTATTAAAAATACTTATTATAAAAGTGTAAATGAATTAAAATGCTTAACAATTACCTAATTTCAAGATCACGAAAAGACATTTCAAAAATGATGCCCGAATGTTTTGATGTAACCATTAATTCAAAAAAAAACACTCAGGCACTCTAATTTAAAATGAAAATAAATAACGAAAACCACTGAATCATTTAGGGTTACAATTCGCATTGTAGCAATTATTACAACACAAAAATAATACTTTTTAGGGGGTAACAAAACTTCAAAGCAGTCGAATATGGCTTACATACAAACATCGCCCATAGTTTAATTTTAATTAATCAAATTTCACATCAAAGATAACATTTTGTAATTATTTCAACATTATAATTTATATACTCACCACAACATGACAGCTGAATTCAAGTTTTAAATGCAACTTTAGTTATTTTTAATTTTTTAGTTCATTAAGTATGTTTGGCGAAAAAATCGAGGATAACT
>JAFGVV010000047.1 GCA_016937795.1 Paludibacteraceae bacterium
GAGTCTCTGGCGGATTTTGTAAAGCCCGTTCGAGGTAGTTTCGAGTAAAACCATGGCATGATTCTGAGGAATGTCGAGCAGCACAAACCCACAATAAAGCATTTCTTTTTGATTGATTGCCGGAAATTTAATAGCTAACTCGCAGACCATATTGTTGTATGCTGCATTTATTTTCTGACCAAAAAGTGCGTAGTCGTTTATCTGCAATGCCTGATTATAGATTTCCATAATGGTTTCGTCGCTCATCAGAACATCTGCATTCTTTTTACCTTCGTTTTTCAATGCTTTGTTTTTATCAATAAGTTCTTTCAAACTTTCGCGCAGCATAAATTTATTCTGTTCTTTTTCGTTTATGCTTACGCTCAAAGATGCTTCTACTGCTTTTTTCTGCTCGGAAATTATTCTGTTTCTTTTTATAAACCAGTATGAAATGAAAATTCCAAGAGCCAGAATAAGTACAATTAGAGAGATAAGCCAATAAACCTGACCTGATTTTTTCTTTATACTGGAGTTTGATTGATGTATATCTTCAATGATTGTGGCCTTGGTTTGCATGTCTATTTTTCTGATAGAATCGGTCATGGTTTGGTAATGGGTCATGTAACCTGCCATGGTTTTGAACTCTTTCTGCAAATAGCAAGTGTTGGCGAGAATACGATAGCATTCGCGCTTGGTATAAAAATTGGCCGGAAAAGTCAAAGATTTTTTTGCGTAGATAAGTGCTGAGTCAAGTTGTCGTAGTTCAAAATAGGAATCAGCTAAACGGAACAATCGAATTGATCTGCTGTAATTCACATCCGGATATTGAAGGCTTCGTTTCAGGTATGAGGCCGAATAATTATAATTTTTTTCCCAAAAATAGTTTATGCCAATCTCCTGTAAGCATATTCCCACACAAACAGAATCGTTAGAATTATCTAATATCTCTGATAGGAGTTTTCTCGATTCCTGATATTTTCCTTCTCCGCTATATGTTTTTGCAATATCAATATTCTTGAACATTGCTTCTTCAGTTTTTCCAGATAGTTCGAACCAGTTTATAGCCTGTTTGTATTTGTTTCGTGCTTCAATATATTCGTTTTGAGCAACGCTTAAATTTCCTAAATCAGAATATAGGTTTGCTAGCAGGAAGTAATTATTAGCATCTCTAAGTTTATCTAAAGCCTGCAAGTAATATTTTGTTGCGCTTTCATAATCAAATGCATTTAGATACATTCTTCCTTTAAAAAACAATGCTTCGCCTAATTTTTCATTGTCATTTTCGTTCTGATAAAATTCTATCGAGAAGTTGATCAATGAATCCGGTGCAAGTGTCTGGTAGTTTTTGTCCAAAGCTTTAAACATAAGGATGCCATAAAGCGCTTTGTCGCCATTCGTTTTTTCGTTTTTATAATCAATTTTTCTCAGAATTTTTAATGCGGAATCAGGTTGATTATCAATTATTTCTTCAGCCAAACGGAGCTTATGGGAAGTTTGCTGGCAAGAAACCAGCAGTATTATTAGAAGTATCAGAAATGGTACTTGTTTCATAATGCAAAATTTGTTGCAAAGTTAATGAAAACAATTCAATTCTGATTATTTGTTTTTACATTTTGATATAATAGGAAAATAAAAAAGCTGTCGGAAAATAATTTCCGACAGCTTTAAATTATATACTGATATATAGTTTATTAAGCTTTTCCTGCGCTTCCTAAAACACTAACGGTTTTGTGAGCGTATAGTTTTTTCAGTTCGTCGCGAGCTGGTCCTAGATATTTGCGTGGGTCAAATTCGCCCGGATTTTTAGCAAATGTTTCACGTACCGAAGCAGTCATAGCCAAACGACCGTCAGAGTCGATGTTGATTTTGCAAACGGCTGATGAAGCAGCTTTACGTAATTGTTCTTCAGGAATACCGATAGAATCTTTCAGAGCACCACCAAACTTGTTGATTGTTTCAACATATTCCTGTGGCACTGAAGAAGCTCCGTGAAGTACGATAGGGAATCCCGGGATTTGTTTTTCGATTTCTTCCAGAATGTCGAAACGCAATGGAGGAGGAATAAGAATTCCGTTTTCGTCGCGGGTACATTGAGCAGGAGTAAATTTGTTTGCTCCGTGCGAAGTTCCGATAGAGATAGCCAACGAGTCAACACCAGTGCGGGTTACAAAGTCAACTACTTCTTCGGGACGAGTGTATGTGTGGTGTTCGGCCACTACATCATCTTCTACACCGGCAAGTACGCCAAGTTCGCCTTCAACGCTTACGCCATGAGCATGCGCATATTCAACAACTTTTTTGGTCAAAGCCACATTGTTTTCGTATGAGTGGTGCGAGCCATCGATCATTACTGAAGAAAAGCCTGAGTCGATACAGCTTTTGCAAAGTTCGAAAGTATCACCATGGTCGAGGTGAAGTACGATTGGAATGTTTTTGCCTAATTCTTTGGCATATTCCACTGCTCCCTGAGCCATATAGCGGAGTAAAGTCTGATTGGCATATTTGCGGGCACCGCTCGATACCTGAAGAATAACAGGAGAATTTGTTTCCACACATGCAGAAACAATTGCCTGAAGCTGTTCCATGTTGTTGAAGTTGAATGCAGGAATTGCATATTTTCCTTCAATGGCTTTTTTGAATAAGTCGTTGGTATTGACCAAACCCAGTTCTGAATAATGTACCATATTGATTGATAATTTATAGTTTGATAATTTGAGCGCAAAATTAGTCATTTTTTATCAGATATTAAAAGAAAAACTGAACTGATTCAGAATAAATATTGTGATTTTGATGTTATTCTGATTGAATTTTGAATGAATATACAAAACTCTGATTTTCAGACTCAGAGTTGATATTTAAGCCCTACACGGAAATTCAGTCCGAGTTGTGTCATTCCGCCAAAATCGAGATAAGTTGCATTCAGCAAATTGTTTATTCCACCATAAATATCAAATTTCGAAAGTTTATACTGAAGCTTCACATTCAACATGTGGTAAGGTTTGTAAGTTTCGTTCAGAGCTGTACCTGAGTTGTAAAAAGTTCCTTCGCGATCGAAATATCCGTACGTCCACATGGCATTCAGCCCTTTGTATATTTTATGACCCATATCCAGTGTGGCTTTGTGTTTCAGATAGTCGAGTGCGTATTGCGAATCGTAATTGGTGGCTTTTTTGTCGGAGTTGAGGTACGAATAGCCCACCTGAATACTGTTCAGGAAGCTTTCTCTGAAAATGTAACCAGCGCTCAATTCCCCTCCAAAAGTGTTTACTGTGGCCAGATTGGCACTTTTGTATTTGGCTTCGCCATTGTATTTTACCCAATCAATTACATCTTCGCCTATGCGGTAAAATATTGAAATGTTGGTATAAAAACCATTTTTATGGAATTTAGCACCCGTTTCAATGGTTTTTGCATGCTCGGGTTTCAGATTTGGATCAGCCTGATGCGTACCTGTGTTGTAATATAAATCGGTAAAAGTTGGTAAACGCATTGCGTTATTGGCAGCAATAAAAATGCTGCTATGGTTATTCAGATTGTATCCCAAATCGACGCCACCATAAGTGTAATTGCCAAATGCTTCGTTGTGAGTTTGTGCAATGCCCGCCGAAAGATAAAATGCGCCAAGGTTCAATGCATAATCGGCAAAGGCTGTGGCCGAAAGGCGGTTGTCTTCTTTCACGAATTGAATGTTTTTTTCGAAATAATTATCCACGGGTTCACTCATTGTTTTCCCCAATGTAGTGCTGTAAATATGCTCGTTTCGAATGTCGGTACCAAAAGTAAATTTTCCAAACGATGATAAATAATTGGCCGACGCTTTTCCGCCTGTTACATTGGTAAGGTGGTAATAATGGCTACTGTACCAGGGCGCTGCATTTTCAAAATTTCGGAAAAACTCAAATCTATCGTGATGCAGTCGATTGTAAATCTGTGCATTAAGTTGTACTTTGTTCAGTTGTAAATTCCAGTTTAGTGCACCGAGAAGCGTTTTGGTGTTTTCGAACTGATTGCGAAATACAGTATGATAAAACCCATCGGCACCGTAAGCTTTTTGCTGATAAGCCAATTGGATATCGAATTTTCCGGCTTTTGGGGTTTTTAAAGCGCTATGTATAAATGCATTTGTCATTATGTAATCGGTGTTTGGCGCATAACCCTCGCTGGCTTTGTGTGTAATTGAGGCAAAATTTTTGAAATTGCCCTTACTCAATGAAGCGCTTAAATTTCCCAGATACGAATTGTAGCTACCTCCTTCCACTGTGGCTGAGAGGCTTTTGTTTTTGCTTTGCTCTGTGACGATATTAATAGCGCCACTGAAAGCATTCGGTCCCAAAAGTCGTGCAGCCGAGCCCTGCAGGATTTCAATACGCGAAATGTCGCTCAGTTCCACCGGAATATCGAGATTGTAATGTCCCGTTTGAGGGTCGGTTATGTTTACGCCATTGAGCAAAACAAGCACCTGGTCGAAAGTGCCTCCGCGCATACTGATATCGGCCTGAGTGCCATCGGTGCCTCGCTGACGAATGTCGATGCCGGGAATATTTTCGAGAAGTGCATCGAGACTTTTAACAGGCATTTTTTCAATCTCAGAACGTTCAATGACTGTGAGAATGCGCCCCATTTCGGAATAAAGCTTAGTCACTCGCGCATTCACTTCAATGTCTTGAAGCAATACAGGCAATGAATCATTAAAGATGTTGGCCACAATAAACTGATTGACAATAATTGCAAAAAGCAGACTGAGTAATGTTTTTCTAATCATAATCTTAAAAAATTAAAAAAGCCGTTGAAAGAGATTTTCTCTTCCAACGGCTTTGCGGATAATACAATATTATTTAAACCACAGGCAGTTGCGGCTTCGGATGTTTGATTTAAAATGACTATTTCGGTTAATAATGTGCTGAGATTATCCAAAACTTCAGTTTCTGATTCTCTGTCGCTGTCATTTTCAATAGTTGAAAGTGTAGTGTCTGACAATTCGGCTTTCGATTTCAGAAGCGATTTTTCGCCTACCGAAATGGAAAGGCACCCAATTGTAACCACTAACGACAAACTTGCAAACACAGCCCACGAGGCGCGCGACCATCTGCGGAAACGTGCATTTTTGTGAGTGATATATAGGCTGTTTTCTTTCAAAACTATTTTCTTTTTTCAGGTTGCAAAGTTAAGTGAATTTTGGAATTTCGCAAAAAATGTGGATTATTTGATGTTGTTATGAACATAAGTTCAAAACTATTTGTATCTTTGCAGTCGTAAATTCATGGTAAGTCAAGCGGCAAGCCGATTAGTAAATCATTAAATTGAAAGTTTAAGAAATGCCACGTCCAAAACAATTCCGAAAGATAGTTTCTCCTCCGATAATGACAGGATTTAAGCCTTTTGGCATTCCGCGTACGCACTTAGAAGAGCTTTTGCTTCATTACGATGAGTACGAAGCTGTGCGTTTGCTCGATTACGAAGGCTTAATGCAGGAACAAGCTGCTGAACGAATGAACGTGTCGCGCCCAACACTAACCCGTATTTACGAGAGTGCCCGAAAAACCATAGCGAAAGCATTTGTAGAGGGAAAAATGATTGTGATTGAAGGTGGAAATGTAGATTTCGGACGACAGTGGTACAGATGCAAAAAATGTTTCAAATTAGTAGATGGCGTTGAAAATCATAAGCCCTGTAAAAATTGTGTGAGCTTTGGGAGTGATGAATTAACACCATTAACCCCCAACCCCTAAAGGGGAGCTAACCTGATGTGTTATTATTAAGTAAGTGTAAATGAAAATAATAGTTTTATCAGATAACAGAGGCCTTGACCCACAACTGGAAACTGAACACGGTTTGTGTGTGTATCTCGAAACGGAAAATTATAAATGCCTGCTCGACACAGGTGCCTCGGATGTGTTTGTGCGCAATGCTGCCAAATTGAATGTGGATTTGACAGAGGTAGATTATGTGTTTATTTCGCACGGACATGCCGATCATACAGGTGGATTGCCGGCTTTTTTGGCATTGAATAAAAAGGCAAAAATTGTAATGTCCGAAAATGCAACAAAGCCCGATTTTTACTCAGAACGTAACGGATTACACCTGATAAGTATTAAGTTGGATGATGATTTGTTGAAAGATAGATTGATACTTGTCGGTGAAGAAGCTTTTTTCGAAAACGATATACATGTTTTTTCTGCCAACGAGCCTAAGTTCCCATTCCCGAAAGGAAATCGTACTTTGTTTAAAGATACAGGAGAAGGGATTTTGCAAGACGATTTCAATCATGAGATAATTGTGAGTTTTGGAACGGAACAACTATTTCTTTTCACCGGATGTACGCACAAAGGAGTGCTGAATGTGCTGAATGCGTTAGATTTGAAACCGGGGCAGATGGTTCGTTATGTGATGGGAGGCTTTCATTTGCTCGATCCGAAAGTGGGAGTTCAGTACGAAACGGCCGACGAACTTATGGAACTTGGTAAAATACTACATAAACATTACCCGTCAACCGATTTTATTACAGGGCATTGCACCGGCGAGAAAGCATTTGAGGCATTGAAACGATATATGGAGTACAGGCTTATTCGTTTTTTCACAGGATACAAATTAGAGATGTGATGATCCCGATTTATCGGGACAAGTTGTGGTGATGTGGTGATAAGTTTAGATAATAACGATAACGAAACAGGATATAAAACTCAATTAAAAGCATACTAATATCTCTTGTTCCCCTTTAGGGGTTAGGGGTTAAATTTTACAAAAATGAAAATAGCAATTACATCCGAAGGGAATACTTTAAATGCACAAATCGATAGTCGGTTTGGTCGCTGCAATTATTTTGCTTTTTACGATACCGATACCAAGCAAACAGAATTTATGTTGAATCCGGGAAAAGAAGCCTCGGGAGGAGCCGGTCCGGCTGCTGTGCAGTTTGTAGCGCAACAGGGTGCAAAAAAAATCATTGCCGGCGAGTTTGGCGGTAAAACAGTGCCTTTGTTTCAAAGCTTGGGCATTCAGATGGTTAGCGAGTCGGGCAAAACAATTGCCGAAGTGCTCGAACAGTTGTAAATAGATTAGAATAAAACGATTATGCCACACATGGACGGAACCGGCCCTGAGGGAAAAGGGGAATCGACAGGTCGTCAATTAGGACGATGCAAAACCTCAAAAGAAGAGCTCATAATTTCGAAGCTTGGGAAAGGTATGGGTTTGAAACGGAAATCGGGTGGAGGAGACGGAAAACAGAAACGCTTAAAAAGCGGAGAAAATTTATAGAATTATATTTATTAAAAAAGGAGGTTATTATGCCTGGTTTTAATCAAACAGGTCCAATGGGTCAGGGATCCATGACCGGACGAAAAATGGGGAAATGCACAAATTTTGGTGCACAAGGTCAGGAACAAACATCGAATGATGCTCAGGACAACACACAAAACCTATCACAGGGTTTTGGACGTGGTGGTATGGGTAGAGGAATGGGACGTGGAATGGGTCGCGGCTTTGGCGGAGGTCGTGGCATGGGACGTGGTAGAGGTTGCGGCAATCGCGGCGGCGGATTCAATAATTAAAATAAATAGAGGGTGTAAATCCCTCTGTTTTTAAATATTTGCAGAAAAATGTGAATATAAATACAAAAGTCTCATTGGATGTTTAGATTGGCATTCATGAAGAAAACTCTTAATTCTCAAAAAACTAATCTTTATTCCCCTTTAGGGGTTAGGGGTCATAATTAATTAAATAAATGAACAAATGTATTGCTATTCCCATGGAAAATGGGGTTGTGTGTGCTCACTTCGGGCATTGCGAGTATTTTTCGATTATTACAGTAGTAGATGGTCAGATTTCTGACATAAAAGAAGTGCTGCCCCCCGAACATGTGCCAGGCCTATATCCACGCTGGGTAGCTTCGCATGGTGTGACCGATGTGATTGCAGGGGGTATGGGACAGAAAGCTATTAATCTGTTTATTGCGCAGAATATCAACGCTTTCGTGGGTGCTCCTCAAAAAGATGCAAAATCCATTGCGGAAGATTTTATTGCAGACAAACTATCGCTTAACGCAAATTATTGCAATCACGATGACAAACACGAACACAGCTGCGGGCATTGAAATAGCACAAAACGATAAGCGTTGCGTGGAGTGTCAGTACATATCATTCGAAAGATTGATGAACAAATTTCGAATGGCAGATAATTATAGAATGAAATTTAAATCATTTTATGACGATACAATGATAAAATATGCCGGAAATAGTACTCCTGTGATACATGCAGTTCTCAACAGGGAATTTTGCAGACTGCTTGGCGATAACGATCCTTATCGAGATGAAAAGAAACAAAGTAACCAAACTACGTTACAACTTTACCACAAGTTCAGGAAAGAATTATTAGAGTCGATGAATCCTTTTGGAATGGCTTTAAGGCTTGCCATAGCGGGTAATATTATTGATTATGGTGCGCCCGGCGATTTCGATATTCATGCAACGATACAGAAAGTTTTCAGTACCGATTTTGCAATTGATCATTCGGTGCAATTAGAACAACGCATCAAATCAGCTAAAAATATTTTGTATCTGGGCGATAATGCCGGCGAAATAGTGTTCGATAAGCTCTTTATTGAACTTATCATGCATCCGGGTCTTACTTTTGCTGTGCGAGGTAGCGCTGTGCTTAACGATGCCACTGCTTCAGATGCTCAGGAGGTGGGAATGGATATGGTGGCTGATGTGATTAATAATGGTTACGATGCGCCTTCAACAATATTGAGTGAGTGTAGTACTGAGTTTCTGGAAGTTTATAATAATGCTGATTTAATTATTTCGAAAGGACAGGGGAATTTCGAAGGACTTATGTTCGAGAACGATCCACGCATTTTCTTTTTACTTATGGTAAAATGCGATGTGGTTGCCGAAAAAATGGGTGTGACAAAAGGAAATTTTGTGGTGTATAATAAAACCATTTAACTCTTTTTGGAGATAAAGCTATTAAGAGATAGAAATTTGTAATATTTGATATGAATGTAAGTCTGATTTATACAATAATTGCGCTTGTGGCAGGTAGTGTGGGAAGTGTGGCACTTGCTGCTTTACTGCTTTTATTTAGCGATAAGCCTCTTATGCGTATTTCAACTTATCTGAGCTATCTGGCTGGTGGTACATTGCTTGGTGCTGCATTTTTGGGAATGATACCCAATGCACTTACCATGCTCGATGCCGCTCATGTTTTACAAATTGTATTGGCCGGTATTTTATTTTTCTTCGTTTTGGAGAAAATAATTTTATGGCGTACCTGTCGAAATAAAGATTGTGAACGACATTTAAATGCTGCTGCTCCCATGATTTTGGTGGGCGACGCTTTTCACAATGCTATTGATGGGATTGTGATTGCAGCTTCGTTTCTTACATCTATCGAAATGGGAGTTTTTGTAACTCTTTCGGTTGTGTTTCACGAAGTGCCACAGGAGTTGGGCGATTTTGGTATTCTACTGCGCAGTGGTCTGACGAAAAAGAAAGCTTTATTTTATAATGCACTATCGGGAAGTTCGGCTATTGTGACAGGTATTCTTGCATTTTATTTTATGCAGGAACTAAAATCATTTATTCCGTATGCGCTTGCATTCTCAGCTTCCAGTTTTTTATATATTGCTATGGCTGAGCTTATTCCCGAAATGCATAAGAAAACAAAGGCATTTGAGTCTGCGGTTCAGATTTTATTGATAATAGCCGGAATTTTAATCATCTTTTTCATAAAACAAATACATTGAATTCAAAAATCAAAATAGCTATCGCCAGTGGAAAAGGCGGTACAGGTAAAACATTTATTTCCATCAATTTATTCAATGCACTGCAAAAGTCGGGCACGAAAGTGAATTTGGTAGATTGTGATGCTGAGGAGCCCAACGACCGTGAGTTTATTGCGGGCGAGTTTCAGCAATCGTTCGATGTGACACAGAAGGTGCCCGTAATCGACGAATCGAAATGTATATACTGTGGCAAATGCTACGAGTATTGTAACTACAATGCCATTTTCTTTTTAGCCGAACCGCAAATGATTCGCGTACTCGAAGATCATTGTCATGGCTGTGGTGCATGCTCGGTGGCTTGTGAATATGGCGCTATTACCGAAAAAGATGATTTGCTGGGCACAGTAGCAATCTACAAAGTGCAGCAAAACAGTAATTTGATTGAAGCACGTATGAAGGTGGGTGTTCATTCGCCGGTGCCGGTGATAAAAGAAGCTGTGAAGTCGGCAGCCGATGCTGATGTGATTTTGCTCGATTCGCCTCCCGGAACTTCGTGTCCGTTTATTCAAACAGTAGCTACTGCCGATTATGTGGTGTTGGTGACTGAACCTACTCCCTTTGGTTTGAGCGATTTACGTCAGTCGGTGGACACACTTCGCAGTATGGGAAAAAATTGTGGGGTGATTGTGAATCGTGCCGGACTTGGCAACGATGAAGTGTTTGATTATCTGAAAAAAGAAAATATCTCTTTATTGATGTCGGTGCCTTTCGATAAATCAATTGCCATGACATATTCAAACGGAAAACTTATCAGCAACGAAACTCCTGAATGGGAGAAGAAATTTTCGCAATTATTTAATATTATTCTTCAGGAAAATGGAAGTAGCAGTTATTAGCGGAAAAGGCGGAACCGGAAAAAGTAGTATTAGTGCTGCCTTTGCTACCATGCAACCAAATGTAGTGCTGGCCGACTGCGATGTGGATGCTGCCAACCTTTATATTTTATTTAACCCGACCCACGAAAAAGAAGAAGTTTTTGTGTCGGTTTACAAAGCCGTTATCGACAAAGACAGCTGTACCAATTGTGGTTTATGTATCGATTATTGTCGCTTTGATGCCATACACGATGTGGACGGCGAAGTGCTGATTGACGAAACGGCCTGCGATGGCTGTAAACTTTGTTCGCGGATATGCCCTTCGGAGTCCATATCGATGATTCCCGAGGATAAAAGCCGAATGTATGCAGGCACTTTCCGCAATGGTAAAATGGTGTATGGACGCTTGTCGCCCGGTGAAGAAAATTCCGGACGATTAGTGGATATGGTGCGCGAAGAAGCTAAAATAATTGCTAAGGAAAATCACTTCGAAACAATTATTATTGACGGACCTCCGGGAATTGGTTGTCCGGTGATTTCTACCATCACAGGCGTAAACAAAGTGGTGATTGTAACTGAACCTACGCTTTCGGGTTTGCACGACTTGAAACGCACAGTAGAAGTTGTGTCGAAGTTTAAACTTTCTAAATCAGTCATTATTAATAAATACGACCTGAATGCTGATATGGCTAACACTATTGAGGATTATTGCAACTCGCAGGATGTGAAAGTGATCGCAAAAATACCTTTCGATAAAGTGGTGGTTGATGCTATGGTAAATTGTAAAAGTGTGATTGAATTTGCACCCGATTCGGAAATTGCAGGATTATTACGCGAAGCTTATCAAAAGCTGAGCGAGAACTAATATTTTTCATTAATTAAATGAACAATAGTTTATTACATGTGGGGATTCAGATAAGCCGGAACGATTTCGATAACTTTTATTGCAAAGTATTGGGTTTTGTACAAGATAGAAGTTTTGAACTTACCGACGATAATGCGCTGAAAATTTTTCAAAATGAAAAAGGAACCTCCGTTTTGGTCGGTTGTATTCCCGAACTTCCACTTGAGTTATTTGTAAGTGAGGATGTTTTGAATAAATCATTTAACCACATTTGCTTTGAGTCCGACCGCATTGTCGATATCGAAAGCAGGGCTCGTAAGTCAGCTTACCGAAAAGTGTTTTTAGAACATTCGGGTACATTGTTTATCTCCGACTCATATAATAACTTATTTGAAATTAAACCATTAAAGTAGATATATCATGTTCTCGAACAGGGGATTTAATAGTAAAGGACGGCATAACAAAAGAAGCACTGAGCAATCATCTGTATGCGTTTGTCCGCAATGTGGTTACACAGTTTCGCACGAGCGTGGTGTGCCCTGTAGCTCAAAGTCCTGCCCTGTATGCAAATCGTGGCTTGTGCGTAGCGATGCTTCTCAGGCACAAAATGTAAGCAATGCGCCTAATAATCAGAAAGCAGATGAAAGTCGGCTGGCGAATGCAAAAGTGTCCGAATATCCTAAAGTGGATGTCGAATTGTGTAGTGGTTGTGGGGCGTGTGTGGATATGTGTCCTGTGAATGCCATTGTAATGAACGACGATAAAGCATTTATCAATGAGGATATGTGTCGGAATTGTCAGAAATGTGTGCGGGTTTGTCCGGTAGGTGCAATTTCATAACTAATAAATATTTTTATCATGATAAGCTTTGGGCCCGTTCCCTCACGCAGGTTGGGAAAAAGTTTAGGAGTCAACAACATTACAGCGAATAAAATATGTTCGTACTCCTGCATTTATTGTCAGGTAGGTTTAACGCATAAATTTAGCGCTGAGCCACAGGAATTTTATTCACCCGATGTGGTTTACCGGGAGGTTGGTGATCATTTGGCAAAGTTAACTCCCGATGAGCGCCCTGATTACCTCACATTTGTAGCCAACGGGGAACCTACGCTCGATATTAGGCTCGGTGAATCTATTAGTCGTCTCAAAGAGTTTGAAATACCTGTGGCTGTCATTACAAATGCATCAATGCTTTGGGATACGAAGGTAAGACAAAATTTGAAATTGGCCGATTGGGTTTCAGTCAAGATTGATGCCGGTGATGAACTTCATTGGAGAAAAATTAACCGGTCATCCAAGCATATTAGTTTTCAACAATATCTTTCGGGCTTATTGCAGTTTTCGTCCGACTTTTCGGGGAAATTGGTTACCGAAACGATGCTTGTAAAAGATGTAAACGACAGGGTTGAAGATTTGGAGAATACTGTGAAGTTGGTGAACATGGTTATGCCTTCAGTAGCGTATATTTCCATTCCCACTCGCCCGCCTGCAGTGAATTCGGTTCTTGCAGCCGATGATGAAATTATAAATTTTGCTTATCAGCTATATACATCAAAAGGGTTAAATACAGAGCTGATTCTGGGATTCGAAGGTACCGATACCGGATTTACGGGCAATGCGGCAGAAGATATTATCAATATGTGTTCAGTGCATCCAATACGCGAGGATACCATGCAGGAAATTTTACGCAAGGATAATGCCGATCAAACATTGCTTAATACGTTGCTTGCAAATAATTTGATCTTAAAACTAAGCTACAATTCAAAAATTTTCTATTTGCGGAATTTCCGCAAGTAAAGTAACTGTAAATAATAGTCGAAAATATCAAATGAAATCAGAAACCCGAATGTCATCCTGACTGACTTTGGGCTTTAAAAATTTAATCAATTATATCCATGGAAAAAGACGAAATACTTGAACTGTTAGGAGATATCGAACATCCTGCCATAAATTACTCGCTTATTAAGTTGGGCATTCTTACCGATATTCAATTTGTGGACAATAAGGTGAAGGCAGTGTTTGCTTTTCCCTTTCCACGTATCCCCATTGCCGAGAAGCTTATCAGCTCTGTGGAGATTACGCTGGGTAATTTTAATATTGGTTTTGAGTATAGTACCCGATTAATGTCAGAGCCTGAAAAACAAAATTTCCTGAAACTCGAACACGAGGCATGGAAAGGATTATAATTTTTATTTCTTTTACAAAAAATCACATTAAACAAAAATTCTTATGAGTAACAAACGTATTATTGTCGTTGGTGGGTCGGCTGCTGGTCCTAAAGCAGCTTCGAGAGCACGCCGTCTCGATGAGCACGCCGAGATTACTATTATTCAAAAAGCTGCCGACTTGTCGATGGCTTCGTGTGGCTATCCGTATTATGTGGGAGGCTTCTTCGACGATCGCAGTCAACTGCTTTGTTCGCCTGCCGGTGTGGTGCGCGATTCAAAGTTTTTCTGGAATGCAAAAAAAATCACTACTCGTGTCAATACACAGGTGCTTGCTATTCATCCTGAAAAAAAATCAGTGGAGTTTCTCAATCCTGAAACCGACAAAACGGAATTTATGGAGTACGACAAACTGATTTTGGCTACCGGTGCTACTGCCCGCAAACCGCCTATTCCGGGTGTCGATCTCGAAGGTATTACTACTTTGCAATCAATGCCCGACGCCGATTATTTGAGAAATATTCGCGATGAGGGAACAATTAAAAAAGCGGTTGTCATTGGTGGTGGCCTTATTGGTATCGAAACTGTGGAAGCGCTCCACCTTGCCGGTATCGAAATTACGCTGGTGGAACTGTTGCCTCAGTTGCTCACTTTTCTCGACGAACAAATGGCTCGTTTAGTCGAAAAATATGTGCAGACAAAAGTGAATGTGATACTTAAAAATGGCGTAGCGGCTTTCCTTGGCGAAAACGGTAAGCTTACAGCTGTGAAACTAAATGATGGTACCGAAATTCCGTGCGACCTGGCCGTAATGGCTATTGGGGTAACTCCCAATTCGAAATTAGCCAAAGATGCAGGGCTGACGATTGGTGCCACCGGTGGTGTGGTGGTAAATGGATATATGCAGACTTCGAACCCTGATATTTATGCTGTGGGTGACTGCATTGAGGTGCCAAACCTTATCACTCAAAAACCTGTTCATGCTCCTTACGGCGACCTTGCCAACCTTCAGGGACGTGTGGCCGGCGAAAATGTGATTGCAGGAAATGTGGCTAAATTTACCGGCACTATTCAAACGGGTATTTGTAAAGTGTTCGATTATGGCGTGGGTGCTACCGGACTGTCGGAGCAAAATGCGCGCCGTATGGGCTTTAATAATATCGAGACTGTGATTAATGCAAGTCTTGATAAACCAGGCTTTATGAAAGGTAATTTGCTAATCACAAAGCTTGTAGTCGATAAATCGAGTGGGCTAATTCTGGGAGCTCAGGTTATAGGACCGGGCGATGTAAGCAAGCAGGTAGCCATTTGGGCTATGGCTGTAAAAGCAAAATTTACTGTGGACGACATGGCTAATGCCGATTTGCCTTATGCACCTCCGTTCTCGTTAGCAATCGATCATAGTATCGCTACAGCGCATATTATGCAAAACAAACTCAAAAGATTTTTCAATGGTATTTCGGCTGAGCAACTGAAGGAAAAACTTCAGAATAAGGAGCCTATGCTGTTGCTCGATGTGCGTAATCCCGATGAGTTTGAACAAATGCGTCTTGGCATTGGCGAAAAACTTATTCCACTCGGACAATTGCGCAAACGTATCGACGAGATGCCTGCCGATAAAAATACTGAAATTATTACATGGTGTAAAATTTCATTACGCGGCTACGAAGCTGCGTTAATACTACAAGCACACGGTTACACGAATGTGAAAGTTTTCGAAGGCGGTATTATGGTTTGGCCCTGGACAAGAGAAAAATAGAAGCATTGACCATTAAAACATTTATCATTTACTATTTATCGCAAAAAGTAAATGGTAAATGAGAAAATTGTAAATTAAAAAATGATTACACACGATTATCAGTTCCGCGTAGCATATCCCGATACCGACCAAATGGGAACAATGCACCATGCAAATTATGTTAAGTATTATGAACTCGCCCGATGGGAACTTTTTCGCAGTATAGGAATTTCGTATAAGTCGGTTGAAGAAGCCGGCGTAATGTGTCCGGTGATTAAAATGAATTTCACATTTCTGAAAACTACACATTACGACGAGCTGCTCACTGTACGCACCACCCTAAAAGCTATGAAAGGCGTGCGCATATGGTTTGAGTATAAACTATACAACGAACAAAATGAGCTTATCAATAAAGCTGAAACCGAACTTGCTTTTGTAGGACGCGACAGCTGGAAACCGTGCGAACCCCCGGCAATGGTTTTGGATGCTATAAATAAGCATTTGAATAATGATTAAATGCAAATACAATAATCAGCCCCGAAATACATTTTGTACTTCGGGGCTGATTTTCTATCGTTTTCTATGAAAATACTTTCTAGTTTTTCCTAACTGTTTTCAACACATTCTGGTCAATCTCAACTGTGAATTTAGCGCGTAATGCAGCTATCCATTCTTTTTCAAGATATTCCTGATAATCGGCAGTAACAAGTCCACGTACATCGGTATAATCTTCAGGGTTATTTTTCAGGTTCTTACCTACTACAAATACATATGGATAATCTTTGGTTGGTTCGAATTTGATTTTTTTTAGCTTAAAGCCATATTTGTCAACTGCTTTGTTTTCACCCTGTGCAAATAGTCCTTTGTCAATTTTTACGTACTGAATACTATCATTCAAACGGGAACGAAGATACTTATCAATAGAGTCGATATGCGAGCGTTTTATAATAGCTTTTGCTGCCTTCAGTGTTGCTTTGTCTTTGCACGAAATCACACGACCTTTGAAATGTGGTTTTTCCCAACGATAATCGGCTTTGTGTTCGCCAAAATAACGGGCAAGACCTTCGGTGTCTTTCGATGCTTTTTCCCAAACCTCGTTGTTGCTCACTTCGAAAAGAAGAATGCCATCGTGATATTCATTCATCAAAAAGCGGAAATCCTCATATTTCTTTTCGAGTTGACTGTCTTCGTAAGCCAGAATCTCCTTTTCGGTAAATGCATCCATTTTCTGTTCGATAATTTCAGAAGCAATGGTTTTGTCCGAATAAGCATTCTTTTTCAGAAAAGATGCAAAATCAGCTTGAGTAAACTCTTTACCGGCAAATGTAAATAATGGTTTGTTGAGTTTCGATGCTTCAAGCTGAAAAACCGAATCGGCAAGCGTTTTATTTTCAAGCAAATTGCTGAAATCATTCACATTTGCAGTGTTTACAACATAGCCATATTCATTACGTAAACGATCTACAAATACTTTCTGACCCATATTGGCACGTTCATCGCGTTTTACATTTCGTTCAATGTCAGCTTTTACTGTTTCAAAAGCTGCGACACCTTTTTTGTCGAGCAGCTTGATAATATGCCATCCGAAAGCCGATTGGATAGGAGCTGAAACATCGCCAATATTTTTAATCGCAAATGCTGCGTTTTCAAATTCAGGAACCATTCGTCCGCTTCCAAACCATGGCAATTCTCCATTGCGGGTAGCAGAACCACGATCCTCCGAAAACTCAGAAGCAAGTTTCCCAAAATCGTCGCCGGCCAAAACCCGCTGATACAACGAATCGGTTTTCTGTTTGGCACTTCTGTTTTTCACTTCATCGCCTTCGGCTGTGAAGCGCATAATGTGCGATACAAGTATCTCGCCCTGCGATTTTCTGCGATTGTGTACCTTAATAATGTGATAACCAAAGGCTGTACGCACTGGTGCGGAAATTTTTCCAACAGCTGTGTTGAAAGCTACGGTTTCGAACGGATACACAGTACGGAAAGCTGTCACCCAACCTATGTAACCACCGTTTTGCTCGGCCGACTGATCTTCCGAAACTTCTTTGGCTACTTTGGTAAAGTCTTCTTTATCCAGACGCTTGAGAGTGCTGTTGATTTTTTTCCATGCATTCAGTGTGTCTGTGGGGGTGGCATTTTGTTCAATACGTATAAGTATATGACTCACTTCCACATCTTCTTTCATGCGTTCGTAGGCTTCGCGTAAAATTTGCTCATCCACTTTCGAATCGGTCAGATAAGGGCGGGTAAGCTGCGAGCGATAGCCGGCAAGTTCGCTGATAAAAGATTGTGTGGTGTCCAGTCCCTGAGCTTTCGCTTCTTCAACCTTCAGTTTGAAGTTTACAAATAAATCAACATACTCGTCGAGCGTTTTTTTGTCGAGGGAATTGTTCGAATTGTTTTTATTATAAATGTATTCAAACTCCGATTTGTAAACGGGTTTTCCGTTTATTTTCATTAATACGGGATCTGATGCAAAAGCATTTGCCGATCCGAACAGAACAAGTAAAGCTAAAGACAAAATTTGTGATTTCATATATACAATCATTGATTTTAATTACGCGTAATCTCACGGATTACTATTAACGCTCAAAAATACTATTATGTTATGTAAGACCCGTAATTTTTTAAGTTTTTTTTATTCTCCGCGACTGTAATTAGGCGCTTCGCTCGTAATAGACACGTCGTGTGGATGACTTTCGGCTACACCTGCATTGGTGATGCGGGTGAATTTTGCATTGTGCAAGTCGTTGATTGTCTCTGCTCCGCAATATCCCATTCCGGCTCTCAAACCACCAATCATCTGATAAACCACTTCGTAAAGCGAACCTTTAAATGGTACGCGGGCAGCAATTCCTTCGGGAACTAGTTTTTTTACATCGCCTTCAACATCCTGGAAATAACGGTCTTTTGAACCTTTTTCCATTGCTTCGAGCGAACCCATGCCACGATACGATTTGAATTTACGTCCGTTGAAAATAATGGTTTCACCCGGTGATTCTTCCACACCCGCAAGCAATGAACCGGCCATAATGGTATTTGCTCCGGCAGCAAGTGCTTTTACAATGTCGCCCGAATAACGGATACCACCATCGGCAATTACAGGAACACCTGTGCCTTTAAGCGCTTTTGCCACTTCGTAAATGGCCGAAAGTTGCGGAACACCCACACCTGCAATCACACGCGTTGTACAAATTGAGCCCGGTCCGATACCAACCTTAACTGCATCGGCACCCGCTTCCACCAAAGCAAGCGCTGCATCGCCGGTGGCAATGTTTCCCACAATAATATCAATGTCTTTATAGCGTTTTTTTGCTTCTTTCAAAGTCTCAATTACACCTTTCGAATGTCCGTGAGCTGTGTCAATCACAATAGCGTCCACACCTGCTTCCACCAGTGCATCAATTCGCTCAAACACATCACCTGTCACACCTACACCTGCTGCCACGCGTAAACGACCCTGTGGGTCTTTCGATGCCATTGGTTTGTCTTTTGCTTTGGTAATGTCTTTGTAAGTGAGCAATCCTACAAGTTTGTTGTCTTTGTCAACAACCGGTAATTTTTCAATTTTATACTGTTGCAGAATGTCTGCAGCAGCTTCCAGATCGGTGCTGCGTGAGGTTGTAACCAGATTTTCGCTGGTCATAATGGTTTTAATCTTTGTAGTCATATCACGCTGAAAACGAAGGTCGCGGTTGGTTATAATTCCTACCAGAAAACCTTTTTCATCAACAACGGGGATGCCACCAATTTTGTATTCGGACATCAGTGCCAGCGCATCACTTACTGTGGCTTCGGGACGGATAGTCACCGGATTCGAAATCATTCCGTTTTCGGCACGTTTTACAATGCCTACCTGCTTGGCCTGCTCGGCAATGGTCATGTTCTTGTGAATCACACCGATACCACCTTCGCGGGCTATGGCAATGGCCATTTTGGCTTCGGTTACTGTGTCCATTGCAGCTGATGCAATGGGTACTTTAAGCTCGATGCGGCGTGAAAAGCGGGTGGATAAATCAACGTTTCGGGGTAATACTTCCGAATAGGCGGGAATAAGAAGCACATCGTCAAACGTAAGGCCTTCGATTTGTACTCTTTCAGCAATAAATGACATAGGTTTTATTATTTTAATTGTTTATATCTCAGGAAGAAAACTATAAATCCTGCTATGAAAAATTATTGCGTGCAAATGTACACATTTTTTGTGACCAACGAAACAGGCTTTGTGTGAAAAATACAAAACAAATTTTAGAGTCCCTGAATCAGCGAATTGGCTTTTGAAACCCGCTGTGAATGGAATTGTATTTTCAGAGTTTGTTTATAATGCTGTATAATTCCCCTGTGGTATTTACAAAACGGGTAGCTCCCACATCTTCCAGTTCTTTACGCGGACGGAATCCCCACAAAACGCCTGTGAAATCTACTTGTGTGTTATTGGCAGTGGCTACATCCACGCCCGAATCGCCTACGTATAACACTTCACTCTTTTGTACTCCGGCTATTTCTATAATTTCTTCAAGTATCGCCGGGTTTGGTTTTACAGCATAACCTTCGCGTTGTCCGAACACGGCCGTAAATCTTATTTCTCTAAAAAACCGTTTTGCCAGATCAACAGTAGCCTGATGTATTTTATTCGAAGCAATGGCCAACTGAAATCCTTCGGCCGAAAGTTTTTTGAGTAGTTCCGAAATGCCGGGATAAGGCTTGGTGAATTCGTCGGAATGACTATAATAATGTGTTATAAAATCAGCTTTCAGCATCGAAATATTATCCTGATTGCGGCTGGCTTCGGGCAAAGCACGCTCAAGTAACTTATTTAATCCGTTGCCAATGAAAAAGTTGAAGGCACTTACCAGATGCGTGGGGAAGTTGTGTAACGAAAGTGCATAATTTACACTGTTGGCAAGGTCTTCAATAGTATCGAGCAAAGTGCCGTCGAGATCGAAAATAATCAGTTTCTTCATTCCTTTTTTTTGTTGTTGATTGCAGGCTGCAAATTTACTAAAAAAGCATTTCCGTGACTTATAAATGTTTGTGAAAATTTATTTTGAAAAATATTTCCTTGGAAATTTGGTGATTACAATTATTTTTCTGAATATTTGTGATATCAAAATGATATTATATAAAATCATTTTTTTTGAAATTAATTTAATGCGTATTATTTTTCGATTTTTAATTTAAATAACTGATAATTAAATGAAAACAAAAGAAGAATCGTTCTCCGGAATGAAATTGGCCGGTATTCCGATGCTGATTTTTAACTTTGTATTTTTGGTAGCAATTGTTGTTTTTCTGGTTTGGGTAGCCAATCAGAATATGTCGGTGGTTCCACTGACCATAAGTATTGTGGGTGCAGCTGTACTTTTCATTGTAAACTGCATTGTGTGGGGTGGTTTTATGCAAATTGAGCCTAACGAAGCCCGTGTAATGATATTTTTTGGCGAGTACGAAGGAACAGTAAAGGACAATGGCTTTTTCTGGGTAAATCCTTTTTTTACCAAAAAGAAACTCACACTCCGTGCACGTAACCTCGATGCGGAGCCTATCAAGGTAAACGATAAAACCGGTAATCCGATAATGATTGGTATGGTGGTGGTTTGGAAAGTGACTGATACTTATAAAGCCAGTTTCGATATCGACAATGCTTCAATGTCGGTGAATCCGCAGCCTGGTGTTGATAATGTGTCGCAGAAAATGAAAGCTTATGAGAATTTTGTGAAAATTCAGGCCGATTCAGCTTTGCGTTATGTGGCCGGAATGTATGCTTATGATCATACAGGTACTGCCGGTGAAGATGAGCTCACTTTGCGGTCGGGAGGCGAAGAGGTAAACAATATTCTCGAAGAGCAAATAAACGAGCGACTTCGTATTTCGGGTATCGATGTGGTGGAAGCGCGTATCAATTATTTGGCTTATGCACCGGAAATTGCGGCTGTCATGCTTCGTCGTCAGCAGGCCGATGCAATTATTGCAGCCCGTGAAAAAATTGTGGATGGTGCTGTGGGAATGGTGAAAATGGCTCTGAAAAAACTTGCGGATGAGGAAGTGGTGGATCTTGACGACGACAAAAAGGCTGCAATGGTGAGCAATCTCATGGTGGTGCTTTGTAGCGAAGATGGTACTCAGCCTGTGATCAATGCAGGCACTTTGCACCAATAGCTTTTTTTCGTGACGAATTATAACCGGATTTTTAAATTGAATTGCTTTGGCAAAGGAAAGTAAAAATAAGCCTTTTGTGTTGCGCATTGATCACGAAACGATGGAAGCGCTCGAAAAATGGGCTGCGGACGAGTTTCGCAGTGTCAACGGGCAAATTCTGTATGTAATCGATCAGGCTTTGAAAAAGCAGGGACGTAAGCCGGGTTCCAAAACAAAAACTGGTAATATTAAAAACGAAGAGCAGGTAAGTTAACCTGCTCTTTACATTTTGTATTGTTCTCAGACTTCGAATAATTTATGCCAGCCATCAAAAATGTCAAGATTTTCCTGTCCGAACCGGGCAAGGTCTTTTCTTATTTTATCAATGGAATGGGGTTTCGAAAGATTTGTTTTCGAAAAGAATTTATCTGCATAGCAAATAATCTGCTCTTCGATACTCTCAGGCTTCATATCTCTGTCGGGCAGTGGTATTTTTTGTTCTTTTATCATTTTGCGTGAAAGTCCTGTGCCGGTGTGTCGTTCGCACACAAGGGCATGATCAGGCAATCCTTCGCCACGCAGAATTTCAGCGCCAAGATATCCGTGTTCTATATAATGATGCTCGCCGCGGCAGTGAATTCCTGGAGCATTGCACATGAATATGCCTATATCGTGTAGCATGGCTGCCTCTTCCAAAAATCGCACATCAACTTTTAGTTCCGGATGCTTAAGGGCTATTTCAATGGCTTTGTCCTTTACCTGTTCGCTGTGAATCCACAATATATAATATATGTCGCTGTCCTTTGCGTAGTATTTACTTATAATGTCAACCGGGCTGGTGGGGCAATATGTCATTTTCTTAATATTTTTCATGCAAAACTACAACAAAATTTTATTGTGATTTGTTTGTCGCATTTATCTCAGTTTCGTCTGAGTTTTTTGTTTTGAACTCAAATATTACACTAAAATAAGCAATATGAACACAATATGATGAATAAGCCTGTTGTAATTTTGCAGTCGTATTATAAAGGCGAACTTTAAAAAGAGTATTATGTACAAATTTTTTGCGATTATTTTGGCTTGTGTTTTCAGTGTATCGGTATTTGCCAAAACATATTATGTGTCTCCTGATGGTACAGGTACAGCGGCCGGGACCTTGCAGGCTCCTTTGACTTTTGCAGCCGCTGTTTCTAAACTCATAGCCGGCGACTCAGTAATTGTGCGGGGTGGTTTTTATTCATTCTCATCAATGCAGACAATTTCGAAATCAGGAAATTCGGGCTCAGTTATTGCGATTGTTCCTTTTCCGGGCGAAGTACCGGTATTCGATTTTCGCACGCAAGCTTATAATTCGTCAAATCAGGGTGTGAAGTTATCGGGTAGCTATGTTCATTTTAAAGGAATCACTATTCAGGGAGCCGGTGATAATGGTATGCAGATTACAGGAAATTACAATCTGGTTGAGAATTGTATTTTTCGCTGGAATTGCGATTCGGGTTTGCAAATGAAAACAGGCAGTAATAATATTATTCGAAATTGCGATTCGTACGGAAATTTCGATTATATGACCGGCGGTACAACTTCTCCCGATTATGGTGGAAATGCAGATGGTTTTGCCGATAAGCAATATAATAATGCCGGAACGAATACATATATTGGATGTCGGGCCTGGCTCAATAGTGACGATGCCTGGGATTTGTATGAGAAAATTGGAAACACTACACTTGATAGTTGCTGGTGTTTCGATAACGGTCCTGCAAGTTACGATATGACGGATCATATTCGCTTTAAAACCGATAGTGCTGCATGGTTCTCGAAATTTAAAAATACAGATGGAAGGTATGTGGTAAAAAACTACGGAAACGGAAATGGATTTAAACTCGGTGGCAATTATACCGCAAGCAATACACTGCTTCGCAATTGTGTGGCTGTGGGAAACACAGTAAAAGGCTTCGACCAAAACAATAATAATGGTTCTATGACTTTATATAATTGTATTGGTTATATGAATAAGCCTGACTATGGCTTCTCAAACACTTCGAACGGAACTTTGATTATAAAGAATTCGGCAAGTCTTGGTACTTTAGCTACAAACAGGTTTTCTGCAAAAACAGTTACACAGTCAAATAATAGCTGGAACAGTGGTTTTGCCTGTGCAACATCCGATTTTATAAGTCTCGATAAACAGCAGATGCTTTTGCCACGTCAGCCAAATGGAAATTTGCCAGTGATGACATTTCTCCAGCAGCAATCGTCGAGCCAAATGATCGACAAGGGAATAAATGTGGGTCTTGCATTTGCAGGTACAGCTCCCGATTTAGGTGCGTTCGAGTTCAATCCGCTCTCTTCTGTTGAATCACCAGATTCAAAAAGCAGATTGCCTTTCGTGAAGGTGCTGAATGACCGTAAACTGGTTTTTGATATAAATACTGGACGTGCGACTATATATAATAGTGTAGGAGTCGTTCTTGAGACAATACAACTGACCGGCTTAAACGAAAATATCTCAACTAAGGGCTGGATGCCGGGTTTATATATTGTAAAATTATCTGTAAGTGGAGGATATGATGTCACGCAAAAGATTATTTTGCGATAGTTGCTCAATACTTATATGGCTTTTTTATATGAATTTCCTTGGGTCGCTATAAAATCTCGGAGTCAGCAGTTTATATTTTGATGAAAAACAGCTTATAAATTGTAGTTGTGTTCGGTTAGATAAGATGTTTTTTTCCTTTTCAGAGATAGTTTTTTCAAAAAAAATAGCTTCTGAGCGTTTTTAATGCCACTTATAAATTGTAATCGTTTCAACGGAAGCTTGAATAAAATGGCCATGGTTCAATTCATGAGCCATTTTTTTTGAAAATAAATCATTTTATAAACGCTTGAAAATGAATATATGTCGAAGTTTTTATGTTTTACAGCATAAAATATGTTTGAAAAGATTTGGATGGTAATAAAAAAGTACCTACTTTTGCACCCGCTTTCGAGAAACACAGAGTGCTGTTGCATATCGAAAGTGAGTCGATAAAAACTTTGA
>JAFGVV010000048.1 GCA_016937795.1 Paludibacteraceae bacterium
GTGATCCTCTTTTAATCCCGCATTCCTAACTCTTAATTTTTTACTATCAACTGTCAATTATCAATTATTCTCCGTGTTTTGTGTTTCCGTGTTAAAAAAGTCTTTTGTCTTTCGTCTTTGCTCTTTTGTCTTCAAAAAACCTACAAAAACCACAACCTCTCCCTCCCCGCTCCCGGTATTTCAGCATTACCAAAGTTTGGCACAATCTGCGCCAGCATTTCGGGATACTTTACAGTCACCGGCAACGACTGCGACGAGACCGATTTCCAGTAAAGCTGACTAAAACTACAAATCTGACTCAGCAACTCCACCCTCATGTCAGCTTCAGGCTGAGTGCTCACTTCACTGCCTGCCGCAAAATACTGCATCGACACTTTCATCGGGAAAGGAAATCTGCGGGGTGTTTCCTTCGATGTGTCATCCGTCAAACTGTTGTTAAAGAGCAAATACTGTGTGCGGTTTACCGGAATATAGCTATAGCTTGCAGGCATCAGGTGCTCCGAATCTGTATCGAAGGCCAGCACATCCTGCGAAAAACTTTTATTCACCGTCACTACCACTACGGGTATCTTCAGCCCGAGCCGCGCGAGACCCGATTCGATAGGTTTCAGCTCTTTTTTGCTCAGCGTTTTGTAAAAATGTATCACCAGCTTCTCAGGCTGCGCATTTTCGTTGCAATAACGTCGCACAGCCATTATAATCGACCCTGCCAGCTCATCCGTTTGCGAACTCCTGAAGCAGTCGAAACCATAAAACCGCCCCTCACCCGAAAAGCAAAAAGCACTACCCAGATACTTTTTCTGTGTATCGGCACTGCGAAAAGCACTGATACCTATCACCAGATCGTGTATGCTGCCTGAAGCCAGCGACCAGGGTGTGCCACCCAGCTTCGCCAGCATGGCTACTGCGATATTCGGCATATAATAATGAAAACCCTCCTTCAGTACAGCCACATTGTTGGAATCGGTCCTTCGTCCCGGCCAGTTTTTATCCACCTCTATCGACTGCGACAATATCCCCCTGTGCAAAAGCTCCTCTTTCAGTTTGTAATACACAGCTTTCTTTCGGGCACTTTTTTCCCATTTGCCCACGGGCGAAAGATATATGGCAAAATACGTTTTCCCTGTTTCAAATTCCCTTTTATCCAACTCCCTGCTTATTTGCAGAAGCGGATCGTCAGTGTCGGCAAAATATACACTCAATCCCTTTGAAGTCTGAAAATTGATGCCTGCATATTTCCCCAAACCCTCAAAACCAGACCTTTCACCTTTCAGATACTGATATACCGCGGCCGCCATAGCTACATCTTTTTCTCTGCATATAAAAAACAGCACCACATGCTGCTCCGGCGAATATACTTTCGGACCGTTATATTTCAGACAGCTATTGATATCCCTCCCGGTTTTGTTATTCCCGAAAACCAGCATATCAAGTTTATGACCGGGATTGGGAAGCCGCTGTTGTGTACATTGCAGCCATTCGGTATCGGGAATCATCACATCCGCCATATGCTCCGGAAGCAAATACTGTTGTCTGAATTCCTCAATTTCATTCCGGTATCGTTTGTAACGGTTCGATTTGTCGGGTATTCCGAAAGGCATTTTCAACTCATGCTGAAGCGCTTTGTTCAGGCAGGGAAACAAACGATCGGTGTCGCGGCGCACACGGTCGGGCAAATCGTTGTACCTGAAAAACTCAGTACCGTACAACAGTTTCGAAAAACTCAACTCCCTGTCGCCCGAAAAAAAGGCACTGTTTAAAGACTCTTTAAACACCGAATGAACACCATCGTAACTAATCAGCAATTCAGGTTTATCGCTCAGGCGGGCAAACTGCACACGCAGACGAAACACCCTGTAGCCATTGCATTCCTTCAATACCGATGTACCGGGCACCCATACATCCATGTCCGAAATCAGATTCGTTTGCACCGGAAGCCCCTTACTGCGAAAATAATGTGTAAGTTTATACAGGTAATAATTCTTCAGAAATCCCCTCGTCCAGCAGGGAGTCACATCATCAGTGTATTCAGTACTCATTGTAAGCACAGGCATATCACTATCAGCCTTTACATCGAATGTGGTGTACAGCGCTTTGGTGTGTGCAGGCAGGTGCAGCAAAGGCAGGAGCCTTTCCGTTTCATAGTCGGCAAGTTTCAGGGCCTCACCCACAGGGCGGGTCGCAAAGTAACAACTCAGCTCCGGCTGCACAGGCCGGAAATTAAGCGCGTTCAAAGTCAAACATTTCTTTTCCATATTATAACAATCAGATTTCATATTTTACTGTTTCTCTGTATCCAGGCATCAGCCTCTGTTTTCAGGTAATAATTTCGGTTTTTATATTTTGTCGGTTTCGGAAAATCCGGCTCTTTAGCCCTTCGTTCAAAAGTAGAATCGGACATTTTCCAAAGTTCACATAACTCCTGTTTACTGTAGTACAGACGGATATCAAAAGGCAGAGGCTCAGCAGCTTTTGTCTGCGGTACAGGAGGACTTTTATATTTTCGGGGCGCATCGGTTTCGGCCTTTTTCAGCCAGCACTGCACAGGTAGCGACTCGCCAAACAGCGACACATACAATTGCTGTTCACTGAAAGCACTCAGTACCATACCCTTCCACACATACTGCACTTCCAGATAAGCCTTTGCCAGCAATACCTTCAGGTAATGAAAAACCCAGATATCCGATAGAAAATCATTGTCGGCACCCGGCTCAGGCGTAGTAAGCATATGTAGCAGGTAGTTTTTGTCGCGGCAGTATTCGCCCAGGCGTTGCAGGCAGTTGGTCAGATGTTTATCGAGCAACTGACTACGCAGATAAGCCCGCACCCTGTTGTCAGTTTCCGCCGCAGCCATTTCGAGCAAATCGGCCATATAGGCATTCGCCTCATGAGTGAGCAATCTGTGATAATAGCGGGTTTTAAAGTTGAAGGGCGGGTGGAAAGCACACTTATACACTCCCCTCTCGGCAGCAGGCACCCATATCATTTCCTGCATGCGCTGCTGATATTCGGGCCCATCGGCATTGCCGGGCAAAGCGGGGTTCAGCCCTCCGTACAATATCTGTCCGAAAAGCGGAAAATCCAGTTCAGAACCCATCAAATTCATAGTTGCTTCCATAGCCAAATCACTTTAACTCAACACACAAACAATGTTAACAGAACAAATGTAGTGATTTTTTTATAAAAGCAATACTAATATGCAAAAAAGTTATTTACAAAATAAGGGCACTTATGTCAATCATCAGAACGTTGGGAAATAGTAACGCGGATTTAGCGGATAAAACGAATGACACTGAGAAGTATTATACTGATTTTTCAACTGCATATTTCGATAAATCGAAACTAATCATCGGGCGTAAGTTCAAATATAAAGTTATCGCCATCGAAACGGTCAATATTACAGCTTAAGGCTTGCTTGAATGCAAATAGCTTTTCACACTTTATCCAATTCCTCCATCAACGCCCGCCTCTGCGGATAGAGTTTACGAAGGTCGGCAATCAGGTAATCGGCTTCATCACGTCCACCCATTTTTATCATACGTCGGATATATTTGCAGGCTGTTTTATAATGATCTCTACTTATGTTTTTTGCCAAATAATCTTCAATTGCATTGTGATATAAGCCAACTAACTGTTCGGCATAATTTTTAGCAATAAAGTTTTCTACATACGAAATATTGTCAATCGACTTATTGTCAATGAGCCAACTCAGGAGGTTTTCCCATTGTTCTTCCCAGATATACATATCAGCAATGGTATGAAACCTCACCCATTTTTCTGCACTTTTCCTGTCCGCTACCAACCGATCGAAAAACATTTGCCACTCGCCATTTTCTACCTGCTTCTTCAGAATATCAAACATTTCCTGAGGTCTGAACCGACCAGAATTCAGAAACAAGTATCGGGCATATTCAATAATTTTGGGTTTATTGCCCTGTTGCTGATAAATATTCAGCAAATGCCATTTCCACTCATCTACCAGCCCTGGCTTGTCTTTCTGATCGGCTACTATACCCGCTTCGGCTAATGCTATCGCTTTGGAATAAGCCTTTTCTCTTATTGCCGTGAGAATCAACTCTCTTCTAAAATCGGAATTGGTAAGGTTCTCTTCTATGTATTTGTTAACCTCTGTTTCACTTTCTGTTTTCCGGATCAATTCCAGTTTCATTTGTTGAGCACGTTCGTAGTCAAAATCCCATTTCTTGTCGGTAGGTTTCACACTGTCAATACAAGCAGCAACCAGTTTTTTGTCGTTTTCGTTTTCAATCAGTTCGATGGATAAATTAATCAGGTGGAAATGCCAGTCCCAGCCTTTAAATGTCTTTTTTTGGAAATTCGACAACCCGTATTCAAAAAGTTCTCTTCGAATGGTTTTATCCTTACATTCTTCTGCCACACGGAATAAAATATCCTGAGCCGCATCAATACAGCCTCCCAAATCACCGTTACTGTCATCGCCGTGCTCAATGGCTTTGGTCATTTCCTCCAGCATAGCACAACCCATATACATTGCTTCACGATAGTTACTATTTTCAACTTTGTGTTCTGCCAGTTGCGACAACTCATACACAAGCTTACCAACTTTTCTGGCTGCCGAATAGTCCAGAAAACCATATTTTCCAGCTGCTGAACGGACTATTGCCTGTATTTGTTTGGCATACATTTCTTTCGAAACAGGTTGAATCAGGTAGACATACTTCGCTAAAAACATATCCCTGAACGATTTGTCATTGTCGCAACATGCACCGATATATCCCCTTAATTCATCTACCGGCAGCATATTCAGAATTTCATTGACCTTCTCCTGAATGGTTTTCTTTTTTGGTTTCTTTTCACTACCCGTTGAAATTATCACGGACGATGCTTTTGCCCTTGTTCTTTTTGCTGTTTTTTGTGGGTTCGATGCTATGCCTAATTCTTCCTGTTGCAGGTAAAACATCACCGCCACTTCGTGTTTGCAAATCGGACCCCAATCGTACGGACAAGTACAATAACAACCATTCATCACGCCGTTTTTCACCTCCATGTGTACGGTATAGCTTTCACTTCCTTCAACTGTAGCTTCGTATTCGCCGGCGCTCAACTCGTCAACCGCGGTTACATAACCCTTTTTAAAATACTGTAAACCCCGTTTCAGAATATCTTCATCAACGTGAATTTCAAATTCATTTAATGGAATTTTCATTGTTGGTTATTTGATTTCAATTAATTGATTTCTTTATCTAATTCTTCCAATGCTTTTAAATCATCTGCCTTTATTCGTTCTGCGTTGTATTTGTCAAATTCCGTTTCGGCTAATTGTAGAGCCATTTCGTGCGGGATTCTACCAGCATGTTCTAATATCTCATTGTCGTTAATGGTCAGAATATCATTCAATTTTTTTATCCAGTCGGTCATATACGAGACCTTAAGTCAACAAGTTTACGGCGGAGTAAGGGTTTTATCACCACATCCGTTTCAGCCTGACGACCCGTAGTGTCACTCTCCAGACAATTGATATGGCGGTAACCGAGGTTGTGTGTAAATACCTCAATAATTGCCTTTTCTATTTGATCTTCCGATATGTAATTTGCCATTTCCCGAAAATTGATTTAGTGTTTAACACCCAATTGAATTCGATTTATTTTGTCGTTTCCTCATTATGTGATATAAACCCTATCTGTCGACGAGGTTTATTTATTGCATTATTGTTCGCCTGCATTTCTGCCAATGTTTGGTTGATAAGTTCAAGTTGAGTGCGTGTGTCATCGTTTATATCGTTCTGGTCGGTCAACACTTCATCCATGTACTTTTTCAATTCTCTAATCTCAGTTTGTAGCTCTGCCACACTGTTCATTGGAGGATTGAGCATGATTTGACGTACAGTTACAAAAGCCCTCATTATTCCTCTGTTTATCTCTATGGCTGTTTTAGAATTCAACACACTACTAAGCATTGCCACCCCTAATTCGGTAAAAGCAAAGGGTGCATACTTCAAATTCGATCCTCTGCCTCTGTTCAAGGTCACAAATTGTGATCTTGAAAACTCCTGCACTTCATCGGGAGTAAGTTCAAACATAAAGTCATCGCCTTCGAAACGGTCGATATTACGCCTTACGGCCTGCTTGAGCACTCTTGTTTCAATGCCATACATTTCGGCCAAATCAAAGTCAATCATCACTTTACAGCCTCTTATCGTATAAATTTTGTTTTGAATAAGTTGTAAATCCATTGTTTATAGCTGATTTGATTTTTCTTGTTTTAGTGACGCGTCTTACACATCGGTTTTATAATACTTACCATCTGCAGATTGTATTTTCAATTGTCCGGTTTTATCGGACAGTTTGTTTTTTTAGTCTTTAGTGAGAGCTTCACTTAGAGTGAAACCCTCACTACCAGCCACTACCCCTTATTTCAGCTCCAGTTTTCCACTTATCAACAGTGGCAACAAACGGTCACGGATTTGTCGAAGCTGGGTGTTTTGCTGCTGAAGTGTTTCAATTTGCTTATCAATTGGGGTTACAAATTCTTCAAATCTCTTTTGTAGCAGGCTGTGAGAAATTAATAATTCTACATTTCCTAAATCTGCAATTGTTATTTGAGACTGAGCTGAACCACTATCTAAATGTCTTAAGTCAACTGCAGATAAGGTATAATATAGAAAATATTTGAGTATTTCAATATCATCCGGGACTATTGCAATAGAGAGATTTGTCAACCAACAGTTTCTTGGAGTAAGCTTAACATCCCCTGTTCCTCCAACTCCTCTTGCTACGACTATTAACTTTATAAGATATGCAATGATATTTTTTTGATAGTTCAGTGTCTTTCCGACCAAGACTTGCTTCTGAAGGTTCATGACCGTCTAAAGTAAGATAGTAAACATGAATGTTTTTAGTCGGAATTTTTTCAACTGTCTTTACATGATGAAGTCGTATTGACTTTTTGTACACAATATAATTTCGCTCCTAACGGAGCTCTGAAAACACTCTACAACCAATAGATCTACCATAATATCGCTTCTCCGAAGCTGAGAAATTGCTCCGTCAGGAGCATAATTATGGTAGCTATTATTAGTCCTTTGTGTAAAATAGCTCCGTAGGAGTGACATTATAAAAAGTCAAGACGAGTTCGATATAAGTTTATATGTTTGATCTGACTATCAATTTATTTTTTCACATCCACAAAGCTACAAAAAATAATTTACATTTTGTCAAATCACATTAACTATGTGTCTATACAGAAAACGGGAAATGCGATTGCAGGTTTCAGCGGCAGAGGGAGTGTGCGCGGCAGTGAGCGGGCCACTCAAAGCCCCACCCTCACTGAAAGAGCCCCTACCCCCTAAAGGGGAACTTTTGGGCGTGCGATTGATTAGATAGATCAGATAGCAGAGTTGAGCTTATCTTTATCAGACAGTTCATCCTCCTCTTTCAATGGCTTTTTTTATTTCCCTGTCGAAATCGCTTTCGTAGGTTTTATCCTGAAGAACCCTGAATTTATCATATTCTTCTTCGGCTTTAAGTTTTGCTTCCAACATACTAACCCTACCTTTATCTTTGAGAATTGGGTAATTGGAAAGTTCCAGAAATCCATCGATAAATTTTACCCATTGCTGCATGTTAAAGGCTATGCCGCGTTGAGCGTTGTTTTCTGCCAAATCCAGATAAGCAGAAACAATACGGTTTAGCTCTGTAACGTGCTGGTGCGATAAATAATTTTTAGCCACAGCCACATCGGTTTTCAGAATTTTCCCATCAGGTGCTGCTTTCCAGGTTTTTAACCCCATATACAATTTAGTGGCATCGGCTTCGGTATAGATTATTTCAGCGGCAGTTTGTCCGGTTATTGCCCAATGCAATTTGTTCTGAACGGCAGCAAAAAAATCCTTTGTTTGCGGGCTGTTTTTATCATAATCGGTACTGAGCGCATATATATCGGTTATTTTCTGATAAAAACGTCGTTCGCTCGAGCGGATTTCGCGAATTAGCTCCAGTAATTCGTCAAAATAATCCTGTCCAAAACTTTTGCCTTGTTTAAGTCGTTCATCGTCCATCACAAAACCTTTGATAATAAATTCGTTCAGTGTTTGAGTGGCCCATTTCCTGAAATCCGTTGCCTGAGCCGAATTTACACGATAACCAACTGCAAGAATGGCTTCAAGTCGGTAAAAAGTAGTTTCGTAATTTTTGCCATCCGAAGCAGTTGTTTCCATTTTGGAAACAACTGAAATAGCTTCGAGCTCTCCAGTTTCAAAAATATTCTTCAAATGCTTACTTATCGCAGGTACATTTACACCAAACAATTCAGCCATGGCCTTTTGGGTAAGCCAAAAAGTACCATCCTGAAAAAAAACACTTACTTTGGCTTTTTTATCAGTGCTACTGAACAACAATATATTTTTTGTTTGCATATCTTCTCAGTTTTCCAATTATACAATCGAATTCGTCTTGACTTTTTTGGGGACACAATCCCGTTCCGCGAAATCTTGCTTTATCCTTACTCTTTTCTCATAACCGCCTGATTATAAAATTTTATCTTTCCTATTCAAACGCTATTTTCGGTCCACTCAAAACACTCACATCTACTTTTGTGTCGTATGGCTTCGGGGTGGATGCTGTAACGCACCGGTCATTTTCGGGCAGGCACTCCAGCTCGCAGAAATCGTGCCGTAGCGCTATCGGTTTTAGTGAGGGCGTCACTCAAAGTGACACCCTCACTGACGCACATGTTTGAGTTCAAAAACATATAAAATACGGCTCAAAACTCAATAAAAATGAGCTTTATGTATTTTATAATGAGCTATAACCTTTCTATATGGGTAACACATAACAGTGCAGGCGTGGAGAACGAATCAAAAACCTAAATCCAAAGATTGTTTTTAATCATCAATACCGTTCTCCCGATAAGACTCCTGAATATATCCTGCAAAATATTCCCGATCGTAACCAACTCCATTTTGACGGCAAGCTTCCATTACGCAGTCGTAGATAACCATAAAGTCAATTTTATCAGGGTTTGCATAACATTCTGAAATATAATATCTGTCTTCGTCCAATTCTACTTTGTATTTTCCAACAACAGACCCTGAACGATAAGCATAGAAGTAATCGTTTTTTTGATCGTAAAGCAAGCCATATCGCATATCGTTGTGCAGTTGATAACCCTTTAACATGGCAATATATTGCTCCGGTTTAATGCTTATAACTAGAAGCTTTTCCACCCAAACATTAGCATGGTTTAATGCGTTGATGGCTGAGGTATAATCGAATGTGTTGACCGGCATTGCTTCAGGTACTGAATTTTCTCTATCATCTGTTTTGACTTCGTTTCTTCCCTCCGAATTTTTCACATTAAGGAATATATCCAGAAATCGTTTTTCGTCTGGTAGTGTTAGAATTCTTCTGCCAGTAGAAGTTTGCCAGTATTCACATGGAGAGAAGTAGTCGGATACTGCATAAGGAAGCTCCTCTTCTTCCAAACTGTTCAACATGCGATGATACCATTCGGCGTACTCTTTATTTTCTCCTACACATGACTTCAGAAATATATAATGCTCTCTTTCAAAATTATTTGTCAATTCCAACACATCGATTTCCAATGCTACATTTATATCGCACTTTTGATATATCCAGTTACTAACAATAACAGGTTCCGAATCCATGGTCATAAAAACACAGCGCCAGCTTAAGCCCGATGGCGATAAGGAAGGTATTACGTGTAGGTTTTCGTACCCTCGGGTATGCAAAATTCCAGCCACATACAGCATTTTTTGCATATTTATCATGTAGGGGTTTGAGCTCATAACAGTGAATTCTGGTTATATATTATGCACTTATCAAAAAAACTATTCATTATTCTCAGAATCGTCTACAGGTTCATCTTCAAAAGCAGTATCATCTAACACATTGCTATCACGGGCAATCTTTTTACCCATTGCCAATTCAATTCGTTGCAAGATTTGTTCTTTTCTGTCTTCAAAGAAACCCATAAAATCGTCTTTAAAAAGTATTTCGGGATTTACAATGTGCCCTTTCAGTATTTCAAACAATTGCTCTTTTGTAATATTTCTTTTGTTGATAATTCTTTCGAGATACTTACCCGGTGCATCCCCACTGACAAACTTATTAGTAGGACCAGAGAGTGGTGTTTTATTAACAATACTATTATAATAGTCAGGAGATATCCCATTTTCTTTCTTTTCGCACCATGCTACCGGAAATATATGATGAATGTCAATGGCATCGTCGAAATAACTACTGAAATTAATTTCAGTACCGGATATCCAGTCTTTGGGATTATCTTCGAGCATAAGTGCATATACTCCTTTGTATGCAGCACTATTACGTGTTCTTAAAGTAAATAAGCGATTATGCGAAAAGTTTGATTCAAAAACAGTTTTTGGTTCAGGCCCGTCGTTTTGAATCCATTCAACCACCTGAGTCAGGTCGAGCGCATATCTTGTTTCATTGGCCGCACCATACAATTCACCAAAGACACCATTCCAATACCATTTCATTAATTTTGCCTTTTTAGTCATGTTATCAATTTCGCTTCCTAAATGAGCTAAAATTGCTGCCATAGGTATTAACTGAGTTGCATAAGGTAAGTCGCGCCAGGAATAAATATGATTTTCTTTAAGTATTAGTGAAGCTTTTTTAAAGCCTTCAACAATAATATTTTTGAATTTCAGATAATCGGATAATTTCAGGTTCAACATTTCCTTTCGTTTGGCGCTTACAGCAGGTGAATTCTCTATTGGACCAGGAAAAGACAATTTATTTTGATACGTTGCGTAAAGAGTTACTGCCTGAAGTAAATCTGTATTGCTTGTGTAATAAAGTATATTAGTACTCTTAAACTGATTTTGAATATTAGTCCAGTCTTCTTTCAAATCGAATTCATCTGATGCAAAGGTGGCTGTAAGTAACTCAAACACTGTTAGAGAAACACCACCAGTGTTAACTTTTTCAAAAACCTGACAAACTGCTTCTTTTGGATTTTCTTTTTTCATAATAATAACAGGAATATCATAATGATTGAAATCGTAAATCACAGTTTTCATAAATTCATTCCAGAACTTTATTTTTTCACTGTCGTATTTCCAGTATTCAAAAAATTTCGGGTACCAATCAGCCATTTCATCCACCATATTCACCGGATACATCATGTTTGCAAATTCATACTCCTGCTTCGATAAATCAAGTACCACATTTCTACCGATATTTTCGGTCATAATTTTATTTTCATTAATCGAGAAAATAGCTTCTTCAAGATCTGTGTCTGGATCCATCGCTTTTACCATATCAATGTAATACCAACGTTTAATTATTCCCCCTCTGCTATTTCTGGTTACTACTGCTTTGTTCGAAAATATTGTTTGATATAGTGATGTAAGTCGCTGCTGACCATCTAAAATCAACATCTCTGGCTTTACATCTTGAGGTAACTGCACACTTTCAATTGGTTTCGATTTAAACCGAACCGACTCGTTACCTGTTTCAAGCAACATAACAGCGCCAATAGGGAAACTTTTGGCCACACTTGCCAACAATCCTTTAATTCTGAAATCGTCCCAAACCCAGCCACGTTGAAAATCAGGCAATTGAATTTTTCCCTTTTCTACATCTTTGAGTATTTCAAATAAACCTTTTTTTGTTGAATCAAATGAATCCATAATTTTGTTTCTTGATATATTGATTAATATGTTTTTATTATTTGCGAATAATAACCTTACGAGGTTGTTAATACGATTTATAACCGGTACAGGTTGTAATATAAATGTTTATCATGGGTATATTCTACAATTTTTACCCACTTTTTAAATATCATGGGTGCTTTTTACGATTTCTTACTCGTGTTTTAATTGATACGAGTAATTTATTATACATTATTTCTTTTATTCAAACGCTATCCTCGGCTCACTCAAAACACTCAAATCCACATTTGTGGTTATTCAATACTTTATAAGTAGCTGCCTCAAAGCCCAACCATTCAATCTTTCTCCAGATACAATTCAGGCAAGACTATTTTAATCTCATTATCCGAACCTTCTTTACGCCAATACACGACAAAGTTAACTTTAGCTTCTTTTAATTGATAACCTTTATCAGCATGGTATTTCAGAGCCTCTACTGTTTTTTGCGAAAACTTCAGCACCAGATCGCCATTGGAGTTAGCACAGCCCTCTTGTTTGATTATCAAAGCATCTCCGCTGATAATATTTCTGATTCTGTTTTGTACATATTCAAAATAACCCAGATTTACATCTCTGTGGGATAAGTGCATTGAAATACCATTTGGCGTTAGATAAACTGATTTATTTTCGATTCTATCAACCAAAACCCGCGAAGTTGTATCCAGAATATGGGAATTCAAGTGGATAGTCAAATTCTTTTTGGCACGTGTCATTCCTACATACAAAACCCGTTTGGCTTCATCGCTTTCGGCATTGAAGTTATCCAGCATCATAAAAACATTATCAAACTCTTTCCCTTTTGCCTTATGAATAGTTGAAACAAATACTGTATCCCCATTCTCGTTGTAGAAATCCTCTAGTTTTGACTCCCTGACAAAGGTTTCAAAATCTGATTTGTATTTCTTTTTAGGATTACAGTCCTCAAAGTCTCTGATTAAGTTCAAACACATATCTAACCGACTGCTCTTTCTGAAAAGATTAGTTATTTCCTTTTTAGCAGTGTCCCATGCATCATCAGAAATAACAAACATATCGTCTGTCAGATTCAACAATTGAATAAAGCATCTTATTTCAAGCACATGGTACAAACTGAAACCATCATTCGATTGAATCAACTTGGCCTGAACATTATTTTTGAGCAACAGACCTGCAACCTGTAATGCTTCTTCGTTTGTTTTGGTAAGTACACAAGTGGTACCCGATAAACCTGTGAACAGTATATCATTCACTAATGGTATAATCAGGTTGTTGGTATAGTAACGAACTACTTTTAAAGATCCGTTATCCCTTTGTCGGGCAAAAATATCGGTACTTTTCAGTCTGTGTTTAATTTGTTTGGAGAACTCGTTGGTATATTCTACCAAATTGTTTTTACTCCTGTAATTTTCCAAAAGTTCGTGTCTCGTCGCCTTATTATTAGATATAAAGCTCTCCAGATATTTAGAGCTTGATCCTCTGAATTCATATATATTCTGATCGTCGTCGCCAACTGCAATTACACGCATCTCCTCGTTCAGTTCCATCAGAGTACATATCAAGTTGTATTCATCTTCATTCATATCCTGCGCTTCATCAATCACCAATACTGTTTTGGTAATATGACTGATTTCAACCTCATTATCTCTGATTTTCTGAATGGTTCTTTTCAAAATATCATCCGATTTTTCAAGACTGCCAACCTTTCCCATTAAATCGAAACAAAAAGAATGAAATGTTTTTATATCAACAAAATAAGCCGCATTTCCTATCAATTTATAAAGACGCTTTTTAAACTCCGTTACTGCCGCTCTCGAAAAGGTCAACATCAATAACTGTTCATGTTTTACATCTTCCATTAGCAACAGAGAAGCCAGTTTATGTACCAGAACTCTGGTTTTCCCACTTCCCGGACCTGCAGCAACAGCTATGTATTTTGATTCATTGTCGTTGATAATACTCAGTTGAGTTGGTGACAATTCGCCAAACAGTTGTCTGAACTTGGTTGGCGTCATCTTCATTTTCAATGTATCAGCTTTACTTCCAGGAAAATATCTATTTAAAAACGAACTATAGTTTAGTTGAAAGTAGTCATCCACAAATTGCAAAGCGCTTCTGTAGTCGTCAATCATTTTTTTAGCATACTCGCCAACTATATGTATTTGCTGTACTTTTTGTTCATAGAACTGATTCAACTTTTCGTAGTCATCTTTGGTGTATTTTTTTCGGTTATCCTGCTCTAATCTGTCAATTGTCAACCTGTTATATACAACCAAAAAACCACCTTCAATTTTTATTGCTTCAATTCGCGAAAGATAAAACAACGCATCTTCCACATCATCCAGATCGACATTCAACTTAAACAAGCTAAGCCCCGATTCATAGGCCATTTTTAGCTCAAGCACAGAGAATTCAACCATCAATTCTTCTTTGTTCAAATCATCATTTGTACTTAGCTTATTGCATTTATCATACAAATACTCAATGATAAACCGAACCATTTCGTGCCGTTTCTCAAGCTTATTACGAAGTGTTTCCTGAGCATGCAGACCCACAACAACGATATGGTTTTTTGTGTATTCAAGATTTCTCCGCTTTATCCAGTTTTTAATAGCCCAGAAATTCAGTATCGTTCTTATTTTATTGATATTGATATCCGTACAACCATCCAATTCTGCTTCTTCGTTAAGTGCCTTGATATTGAATGTTTTTTCTTCTTCCCCTAACTTCGGAAGCAGAAATTTCTCAATCCGACAATATGACTCAACTATATTTAACGAACGGTTTAGTTGCTCACCTCGCTTGATATATGCTGTTAAATCTTTTGCATCACCTAAGATTTTCTCTTCACGCAAAAGTGTAATAATATTGATTACCTCTTCTTTTACAATCCCCAAATCATCACTAATATAATCGACTCTTGATTCGGCTTCTTCATCCGTATTTTGTTTACGGCTCTTACTTGATAACAGTTTTTTTATGATCCTTACACCTTTTTCTTTTTGAGGTTCAAGAAACTTATCCGAACGATTAATTTTTTCTATGGCTTCCTGCGCATTCTTGCACAATATGCTATTAGCAAAAACACGTGGCATATTTTGTCCGCGTTTCAGGTAACCGGCATCTTCCAAAGCTGCTATGGCCGTCGTCACACGGGTTTCAATTTCAGCTACATTTTCATCCCAACCTGCTTTTCGGGCTATCTCAAGTGCTGAATTGGATACCGACGACCTGAATCTGGTAATGTCTTTAATGGCTTTCCATATTTGCTGAATCTCACGAATAGAAAGTTTTGTCTGATTTAATAGTATAAAGTGCTTACTAAGATCTTCTTCATTGAACAACACAAAGCAATCTGCTACTATCTTTTCATCTCTACCAGCACGTCCAGCTTCCTGAATATAGTTTTCGAGCGAATCGGAGATTTCGAAGTGAATCACCATCCCCACGTCTTTTTTATCTACCCCCATACCAAATGCTGAAGTAGCGACCATTATCTGTACTTCACCTTCGATAAATGCATTTTGGTTGGCTGTTTTTTCCTGTGCATCCATTTTGCCATGATAAGGCCGTGCACTGAATCCATCTTTAGCCAGCCGTTCTGCTAATGAGTAAGCCTTACGGGTTCGGGATACATAAATAATTGTAGGGCAGTTTTTTTCTTCAATCAAATCCCTGACAGTCTGATATTTTTCTTCTTCGTCGTTTTTCTCAAAAACCTTATACGTGAGATTGGTTCTCGAAGCCTTAGAACTAAACACTTCAAGCTCTAAAGACAGTTTCTCTCTGAAGTACTGCAAAATATCTTCGATTACCTTCTGCTTGGCCGTAGCGGTAAAACAGGACACAGGAATCCCATCTTCCAAATTTTTCTTTTCCTGAATATTTCGGATAAAGTCACCGATATACAAATAATCTACTCTAAAATCCTGTCCCCAAGCCGAGAAACAGTGTGCTTCGTCTATTACAAAACGTACAATTTTTCTACCCAAAATCAACCGTTCAATCGACTTGGAACGCAAAGATTCGGGTGATAAATATAGGATTGAGGCAGAACCATCCTCCACACGCTCAAATGATTTTGCTCTTTCAATTGGGTCAAGCAATCCATTGATAGTTACCGCTTCGGTAATACCATTTTTTTCCAGATTATCCACCTGATCCTTCATCAACGATTGCAGAGGCGAAATAACAATAGTTAGCCCATTTGTACTGTCGCCACTCATTAAAGCAGGCACCTGAAAAGTAATCGACTTTCCACCTCCGGTTGGGAATATTGCGAGTAATGATTTATTATCAACAGCAGCCTTTACAGCCTTTTCCTGCAAAGGTTCTCCGTCATAAATACGATAACTATCAAAACAAAAAAAACGCTTCAGACCTCTGTGTATATCAAGCGAAGTATTACAATATGCACATCCATTTATACAAGGTCTGTTTCGGAGTTGCATCATTAATCTCTCTACTTCCGGATAGTTTTTTAGCACCCAGGGTGGAGTTATTGAATGCAGCTTTTTAAAATGGACAAACGAGTGTATCAGCGATAAGCAATAAGCCAGTTCAACAGGTCGTTGCTCTATCATTGTTGCCAAATTAGCATTTTCGCAGATTTCATTTTCAAAATACTTGCGAATCAATATTTCTTCCCGCTGATTGTCGCATTTATAAGCTATAAAACGAAAAAACGAACGAAACTCTCTTTTATCCCAAAGCAAAAGATAAAGAATTTGTTTCAACCTTTCATCTAAACGCATAAACGCTGAAACCTCATCATAAAACAAATCTCGTGCTTTTATGGCATCGTTAAGAGGATTATTCATCTCCTCCGTCTGAAGCTTATCGTCCTTTAAAAGAGCATGATAAGGCTTTGTTGGAAAGAGTAATGGAGATAAGTGCAAAGTATCTATAGCGCCTTTCAATTGCAGTTCTGGCTGACGCAGCTGTTGACCAATGTATTTTAAATCGTGGTTCAGAATATTATGACCACAGATATATTCAGTTCCATTCAAAAACTGAACAAATTCAGATAAAGAAGCCTTATGATATGCATTTCCATCGCTTTTGATGCTGCCAATATCCAATACCTTTCGGGTTTTGGGATCAATTTCAGTATCTATAAAAGCGATGGTGTTCATGAGTATTAAATGTATTTTGGTTTATATTAATTTAAAGAATTGGATTTCTCATTGATGTTTTACCATACGATCTGCGGCCAGTAGCATGACAATAGGCTTCCGGATAATCCCAATCTCCAAACTGAGCCCATACACGATAAGCTCCTTCTGACATTGGTCTGTTAGAATTAAATGGAATTGGATTGCCTGTTCGAATACAATACCCTGTGTTTTTATTCTCTCTTGTATTTCTATTCTTTTCAACCTGTAAACTTTCTTTTTCCACATCTTCTCTACTTGGACGTACTCCAGTGTAGTTACCCATTTCAATTTCCGTGGGGAAATCAGCTATTCTCTTTACTTCAGTATATTTTCTTTTATTAAACTGACTACCGTAGAATTTTTCAGTAACATCGTAAACAATATCTGATTTCACATAATTCTTACCAGTAATTATACTCAATAATTTTTTCTCATACACTGGTCGAATAGCAAGAACTAATTCATTATTTTCGGCAAGTTCCCAACAAGTATTCCATGCATCCTGATCTGGCGAACCAGATATCGTCTTTGTTAAATTACCTAAAACAGACACCTCAGAATACACACCAAACTCAATATTATTTTTAAAAGAATAATCGTATAAATTAATTGAACTAACCACTCCCTTCTTTTCATTCCCATAATATTTAGCATGTAAATTTGGAACATATATAACACTAATATTCAAAAAATTCTTTAAGTAATCTATATCTGCTCTGCTCATACTCCTACTGACCTCTCCTTCATTCTTGCCAAAAATCAAAACAATATGTAATTTGTGATTACGTACATGTTTATCAAACAATCTTTTAAAATAATCATCCAACTTAACAAAAGGAGAAACAATCATAAGAATCTCTTCTGCATCCCATATAATGTCATATACTGCTTTTTCTAACTCACTTCCAGTAATAAACTTTGCCATATAAAAAAATAAAATTAAATATTTAGTTTTTGAAATAATTTGTTTCCCTTCAATACCCCTGCCTCTCCTTTATCACTCCTCTCACTCCACCTCTGGGATTTTCCACATCGCCTTTGTAGCGGGGTATCAGGTGGATATGCATATGAAAAACACTTTGTCCGGCTGCTTCGCCTACATTGATACCCACATTAAAACCATCGGGTTTAAAGCGTTTTTGAATCAGCTTTTTGCAGCGGTTTACTACCAGCCACAATGCCCGTTGCTCGTGTATGCTTAGTTCAAAATAATCAGCTACATGGCGTTTGGGTATTATAAGGGTGTGTCCGGGGTTTACAGGATAGCTGTCGAGAAATGCTACGGCTGTGGCTGTTTCGGTGATAAGCTCTTTTCCGCTTTCGAGATTGCAAAACACACAATCACTCTTTTTCTTTATGGTCTGATTGTAATGGCAGTATTCGTAAATCTCACAATTGTCGTTTGCAAATACACTTTTATAGGGTAAGAGCACATTGCTCTGATATGTAGGTAATTTATGCACATAGTGTGTGCGGAAACCTTCGCTTTTCAAATCACGTCGCACAGCAAAGTAGGCATTTCCTGTGGGTTTCAGCAGTTCGGCAACCGACATAAGCACTTCGGCCTGTTCGTTGGGTTCAAGCACATTCAGCACATAATTACAAATAATAGTGTCGAAACATTTTTCGGGGTATTCCGATCTGTAATGGTTGTCGTAACCTGCTATATCGTAACCCTGTGCTTTTAGCTCGTCGGTATCGTAACCAAAACCGCAACCGAAATCGAGAATTTCGCCTTTCAGCAGATGATTCTGTTTGAGCCAGCGAGTTGGGAACGACATGGAAGTACGCTCAATAGCCGTCAGGTGTGGGTTGTTGACAATCTTTTTCATAGCCGGAATGTATTTTGCCAGTACTTAAAACCCATATTTTCGGCTATCTGTACCATTGGCGAGAAGGTTTTCTGAAACACATTCAGAAAATCGTTTTCCTGTAAGCGTATCAGCTCCGGAATTGAATCATGCAATGTGAGATAGTCCTCCAGTAACTTGTTGTTCGGATTTTTGGGATAAAGGGTCTGTATGGCCTGTTGGTGCGCACGGGCAAATGGTCGCAGATATTCGCCCAACACAGGCAGATTATTGCTTTTGGAGGAATTAATGCTCGCATCGGCTGGCAGTAAGTTCCACAATAAATTATGCGAGACAAAGCTCCAGGGCACAAAATGATCCAGATCGTAGCTTTTCTTATAAAGCTCTTTTCCGGTATAAATACATTTCATTGAACCGTTCAGATCGATATATGCATCCCAGAAATTCCGCTGTTTTATAAGCGATTCGCGTTGGATAGGTTTTACCAGTTTGGAGGAAACATCGGGCACATTCGGATTTCGTTTCTGAAGAAAAACAGTGAGGTTCCAGAATGTAAAATCCCTTAATACAGGATAGTTATCGTTGAGATATTGTTCCCATTCGGGATTCATCTCTATGGTGTCGGCTTTGATAGCATACAGGCAGTTGTTTGTGTACGCTTGCGATAGACTTACCACTTCATTGTCGGTAGTATAGTTTATCCATGGCGAAAGAAAGCGATAAGGAACATTCAGCGTAAACACCCGCAACAACGCTTTTACACGGGGCATATTCATACTGTCGAGCAATTGCTTTTTGATATCAGCTTTTCGGGCATCAATTGGAATATTGAGCTCCTGCTGCAATGCCACAACCTGCTGATACAGAGAATCTGCTTTCCCGAACGACAACCGGAAATAATGAATCGGATACCAGGCTTCAGCCACCATTCCGGCAATAATCTCCCAAAAGGATATCTGGCGGCGCTGTTCTTTCACCACGATATCAAGTATCGACACAAACCAATAATACTTGTAGGTAGCTACCGTATTATTGAAAATTTGTCCGATTACCTTTCTCTCATTTGTGATTTTTTCGGCAAACAACATAAAATTATCCGGTTATAGATTTGTTTATATTTGGTTTAATTTTTCACATCCACAAAGCTACAAAAAATAATTTACATTTTGTCAAATCACATTAACTATGTATCTATACAAAATACGGTCAATGCGATTTCAGGTTTCAGCGGCAGAGGGAGTGTGCACAGCAGTGAGCGGGTCACTCAGAGTGACCCGTTCACTTGTTGTTTGTTGAGTGACGCCCTCACTTGCTACACTTTCAGCCATCAGTGCCAGTCTTAGCTCATGCTCAGGCACCGAGCCCTGTGTGCTGTACCACTCCTGTTTTATCTATATTCAGCTCCCTTTATTTTTTATTCCGTATTGTAATTTAAGCAGAGCTACCTACATTCTATATATTGCTGCATATTATTTCATTACAAAGCTTTGCTGTCGCAAATATATGCGAAATTTGCGACAGAATGCATGTACCGGCAGTGGGAGTACCACTCAAAGTGACGCCCTCACTTGCATGGGTTTCGTTTCAGAGTTTAAGGGGTTCCGGATTCCGGAGTTTATCTCCCTTTAGTCGATGACCGTTGGTTCGCGTCTGTCTCAGTGAGCGGGTCACTTTGAGTGACCCGCTCACTTGCTACATCACCCTCATTCTTCATTCTCAATTGCAAATTGTAAATTATCAACTATCCCCTGTCATTCCACTCCCAGCACCATGCCACCACCCACACCACGCACAGGCATAATATGGCCAAAGGCATCGGGTGCACCAAACTCAAGCACCACCGTAAGCACCAGACTGTCGGAGTCGTTGAAAATGGGGTAAGGATGCTCCGCGACAGTGAGCGGGTCACTCAAAGTGACCCGTTCACTTGCTACGTTTTTAGTGGCGCTCCCACTTGTTGTTTGTTGAGTGACGCCCTCACTTGCTACACTTTCAGGCATCAGCGTCAGTCTTAGCTCCTGCTCCGACACCGAACCCTGCGTGCTGTACCACTCCGTGCTGCAGGTCCGGTAACCCTGCCCGAGTTTATCGTGCACCGGTTCGTAGCCCAGGGTTTGCGGATTGAGGGTCATATCGGTCACTATGCCCAGTGCAGCAGTTATACGGAAATAGCTAAAGGCCGTGCGTGTGTCGGGCATATTCAGTCCAAAACTACAGGCAAAAGCCGGTATTTGCAGCACAGCTTCCTGCCGCTGTCGCACCAGCGTATAAGCGAGCGGCACCCTAAGCATTGAGGCAAAGCGCGTAGTACGTCCAAAGTCGAAGCCTTTCAGCAAAAACCGATAGGCCGAAAACCGTATATCGCGCTCGCCCACAGGATGCAGAGCATCGGTTTTCTGTATGTCCTTCGCCAGCTTACTCAGTGCCGACGAAAGATTATATTCGGCCACATGCTCCAGTCCGTAAAAGGCCATGCGTATCTGTTTGCCCATTTTGGAACATCCCCCGAATTCCTTATTCGCTTTGCGCAAACCCGCAAAAGCCGGGTCGCGTTTTATCTTCTCCTTCGTGGCTCCACCCTTGGTGCGCACAATAATACCGTCGGAACCCTTCCGCGTGTAAAACGAGAAGTTCTTGAGGTTCCCTGTAATCTGATCGAGATTTTTTACCCGTGCCATAATGTATGTGTGTTATGGATATTTCTTTATTTGCTGTATTACAGCATATTTTGGTTTCAAATGTAGTATAATTATTTATAAATAAGAAATTAATAGCATATAATATGCAATTATAGGAGCGTTTTATATGCGTTTTATATGCATTTTATATCCGTTTTATATGCGTTTTATATCATAACGAAAAGAGGTACAGGAGAGATGAGGCACAGATTTGAAGATTTGAAGATTTGAAGATTTGAAGATTTGAAGATTTGAAGATTTGAAGATTTGAGATTTGAGATTTGAAGATTTGAAGATTTTGCACTTCGGATGTGATTCTCAATTAATCCCGCGACCAACAGTCTTTGTTCTCCGTGTCTTTGTGTCACCGTCTCGTGGGATTTGTAATTCCACGTTAATTATCAACGGATTTTAAATCCGTAAGTATTATAGCTTCGGATTACAAATCCTCGCGTCTGGATTTTGAAGATTATCCACAGATTACACAGATTAACACAGAAGTCTTTTGTCTTTTCTAATAAGCTGAAATATCCATATCGTTCATATCGTCGTCGTTTCCGCCATGATACACTATGTCAATAATCTTTTCGATTTCATCAGCATTAGGAATCCCTGTTCCTGCATAGTACTCGGGGATCAGGAAATTGCCAAAGATATTGCAGGCTGCGATTGCTGGGTTGATAAACTGTGTTATAGAAACATCAAGTGGCTGAAGCATACTTAATCCCACGTAATGAGGCTTACAGTCGAACCATTCAATTTCTTCGCAACCGATATCCTGAGCCAACCAAGACATTTCCTTACGTATAAAATCGTGCTGCCAGTCTTCGAGAAATTTTCCTTCTTCGGGCAACACCATAAAGTAAATACGTAGCATATTATTATGTTTTCCGACACCGGTAAAAACAAATTCATCGCCATCCTCACAGTCGTCGCCACAAATATCGGCGTGCAAAAACAAAGTACATTCACCAAGAGCCAGTTCAGACCATAGTTCGAGTCCGTTATCGGGCTTTGTAGCATAAGCTTTCAGAATATTATAACTTTGTAAATCGCCGCGGTGAGCCAGAACTCCGAGCGCCTTTTTCTTTAGCTCAATATCAGTATCCGGATTGACTAAATCCTCTCCAAACTGCTCAATTTCCTTTGCGCTGAATGATTTACAATCATCGTTATGGGCGTTTAAAATATAATCACTGTGATCACTCATAATCTACAAGTTATGTATATACTTATGATTTAAAAAAAATCAATCAATTCGTTTTTTGCCGGGACTTAAAAGTCCCTTCTTTGCATTCAAAGGAGAAACCACCTTTTTGCCGGTTTTTGCCTCCAGTTCCAGACGGGCATTAAGTGCAATTTCGCCTCCCCTTTTAGCTACCTGTGCATGTTCTTCCATAGTTTCAGGATTACCTGCTTCCGATATTTGCTTTGTGGAAAGTTCAGCCAGCATATTCAGTACCATTTCGGCATTTGTCATATTGTCGCGCAGGTTCTCTTTCTTCAGACCCTTATACTGTTTGTACTCCCTGGCTGTTTTATCGGCCCACGTTTTGTAAATAATGTCGGTAAGCGTTGCAAACTGAACACCCTCTTCCAGGCCTCTCGATTTCCATTCGTCGGTCAGGTCTTTGCGGATTTCAATACTTTTCAGGCGTTGATTTATCCAGCTATCAGAGTAACCCAGACGTTTGTAGTCCATCATGGCCTGTTCAATGGATAATTCAGGATCCTGCATTTGGTCTAACCGTTCTTTGGCGACCTGTGCAATCCACAGTTTAAAAGGCTCTGCTTTGGGTGAGGGGATGGATTGAATAAGTCGGAAAAGCTGATCAGTAGAGGCCACATCTGTTTTATAGTACTTCCCATCTGCTGACTGCATTTTCAGTTGGTTACAGTTTGTAACCAACTGACTACCCTCTTTTTTCAATCTATTTTTCAATACTTTCCAATAATTATTAGGATTTGGGCTATCAGTAAGAACGCCTACTACATCCACTATTGAAAAATACCATTCTTCATTTTCTTCGTCCCAAACGGTACGAACTTTCTTTTCATCAAACAGTTGAATTTGTGATTTCATAAGTAAATATCTTTTAGATTATCCAATTTAAGGAACAATAAATTGGGGTTGGTTTATACACAGCAAATATAGTGAATAATTTTCTCCTGAAAACAAAAAAATGTTTCGGGTTTCGCGATTTGTGATTTGAAAATTTGAAAATTTGAAGATTTGAGATTTGAAGATTTTGCACTTCGGATTATGAATGTAAACACAAAGGCACGAAGACACAAAAGTATTGATAAATAGCAGATACTACTTTTATCTTCTTTTTTATTTACTCCCGTGTCTCCGTGTCTCCGTGTTTAAAAGAAAATAGCTTCGGATTATAAATCCTCGCCTCTGGATTTCGTGATTTGAGATTTGAAAATTTGAAGATTTTGCACTTCAGATGTGATTCTCAATTAATCCCGCGACCAACAGTCTTTGTTCTTGTTTCAGGGTTTCACAGTTTTGAGTTTCGTGTCTCAAAATCTCAAAGTCCCCAAGTCTTTGTTCTTTGTTCTTTGTTCTTGTTTCAAAGTTTCAGGGTTCCACAGTTTTGAGTTCCGAGTCTCGCGTCAGTGCGTGCAATTTATAAGATGTCCGACATATAAGCTGAGGCAAAAGCCCCTTTAGAGTTTGCCCGCCGTGGCGGGGGTTTGGGGTAACTGAATTAAGGTTTCACCCTTTTTCCCCATACCGAGCAGCCATTGCGGTCGAGGCCGGTAAAGAGCAGTGTTTCTGTTTCGTTTTCCCAGTCGTGACCCGTGAAAACAATCAGGTTGCTAATGGTTTCGTTTTTGAGCACAAGGGTCAGACCCGTTTTGGCATTGTACTTCCATTTGCCATCGGAGCCTTTCATACGTCCGTTTTTGAGCAACTCTACTTCCTTCGACTGATTTATTTCAGTAGCGCGTAGCTGTCCCTCGCCCCAGAGTATCTGACCGAACTCCAGCTGACGGTCGGTTTTGGCATCCTGAATGCGGATAATCTCCCAGTGACCGTGAAGTTGATTCGGGAGAAGCGAATTCCAATTCGCTTTCTTTCTATTGTATGTCTGTGATTGGGAATTCCCACCTCCGGAAACAGCACTTTCCTGAATTATTTTCCCCGCATAACGTTGCGGAGAAGCTACAGGCCAGCCATTGTCAGTCCATTTCAGTTCGCGGACGTGTAGCACCATTTGCTGATTGTCGGGCGAGAGTCGTCCCTGATGAGCCATAAAGAAATCGCCCTTTTCGTTGGCAAACACGCCACAATGTGCCACACCTGCCCAGCCGGGATGATTTTTGAACTGATAAGGATGTGTGATAATGGGATAATTATTGGTGGTGTCACGCAAATCGTTACCGAAAAAGTCGAGAAAAGGTCCTTCGGGCTTATCCGAACGCCCTACACGCACATTGTAAGTAGTCATTAAAGGATCGTAGGACGTAAAAAGGTAGTACTTTTTGAGACCCGGATGATAAATAATCTCCGGCGCTTCGAGATTGTCCTTTTTATAATCGGCACGACGGGCTACCAACACGCCCTGATCGCCGGGCGTAAAGGGTCGGCCTGTTTCGGGATTGAGTTCCATCACATACAAACCTCCGAAATATGAGCCGTAATGCATCCACATTTTGCCGGTGACAGGATCGGTCACTATGCTTGGATCGATGGCATTCATTGGATCGCCACGACGGGTTTTTACGACCTCGCCCTTCAAAATCCAGGGTCCGAGCGGCGAACCGGATTCGGCCAAACCGATATAGGAAACCTGCAAACCAAAGGCTGACACGCAATAATAAAGGCGATATTTATCCCCGTATTTCACAGGAAACGGCGCCCATATATTGGTCGCTCCTTTGTTCTGATTATTATCCCAAACCCACTGCTTAGCCTCTGCCGGAATAGAATCGAACGCCCAACCTTCGAACTTCCAGTGTACCAGATCCTTCGACGAGCGCACATGTATATTGCCGGGTTTTATATCCGGACGGGGCACACCGTCGTTGCGACGCTGAAAGTAAATGGCATCGGTGCTGTACATGTAATAAGTATCGCCCACAAGCATCACGGCAGGGTCGTGCACATTGTAGGTTCCCCAACTGCGGTAATGTTCCATTCCGGTAATATCGCGGTAATCGTCCTTCCATGGGTTAGCCGAAGGAACGGGAAAGTGCTGTGCTGAAATGCTTAATGTCAGCAACAATCCAAGCAAGAGGAAATGTGTGTGTTTATTCATGGCGGCAATATGTAATTATTTGAAGATTTGAAATTTGAAGATTTGAAGATTTTGCGTTTTGGGAACGATTTTCATTTAATCCACTGACCCATCGTCATTTATTTTGGTTCTTTATTCTTGTTTCAGAGTTTCAGAGTTTCAGAGTTTTGCACACTGGAAGTGATCTGCACTTAATCTCGCGACCCACCGTCTTTTGTCTTTGACCGTCTCGTGGGATTTGTAATCCCACGTTGATTATCAACGGATTTAAAATCCGTAAATATAATAGCTTCGGATTACAAATCCTCGCGTCCGGTTTGTTCTTTATCAACTGTCAGCTATCAATTATCAATTATCAATTATCAATTATCTACTGCTTGCAAAGTTCTGATCTCAAACACCCTTGCTGTGGTTGAATTTCCTTTGGGAGCAATGCGAACAGTGAGTTCTTTTACAGTTTGCAAATGCACAGGCACATCGAATTCTTTTACCAGTACTTCGTTGATATCGGTGCCACGCGTCAGTATTTCGCCGATCTTTTCATCGTTGACAAACACTTCGGTATCTCGGGGCCATTCGGTATCGGTATGTGCAATGCGTATGCGATTGGCAATACGGTTGGCATTCCGGAATTTATAAGAAAACCATCCGCTGGCTTCGCGGTAATGGCGATCGGTTACATAACCAATACCCGAACGATGCGACGCAATAAAGTGGTCGGACTCGGGCTGCTGCTCGCCGCAAATCACTTTGTCGATAGTGGCTGCTTCGAGTTTTATCTTTTCTGCTTCGTACAGGCGGCTCTGTTCGCTGATCGCTTTCACTTCGGAAGGAGTAGCCTGTGGCCAGTACATTATGTAGCGGGCATCGTGCAAACGGAAAAACGGAATAAGTTCCATACCGCTGCTGTATTTCTCACCATAAAGTGCATTAAGTTTAAAAGTCAGCGACTTGCCTTCTACTTTCGTGAGCAGACCGGGTAAAGCATCCTGTTCGCTTACCAGCACAGGCATTTCGTTTATCGGTAACACTTTTCCTTTGGCAATATGTCCGCCACGACTGTCATCAGCCTTTAATCCATCGAGATTTTTGTCGCTCACTTTAGCTGCCAGCACCAATGGTCCGTACAGAAAAGAATAGTAGTTTTTTCCGTCGGGCAATTGCTCTACCGATATCGACATAGGCAGACTTACTTCCACCTTGTCGCCATTGCGCCATTTACGGTGAAGCGCCACGTATCCATTGACAGAAACAGTATTTTTTTGTAAACGACCATTGATTTTGATTTGCAGTTTACCCTTTTCAACCCATTCAGGATAACGGATATTGAGGGTAAAAGAATGCCGCTTTTTTGTTTTAATGGTCAGCACGGTGCTTTCATTATCGGGGAAAGATGTTTGCTGCACAAGCTGAAGCTTCTTTTCCTCCCAGTTCAGCGTAGAGGCAATAAAGAGGTTGACAAAAAGGTCATTATCCTTTCGGGCGTAAATAAGTTCACCATATTTGGCGTGATTCTCGATACCAGAGCCCACACAACACCACATGCTGGTATGTGGTTGCGAATACACACGGTAATGTCCGGGACGAATCTGCGTGAAATACACTAATCCGCCATGTTCGGGATGTTGCGACGAAAGAATATGATTGTAAAGTCCGCGCTCGTAAAAATTCAGATACCTGCTTTGCGCTGTGCTACCGTAAAACATTTTGCTCAGACGCAGCATATTGTAGGTATTGCAGGTTTCAGGGCCTTCGGTACCGTGCAACATACGCGAAAAATCGCCGAATGGGTGAAAATGCTCAAAAGCGCTGTTGCCACCAAAACTCACCGAACGTTCGCTGACTACCTTTTCCCAAAAGAAACGGGCGGCCTCAGTCCAGTCAGGCAAACCTTCCACTTCGGCTATACGTTTGAAACCGATCACTTTTGGAATCTGCGTATTGGCATGCAGCCCTGTCAGCTTGTCTTCGTTTTTCAATAATGGCTGTAAGATAAACTGATGTGAGAACTGATGCGCCAAACGAAGGTATTTTTCGTTTCCGGTAATGGCAGCCACATCGGCAAACACTTCGTTCAGTCCGCCATGTTCGCTGCGCAGCATATCCTGAATCTGTTCGTCAGTAAGGTTTTGCACCAACTTCACAAACCAGTCGGACATGGCAATCAGCATTTCACGGGCGTCGGTATTTCCGGTATGCAAATACGCATCGCGCAGTCCGGCATAGGTTTTATGGATATTGTAAAGCGGTACCCACTTTTTATTCAGATCGAAAGAGCCTGCCTGAATCTTTCCCTGTGCAATATCGTTCCACATGGCCACACCACCGGGCACACCACCAAGATAGCCGGTAGCAAGTTGCTGTTGACAACGTTTCAGCTCCGCAAGCACATACAAAAAACGCTTTTCTATTTCTTTATCGCCCGTGGAAGCCCACATCATGGCCAAAGCGGAGAGATAATGTCCGCCAATATGACCATCAAGACCTGTATTTTCCCAGTTCGTATAGCTCTGAGCTTTGGGCGTCAGACCAGCTTCGCGCAGATAAGGCGCCAATAAACGATCGGCATTCAGCGTCAGCAAATACTGCCTGTCGAGCTCCTGTGCATGTTCAAAAATGCCCGGCAAAAGGCGCACTTCGCTCAATGGGAAAAAAGTCAGCTTATCTTCGGCACGAAGCAGAGAAGAAAGGAGAAGGAGAAAGAGAAGAATACCCCTAACCCCTCCCGATAAAAGAATCGGGATAAATTGCGGGAAAAATAAGAAAGATTTTTTGTTCATAATTTCAGATTGCATGTTCGAAGTCTAAAGAAATTTGAAGATTTGAGATTTGAAAATTTTGCACTTAGGAAGTGAATCTCATTTAATCCCCCAACCCACAGTCTTTTGTCTTTGTTCTTTGTTCTTTGCTCTTTGCTCTTGTGTCCTGGCTCGTAGCTCACCGTCTCGTAGGATTTGTAATCCCACGATGATTATCAACGGATTTTAAATCCGTAAATATAATAGCTTCGGATTACAAATCCTCGCGTCCGGTGTCTTTTGTCTTTGTTCTTTACTCTTTGCTCTCAACTACTTCAGCTCAATCGTTACCAGCGACTTGGCAGGCAGTTTCACTGTCAGTGTACCGTTTTTGAATTTGGCATTTTTGAAGTTTTCGAGCTGTACTTCGTATGGATTATCGAAAGTATTGTGGCTATCAACCACTTTGCCGGTAATGATTTGTCCATCGGTCATTTTGCTTACTTTGGCGCCACGAACGTCACAGCTAACTTCAATATCGTTTTTCGGATCGATATTCACCAATGAGATATGGACAGCGCCATTTTTGTCTACCGAAGCAGTTGAAGTGATGTTAGGCAGTTTGCGACGACCAAAACCATATTCGCCGGTATTTACTTCCATAGGCAGCAAGGTAGCATCGTGATGCACTTTGTACATGTCGAACACATAATAAGTGGGCGTGAGAATCATTTTTTCCTTGTCGGTGAGTATAATGGCCTGCAACACATTCACCATTTGTGCAATATTGGCAATTTTCACACGGTCGGCATGTTTGTGGAAGATATTGAGAATACTTCCGGCCAGGATGGCGTCGCGAAGTGTATTTTGCTGATACAGAAAGCCCGGATTGGTTCCCTTTTCCACATTGTACCATGCTCCCCATTCGTCCACTACCAACGAAATGCGTTTTTGCGGATCGTACTGATCCATAATGCCTGTGTGACGGGTAATCAGTTCGTCCATGCGGTTACCGTTGAGCAATACTTTGAAATACTGTTCCTCGTTAAAACCTGTGGCATCGCCCTTGCTGGTCCAGCCTTCGGTGAAAGTGTAGTTGTGCAGCGAAATGCCCTGCATCATGTGGTGAGGAATGTTTTTCATACACACTTCTGTCCAGCGGTAATCATCGACATTGGCACCTCCGGCAATTTTGTATACTCTGTTTTCTCCATAATTACGTACATAGGTAGCATAACGACGGTAATTTTCGGCATAACCTTCGGGCGTCATATTGCCACCGCAACCCCAGTTTTCGTTACCTACACCAAAAAGACGTACTTTCCATGGCTTCTCTCTGCCGTTTTGTTTACGCAGATTGGCCATAGGACTTTCACCGTCGAAAGTCATATATTCGATCCATTTCGACATTTCCTCTACCGAGCCACTACCCAGGTTTCCACAAATATAAGGCTCTGTACCCAGCAATTCGCAGAGATTCAGGAATTCGTGTGTTCCAAAGGAGTTATCCTCCACCACACCACCCCAGTGTGTATTGATCATTTTAGCACGCTTTTCACGGGGTCCGATGCCGTCCATCCAGTGATATTCGTCGGCAAAGCAACCACCCGGCCAGCGCAGATTGGGGATATTGATTTTTTTGAGAGCAGCGACCACATCATTGCGATAGCCATTGGTATTGGGAATGGTTGAGTTTTCGCCCACCCAGATACCTTCGTAAATGCATCGGCCCAAATGCTCGGCAAAATGTCCGTAGATATGTTTGTCGATAATTACTTTGCCCTGATCGGCATTGACAATGGCTGTGGCTTTTTGCTGAGCAAACAGTCCGCCCGACAGAAGCAGACCTGAAAACAGCATGGCTTTAAAAAAATTGTTTCTCATGGATTTTGTATTTTGATTGGTTTATATAAATCGATAAATCGTCCTGACATTTTATAGACAATATAATTTCGCTCCTAACGGAGCTCTGAAAATGCTCTTCAATCAACATTTCTACCATAATGTCGCTTCTCCGAAGCTAAGAAATTGCTCCGTTAGGAGTATAATTATGGTAGTTATTTTAAGTCCTTTGAGCAAAAACAGCTCCGTAGGAGCGACATTGTAAAAAGTCAAGATAAGTTCCTGTTATTAACCGCAGAGAACGCTAAGCATGCTTTTATTTTCTCTGCGTCCTTTGCGGTTAAAAGGAGGTTATATCTTTTACTGTACTCCCTTAGTTGTCATTTCTATTTTACGGATAGTACCATCGGCATTGTAATACATTTTGTCGATGCACACCGAACGACTGAAACTGCCGCCATCGGTATTGATACCGCCATTGTGGTAAAGAAAATACCACTGACCCTTAAACTCAACAATTCCCTGATGATTGGTATTGCTGTTTCCGGCAATTTCATTCAGAATACCTTTGTATTCCCACGGTCCCTGAATATTATCGGCCATAGCGTATGCTATTTTCTCCGGAAATTCGCTGGCATAAGTCAGGTAGTATTTGCCATTGTATTTGTGTACCCAGGGTGCTTCGGTAAAACTGAATCCGGGAAAATCAATTTTGCGTATTTCACCCTCAATCTCTATCATATTGTCTTTCAGCTTTGCGTAGTAACACTCGCGGTTTCCCCAGAAAATCCAGGGTGTACCATCGTCGTCGGTAAAAATGGCGGGATCGATACAAGCCCATGAGTGCGACGAATCGTAGCAATCCTTGTTGGTGAGCAGCGGTTTCCCGAGCGCATCCTTATACGGCCCCTGCGGACGGTCGGCCACAGCCACACCAATGCCTGTCCAATTGGTACTTATATACCAGTAATACTTTCCGTTTCGCTCAGCCACATGTCCGGCAAAAGCATCGCCACTTGTAGCCCATGTAAAGTCGGTGATTTTAAGTGGTACAGGATGCTCGGTGAAAGTTTTCATATCGGTTGTGGAAAAGGCCAGCCAGTCTTTCATTTTATAATTCCGCTGATTGCCCGCAAAATCGTGTCCGATAAACATCCAAAGTGTATCACCTTTCACAATGGCAGCAGGGTCGGCAGTGAATTTATGTGTAATAATGGGATTTCCCTTTGCTTCGAAACGATGCAGGTCGGCATCGCTTGTGGGTTGCAAAAGCGTTTCGGGCACACCACCCCAACGGGCCTGCAGGCGACGGGCTTCGTCGCGCGTAATGCTAATTACGCTTCCATGACGGGGAGCAAAGTTTTTAGTAAACGATTCGGGCCCGGCCGAGAACTTCTTCAAGTCGGTGGAGCGCTGAAATTCAAAGCGTTTGTCGCGATACAAATCATACATCAGGAAATATTCGTCGGAATTGTTGAGTTTAAACACGCTCGAACCTTCCACCGATACTCCTTTGGCCGCATAGGCATCCAGATATTCAAATTCCTCCTTCCACGGCCCCTGAAGCGATTTGCCCACTGCCTTGAGAATACCATTTTTGATTTCTTTTCCATTGGCATCCTTTGTATTTCCCTTGAAGAAGAAATGATAAAGTCCATCCTTATAAATAATATCGCCATCGATTGCGCCGTATTTTGCACGGAACATCAGTTTGGGTTCTTTTTCGAAAGCGCTGAAATCCTTATTGGCATAAGCGCAGTAAAAATCGAGTTTTTCGTCGTTGTGGAAACGTACAGTGAAGTAAACGAGGTATTTCTTCGCCTTCGGATCGTAAATAGTTTGCGGAGCCCACACCCATTTTACATTTTTGAACTTTTTGGGGTAAAGTTTTTCAAGATCGATAATGCTGTGTTTCCAGTCGAGCAGATTATCCGATTTCAGCATCACAATGCCCGGATTATTATCCCAACCATTGCGGTGTGTAAACATATCGGTAGCCACCATATAAAAGCTTTTACCATCCTCGCCACGCAAAATATGCGGATCGCGCACACCACCTGTCTGCGAAATAACTTCCGAACGGAGCACAGGCTGATTCTGATTCAACGCAAACCAGTTCACAGCATTTTCGCTCACTGCAAAGCGTATTTGTTCCTGTTCGCGGGCTTTTCCCGTTCCTTCGAAATATGCAAACAAATAACCGTCGAACTTTTCGGTATTTTTACTATTCTGTGCCGACACATAACCGATAGCACTTAACAAAAGTGCCGCAATAAGCACAAACTGCTTTATACATTTACAGGAATAAAAAAAAGAATTAGATTTTGTGTTCATATCTTTGAATGGAATTATTACTCTGAATGGACTGCTGTAAATCGTTGAAATAATTTATTCAGACACTAAGTACAGCAATATTTTTACAAAAATAGCATTTCCACAACAAAACAGAGAGGACATATTTTTCTTAAAGGAGGATAATATAAGTGTATCTGTCAGACAAACATGTCAAAATGCGAAAAACTGATATAATACAGTACAATTTTCCATAAATATTTTATACATTCGCAGACGTAAATCAACATTCCCACACCCAATGACTTATTCATCGCAATATAAAGGCAATAAACTCCACAAATCGGGCAAAGGTTTGTACGAGTGCTGGATGAATTAGAACCCCCTGCCCCCTAAAGGGGGTTTCAGAGAGTGCAACCATTAAGGTTCGGCACACTTCGAACATACTTTTACAACTTTCAACTTTTCCTGAAACATAATTTTATCCCCCTTTAGGGGTTAGGGGTCATGGGTATTATTTTCGACATAAAACGTTTTGCAGTTCACGACGGACCGGGCATACGAACCACAGTATTTCTGAAAGGCTGTCCGCTGCGTTGTGCGTGGTGTCATAACCCCGAAAGCATTAGCGCTGCCATTTGCGAAGTGCCCAAAACGGTGCGTATTGGCGATAAGATATTCAGCGAAAACGAAACAGTAGGGCGTGAAATAACGGTTAAGGAACTAATGCGCGAACTTGAAAAGGAAAAGATTTTCATGGATGAATCGGGCGGTGGAGTGACATTCTCAGGTGGTGAGCCTTCGATGCAGCCTGAGTTCCTGAACGAAGCCCTGCAGGCCTGTAAGAATGTCGGTATGCATACTGCAGTGGATACTTCGGGCTATGCTAAATGGGAAATACTGGAAAAAGCAGCAGGGCTGACTGATTTATTTCTATATGATTTGAAAATAATGGACGATAAAAAACATCAGGAATTTACGGGTGTATCCAATATGGTTATTCTCGAAAATCTGAGAAAATTATCGGCAATGGGCAAACATATTCAGGTGCGAATTCCCTGTGTACCCAATATCACGCTTACAGATGAAAACATTGCGCAAACAATTGATTTTCTGAAAACCCTGGCATACAAACCGACAGAAGTCAATCTGCTTCCGTATCACAATACAGCCGCGCACAAATACGAACGGTTTGGCATAAAAAATCAGTTCGAAGGCACAAAAACTGTATTGAAACAGGAACTTGAAGAGCTAAGAATGCTGTTTGTGAATGCCGGATTTAATGCGCAGATCGGAGGGTGATTTTTTCAGCACTAAGGCACTAAGTGGTCACTAAGAAAACACTAAGAAAAATATCGTTCAAAGAATTACAACTAAATTACAAAAAAACTAAGTGAAACTAAGTGTTCTTAGTGCCTTAGTGGTAAAAATACATATAATGACTCCACGCATTCAACAACTCCGCGAACAAAGCCTCAGTGCCATTAACCGTATTTCGGCCGAGAGAGCTTTGCTAATGACCGAATTTTATAAGAATCATGTAGCTTTCGGCGACAGCATTCCGGTGCAACGTGCCAAATCGCTCGAATATATCCTATCAAACAAATTTATTTGTATCAACGACATGGAACTGATTGTGGGCGAACGCGGTCCGGCTCCCAAAGCAACGCCAACATATCCCGAAATCACGGTACACTCACTGCAGGATCTGGAAATTCTGAACAGCCGCGAAAAAGTGTGGTTCCGTGTGGACGATGAAACGAAAAAAGCTTTTGCCGACACCATTATTCCGTTCTGGACAGGCCGCTCGAACCGCGACCGCATGATGGAGGCTATGACCGGGGAATGGCAGGATGCTTATGCAGCCGGTATTTTCACTGAATTTATGGAGCAACGCGCGCCCGGACATACGGTGGCAGGTTACAAAATTTTTCAAAAAGGCATGCTCGACATTATGCAGGATGTTGACCAGAGCATGGCACAACTCGACTTTGTGAACGACCCGCAGGCTTACGACAAAAAAGAAGAGCTGAAAGCCATGAAAATTGCAGCCAATGCACTTATCATTTTCGCCAACCGACATGCTGATAAATTAGAGGAATTAGCAACAACAGAAAACGATGCACACCGAAAAGCAGAACTGATAAAAATGGCTCAGGTTTGTCGTCGGGTACCTGCACATGCACCCGAAACTTTCCACGAAGTGCTTCAGCATTATTGGTTTGTGCATTTGGGCGTGGTGACCGAACTAAACCCCTGGGATTCGTTTAACCCGGGGCGTCTCGATCAGCATTTAAACCCATTCTATCAAAAAGAAATTACCGAAGGAACGCTGACAAAATCGGATGCAGTAGAATTGCTTGAATCGTTTTGGGTGAAATTCAACAACCACCCTTCGCCTCCAAAAATCGGTGTGACAGCTCAGGAAAGCAGTACTTACACCGACTTTTGTCTGATCAATCTGGGCGGTGTAAAGCCCGACGGAACGGATGCGGTGAACGAAATGTCGTACATTTTATTAGATGTAATTCAGGAAATGCGACTGCTGCAACCAAGTTCCATGGTGCAACTCAGCAAACTGAACCCCGACAGTTTTATCGATCGTGCGGTGAAAATTACCAAAACCGGTTTCGGACAGCCATCCATTTTCAATACCGATGCCATTATTCAGGAACTTCTCAATCAGGGAAAAGACATAGTGGATGCCCGTAATGGCGGTGCTTCGGGTTGCGTGGAGACAGGCGCTTTCGGAACCGAAAGTTATATTCTGTGCGGATATTTCAACATGCCCAAAATCCTGGAACTCACGCTGCACAATGGTTTCGACACACGCACACAGAAACAAATCGGTCTGAAAACAGGCGAAGCCGCTGATTTCAAAACCTTCGAACAACTTTTAAATGCCTTTAAAATACAGGTGGAGCATTTTATCCGCATCAAAGTTATTGGCAACAATACCATCGAGAAAATTTTCATGACACATATTCCTACGCCTTTCCTTTCGCTTATTATCGACGATTGTGTAGCACGTGGCATGGATTATATTCAGGGCGGATCGCGTTACAACAGCAATTATATCCAGGGCGTGGGAATGGGCACAATGACCGATGCGCTGACGGCACTCCGCAAACATGTATTCGAAGATAAAAATATCAATCTGCCTGATTTTGTAAAAGCGCTCGAAGCCAACTTCGATGGACACGACGAATTGCTTTATAAACTGCTTTACAAAACACCAAAATACGGAAACGATGACGAATATGCCGATGAGCAATTGGTGAAAGTATTTGATATTTATTACGATGCAGTAAAAGGACATCGCAGTCCGCGCGGTGCTGAATATCGTATCAATCTGCTCCCCACTACCTGCCATGTGTATTTCGGCAGCGTAATGCATGCCAGTCCTGATGGACGGAAAGCGGGCCTGCCTGTTTCCGAGGGCATTTCGCCGGTACAGGGCGCCGACAAAAACGGCCCGACTTCGGTATTAAAGTCAGCAGCTAAAATCGACCATCTGCATACAGGTGGAACGCTGCTGAATCAGAAGTTCAGCCCTAACTTTTTCGAGGATGACACGGCCATCCGCAAAGTTTCATCATTAGTACGCAGCTATTTCCGGATGAATGGTCATCATATTCAGTTCAATGTAGTGAATGCAGAAACACTTCGCGATGCACAAAAGCACCCCGAGAAATACCGTAACCTGATTGTGCGAGTAGCGGGTTACAGCGACTATTTCAACGATCTGGGGCTCGATTTGCAAAACGAAATTATTGAACGGACAGAACACGAGGGGATGTAAGAAATGACCCCTAACCCCTAAAGGGGAATGGAGCTACTTTTGTCAATTTTATATCAAATTATTCATAATCAATACTAATTTAAATCCCCCTTTAGGGGTTTGGGGTCTATGTTCAACAAACAAACTTACATTCAGCGACGAAAAGTACTGGCCGAAAAAACAGGCTCAGGACTTATTTTACTATTGGGTAACGACGAAAGTCCCATGAATTATGCCGACAATGGCTATCATTTCAGACAGGACAGTACTTTTCTGTATTATTTTGGAATTGACTTTCCTGGTCTTGCTGCACTTATCAATGTGGAATCGGGACAGGAAATTATTTTTGGAAACGACTATACAATAGACGACATTGTGTGGATGGGCCCGCAACCCACCATTGCCGACCGTGCAGCACAATGTGGTGTAGAGAAAGTACTTCCTTTGAGCGAATTGTACAAAGTAGTGCAGGCAGCAGGATTGCGAAGCATGGAAATTCACTTTTTACCACCTTACAGAGCGGAACATAAGTTGCAGTTACAAGCTTTACCAGGCTTACAACCCCAACAATTTGCAGCAAAGTCGTCGGTAAAACTGATACGCGCAGTAGTCAGTCAACGCGAAATAAAAACAGCCGAGGAAATTGTCGAAATAGAACGCGCAGTGGATTTATCTGTCGATATGCATGTGGCTGCCATGCAAATGGCTCGCCCGGGACTTACCGAAGCACAAATTGCAGCCCGGGTTTACGAAAAAGCGCATGCGGCCAACTGCGAAATATCATTTCCCATTATCGCCACTATCAACGGCCAAACGCTTCACAACCATTATCATGGCAATGTGCTGAAAAGCGGAGATTTATTTTTGCTCGATGCCGGTGCCGAAATTGAAAGTCACTACGCAGGCGACCTTTCGAGTACTTTTCCTGTGGATGCAAGTTTTACGGCTCAGCAAAAACTGATTTACGAAATGAGCCTCGAAGCGCACTCGGCAGCCATCAACGCTCTTGCGCTCAACAGTCCTTTCCGCAATGCACATTTGGCAGCCTGTCGCTCCATTACCGAAAATATGAAAAGTCTGGGCTTGCTCAAAGGCAACACCGACGACATCATTTCGAACGGTGTACATGCGCTTTTCCTGCCTTGTGGCACAGGCCACATGATGGGATTGGATGTGCACGACATGGAAAACTTAGGCGAGGTGTGGGTTGGTTACGATGGCGAGCCCAAGAGTACGCAATTCGGACTAAAATCGCTGCGCTTTGCAAAACCACTGAAAGCCGGACATGTATTTACCATTGAACCGGGCATTTATTTTATTCCTGAATTAATGGATAAATGGCAAGCCGAAGGACACTTCAACGACTTTGTAAACTGGAACGAAGTGCAGAAACTCCGCAATTTCGGAGGCATCCGCAACGAGGAAGATTATATGATGACCGAAAGCGGAGCGCAACGTCTGGGTACTAAGTTGAAACCCAAAACTGTGGAAGAGGTGGAAGCTATCCGTAGGGCAGCATTGTAGCTAGATCTCTTCGGGCAACAGTTTTACAGTATTGATACGATGCGAGCGACGGTGCAACTTTCGCAGCATTCGGTTTACTTCATCCTGATAATCGACTAAATAATCAGGATGAATTTTTTCAGTCAGGATTTGCAGCAATTTCTTCACCCAAAGCGCAAGCTTATAATCGAAAGATGAAAAACCCGCCCCAAACATCTCGTCGGGAAAGGCAAATTCGCGTCGCAACACATGCAACATCAGGTCGGCTTCGAACTTTTTATTCTTCACTTCTACCGCAAATTCCTTGATTAGTTTGGCCGAAGCATTCAGCCTTTTTACCTCGCGATGTTGTATAGAGCGCCCTTTGTATTCCTTTTCAAAAACACGTTCAAGCCCTTCCTGCACTTCTTCAAAAAGCCATTGCTCCCCTCCTTCCCTATCGAAATAGTTGATCAGTAAAAACTCAAAATTATGACGTTTTCCTGCTAATTTAATTACCATATCTTCCAGTTCCTTTCTCGAAAACTGAGACAATCCGGCCTTTAGTAATTTTTTATCGCGAAACATATTATTATGATTTTTTTACAAAGATATAAAAATAGCGAACAAAGCGCATTCATTATCAAATCAATCCTACTAATACCATCTACTAAGAGCGAAGCAAACATTTAGCCAATAATTACATAGCCATCACAATTCAATTTTAAATGAAATTCTGTATCTTTGCATTCCTTTTTCAGATCAAAGAATAAAGAACAAAGAGTAAAGACAAAAGGATAAAGAAAGATAGACGCGTGATTAATTGAGAATCATTTCGGAAACCGAAAATTTTCAAATCATCAAATTTCAAATTTTCAAATCCAAACACGAACCAACGGTCATCGACCGAAGGGAGATAAACGCGAAATAAATGAATAACTACAAACGTACTACAGTCACCTCGGCATTACCTTATGCCAACGGACCTGTTCACATTGGTCACTTAGCCGGAGTATATGTGCCAGCCGATATTTATGTGCGCTACCTGCGCCTCAAAGGCGAAGATGTGCTTTTCATCGGAGGTTCCGATGAACACGGAGTGCCCATTACCATAAAAGCTAAAAAAGAAGGTGTGACGCCGCAGGACATTGTGGATCGTTATCACGGAATTATTAAAAAATCGTTCGCCGATTTTGGTATTTCGTTCGATATTTATTCGCGTACCACTTCCAAAACACACAAAGAACTGGCTTCCGAAATCTTTAAAACCATCAACGAAAAAGACGGTTTTGTAATTCAGAGCAGCGAACAATATTACGACGAAACGGCGCAACAATTCCTGGCCGACCGATATATTACCGGAAAATGTCCGCATTGTGGCAACGAAAATGCCTATGGCGACCAGTGCGAATCGTGCGGAACGTCGTTGAACCCAACCGATTTGATCAATCCCAAATCGGCCATCAGTGGTTCAGCACCTGTAATGCGCGAAACCAAACACTGGTATTTGCCGCTCGACCAACACGAAACATGGCTCCGCCAATGGATTCTCGAAGACCACAAAGAATGGAAACCAAACGTGTACGGACAGTGCAAAAGCTGGCTCGACATGGGCTTGCAACCGCGCGCGGTAAGCCGCGACCTCGACTGGGGAATTCCTGTACCTGTGGAAGGCGCCGAAGGAAAAGTGCTTTATGTGTGGTTCGATGCGCCTATAGGTTATATTTCGAATACCAAAGAACTGCTCCCCGACTCATGGGAAAAATGGTGGAAAGATCCGGAAACACGCTTGCTGCATTTTATCGGAAAAGATAATATCGTGTTCCACTGCATTGTGTTCCCTGCCATGCTGAAAGCCGAAGGTTCGTATATTTTGCCCGAAAATGTACCCGCCAACGAATTCCTGAATCTCGAAGGTGACAAGATTTCCACTTCGCGTAACTGGGCAGTTTGGTTGCACGAGTATCTCGAAGAATTCCCCGGCAAACAGGATGTATTGCGCTATGTACTAACCGCTAATGCTCCCGAAACCAAGGACAATGATTTCACATGGAAAGATTTTCAGGCCCGCAACAATAATGAGTTGGTGGCTATTTTTGGAAATTTCGTGAATCGTGCGCTGGTACTCACACAAAAATACTACGATGGCAAAGTGCCTGCATTAGGCGAACTCACCGATTACGACAAACAAACACTCGACGAATTTGTCAACGTAAAAGCAGATGTGGAAAAATTGCTCAACAATTTCCGCTTCCGCGATGCGCAAAAAGAAGCCATGAATCTGGCACGTATCGGCAACAAGTATTTGGCCGACACCGAACCCTGGAAAGTAGCCAAAACAGATATGGATCGTGTGGCAACCATTATGCATCTAAGTTTGCAGATCGCAGCGAATCTGGCCATTGCTTTCGAACCATTTTTACCATTTACATCGGCGAAATTGCGCACTATGCTAAATCTTTCCACCTTTGACTGGAAAGAACTGGGTCGCATCGACCTGCTGAAAGCCGGCGATCAACTGGGAACACCCGAACTGCTGTTCGAGAAAATTGAAGACGAAACCATTGCTGCACAAGTACAAAAATTGCAGGACACAAAACTTGCCAACGAAGCCGATGCCTACAAACCCGAAGCCGTAAAAGAAAATGTGGCTTTCGACGATTTTATGAAAATGGATATTCGCGTGGCTACTGTGCTCGATTGTCAGAAAGTACCCAAAGCCGACAAACTGCTTCAGTTTAAGCTGGACGATGGCATGGGCGGTCGCACTATTCTTTCGGGAATTGCCGCTTCGTACCCAAATCCTGAAGAACTTGTTGGTACACAGGTTTGCTTTATTGCCAACTTCGAACCACGCAAACTACGTGGTATCATGAGCGAAGGTATGATTCTGTCGGCTGAAGATGCTGATGGGAAATTAGTACTTGTGCGCCCCGGTGCTGTAGTCACAAATGGCGTTGGAGTGAAATAAAATACCCCTAAATCCCCTAAAGGGGACTTTTAAGAAAGCATCAATCGGAGTGATTCCGGTTGGTGCTTTTTTAAATTAAAGAATAATGTCATTATCAGCACAAAAAAAAGAGAAACCTGCATTCAGATTTCTCTTTTTTTGTACTTTCAAAACTGAAAGGATCAAACGCGACGTTCTTTGATACGTGCTTTTTTACCGGTAAGTGCACGCAAATAATACAATTTAGCGCGACGTACTTTACCACGTTTGTTCACTACAATTTTATCGATAAAAGGAGAATCCATAGGGAAGATACGCTCTACACCTACGTTACCCGACATTTTACGAACGGTAAAGCGTTTTCTTTCGCCATGACCCGAAATACGGATTACATCACCACGATAGTCCTGAATACGCTCTTTGTTACCTTCTTTAATGCGGTAAGACACTGTTACGGTATCACCACTTTTAAATGCAGGGTGATTGGTTTCTACTTTAAACGCCTCTTCGGCAATTTTAATTAAGTCCATGATCTTGATTTTTAATAAATTAATGCGCAATATTCACAGACTTCTCGTTATTCTGTCAGAGATTACGCTAAAATTGGACTGCAAAATTACTATTTTTTTTGGAAACCACAAAGCAAATGATTTACAATTTAATCATTTACAATTTACCATTTATTAGCTTCGACTCCTAATACATGAGCTTAGATAAAAGAGCAAAGACAAAAGACTATCGTGCACATGATTAAATGAGAATCACTTTCGAAGCCAAAAATCTTCAAATTCTCAAATTTCAAATTTTCAAATCCAAACCCTGAAACTCTGAAACAAAAAAAAACTACTTGTGCGTCATAATATCCAGAATCATGCGGTCGGTTTCATTCATGCCTTCGCGACCAATTTTGGTCAGATTCAGAATGGTTTTATCCACATCGTCGTCGGTAATGCCTTCGACCGACGAAAGCACTTTATTGTCCATAGCCAGCAAAGCCGAAAGTGTGGCTGTAGAAACGCCATTTGAAACTTTCAGCGCACAACTGGGCTTGGCTCCATCGCAAATCATGCCGGTGATATTGCCAATCATATTTTTTACGGCATAACCAATTTGTTCGCGCGATCCGCCCATCAGATAAGTTACACCGCAAGCCGAACCCGTTGCAGCCACCACAGCGCCACACAAGCCCGAGAGTCGTCCGAGACTTTGCTTGATATATATGGTCATTAAATGACTCAATGTAAGTGCGCGAATCAGCTCCTCTTGAGATTTTCCGCTGTCTTCAGCAAAAACCGACACCGGAAGTGTAGCCGCAATCCCCTGATTTCCACTACCGGAGTTACTCATTACGGGAAACATGGCGCCTGCCATGCGCGCATCGCAAGCGGCAGCCGTCACCGAAAGCATTTTGGTAAAAACCGTATTTCCCATCATACCATTGGCAAGCGTATGCGCCACACTGTGCCCGTAAACACCTTTGAGCGACTCCACAGCAGCGGAAGTATTGAGCTCAGCTGCACGTTTTATAAAACTGATTTCGTCGACAGGAGTTGTACAGGCAAATTCGCACACCTTGTCGAACGAAAGTTGCAGGTCTTCGGTTTCGCGATCGAGCGTTTTGGTTTCGCCCAAATCGAGCAACACATCATCGTTGTACGAGATAAATGAAAAGCGAGTATGTTCATGGCAAATCACTGCTTTGGCTGTATTTTTAAATTCTGTAACTACAGCCTCGACATATAATTTATCGGATGCATTTTCTTTTAAATGTATAGAAATAATTTTCTGAGCTATCATGTCCTGACCAACCGCCAGTTTTTCGGGTGTAATATCTTTCAGTACTTCAAGCCCGTATTCCGACTTTCCTACAATTGCACCCATGGCAATGGCTATTGGTAGCCCTACCATTCCTGTTCCTGGAATACCCACTCCCATCGCATTTTTCAACACATTGGCACTCAGGTAAACATCAATCTTTTCGGGCGAAACCCCTAATAATTCATGAGCTTTTGCCACAGCGAGTGCCACAGCAATGGGTTCGGTACAGCCAATGGCGGGTGTTACCTCCTGTTTAATTAGATGTGTGATTTTATCGCGTTCGTTTTTTGTCAGCATAAGTGTAAAAATTATTCGAACACAAAAATAATTCATTTAAAACGAACTTTATATAAATTGCAATAATATTCAGAAAAAACACTCATGAAACAATTCTGCATAAAAAAACGATACAAATACAGAGTACCACAGAAAACCATTTGAAAAAATATATAAGGTGCTAATTGATACATATAATAAATAGCTGATTTTTTTTGATTACTTTTGCAGCCTGAAAAAAAAGATTGTGTTACATGCAGAAAATTAGAAACATTGCTATTATTGCCCACGTTGACCACGGAAAGACAACCCTCGTAGATAAAATGCTGCTTGCCGGCCATTTATTCCGCGACAACGAGAATGCGGGCGAACTCATTATGGATAATAATGACCTTGAACGTGAAAGAGGTATTACCATTTTAGCTAAAAACGTATCCATTGATTACAACGGATGCAAAATCAATATTATCGACACTCCGGGTCACGCCGACTTTGGTGGCGAAGTAGAACGCGTTTTGAATATGGCCGACGGCGTTTTGTTGTTGGTGGATGCTTTTGAAGGTCCTATGCCACAAACCCGTTTTGTATTACAAAAAGCACTTCAGCTCGGACTGAAACCTATTGTGGTTATCAATAAAGTTGACAAACCAAACTGTCGTCCCGACGAGGTGCACGAAATGGTTTTCGACCTGATGTTCAACCTCGATGCAACCGAAGAACAGCTCGACTTCCACACTATTTACGGATCGGCCAAAAACAACTGGATGTCCGACGACTGGAAAAGTGAAACCACTAATATTATTCCATTGCTCGATGCCATTATCGAACATATTCCTGCTCCCGAACTAATAGAAGGAACTCCGCAAATGCTGATTACATCGCTCGATTATTCGAACTATGTAGGTCGTATTGCTGTAGGTCGTGTACATCGCGGCACTTTGCGCGAAGGCATGGAAGTGAATCTTGTAAAAAGAGATGGCACAGCCAAAAAATCGAAAATCAAAGAACTACATACTTTTACCGGACTTGGACGCACAAAAACCACCGAAGTTTCGTCGGGCGATATTTGTGCACTGGTAGGTATCGAAGGTTTCGAAATCGGCGACTCGGTTTGCGACTTGCTAAACCCCGAGCCACTCAAACCTATTGCGATTGACGAGCCAACCATGAGTATGGTGTTCACTATCAACAACTCTCCTTTCTTTGGAAAAGAAGGTAAATTTGTGACTTCGCGCCACATTCACGACCGTCTCATTAAAGAACTTGATAAAAACTTAGCTTTACGTGTGGAGAAAGATCTCAACTCTGATATCTGGAATGTGTACGGACGTGGAGTACTTCACTTGTCGGTACTGATCGAGACTATGCGCCGCGAAGGTTACGAGCTTCAGGTTGGTCAGCCACAGGTTATTTTCAAGGAAATTGACGGAAAACGCTGTGAACCAGTCGAGTTGCTTACCATTAATCTTCCCGAAGATTGCTCCGGAAAAATTATTGAAATGGTAGCCATGCGCAAAGGCGAGATGCTAACCATGGAAGTAATTAACGACCGCGTACAACTTGAGTTCCAGATTCCTTCGCGCGGAATTATCGGCCTTCGCAACAATGTACTTACATCGTCGGCCGGCGAAGCAATTATGTCGCACCGTTTCCTCGAATATCAACCTTATAAAGGAGATATCGAAAAACGTTCAAACGGCTCTATCATTGCTATGGAAGGTGGTACAGCTTATGCCTACGCCATTGATAAACTTCAGGATCGCGGACGTTTCTTTATTTTCCCACAGGAAGAAGTTTACTCAGGACAAGTAGTTGGCGAAAGCGCAAAAGAAGGTGATATGGTTGTTAACGTGACCAAATCAAAAAAACTCACCAACATGCGTGCATCAGGTGCCGATGATAAAACCAGACTTATTCCGCCCATTGTTTTCAGTCTCGAAGAGGCACTCGAATACATCAAGGAAGATGAGTATGTAGAAATTACACCACAAAGCATTCGATTGCGTAAAATTTATCTCGACGAGAACGAAAGAAAACGCATGACAAAAAAATAATGTGCTGAAAATGTGCTGATATTCGCACTTTTTTGTATTTTTGCACTATCATTCAATCGGATACCGGGATTTTTTATTCGGTATCCGATTTTTTGGATAGAAAAGAAAACCGAATCACAGATAATTACTTATTACTTTCCGTTTATAAAAAATGAAAAGAGTTATACTCATAATTCTCTTAGCAAGTTGTGTTGCAAGCCCCGTGCTTTTCGCTCAATTTGGCATCAGAGCAGGTATAAATCTGGCCAACGAAATAAAATCGTTCAGTAGCGAAGACATTTCGGCAGGCTTCAGCACCGAAAACCTCACCGGTTATCATATTGGATTGGTATACCAGGCCATGCCTCAAAAATCAGGTTTGGGTGGAGACCTGGGCATTTTACTTTCGCAAAAAGGATATACCTATAACGACAGTCTGAGTATTGCAAATGCAGTTTTGCAGGGCTACAAGGAAATAAACTACCTCGAAATTCCATTTAATTTGCGCTATAGGTTAAAGCTCGCTTTCCTGGGCATTTATGGCTACGGAGGACTATATACAGGCTACGCCCTGAACGGAAAGAAAGTGGACGAAACACAAAATTCAACTCAGGAAATTGGTTTTCAAGACTTTATGAATCGTGTGGATTTTGGATATAATATCGGTGTCGGAGTGGAGTTTTTCAGAAAAATACAATTTGGCGCCACCTGGTCGCAGGGATTGAAAAAACTTCACACAAGTGGCAACAAAAACGAGGAAAGTATCAACCGAGTATTTTCAGTAAATCTCACATACCTTTTTTAAACTATTTTCATTTTATCGAAAGAATAATTCAGACTCTATACTACCACACCCATTTTTAAATAAAACCAGGAGTTACCTGTGTAGGTATATCAGGAACAGCGATATCGCATAAAGTCCTGTGACTCAACGCAGGCTTAAAAACAATATTTTAAACTAAAAAGGTTGCTGTTAGCTATTTTTTTTGTACCTTTGCAGCCCTGAATCGACATTCAATAATTATATAGCAAAAGTGTTGATTCACAACAAGCCACAACAACAAATGCTGAAGAAAAAAGCTATCAGAAAATACAGGAAATAAATAAACATTATGAACATCGTCAGAAAAGACATCGATCAGAACAATGCAATGATTATATTGCAAGTCGAAAAAAACGATTACGAAGAAAAGGTTGACAAAAGCCTTCGTGAATACCGTAAAAAAGCAAATATCCCAGGCTTCCGTCCCGGCATGATACCTGTAAATCTCATTAAGAAGATGTACGGAAAAGCAGTAGCAGCGGAAGAAATCAACAAAGTAGTATCGGATGAGCTTTTCAAATACATTCGTGAAAATAAAATCAATATTCTGGGTGAACCCATGCCCAACGAAACGGAGCAAAAAGAACTCAATCTCGAAAGCGACGAAACATTTGAGTTTATTTTCGACCTTGGTCTTGCCCCTGAATTTGAAGTAGAACTCAACAAAAAGGACAAAGTAAAGTATTATCAGATAGCCGTAAGCGACGAAATGATTGATAATCAGATAAAATCGTATACCGGTCGTTATGGTAAATATGTGCAGGAAGATGCCGTTGAAGAAAAAGATATGGTAAAAGGAAGCCTGCTTGAAATGGCCAACGAAAAAGTAAACGAAAATGGTCTTAAAGTTAACGATGCTGTTCTCACTCCTGCTTACATAAAAGACGAAGCCACCAAAGCAAAATTTGTAGGTGCAAAAAAAGGCGATGTAATTACATTCAACCCTGCCACAGCACTTGTGGATACTGCTGAAATCAGCTCATTGCTCAAGATTTCGAAAGATGAAGCCAAGAATCTCACTGCTGATTTCAGTATGACCATCGAAGGCATTACCCGTTATCACGAAGCAGAAGTAAACCAGGAACTTTTCGATAAGGTTTATGGCGAAGGCGTGGTAACATCGGAAGAAGATTTCAAAGCACGCATCAAAACAAACATCGAAACCACTCTTGCTGCTGACAGCGACTACAAATTCGGCATTGATGCGCGCGAAGCATTGCTCAACAAATATAACACACTGACTTTTCCGGATGCATTTCTTAAACGATGGGTATTAGCCACGAACGATAATCTGACAAAAGAAACGCTTGAAGAAGATTATCCAAAGATGATAGACGACCTTAAATGGCAACTCATCAAAGATAAAATCGCCAAAGCCAACGATATCAAAATTGAAAATACCGACGTAGAAGCTTATGCGCAAAAAATAACCCGCGCGCAATTTGCACAATACGGCATGGTGGGCATGGACGATGAAATTGTTGAAAACTACGCCAAAGACATGCTCAAAAAAGAAGATACACTCAAGAGCATCATCGAAAAAGTAGCAGAAGAAAAAGTGTTTGAGCATGTGAAAAACGCTGTGAAATTAGATACCAAAGAAGTTTCAGTGGAGGAATTCAACAAAATGTTTGAAAACTAATTCCCTGAAATATTCTTAAATCAGAATATTCTGTATCGAAAAAGGCTTTTGCCCCGGCTGAATTAAACAAAAAATTGATACCTTTGTTTTCTTCTTTCGAAAGGGTCAAAAGCCTTTTTCGTATCAACAATTATTTTTACTTACTATTAAATAAAACAAGCGCTATGGATATGAACAACGAATTTCGCAAATACGCCACCAAACACCTTGGAATGAACGGATTGTCCCTCGAAAAATATGCAAACATCACAAGCAGCTATATTTCACCATCAATTCTTGAAGAACGTCAACTGAACGTTACGCAAATGGATGTTTTTTCACGCTTAATGATGGACCGTATTATTTTCCTGGGAACTCAGGTCGACGATTACACAGCCAATGTAATTCAGGCACAGCTGCTATTTCTTGATTCATCTGATCCCGGAAAAGACATCTCTATTTACCTCAACACACCCGGAGGATCGGTGTATGCCGGGTTAGGTATTTATGACACTATGCAATTTATTGGATCGGATGTAGCTACCATTTGCACCGGAATGGCAGCATCTATGGGTGCTGTCTTGCTGGTAGCCGGAGCCAACGGCAAACGCTCTGCGCTAAAACACTCTCGTGTTATGATTCACCAACCAATGGGAGGCGCACAAGGGCAGGCTTCAGACATTGAGATAACTGCAAGAGAAATACAAAAACTCAAGAAAGAACTTTATACCATCATTGCCGATCACTCGCACAATCCATTCGATAGAATTGAAAAAGACTCTGATCGCGATTATTGGATGACATCACAGGAAGCACTCGACTATGGCATGATTGACAAAGTACTTGTCAACGAAAGCAAGAAGAAATAATCTCGTGAAAATAAAAATTTTATTCAGAAAAGAATTCCCAGAACATGGCAAAAAACTCTAAGCACTGTAGCTTTTGCGGCCGACCCGAATCACAGGTTGATTTTTTCATTATGGGGCAGGATGGCTCACACATTTGCAACGAATGCGCGATACAGGCAGCCGAAATTGTAAAGGAAAACACTTCGCTACGCTCGAAACCACTTGCAATACAAAAAGACCAGGTTCCCAAGCCTGTTGAAATAAAAGAATACCTCGATCAATATGTGATTGGACAAAACGAAGCAAAAAAGTTTCTTTCGGTGGCAGTGTACAACCATTACAAAAGACTAATGCAGGAGAAACAAAATGACGAAGTGGAAATCGAGAAATCGAACATTATCATGGTGGGCTACACCGGCACAGGAAAGACACTACTAGCCCGAACAATTGCGAAAAAACTCCATGTTCCGTTTACGATTGTTGATGCAACTGTACTTACCGAAGCAGGATATGTAGGAGAAGATATTGAGAGCATCCTTACACGACTATTACAAGTTGCGGACTATGATGTGAAAGCTGCAGAACGCGGGATAGTATTTATCGACGAAATTGATAAAATTGCACGAAAAGGCGACAATCCCAGCATAACACGTGATGTAAGCGGCGAAGGCGTACAACAAGGCTTACTGAAACTACTGGAGGGAGCAGTAGTAAACGTTCCACCACAAGGAGGACGCAAGCATCCCGACCAGAAAATGATTGCTGTAAACACTCAAAACATCCTTTTTGTCTGTGGTGGTGCCTTCGATGGCATTGAAAAGAAAATTGCATCGCGACTCAACACCCGGGTCGTAGGCTATAATGCAGCCCTCAGCATTGATCAGATTGACAAGAACAATATGCTGCAATACATAGCCCCTCAGGACCTGAAATCGTTCGGGTTAATACCCGAGATTATAGGCCGATTGCCCATACTGACATACCTTGAACCACTTGACCGCATAGCATTGCGCAAAATACTTACAGAACCTAAAAACTCAATAGTAAAACAATACACCAAACTTTTTAAAATGGATCAGATTGATCTTGTTTTCGACGAGGAGGTACTCGATTATATTGTGGACAAGGCTATTGAATTTAAACTGGGGGCACGCGGACTTCGTTCCATTACCGAAACAATTATAATGGATAAAATGTACGAAATGCCATCGAACCACGAAAAAATCTTGCAGGTTACTTTGGAGTACGCTCAAAGTAAAATAGAAAAAACCAATATAAACAGATTAAAAATAGCCTGAGGTTAAGATAAAACTTTCAGAAACAAATATTTATTCAACAAACCGGATATTCATCAATTAATTTGAGGATAACCGGTTTTTTTTTCGAAAAGGTCTTGTATATTTGAAATCTGTTTATAATTTTGTTTGATGAATAGAATTGAGGGTATTTTTTTGTAAAAAACAGGAAAAAAGCACTTTTCGATGCGGGAATCTCAACAATAAATACTACTTTCGCAAACCAATTTTTCGATAAAAAAACAGCAGCATGGCCACACATTCTGTATTGACCGGACATTTGAAAAAGCATTTTGGCTTCGACAGTTTCAAAGGAAATCAGGAAGCTATTATTCAAAATGTTCTGGAAGGAAGAGACACATTTGTACTTATGCCCACAGGTGGGGGTAAGTCTTTGTGTTATCAGCTTCCTTCACTCATTATGGAAGGAACAGCCATAGTAATATCGCCGTTGATTGCTTTAATGAAGAATCAGGTAGATGCCATGCGAAACTTCAGCGAAGAAGATGGAATTGCACATTTCATCAATTCATCGCTCAGCAAACAAGCAATTGACCAGGTAAAAAGTGATATACTATCGGGCAAAACAAAACTTTTATATGTAGCTCCGGAGTCGCTGACCAAAGAAGAAAACATAGAGTTTCTGAAGCAACTGAAAATATCGTTTTATGCCGTGGACGAGGCACATTGTATTTCAGAATGGGGACATGATTTCCGTCCGGAATATCGTCGCATACGCCCGATAATAAACGAAATAGGCACAGCGCCACTTATTGCGTTAACAGCTACAGCCACCCCTAAAGTACAGCACGACATACAAAAAAACCTGGGTATGTTGAATGCCAATGTTTTTAAGTCGTCGTTCAATAGGGCAAATCTATACTACGAAGTTCGTCCCAAAACTAAGGATGTAGAAAAAGATTTGATAAAATACATACGTTCGCAGGCAGGTAAATCGGGAATTATTTACTGTCTGAGTCGAAAAAAAGTGGAGGAATTAGCCGAAACACTTAGTATGAACGGCATTTCATGTCTTCCTTACCATGCCGGAATGGACTCGGCAGTACGAAGTGAGAATCAGGACAAGTTCCTGATGGAAAAAGTACAATTGATAGTAGCTACCATAGCCTTTGGAATGGGCATAGACAAGCCCGATGTACGTTTTGTGATACATTACGACATGCCAAAAAGCCTGGAAGGATATTATCAGGAAACAGGACGCGGAGGGCGTGATGGAGGTGAGGGTCAGTGTATTGCATTTTATGCATACAAGGATCTGGACAAACTCCGGAAATTTATGCAGGGCAAACCCGTAGCCGAGCAAGAAATAGGTAACCAATTATTATTAGAAACACAGGCTTACGCCGAATCGTCAGTTTGTCGCCGAAAATTACTTTTGCACTATTTTGGCGAAGAGTATAAAAATGATAACTGTGCATGTTGTGATAACTGTATGAAACCAAAGAAAACCATTGAGGGACAAGAGCTTTTATTGCTTGTCCTTGAAACAATTGTAGCTGTTCGGGAAAAGTTCAAGGCCGAACACATTGTGGATATTTTAAGAGGAAATGAAACATCGGATGTAAAATCGTATCAGCACGATGAGCTGGAGAACTTCTCATCTGCCTCCGACGAAGACGACAAACTACTTCAGGCAGTAATACGTCAGGCAATGTTGGCAGGATACATTTCGAAAGATATCGAAAACTACGGATTGCTAAAAATTACAGCTGGCGGAAAAGCTTATATGAAAAAACCGACAGCATTTCCTGTAGTAAAAGACAATGAATTTGAAGATGATGACGAAGAAGCCACAGTAAAAAGCACCGGAGGAACTTGTGCAGCTGATGATGTACTTTTCTCAATCCTGAAAGATTTAAGAAAAAAACTTTCGAAAAAATTAGAAGTTCCGCCATTTGTGATATTCCAGGATCCATCACTCGAAGCTATGGCTACCACCTACCCTATTACTATGGATGAACTCCAGAACATTCCGGGTGTAGGAGCGGGGAAAGCAAAACGCTACGGAGAAGAGTTCCTGAAAGTCATAAAAGAACATGTGCGTGAGAATGAAATCATTCGTCCCGAAGATCTTCGGGTTCGCACAGTCGCCAACAAATCGAAACTTAAAGTATCCATTATCCAATCCATCGACCGGAAAATTGCACTCGACGACATTGCAATGGCCAAAGGGTTAGAGATAAGCGAATTGCTTGATGAGATTGAAGCAATAGTATATTCAGGCACAAAAATCAATATAGATTATTTTCTGGATGAAGTAATGGATCCTGACCGTGTGGATGAAATTTTCGATTATTTCAGCACTGCTGAAACAGATAAAATTGAACCTGCCCTTCGTGAACTTGGTGAAGATGATTTTAGTGAAGAGGAAATACGGTTGGTGCGCGTTAAGTTTCTTTCGGAAATAGGAAATTAAAACCACATTCTTAAATATCATAAAAGCCCGAAAATCAATAGATTTTCGGGCTTTTCATTTTATTCGGAAACTGTGATTAATCGAATAAATTTGGTTTTCGTTTTTTGGCTTCTTCCATGCTGAGCAAATCCACTTTCTTAGTCTGTTTCTCACGAAGTGTTTTATATTCGGCTTCTATTTCGGCTACAAAGTTATAATGCGATTTTTCGCTCATAAGCTGCGATACAATAAATGTATTGATCGAAGCATCCTTTACATACACCACAGGGCCTTTGTAGTTTGGTGAAATTTTTACTGCTGTATGAATTTTCGAGGTTGTAGCGCCACCAATCAGCAACGGGATATTCAGACCCGCCTTTTCCATAGCCGCAGCTACCACTGTCATTTCCTCGAGCGAAGGAGTAATAAGGCCACTCAGACCAATAATATCCACTTTTTCGCGAATGGCAGTTTCGATAATTTTTTCGGTAGGTGTCATTACGCCGAGGTCAATTACTTCGAAATTGTTGCAGGCAAGTACCACAGCTACAATATTTTTTCCAATGTCGTGCACATCGCCTTTTACTGTGGCTATCAGAAATTTGCCGGCAGAGCTGCTTTGTCCCGGAACTTTTGTTTTTTCAATTTCGGGCTGAAGAATGGCTACAGCTTTTTTCATGGTACGGGCAGTTTTTACCACCTGTGGCAGGAACATTTTTCCGGCTCCAAACAGTTCGCCCACTATGTTCATTCCGCTCATCAGAGGCTTTTCAATAATCTCAATGGGCGAAGCATACACTGTTAGTGCTTCGGATAAATCTCCTTCGAGATAATCGGCAATGCCTTTTATCAAAGCATATTCGAGTCGTCCCTGCAAGTCGCGCGAACGCCATTCGTCCACTTTTTCCACTTTCTCGCCGGTAGCTTGTTGTTTAACCTTTTCGGCCAGCGCAATCATACGCTCGGTTGCATCGGGACGACGATTAAGCACCACATCTTCCACATGTTCTAGTAATTCAGGCTCAATGTCCTGATAGATTTGTAACATGCCCGCATTTACAATTCCCATATCCATGCCTTCTTTGATGGCATAATACAGAAATACGGAATGAATTGCTTCGCGAACCACGTTGTTTCCACGAAACGAGAACGAAAGATTACTCACACCACCACTGACTTTAGCATACGGCAAATTTTGTTTAATCCAACGTGTGGCATTTATAAAATCAACTCCGTAATTATTATGTTCTTCAATGCCTGTGGCAATAGCCAGCACATTGGGGTCGAAAATAATGTCCTGAGGCGGAAAACCAACCTTGTCGACAAGCAAACGATAAGCACGCTCACAAATTTGTGTTTTGCGTTCAAAGCTGTCGGCCTGACCTTTTTCGTCGAAAGCCATTACAACAACTGCTGCACCATAAGCGCGGATTTTGCGTGCTTTGTCCAGAAAATCTTCTTCACCTTCCTTCAGACTTATAGAATTTACAATACATTTTCCCTGTACGCATTTTAGTCCGGCTTCGATTACTTCCCATTTCGAGGAGTCAATCATAATGGGCACACGCGATATTTCGGGTTCCGAAACCACGTAATTCAGGAATGTAATCATCTCTTCTTTCGATTCGAGCATGGCATCGTCCATATTTATGTCGATTACCTGCGCGCCATCTTCTACTTGTTTACGTGCAATGGTCAGAGCTTCTTCGTATTTCTTTTCATTTATCAAACGCAGAAACATTTTCGAACCGGCGACATTGCAACGTTCGCCGATGTTTGTGAATAAGGATTCTTCATTCAGAATAAGGGCTTCGAGTCCTGATAACTGAAGATCGGTGCTGGCTTTCGCCGGTTTTCTCACTTCCCGGCCTTCAATCAGCTTTTGATATTCAGCAATATGATCGGGTGTTGTTCCGCAGCATCCACCAATTATATTTACCAGTTTCTCGTCGAAATATTCTTTTACCTGCGAGGCCATCATTTCGGGCGTTTCGTCATATTCGCCAAACTGATTTGGAAGTCCTGCATTTGGGTAAGCGCTTACGAAGCAAGCGGCATGTGCACTGATTTCCTCGAGATAGGGTTTTAAATCTTTTGCTCCGAACGAACAGTTCAGACCAATGGAAAATAGGTTAGCATGCCCTACCGAAGCCAGAAAAGCACGAATAGTTTGTCCTGAAAGAGTGCGACCGCTTGTGTCGGCCACAGTAGCCGACAGCATAAGCTCCACACGTTTGCCAAGTTCAGCCATAGCTTCTTCAGCTGCAAAAATGGCGGCTTTGGCATTCTGGGTATCGAAAATGGTTTCGATAAGCAGCGCATCCACGCCGCCTTCAATCAGAGCAAGTATCTGTTCCTTATAAGCCAACACCAGATCGTCGAAACTCACTGCACGGTAAGCAGGATTGTTTACATCGGGAGACATTGAGGCTGTTTTGTTGGTCGGGCCCACTGCTCCTGCTACAAAACGCGGTTTCTGAGGATTTTTTGCGGTATATTCATCGGCTGCTTTGCGTGCCAGGCGTGCTGCTTCGGCATTTATTTCGGTTACCAAATGCCCCATGCCGTAATCTTCCATCGAAATTCGCTGGGCATTGAAAGTATTCGTTTCAATAATATCGGCGCCTGCTTCGAGATATTTGCAATGAATGCCGTAAATAATATCAGGCTGAGTAAGTACCAAAAGGTCGTTGTTGCCTTTCTGGAGAATTTCGCTATTTGCAAAGCGTGAACCCCGATAATCTTTTTCCACCAGTTTGTGGCGTTGAATCATGGTTCCCATTGCACCATCCAAAATAAGGATGCGGTTTTCGGGTATATTTTTTAAATTCATTTTTTTCTTGATTTTGAATGCAAAGATAACGCTATTTCAATAAAAAACGACCCTGTTCGAAATTCTGAACAGGGTCGTTATAACCATTTTGCTATAAATTCGTTGAAAAAAGTTTCTGAATATCACTTTTCAGTTAAATGCAGAATCACTTTTTCCACTGCTTTTTCGCAAACAGGACAGAAGGCTTTGGCATCGTTGGTACGCATTCGGCAGTCATACGAAGGGCGATACATTCCTTTGGTAAGATATCCACCGCCTTCGAATACCCCAATGCCGCCCGTTTTATTTTTGTCGGTTACAGGCGTTGGGATGGATGTTCCTTTGGGCAACATATTCTTCCATTTGGTATCGAAATTCACCAGCGAAGTGATATTGGGTTCCCAGGGTTCTTCTGTCAGATTATACATTCCGTCGAGCACGTCACTATCATAAAAATACTCATCGCCCAGTCCGGCGAAAGAATGTCCGAACTCATGCACAACCACTTCGGCCTGCGCACGTTTACTGCCGGCCGATGCAAATGCGTAAAAATTATATATGCCACCGCCACCATATTCGGGCGTATTGGCAAGCACATAAATGGCATCGTAAGGAACAAGCGCCGCATAATCGCGAATGCTGAAAGTGGCTGGCGAAGTGAGGTATCGGGGAGAGTAAAAAGTATAATAATGTGAGCGGACAGCCGTATTCAACCAGTTGTCCTTGTGTGGCATACTTATTCCGCTTTGCAGCGAAACAGCCGCCACGGCATATACATTTATGCGGTTACGATACTTTATAAAGGGTTCGTGGGTAAATAAATGGTCGGCCAGACGCGCTGCATCTTCAAAGAATTTTTCCTGTTCGGCTGCCGTATAACCTTCGGCTATCACCACAATGTCCACAGCTTTGTCGGGGCTTGCAGGTTTCAGAATTTCCCTGACAGGTACTTTGGGTAACTGGTTTCTTCGAATCAGTTTATCCTCAGGCGTAACATTGAATGACAGCAAGGTCTCCCAACTGTCGAATCCTTTGCGTTTGTCAATATTGATTTTTACGGCTTTTTTTGGAAAAGGAATCTGTACCGTTTGTTCAAAACATTTTTTCATCAACTTAGCTTCAGGAGTAGTTTGCCATTCGAAATAAAGCGTACTGAATCCGTCGGTATAAATAAGTTGATTGCTGAGCGAATCGAAAACCTGAATGCGGTTCTGCCCCAGATTCAAATCGGTTGAAAGCTGCGCACGCCGTCCACCCCAAAAGGGCTCTTCGGACAACTGATGAAGCCAGGCTGTAGTGGTTTTTTCGTCGCCACAAAGTTGAAAATCAATGCGAAAGGCTTTGTTCTGAAAGAAATTGTTGTAATCCTGCGAACTTGCAGGCATTAGGAAAATAAAAAAGAGGAAAATGCTGATGAAAAACTTTCTCATGGGAGTAACTATTTTAAGCGCAAATTAAATCAAAATTTATGAGAATTAACGCCCATTTTTCAGCATTTTTCCATCCTCGCGACGGAGTTTCCTCTTTTTTATTAATATCAACGATTTGCTTTTGCAACATATTGGAGTTTGGTTTCTCCAATTTCAGTGAATTTACGAGTATTTAAGTTTGCCCCGGGAGAATTCATTGCTAAATTTGAAACTGACTCTGATAATTGAAACGCCTCAATATATGTATCGTTAAATCTACAGCATTTTTGTGTGTCTTTGTGTAGTAATCCTATTACATTGCCCATCGCGTGCGCTATTACATTTATATCCGATTGATATGAATTACTTATACCAATCATTTTTCCATCGTTAACAATTACTGTCTTATTAACAATTTCTTCGCCATCGTTGTTGAACATTCTTTCGCTTTTAAAAAAATGATGATTGTCGGGAATAACTGTAATGATATTTAGGGCAGTGTCACAAAGCGGATTTTGATTAACTACAAGTCTGAAATGAATGATGTAATTTTCCATTTTTCCATTTATTGGAATTTTACAAATATTTTTTCCGCTACTAAAGTTCCATAAATTGGCAGCTTGGAACATTGCATTTTCAATAGGAGCCGGCGAAATAAAATTTGCCAGAATAGTTACACTTCGGTTACTGTGATTTACAATCACATCATGATTTGCTTTAATTTGCAATGCTACTGAGAATATCAGAACAATTGCGATTGAGATTTTTTTCATTTTACCTGAATATTTAAGATGATTGAAAATTTGTTCTTTTATCATATGACGATTGAAATAAAATAATATTACATCGTTTATCGATAAATTTACGCAAAATGCAATAATTTTTCAATTATCCATCGGAAAGAGCTTGAAATCAGCATTCAGGAAATTTCAATTTTTTTGTCAGAAACCGTTTTTTATTTTGTTTCGGGTGAACAGACTGAATGCTTTGTCAGACAAAAGCCGTGGTTTCGTCGGGAATTGGCCGAAACTAAACGATTTTAGGTTGCGGCAGGAGCTTGATAACCATAATTTTGCAGCATAAAATTTTCAAACTCAAAATAAAATGGAAAAAGAAATCAAAAATTCGTTTCACAAAGGTGCTGCCAAAGGTCTTGGATTTGGAATCACTTTAATGCTTATTGGTGTCCTGTTTTTGGGATTCAATTTCGGACTGTTGCCAGCCGAATTAAAACGTGTCGTTTTTTCGTGGCCGATGTTACTTATTTTCCTGGGAGTTGTGAACTGGATAAAACGTAAACCATTTTCGGGAACAGTACTCTTTATAATTGGTGTATTTTTTATTTTCCCACGCATCATCAATGCTTACCCAGAGTCATTCCCGGGCATTAACGGCGATTTTACACATACCTATTGGCCATTGTTGCTTATTGCTGCGGGATTACTGCTGATTATGAGTAAGCTTTTTGGTAATAAATGGGGATTTGCCGAATGGGATCACGGATATAATCAGAAACAATATTCACGTTCTCAGGGAAGTATGGGGTCTTTCGAGAAAAACGCTATTTTTGGTAGTGGCGAGCATATTGTACTCGATCCGGAATTTAAAGGTGGCGAACTGAATGCAATATTTGGTGGAATATCGCTCGACCTGCGCAAGACAAATCTACCGGTTGGCGAGACAAGACTTGAAGTAAATGCAATTTTTGGCGGTGTGACAATTCTGGTACCACGCGAATGGCATATTGAATCGAATATCGATGCTGTGTTTGGCGGCTTCGAGGACAAAAGAGCTTTGAACGATCCGCTTGATCCGACCCGCCGACTGATAATTACAGGCTCGTGTGTTTTTGGTGGCGGCGAACTGAAGAATTAATAAGTATATAAACGAGGCTATCTCAAAAGTGTATTTTGAACGCAAATTACGCAAATTTTCGCAAATACAACAATTTCAACATTCTATATTGTACTGAATATAAGCAGTATATGACTTGCGGAAATTTGCGCTTTTTTGCGTAATTTGTGTTCTGCTTTCTTTTGAGACAGCTTTATTTATGTCTCAGAAATTGGTTTCTGATTAAATCACAGTTACAAATCCGCCTTCGGGAAGAATTTCCACTTCGATGCGGTTGTTTTGAACCTGAAGTTCTTTTTGTGAGAACGATTGTTTTGTATCACCTTCGGTAATAATGGTTGCTGAACTCAGGCCCGATTTGCCGGCAAACGAAAGATCGAGCACAAATGTGCGTTTTTCCTTACCCGAATTAATACCAGCCACATACCATTTGCTACCACTACGGCGCGCAATAACCACATATTTTCCGGGATATCCGTCCAACAGTTTTACATTGTCCCACTGAGCAGGCACTTCGCGAAGGAATTCTTTTACGTACTCAGGTTGTTTTTCCATCACTTCAGGAATTTCCACAAAATGCTGAACGCCAGATTGTAAAACAACTGTTGTAGCCAGTTCGAGCCCGTTTCCAGTGCGGCGTTTTTTGCCGGGAATATCACCCAGACAAAGCGGAGTGTAATCCATTGGTCCTACCACATTACGCGCAAAACTCATCATGGTGAGGTGCTTTGCAGCCATATCGGCATCGCTTTGATTGAATGTGATAAACTCGTAACCACGAATCGATTCCATAGTCATCAAGTGCGGAAAAGTGCGCGACCAGCCACGTGGTACGGTAGTTCCGTGAAAATTGATCATGAGTTTATAGTCGGCTGCATCTTTCAGCATGTCGTAATAATACTGAATAGAACTTTGTCCGTCGCCGGGCCAAAAATCCACCTTCACGCCTTTCACGCCCATTTTGCTGATACGCTCAAACTCCTTACGGCGTGCATCACGCTCTACAAGTGCTCCTTTTGGAGAATAAGTTGTGCTATTCCAAACTCCTGACGAATTGTACCAAAGCAACACACCCACATTCTGACTATTTGCCTGCGCAATAAGTTCATTTACTTTTTCATACCCGATTTTTTTATCCCAGTCGGCATCGATCAGGCAGTACTGCCAGTTCATTTTCGAAGCGTATTCAATAAATTTCTGCTGCACAGGGAAAATGGTATAGTCATCCTTCAGCAAGCCCCAACTCCACGACGACTTTCCGGGTTTTACCCAACTGAAATCAGCTTTTTTGTCAGCTGCTGGCGCCATATCGCTTACCATTTGCGACTCAACCACAGTGGCCAGCGAACCAACCACAATGACACGCCATGGTGATACAGGATTTTTTGAAATTACATAATTCGGGTCGTTGTCGTCCATCATTTCGCCTTTTTGCGGAAAGCCAATGCTGTACTCGCCATTGGGCGATTCCTGTGCGAGACGTGTTCCTACAAAGTCAGGAGTGAGTCCTGCTTCGGTAATCAGCACCCAGTTTTTTCCTGTTTTAAAGAGCGCCGGAAACGACCACCCTGCCTTTTGCGGAGCTTTCGTGCCCACAGGCATATCGTATTCGTATTGTTCCTCATAACTCGGCTGCGTTTCAGCCCAGCCGGTTTCAGCATCGGCATGCGGATGAAGCCATGCACGCGCCGAAGCGTTGAAGCGGAAAGTGGTTTGTTCCGATTTTACTGCGATGGCTTTGGGCGCTTTTGTGGAATAGCGGAAAGCAACACCTTCGTTGGTCGCACGAAAATCCACGTTCAGCGTTTTTCCTGCTTTGTTTTTGAGTTTTATCGTGGCTTCGCGGAAAGTGAAGCTGCGGTTTGTGCGTTTTTCGTTAGGCGAGTAATAACTTTCGGTGAATAATTTTACTTTGCTTACCGATGCTATCTTCAATCCGGAAACAAAACTGAAATCGCCATCGAGACCCATTTTAGAGAGTTCAATCACAGTCGCAGTATTTTTTTTTATTTCATAAATCAGAGTTCCCGAAGGATTGAGCGAAGCTTCGACAGCAATTGTGCCGTCGGGCGAAGTGAGGACTAACTTCTTCGGAGCTGCAAAAACAGCAACCGATAGAAAGCATATTATTGAGAACAAAATCGTCTGCTTCATTTTAAATTATTTTTTGAGAATAAGACATCTTCAGAAAGTATAGGCTGCATCGAGCAATAAATTTCTATCGTCTTTAAGTTTATAATAGTATGCTCCTTTTTTGGAGCCTGATTTATCGACTTCGTCGAGTTTTTCAAGGAAATCAAAGCTCAGCATGCGTTTGCGGAAGTTGCGTTTGTCCACAGCTTCGCCATAAATGGCTTCGTAAAGCGACTGAAGATGTGTGAGTGTAAATTTTTCAGGCAATAAATTCAATCCGATGGGTTGAATAGCTGCTTTTCGTCGCAGAATATTCAGTGCATCCACCACCATTTGTGCATGGTCGAAAATCAATTTGTCTGAATTGCTGATATTTGTCCAGTAAGCATTGTGTTTATCCAGCAGCGACTGATCGTGTTGACTAATATCAATCAAGGCATAGTATGCACATGAAATAACCCTTTCGCCCGGATCACGGTTCACATCGCCGTACATGCCTACCTGTTCCATAAAGATATTTTCAAGCCCGGTCAGATCGGTAAGCACACGAATAGCCGCATCGTTGAGCGACTCGTCATTTTTTACAAAACCACCCATTAACGAAAGGCCACCTTTTGCGGGCTCCATTGCGCGATTGTGCACAAGTAGTCGCATTTCATTGTCGCTGAATCCGAGTATTATACAGTCCACAGCCACCAAGTGTGAGTCCTGTGAGCTATAATAATTCATTGCATTAACCATAAATTCTTCTTTTGTAAAAATCAATTATCTGTCCTAACAGAGCTTGCTTATTACGAACTTTGTCCTGCTTTCTAAAAAAACAGGACAAAGTTAAGTTTATTTATTTATTTTACCAGAAATAAATATAGAATGCTACTGTGATTAGCAGAATAATTCCTGAATGTATCACATCCCATTTATTCCATGAAGCGCGCGTAATTGCTTTTTGTTCAGGACTTGTCGAACCAAAAGTCAATCCCTGTATTTGTTCTGCAGAAGCCTGTTTTGTAAATGTACTTACCACTATCATTACCAGAACGCTGAAAAGGAACATACCGCCACTAAAGAACAACCAGTTTACATCGTAGAACAAATCCTTAAACCATGTGTCGGAAGCTCCGGTCGTCATGGTATAATACACCTTAGCACCTAAGCGGGTTAATCCTACTACAAATCCTGAAATCAATCCCCAAAGACCTGCTTTAGGAGTGATTTTTTTCGACATAATTCCCAAAAGGAAAGCTGCTGCAATTCCCGGCGCAAGTACCGATTGCACATCCTGCAGGTAAGTATAAAGCACATCGCCTACGCTCTTCATTACCGGAATCCACAAAATTCCAAGTACCACAATTACTACAGTGGCAATACGACCCACATGCAACAATTGTTTTTCGGGAGCCGAAGGCTTAAAGCGTTTGTAGAAGTCGATGGTGAAAAGCATAGCCGACGAATTAAACAACGATGCCAGTGAGCTCATAAGTGCTGCCAGAATTCCCGCCACCACAAGTCCTTTGATACCGGCAGGTAATAGTTTTGCCACCAAAGTTGGGAATGCCGCATCGGAGTTTACGTTTCCGTTAGCAAGTTCCGGTAGGAAACTACCTGTCTTCACGTGCAATGCGTAAGCAATCATACCCGGAATAAGGAAAATAAATACCGGTGTGAGTTTCAGATATGCACCGAAGATTGTACCTCGACGAGCCTGAGTTTCGTCTTTTCCCGAAAGTACGCGTTGTACAATGTACTGGTCGGTACACCAATACCAAAAACCGATAATGGAAGAACCGATAAATACGCCCAGCCATGGGAAGTTAGCATCGCTGTTGCTGCGAATAAGGTTGCCCATCGAATCGCCATAATCATTTACAGGTGTGGCACGCACAATTTCCATCATTTCGTTCCAGCCTCCAAGTTCACGCAAACCAAGTACTACAATAATAAGTGAGCCGAGCAGCAAAATTGGTGTTTGAAGTACAGAAGTGTAAAGTACCGATTTCATACCTCCCACCACTGTATATAGCGCTGTGATTAAAACCAAACCAATGGCTGCAATCCAGAAAAAGTCGATTCCCCAGATTTCTTTGATTCCAAAAACCTGCTGGAATACAAGTCCTCCTGCATAAACAGTTACCGCAACTTTTGTCAAAACATAGCTAATCAATGAGATCACAGATAGAATGGTGCGTGATTCCGGATTATATCTGCGTTCGAGAAATTCGGGCATCGTAAGCACCATACTACGCGAATAAAAAGGCACAAATACCCAGCCGAGAATCAGAATCATCCAGCCCTGAATTTCCCAGTGTGCCATAGCCATACCACTCGAAGCTCCTGCACCGGCAAGTCCGATAAGGTGTTCCGATCCGATGTTCGAAGCAAAAATTGAAGCTCCGATGGCAATCCATGTCGCATCGCGGCCTGCCAAAAAATAGTCGCCCGAACTGTTTTGTTTCTGGCTCATAACCCAGACAACAATTCCAATGAGTGCCATGACAAACACCCCAATTACAATCCAATCTAATTGTTCCATACTGTTTTAATTATTTCGAGTTTTTTGTTTTTGATATTTGACTGAAGTGGAGGTCAGGTAATTAGCTGATTGGCTAATCTGTTAATTGGATGTAAAAAAAGACTCAAATCCCATTCCTTACTCCTAACTCCTAAGTCGTCTCTTATTTCTCTACTCCGAATTTATACACACATTTACTGTAGTAGTTTTGTCCGGGTTCCAGCATTACCGAAGGCCAGTCGGGTTTGTTCGGACTGTCGGGATAGTGTTGAGTTTCCAGACAAATGCCGGTTCTTTGTTTGTACACAATGCCTTTTTTCCCTTTGACAGTGCCATCGAGGAAATTTCCGGTGTATACCTGAATGCCCGGTTCATTGGTATAAACTTCAAGACTAATGCCCGAAGCGGGTGAAGTCACTTTTGCTGCAAGTACACCCGCATCGCCGGCAGTGTTGAGTACCCAGTTGTGGTCGTAGCCATTTCCGTTTTTAAGCTGAGCAAAATCGTATTTGTTTATATCCAGACCAATAGCTTTGGGAGCAGTAAAGTCCATAGGCGTGTTTTTTACTGAATCAATAGCACCTGTAGTCATAAATGTGCTGTCAACCGGTGTGTAACGGTCGGCATTGATATGCAATATATCATCAAGTACAGTATTGTTTGCATTTCCTGACAGATTAAAATACGAGTGGTTACACATGTTTATCACTGTTTTTTTATCAGTAGTTGCTTCGTAAGTCATATCGATGGCATTATCGGCAGTGAGTGCAAAAGTAACTTTAGCAGTCACATTGCCCGGGAAATTCTCATCGTTGTCGGGCGAGAAAAGTGTCATTTCCAGTGTGCTGTCGTTCAGTTGATTCACAGTCTGAAATACTTTGTACTGCCAGCCCTGCGGACCACCGTGTAAACAATGTCCGAAATTGTTTTGTGGTAGCTGAATGGTGTCACCGTCAATCACTATTCGTCCTTGATTGATGCGGTTGGCATAACGACCAATTGTAGCACCAAAATCGCTGGGCACATTGATATAGTCGGCAATCGAATCGTAGCCAAGTACCACATCCTGCATTTTTCCATTTTTGTCGGGCACCATTACCGATACAATTCTTCCACCAAAATTTGTGATACACACTTCCATTCCGGCAGCATTTTTCAATACATACAAATCGGTAGAATCTTCGCCGATCACTGTCTGAAAATCGGTACGTAGAAGGCCTGAAGCTGTTCTTTCTTCTTTTTTCTGACAACTCTGGAATATCATTCCGAGAGCAAGCATAACATAAAGTAATTTTTTCATTTTGTAATTCATTTAAAATAAACTGATTACTGATTATTGCCTATTCATTTAAACGCATTTGCATTTTTTGTGAATATAGTTTCGGGCTCAAAAGTATTTTAAATAATTTTATCATCAAAATAAAAAGTGTATTGTATACACTAAAAATGTTGTAAAACATATTTTTTGCATATCTCAGATAAAACTGCACTGAAAATAGCTGTAGAAACATTGAACATGTAAATAATCGATTCAAAGAGACCAACCTTCAAAAAACTATGTTTTATAACATAGGAATACACTATTGCGAATTACATAAATATCTATACTTTTGCACTGAACATTAAGTGTATTGCGAACACTTAAAGAAAAAGTTTACCTAAAGTAATCTTTATCAGTTTAAGAGACGTTTTTTATCAACTAAATAGTTACGACAATTATGTTAGAGGCATTAAAAGAAAAAGTGTTCCGTGCCAATCTCGATTTGGTAAAACACGGCCTGGTGATTTTCACCTGGGGAAATGTAAGTGCGATCGACCGCGAGTCTGGTCTGGTGGTTATCAAACCTTCAGGTGTATCGTACGATGAGATGAAAGCTGAACACATGGTGGTGGTCGACCTTGAAGGAAAAGTACTGGAAGGTAAGTTAAAACCATCATCGGACACAGCTACCCACTTGGTTTTGTACAAAGCGTTCCCCGAAATCGGAGGCATTGTGCATACACATTCAACTTATGCAACCGCATGGGCGCAGGCCGGTTGCGATATTCCGAACATTGGAACCACGCATGCCGACTATTTTGCGCAGGACATACCCTGTACACGCATGATGACGCAGGCCGAAGTGGAAGGTGCTTACGAGCTCGAAACGGGAAATGTAATTGTGGAACGCTTCAAAGGAATTAATCCGCGTCATGTACCCGGAGCCTTGGTGTGTAATCACGGGCCATTTTCGTGGGGCGAAGATGCGCACGATGCTGTTCACAATGCAGTGGTTATGGAGCAATGTGCCAAAATGTCATCAATTGCATTTGCTGCAAATCCGGGTCTGAAAATGAATCCACATTTGATCAAAAAACACTTTTTCCGGAAACACGGACCGGGTGCGTATTACGGACAATAATAAACCCCAAACCCCTAAAGGGGTTTTAAGAGTGGTATGCAAAGTGATTTACAATTAACTTAAGCATATCGACTTTAAGAGACGAAAGGAACTTATATACAATTTAGGTGTTTGGGTTATGAAAATAAAAACAAAGTACAAACTTCTCTAACTTTCTCTTATTCTCCCTTTATGGGTTAAGGGGCAAGGTTAGGGCTAAAATTTATTAAAAATATGATTTTTGAAAATTATGAAGTATGGTTCATCACCGGCGCACAGTTGCTTTATGGTGGTGACGCAGTAGTAAAAGTGGATGCGCACTCAAACGCAATGGTGAAAGGTCTCAACGAATCGGGCAATCTGCCTGTGAAAGTGGTTTATAAAGGCACAGCTAACTCATCAACTGAAATTTCGGACATAATGCGTGCTGCCAATGGCGATACCAAATGTATTGGTATGATTACCTGGATGCACACTTTCTCGCCTGCAAAAATGTGGATTCATGGTTTGATGGACTACAAAAAACCGCTTCTGCACCTTCACACTCAGTTCGACGAACAAATTCCATGGTCGGAAATCGACATGGACTATATGAATCTCAACCAGTCGGCACACGGCGACCGTGAGTTTGGACACATTACTGCCCGCTTACGTAAACCACGCAAAGTGGTGGTTGGTTATTGGAAAGATAAATCTACTCACGATAAAATTTCGGGCTGGATGCGCGTTTGTGCCGGATGGGCTGATTCGCAGAATATGCGTATTATCCGTTTTGGCGACAACATGAACAATGTGGCTGTAACCGATGGCGATAAAGTAGAAGCTGAAATCCGTTTGGGCTACCATGTGGACAATGCACCTATCGCAAAATTGGTTCCTTATGTTGACGCAGTTACCGAAGCTGAAATCGATGCTTTGATTGCTGATTACGAAAAAATTTACGAATTTGCTGATGATTGTAAGCCTGGTGCTGAAAAACATATTTCTGTTCGTCAGGCTGCTGCTCAGGAAATCGGATTGCGTCGCTTCCTGAATGATCAGAAAGCTACAGCCTTCACTACAAGTTTCAATGAACTCGAAGGAATGAGTCAGCTGATGGGATTTGCTTCGCAGCGATTGATGGCCGAAGGTTTTGGCTTTGGTGCTGAAGGTGACTGGAAAACTGCTGCTCTTACACGCACTATGTGGGTAATGTCGCAGGGCTTGCCTGGTGGATGTTCATTCCTCGAAGATTATGTGTTAAACTTCAATGGAGCCCAGAGTTCTATTCTTCAGGCTCACATGCTCGAAATTAATCCTGAAATTGCAGCTCAGAAACCACGCATCGAAGTACATTTCCTCGGAATTGGCGATGCAGGTGTTTGTGCCCGTCTGGTTTTCCAGGCTCACAAAGGCGAAGGTATTGCAGCTACCATTATCGATATGGGTAACCGTTTCCGCATGATTGTAAACGAAGTAGAAGTAATTGAGCCAAACGCATTGCCTAAACTGCCCGTTGCCTGTGGTTTGTGGATTCCTCAGCCCAACCTCGAAATTGGTGCAGGTGCATGGATTCTGGCTGGTGGAACTCACCACTCAAGCTTCTCGTATGCGGTTACAACCGAAATGATGGAAGATTATGCCGAAATTGCTGATATCGAAATGCTGATTATTGATAAAAATACCAATATCCGCGAATTCAAACAAAATATCCGCAACAACGAAGTGTATTATATGCTGAATAAAGCGTTGAGATAAATAATCAGAAGTAAGGAGTGAGAGGTAAGAGGCGAGTACTTACCTCTTGCCTTCTTGCCTCTTACATACTGTAAAAAAATGAAATACGTAATAGGATTAGATTATGGAAGCGACTCGGCGCGTGCTGTGGTGGTAAATGCCGAAACAGGTGCCGAAATAGCTTCGTCGGTAAAGTATTATCCCCGCTGGATGGAGGGTAAATACTGTAAACCAACTATTAATCAATATCGTCAGCATCCGCAGGATTATATTGATGTATTGGAATATACTGTAAAGGACGCATTGAGTAAATGTCCTGCCGGTACAGCCGAAAATGTAGTGGGAATAGGATTTGATACTACCGGAAGTACACCTGTGTTTACCGACAAGAACGGAGTTCCGCTGGCCATATTGCCCGAGTTTGCAGAAAATCCCAATGCCATGTTCGTGCTCTGGAAAGATCACACGGCTATTCAGGAAGCTGAAGAAATCAACGAACTTGCGGCCAAATGGGATACCGATTATACTTCGTACGAAGGTGGAATTTATTCGTCGGAATGGTTTTGGGCAAAAGCTTTGCATGTGTTGCGCGCTGATGAAAAAGTTCGCAAAGCAGCTTATTCGATTGTAGAGCATTGCGACTGGATGCCTGCGCTGATTACGAATACCGAAAAACCCGAAAATATGTATCGTAGCCGTTGTGCTTCGGGACATAAAGCCATGTGGCTGGAGCAATGGGGCGGACTTCCTTCCGAAGAATTTCTTGTCGCACTCGATCCTGTATTGGCTGGTTTTCGCGATCGTCTTTATACAGAAACCTGTTCTAGTGATACAAAAGTTGGCAATCTGACTCCTGAATGGGCTGAACGTCTCGGACTTACCACCAATGTAGCTGTGGCTGTAGGTGCTTTCGATGCGCACATGGGCGCTGTGGGTGCCGAAGTTAAACCCGGAGCTCTGGTTCGTATTATCGGAACTTCAACCTGCGACATTATGGTGTCGAGCTACGACGAAATGGGCGACAAACTCATTCCGGGCATTTGCGGACAGGTGGATGGTTCGGTTATTCCAGGCATGGTAGGTCTCGAAGCTGGTCAGTCGGCTTTTGGCGACGTATATGCATGGTTTAAACGATTGGTGGCCTGGCCTGTGGAAAATATTTTGGCCAATACCACATTGATTGACGAAGAAACCAAACAAAAACTCATGGCCGAAACGCTGGATAGAATCATTCCTGCTTTGTCGGAAGAAGCTGCCAAAGTCCCTGTAGAAGAATCGACTATTCTGGCTACCGACTGGATGAATGGCCGTCGCACACCGGATGCTAATCAGAAAGTAAAAGGTACGATTACCGGACTTAATCTGGGAAGCTCTGCTCCGCTTATTTTCCGTGCATTGGTCGAAGCTACAGCCTATGGTTCGAAAGCTATTGTGGATCGCTTTGTGGAAAACGGCGTGGAAATTAAAGAGATTATTGGTATCGGAGGTATTTCGCTGAAGTCGCCTTTCGTTATGCAAACGCTTGCCGATGTGCTAAATATGCCAATAAAAGTGGCAAAAGCCGAGCAGGCCTGTGCATTTGGTACAGCCATGTTTGCGGCTGTGGCTGCCGGTGTATATGCAAAGGTGGAAGATGCTCAGAATGTTATGGGACAGGGGTTTGCTCACGAATATTATCCCAATGCTGAAAATCACAAACAGTATCTCGAACTGTACAAAAATTATCAGTTGGTAGGTAAATTTACTGAAGAAAAACTGTTTTGTTGACTTACAATTTACGATTGGAAATAACTGAATTACAACTAGAAAGTCTGCAAATCAAAGATGATTTGCAGACTTTTATTATGATTAACTATTGTTATTCAGCGAACTAAAGTTGTAAGTTTCAAATCAACCGTTTTTACTGCTTTCCCATAATAATTAAAGTCATCGCCTTCGTCCACCCAATCAGCACTTGTGATCTGAACTTCAAGTACTCTCGAAGTATAAATGCCATTGTTTTCAACCCCATCCACATCATCTATTTTTAGTTTAAAAACTGGCACATCAAAAGGATAACTGTTAAACGAAAAATCATATTTTCCTTTCGAGTCGGTGAAAATTGTATCGCAATTTCCGGCTTGCTCCGGACATTCAAGAATTACTCTTATCCCTGTCAACACATTGCCCGATACACTATCAGTAATCACTCCTTTTACCTGATAATCAGCATTAGGCTCATCACTATTAAGTGCCAAATCGCACGAAAACATACTAAGCACAAAAAAAACAAAAAACGTAGAAAACTTCAAAGTATTTTTCATAACAATAATTTCAGAATTTGTCTGTCAATTGAATTGACAATAAAAAAAATAGTTGCGACAAAGATATAAAACAAATTTAACCCAGATACTTCTGATGGATAGTTTTTTGCTATTTTTGTACAGAAATTTTTCATAGTAAAGAATATGACTTTACATTTTATTCATCAAACATTTATACATGAACAGATTAATTGTTTTGATTTACGTTTGCTTTATTGTGCTGAGTTTTACATTTGCGCAAGCTGACAGCACAAAGCAGTATTTGCTAACAACCTCTACTGAAAATATAAGTCTTACAACTGTCGACCTGCTCGATCCTTATCTTTCGCCGCTCGTCTATACAGGTGTAGGAGTGGGTTATCAGCATTCGGATATGAAGTATTTTAAAAAGTATGTGGGAAAAATGTCGCACGAATCGCGATTTTCTATTCTTGCCGCTAATACCTATAATCCTCAGTATAGCAGTTCGGTAAATTATGTTGGAGGGCAGTATCAGTGGGGAATGCATTATCATTTCAGACCGCTGGAAGGTTTGCACTTGCTTGCAGGTGGAAATGCCGGAGCTTTGATGGCTGTAAAGTCGAACGAGCGAAATGTAAACAACCCGGTAAATGTGGATGCTGCTCTTGACCTGGGTTTTTCGGGTATTGCAAGTTACGACTTTTCACTCTGGCGGAAAAAGTTTACGCTTAGTTTTCAACTCGAATTTCCGCTTTTGGGAATGATGTATGTTCCTATGCAGGGTGCGTCGTATTACGAAATGTTTACAGGAGGCGATCTTTCGAATACTTTGCATTTCAGCTCATTGCACAACCGACTGGCGCGCACAGGCGGTCTGAAACTTGAAATTCCAACGAAAAATTCCACATGGCATGTCGGAATCAGTACTACAAAACTGAAATACGAAGCCAATGATTTGTTTTTCAAACAGAATAATTACAATTTCAATGTGGGCTACACCTACGATTTGTATATTTTCAGAGGCCGCAAAAACCTTCCTCCCCATAATTTTATCAGTGTAAAACAATAACAACAGCCATTGCCATGAAAAAAATATTTTTACTGATATTGCCCCTTTTGTTTTCGCTGAATGCTTGCATAAACGAGCCTGAAGCACCTAAAAATACATACGAAAGCAATTTCGAAGCTTTGTGGAAAATTATTGATACACGATATTGCTATCTCGATTATAAAAACATAAACTGGGATTCGGTGCATACTGTGTACAAGGCTCGCGTGGATACAAACATGACCGAATATCAGTTTTTCGATTTGCTGGGCGAAATGCTGGGTGAATTAAAAGATGGACATGTGAACCTTTATTCCAACTTTAACCGGAGCCGTTACTGGAAATGGTTTTCCGACTATCCTGCCAATTTCAGTTCGGGCATTGTGTATTCCGACCGCTATCTGGGCGACAATTATTACGTGGCTGGCGGCATGCGATACGGAAAAATTGCGGGCGACAGCATTGGCTATATTTACTACGGCGACTTCTCCGATCAGTTTTCAGATACTAATATCTCATATATCTTCAAATATCTGAGCGATTGTAAAGCCCTGATTGTAGATGTGCGAAACAATGGCGGTGGCTATCTGAATTTGTCTGAACAACTGGCATCTTATTTTTTCGAACAAGAAATGATCACGGGATATATTCAGCACAAAACAGGAAACGGGCACAGCGATTTTTCGGAAATGAAAGAGCTGAAAACTCCATCGCACAAAACTATTCAGTGGAGACGACCTGTTGCTGTGCTCAGTAACCGTATGTCGTACAGTGCTACAAATTCGTTTGTCAGCAGAATGAAAATGGTGCCCAATGCCATTCTTGTGGGCGATAAATCGGGCGGTGGTGGCGGACTTCCTCTGTCGAGCGAAATTCCTAACGGCTGGATGGTGCGTTTTTCGTCCGTGCCCATGTACGATGCCAACAAAGAACATATCGAATGGGGCATCGATCCGCATGTAAAGGTGGATATGAGTGCTGCAGATATAGAGCGCGGAGTGGATTCGATTATCGAAAAAGCGGTGGAAGAACTTAAGAAAAGAATTTGAAAATGAGAAAATTAAAAATAACCGAAATGAACCGGATTAGTCCGGATGAATTTAAGCAAAGTGAGAAAACGCCGCTTGTGGTAGTGCTCGACAATGTACGCAGCCTACATAATGTAGGCTCGGTGTTTCGCACCGGCGATGCATTTCTGATCGAAGCTGTGTATCTTTGTGGAATTACAAGTACGCCTCCGCATGCTGAAATTCATAAAACGGCTCTTGGCGCCGAGGATAGTGTGGACTGGAAGTATTTTGAGGATACGCACGATGCTCTGAAAGAACTAAAAGAAGCCCGATATTCGGTTTTTGCTATCGAGCAGGCCGAAGGAAGCACCATGTTGCCCGATTTTAATACAAAGCCCGGAACAAAATATGCTGTGGTGCTTGGTAATGAAGTAAAAGGCGTTCAGCAATCGGTTGTGGATGCCTGCGATGGCTGTATCGAAATTCCGCAGTTTGGCACAAAACATTCACTCAATGTAAGCGTCACTGCCGGCATTGTGATTTGGGAGTTTTTCAGAAAGATTGGTTGATGTGTTGATGTGATGATGTGTTGATGTGTTGATGTGAAGATGTGTTGATGTGATGATGTGATGAGAAGATGAAATAGTAAATGGTAAAACTTGTTCCGATTTATCGGAATGAATAAATAGTAAATAATTTAATGGATTGGAGAGATAAACTTAGCGGACTAAAGGCTGAACTTCCTGAGGGAGAAGAGCCGGAAGTGATTCAGAATGAGGGAAAGCCTAAAAAGCAAAAAGATCCTTTACGTGTGGAACTTGACAAACGAAACGGCAAACCGGCAACTTTGATTACCGAATTTCAGGGTTCGGATGAGGAGTTGAAGGAACTTGCACGTGTGCTGAAGCTGAAGTGCGGTGCCGGAGGTTCGTCGCGCGATGGCGAAATTCTGATTCAGGGCGATTTCAGAGTGAAAATTGCCGACCTTCTGGCGAAAGAAGGTTATAAAGTGAAGAAAATCAACTTCAAATAATTTTACAACGAAGAACGCAAATTAGGTAAAAATTTATTTACATAATTTGCGTTCAACTATTTTGTTGGGTAAAGCTTAACCTACAATTTTCTTAAACAGGTTTTTCATATTTACCTTTGCATCAATAATTCCCTGAAGTTCACTGATGGCCACACGATCCTGCTGCATGCTGTCGCGGTGACGAATAGTTACAGTGTTGTCTTCGAGTGTTTGATGATCCACAGTGATACAGAATGGTGTTCCAACTGCATCCTGACGACGATAGCGTTTTCCGATAGAATCTTTTTCGTCGTAAGCACATTTGAAATCGAATTTCAATGCATTGATTACTTCGCGCGCTTTTTCGGGCAATCCGTCTTTTTTCACCAAAGGCATAACACAGGCTTTCACCGGTGCTAGTACAGGTGGAATAGCAAGTACCACGCGGCTGTCGCCTCGTTCGAGCACTTCTTCTTTGTACGACGATGCCATAATCGAGAGGAAAGTACGGTCCAAACCAATAGAAGTTTCAACTACATAAGGCACATACGACTGATTAAGTTCAGGGTCGAAGTATTTGATGTTTTTTCCCGAGAATTTTTCGTGACTGCTCAAGTCGAAATCGGTACGCGAGTGAATACCTTCCACTTCTTTGAATCCAAAAGGCATTTCAAATTCAATATCGGTAGCTGCATTGGCATAATGAGCCAGTTTATCGTGGTCATGAAAACGATATTTGTGGTCGCCAAGTCCGAGGGCTTTATGCCATTTCAAACGGAATTCTTTCCAGTGCTCAAACCATTTCATTTCGTCGCCCGGACGAACGAAGAACTGCATTTCCATTTGTTCGAATTCGCGCATACGGAAAATAAACTGACGCGCCACAATTTCGTTACGGAAAGCTTTACCAATTTGTGCAATACCGAAAGGAATTTTCATACGGCCTGTTTTCTGCACATTCAGGAAGTTTACAAAAATTCCCTGTGCAGTTTCGGGGCGAAGGTATATTTTCATGGCGCCATCGGCTGTGGAGCCCATTTCGGTTGAGAACATCAGGTTGAACTGACGTACATCGGTCCAGTTGCGGGTTCCGCTGATAGGGCAAACCACTTCATAATCTTCGATAATGGCTTTTAGTTCAGCCAGATCAGAATCGTTCAGCGCTTTTACAAAACGTGCATGAATCTCATCGCGTTTAGCCTGATTTTCGAGCACACGTTCGTTAGTACTGCGAAACACAGTTTCGTCGAAACTTGCGCCAAAACGTTTGGCAGCCTTTTCCACTTCTTTGTTCATTTTGTCGTCGTATTTGGCGAGCAATTCTTCGATCAGTACGTCGGCGCGATAGCGTTTTTTGCTGTCTTTGTTGTCAATCAACGGATCGTTGAAAGCATCCACGTGTCCCGAAGCCTTCCATGTGGTTGGATGCATAAAGATAGCAGCATCGATACCTACCACATTTTCGTTGAGCAGCACCATGCTGTCCCACCAGTATTTTTTAATGTTGTTTTTCAGTTCAACACCATTCTGACCGTAGTCGTACACAGCACCGAGGCCGTCGTAAATTTCACTCGAAGGAAACACAAAACCATATTCCTTGCAGTGAGCAATCAGTTTTTTAAAAACATCTTCCTGTGAAGCCATAATGTATATTTTCAGTTTTAATAATTTACAATATAAATTAGTTGCTAAAATACTGTTGTATTTTTTCTGATATTTCTTCAACACTTGGTAATATGTCCTGATATTTTTCAGGCAGAATTGCCGATGTGCAGTATGTTGCGACGCCTATTGGTAAATTTCCGGTTCTAAGCGAATACTCCACAATAGTACGATCCTTGCTTTTGCATATTATAATGCCAATTGCCTCATTTTCGTGAGGCAGTTTAATTTTGTCATTCAGAACAGAAAGATAAAACTCCATCTTTCCTTTATATTCAGGTTGAAAGTCACCTATTTTCAAGTCAATAGCAATTAAGCATTGTAGTTGACGATGAAATAATAACAAATCTATCGAGTAATCTTTATCGCTTACCTGTAGTTTATACTGATTACCAATAAAAGTGAAGTTATGACCAAGTTCCAGCAAAAAAGCTCTGATATTTTGAATTAATGCTTGCTCCAGTTCACTTTCGGAATACTCAGCAGATAAATTCAGGAAATCAAAAGTATATTCATCTTTGATTGCTAAAACAGCCTGATTTTTAATAGTATCGGGTAAAACATCTTTAAAATTGGTTTGACCCAACATTTGTCGTTCAAATGTCTTGTTTTCAATTTGATGAATCAATATATTCTTGGTCCAACCGAATTTTCTGGTAGCCAAAATATAAAACTGTCTTTCCTGATTGTTCTTGCATTTGTTTAAAATAGTTACGTGCTTTGTCCAACTAATTTCTCCAACCAGTGGTTGGAGAAATTCAACTGATTGATATTCAGTGTAAAACTGAGCCATAAGCCAGAGATTAGTTGTAGAAAAACCACTGACTCCCGGAAATTCGTTCTGTAACTCTTTCGATAATTCAGGGACAATAGCTTTGCCCCAGCCCTCGGTCTGCTTTTCAGCAATTGATTTTCCAATTTCCCAATACAAATTAATAAGTTGAGTATTTACAACCTTTAATGCTTCGTATTGAGCACTACGATTCTTTTGTTTTATTTCTGCAATAAAATCTTGTTGTACAAGTTCCATATTGACATTTTCATAATTACAATTCAGTGGTATTAGTTTTGAGATTTCCCGTTGACATTTAACTGTATTTGTTCAGTAATAACGCATACGAATTAAATGTTTATTTTCAAAATGTTAGTTTGTCGGGATTCTGTACTTCTTGAGCCAGAATAGTATTCTATCATTGTGAAAGTTTAAAGAAAACACAAATTTAAGGTTGATTCTTTCCTTCTGATTTTATATTTTGCGATAACCAAAAAAGGAATGCAAAGTTACTGTTTTTTTTGTATTTTTGTAGGTTGAAAAAAGTAAAATACGTGAATAGCCCTTTATTCAACAAACTTTTCTTCAATCATTTGCAATTTTCAAACTATCAGATGAGGTCATTCAATAATGACTGCTTAGAAAAATTATGAGTACGGACGAAATAATTGACGCAGAAAACGAGGCAGAAGAAATAACCGGACAGGAAGAGGTCGAAACTGACGCTCTTGCCGGACATTCGGCTTACAAAGTACCCAAAATATCGGATGAGGCTGTAAAACATCATTTGTCGGGGATGTACCAAAACTGGTTTCTCGACTATGCTTCGTACGTAATTCTGGAGCGCGCAGTGCCTGATATTTACGACGGTTTGAAACCTGTTCAGCGCCGTATTCTCCATTCAATGAAACGATTAGATGATGGTCGCTACAATAAAGTAGCGAACATTGTGGGTCACACCATGCAGTTTCACCCGCATGGAGACGCTTCGATTGGTGATGCATTGGTGCAGCTCGGACAAAAGGATTTACTCATCGACTGTCAGGGAAACTGGGGAAATATTCTTACCGGCGATAGTGCGGCTGCTCCGCGTTATATCGAAGCAAGACTTTCGAAATTTGCTCTCGAAACGGTTTTCAATCCCAAAACTACCGAATGGCGTTCGTCATACGATGGCCGAAACAAAGAGCCGATTGCACTTCCGGTGAAGTTCCCGCTTTTGCTAGCGCAAGGCGTGGAAGGTATTGCTGTAGGTTTGAACTCGAAAATTCTGCCACACAATTTCAACGAACTTTGCGATGCATGTGTGGCTCATTTACGCGGTGAGGATTTTGTGCTTTATCCCGATTTTCAGACCGGCGGCTCCATCGACGTTGCAAAATACAACGATGGAGAACGCGGAGGTTCTGTGAAAATTCGTGCTAAAATAAGCAAAGTCGATAACAAAACACTGTCGATTACCGAAATACCCTATGGCTCAAATACTTCGAAGCTGATTGACTCCATTATCAAAGCCAGTGAAAAAGGCAAAATAAAAATCCGCAAAGTCGACGACAATACTTCGGCCAATGTGGAAATCCTGGTGCACCTGCAACCCGGTGTTTCGTCCGACAAAACCATAGATGCGCTGTATGCATTTTCGGATTGCGAGCTAAGCATTTCGCCAAACTGCTGCGTAATTCACGACAACAAGCCGCGTTTTATGGGTGTGAGCGATATGTTGCGCGTAAGTTGCGACCATACCAAGGACTTGCTGCAGGCCGAACTCGAGATTCAGAAAAGCGAATTGCTTGAACAGCTTTTCTTTACTTCGCTTGAGAAAATATTCATCGAAAACCGTATTTACAAAGACAAAGGTTTTGAGGATAGCACTACACAGGACGAAGTGATTGCGCATATCGATAAGCGTCTCGATCCGTTCAAACCGGATTTTATTCGTGAAGTTACGCGTGAGGATATTCTGAAATTGCTCGAAATCAAAATGATGCGTATCACACGTTTCGATAGCGACAAGGCTAACGATACGCTTATTTCGCTTCAGAAAAAGATTGACGAAGTAAACTATCAGTTGAATAATCTGGTGGATTACACGATTTTCTGGTTCGAAAATCTCAAAAACAAATACGGAAAAGACTTTCCGCGACGCACCGAAATTCGTAACTTTGAAACTATTGTGGCAGCTAAAGTGGTGGAAGCCAACGAAAAACTTTACGTCAATTACGAAGAAGGTTTTATTGGCACTGCACTTCGCAAGGACGAGTTTGTGTGTAACTGTTCGGACATGGACGATATTATTATTTTCTTTAAAGATGGAAAATATAAAATTGTAAAAGTGGCTGATAAACAGTTTGTGGGCAAAAACATCCTACATTTGGCTGTTTTCAAAAAGAACGATAAACGCACAGTGTATAACGCAGTGTATCGCGATAGTAAAAATGGTCCGTACTACATAAAACGTTTTATTGTAACGGGCATTACCCGCGATAAAGAATATGATATTACGCAGGGCACAGCCGGTTCGAAAGTGATTTATTTCACTGCCAACCCCAATGGTGAGGCCGAAGTAATTCGCATTGCGCTTAAACCAAAACCACGCTTGTTTAAACTTGTTTTTGAGAAAGATTTCAGCGATATTGCCATCAAAGGGCGACAGTCGATGGGAAATATCCTGACCAAAAACGATGTGCACAAAATCACACTGAAGCAAAAAGGTGGTTCTACGCTGGGTGGCCGACAGGTTTGGTTCGACCGAGATGTGTTGCGCCTCAACTACGACAACCGCGGCGAATATCTGGGTGAGTTCCAAAGCGAGGATTTAATTTTGGTTGTGACGTCGAAGGGTGATTTTTTTAGCACTAGTTTCGACCTTGCCAACCATTACGAAAAGGATATTATGATCATCGAAAAGTTCAATCCGCACAAAGTGTGGTCGGTTGCGCTCTACGATGCCGATCAGAAGTATTTCTATCTGAAACGCTTCCAGCTTGAAGCGAGTCAGAAAATACAAAGTTTCATTGGCGATAATGCAGAGTCGCGTTTGCAGTTAATTACCGATGTTGATTATCCCCGATTTGAGGTACAGTTTGGTGGAAATGATGCTTATCGTGAAGCTTTAGTAGTGGATGCCGAAGAATTTATCGGTGTAAAAAGCTTCAAGGCCAAAGGAAAACGACTTACAACCTTCGAAGTAGAAACAATCAACGAACTGGAGCCTGTGCGATTTAAAGAAAAGCAACCGGAAGACGAAAATAACAGTGGCGACGAAAACGAGAATGACGAGAACGAGGCTGAAGGCAGTCAGAAAGCAACTGCCAATGCAACAAATAAAAACACTGAAGAAAACAAAGTCCCCGGAGTAGCTGTAAAAGGATTATCAGAAACAAAAAAAATGGCAATTTCGAAAGAAGAAAATGAAATTTCGAACAACATTACAGCTAATAAAAAACCGGAAGAAGAAACTGGTGGTGGACAATTAAGCTTATTTTAAAAACACTTTCATAAAGCTGAAAAACATTATAAACAATACAACTGTTTTGTTTTCAGGAGTAGTTATCAATTAAAACTAAAAAGTTATGCTTTTCAATATTTCATGGCTCGAATGGGTTGGTTATGTAAGCTCGGTGCTGGTGGCAGTGTCGCTTACCATGAGTTCCATCAAAAAACTACGCTGGTACAATCTGGTGGGAGCGGCCATTTTCTCGTTTTACGGATTTGCTATTCAGGCGTACCCTGTGGGCGTTCTCAACCTTTTTATTGTGCTGGCTAATATTTATTATTTGCACGGTATGTATTCGGCTAACGAATCATTTAAAATAATGAAGGTAGAGGCCAACGATCCATATCTTGAGTATTTTGTAGATTTTCATAAAGCTCAGATTCAGAACTTTTTTCCTCGTTTCGATAAGTCATTATTGCAGCAAAACGAAGGAGAACAAAAGGCTTTTACACTTTTCCTGCTTCGCAATGCAGTTGTGGCAGGTGTTTTTTTTGGCATAAAAAATAATCACATTCTTTATTTGCATCTCGACTTTGTTTCAGCGCCTTACCGCGATTTGAAACCGGGTGATTTCATATACAAACAAAATGCACAGCTTTTTAATGAGGCCGGCATTCGTCAGATTGTATGTAATACTGAAAATGAAGAACACCGTAAATATCTTCTCAAAATGGGCTTCGTCGAAAAAACAGGTGGTAAAAATGTATTTGAAATGAATTTTTAGAATTGTGAATTCAGGTATTATTTTATAGCCTTCGGATAATTTTCCGGAGGCTTTTTTGTTTTTCAAAATAAATATTTATACAAATTACGAACATTTTCTATCATTTTATGGTTGAGCATTCAAAGCGCTGTACTATATTTGCAAAAAGCACAATTTATGAATCTGAACGTAAAAAACGAAACTTCACAACTGAAAGCAGTGGTGCTCGGACAACCCGGATCGCTTGGCAAAGCGCCAACGCCCGACCAAACCTACGATGCCAAATCGTACGAATCGGTTATGTTGGGCATTTACCCTTCCGAAGAATCGGTGTACAAAGAAATGTCGGCGTTCGAAAAAGTACTTTTGAAATACAACGTGCAGGTTTTTCGTCCGTGGACACTCGAAAACTGCAATCAGGTTTTCGCACGTGATGTGGGCTTTGTCATCGACGATAAAATTATCAATTCTAATATTATCCCTGATCGAGAGGACGAAAAAGAGGCGTATGAAGTGGTGTACGATCAGATTTCGTATAACAAAATATACAACCTGCCCGAAAAAGCACATGTGGAAGGTGGCGATGTGGTGCTTTACAACGACATTGCGTTTGTGGGACTTTACACCGGCGTCGATTATCCGCAACTGAAAACTGCTCGCACCAATGAGTATGCATTTTATTTTCTGAAAGAGATTTTTCCTGAAAAGACTTTTATCCCACTCGAACTGATAAAACACGATACCGACCCTCGTCACGGGGTGCTGCATCTCGACTGCGCTTTTATGCCTGTGGGAAAAGGGAAAGCTCTGATTTACAAAGATGGGTTTCTGCATCCGGAAGATTATCAGATTGTTGTGGATGTTTTTGGCAAAGAGAATATTTTTGAAATTACACAACAGGAAATGTATTACATGAATACCAATGTGTTTTCCATTTCGCCCGAAGTGGTTGTTTCGGAACAGCATTTTACTCGTCTGAATGCACACATGGAACAGCAATGGGGACTCACAGTGGAAAAAGTACCTTATCGCGAGATTTCAAAAATGGGTGGACTGCTGCGTTGCTCCACTTTGCCGTTGATAAGAGAATAACCAAAACATAAACATATGTACAACCAGATTACAGACACTATTTTAATGATTGAACCTGTGGCTTTTGGCTTCAATGCGGAAACTGCCGTGAATAACTATTTTATGCAGAACGACAAAATACCTGCATCTGAAATTCAGCAGGCCGCTTTGCACGAATTCCGGAATATGGTAAAAACACTTCGGGAGAATGGCATAAATGTGATTGTAGTTCCTGATACTCCGGAGCCACACACTCCTGATTCAATTTTTCCGAACAACTGGATTTCGTTCCAAAAAGACAACCGCGTGGCGATGTATCCCATGTTTGCAGACAACCGACGTACCGAACGCCGCATCGATATTGTGGAAAAAGTGATTGGACATGGTTTTAATATTTCGCAAATGGTGGATTACTCTGTGTACGAGAAAGAAAACCGTTTTCTGGAAGGCACGGGAAGTATGATTTTCGACCGAACGCATCGTGTGGCTTATGCTGCACTTTCGCCGCGTACCTACGAAGGCCTCTTTCAATGGTTTTGCAACGATTTTGGCTATCGCCCTGTAACTTTCCGCGCAACGCAATTTGTGGGCAATGAACGACTTCCGGTATATCACACCAATGTAATGCTTTCGGTAGCCGAAAATTTTGCTGTAGTTTGTATGGAAAGTATTCAGGATAAAGCCGAAAAAAAAATGCTAACAGAACAGCTCCAACAAACGGGAAAGGAAATTGTGGAAATAAGCTTAGAGCAGATGGGACAATTTTCGGGTAATGTATTACAGCTAAAAAATTCTGAAGGAGATCGGTTTTTGGTTATCTCCGAGAGTGGCTATAATGCACTCGATGAAATTCAGAAAAATAGATTAGCTTCGTTTAACAAACTGATTGTAACACCTGTACCCACCATTGAGAAATACGGAGGCGGAAGTGTGAGGTGTATGATGGCAGAAGTGTTTTAAACCCCAATCCAATTCATAATACCTTAGACGCCTCAATCAACCAATCAACTGATTAACCAATTAACTGATACACCAATCACAAACACCAAACAAAAATGAACAACACAACAAATAAATCCAACACATTCGTGCAGCTCGAAGATCGTTACGGAGCGCACAACTATCATCCAATACCTGTGGTATTAGAACGAGGCGAAGGCGTGTATGTGTGGGATGTCGACGGTAAAAGATACTACGATTTTTTGTCGGCTTATTCGGCAGTAAATCAGGGTCATTGTCACCCGAAAATCATCGATACGCTTATTCGTCAATCACAAAAACTTACGCTTACTTCGCGGGCTTTTTACAATAATAAACTTGGTCCTTACGAGCAATTTATTACTGAATATTTTGGTTACGAAAAAGTATTGCCTATGAATACCGGCGCCGAAGCGGTGGAAACAGCCATAAAGCTTTGTCGTAAATGGGCTTACGAGAGAAAGGGAATTGCTGAAAATCAGGCAAAAATTGTGGTGTGCGAAAATAATTTTCACGGACGCACTACCACCATTGTTTCTTTTTCAGTCGATCCTGATGCTTACACACATTACGGACCTTACACTCCCGGTTTTGTGGTGATTCCTTACAATGATGCCGCTGCGCTCGAAAAGCTTTTGAAGGAAGATAAAACTATTGCAGGTTTTCTGGTGGAACCCGTTCAGGGCGAAGCAGGCGCTTATGTGCCCGATGACGGTTACCTGAAAAAATGTGCCGACCTTTGCCGTGCTCATAATGTACTTTTTATTGCCGACGAAGTGCAGACAGGCATTGCACGCACAGGAAAACTGCTTGCGTGCGATTATGAAAATGTGCATCCCGACATTCTGATTTTAGGAAAAGCACTTTCGGGTGGCGCTTATCCTGTGTCGGCAGTTTTGTCGTCCAACGAAATAATGGAAGTTATTCATCCCGGACAACATGGCTCCACTTTTGGTGGAAACCCTGTGGCAGCTGCTGTGGCTGTAGCTGCCCTCGAAGTTGTGCGCGACGAAAAACTGGCTGAAAAAGCTTACGAGCTTGGTATTTATTTCCGCGGGGCCATGAAAAAACTCTGCGACGAGTCGGAAATTGCGTCGTTTGTTCGTGGAAAAGGATTGCTTAATGCACTTGTCATTAACAACGAAGGACATAAGAATCTGGCATGGGATATTTGTCTGAAATTGGCCGAGAATGGTCTGTTAGCCAAGCCCACGCATACCAATATCATTCGCTTTGCACCGCCTTTGGTCATTACTCGTACACAGCTCGACGAATGTATAGAGATAATAAATACTGCTGTAAAAAGCTTTGTATGAATGAGAGTTTCTTCTCGACTGTTTGATTATTTATTCATAAAAAAAAGCTGCACTCTATTTCAGAATGCAGCTTTTTTTATCATTTTCCTTTTCAGGATATTATTTATTTTCTTCTTTCGGAGGGCGTGGCAATAAAGCTTTGCGCGAAAGTTTAAATTTACCTGTTTTCTGGTCGATATCGAGCAGTTTTACTTCAATAGAATCACCTTCCTTGATTCCGGCCTGATCCATTGTTTCAATGCGTTTCCAGTCGATTTCCGAAATGTGAAGCAAACCTTCTTTGCCGGGCATAAATTCAACAAATGCACCATAAGGCATTACCGATTTTACTTTCGACATATAAGTATCGCCTACTTCGGGAATAGCTACAATACCACGGATTTTAGCTACGGCAGCATCAATGGCAGCTTTGTTGTTGGCTGCAATTTCCACACGACCCTGATCGCCAATTTCTTCGATGGTAATCACAGCACCTGTTTCTGCCTGCATGTTCTGAATGATTTTTCCACCAGGTCCGATGACAGCGCCAATCATTTCTTTAGGAATAAACATCACCACGATACGTGGAGCATGAGGTTTCAGGTCGGCACGTGGCTCAACAAGCGTTTCCTGAATTTTACCAAGAATGTGCATGCGACCTTCTTTTGCCTGACGCAATGCAGTTTCGAGAATTTCGTACGAAAGACCATCGACTTTAATGTCCATCTGAGTGGCAGTTATACCATCTTTGGTTCCGGTTACTTTGAAGTCCATGTCGCCAAGGTGATCTTCGTCGCCGAGAATGTCCGAAAGTACAGCAAAGTTTGTTCCTTTATTTTCCGAGATAAGACCCATAGCAATACCCGATACCGGTTTTTTGATTTCAACACCTGCATCCATTAAAGCCAGAGTGCCGGCACAAACGGTAGCCATAGATGAAGAGCCGTTCGACTCCAGAATATCAGATACCACGCGTACCACATAAGGATAATTGTCAGGAATCATGTTTTTCAATGCGCGAAGGGCAAGATTTCCGTGACCTACTTCGCGACGACCTACTCCGCGTGAAGCACGCGCTTCGCCTGTAGAGAATGGTGGGAAGTTGTAGTGAAGAAGGAAGCGTTCTTTGCCTTTGAAAAGTGCATCGTCCACAATTTTCTCGTCCATTTTAGTACCCAGTGTCACAGTAGTGAGCGACTGAGTTTCGCCGCGTGTAAACACTGCAGAACCGTGAGCTCCGGGCAGATAATCCACTTCCGACCAGATAGGACGAATTTCGGTGGTTTTACGCCCATCGAGACGTTTACCTTCGTCGAGAATAGAGCGACGCATTGCTTCTTTTTCCACATCATGATAATATTTACCAATAAGTGCCTTTTTTTCAGCAGCTTCTTCAGGATCGAGAGCAGCAATATATTCAGCTTTGATAGCTTCAAAGTTTTCGATACGTTCGTGTTTGTTAGGGTTGCACGATTTTGCAACTTCGTACACTTTATCGTAAGTTTTTGCCCAGATATCTTTTTTCAGATCTTCGTCATTTTCTTCGTGGCAATATTCACGTTTTTTTGTTTTACCCACAGCTTCCATCAATTCAATCTGCACTTTGCAATGATCTTTGATAGCTTCGTGAGCCACTTTCATGGCAGCAAGCAAATCTTCTTCGCTCACTTCTTTCATTTCGCCTTCCACCATCATGATGTTGTCGAGGGTAGCAGCTACCATAATGTCCATATCGGCAGTTTCGAGCTGAGCGAAAGTGGGATTTACCACAAACTCACCATTGATACGGGCAACACGTACTTCAGAAATAGGTCCGTTGAAAGGCACATCCGATACTGCCAAAGCAGCAGAAGCAGCCAAACCAGCTAAGGCATCAGGCATATCAATACCGTCGGACGAAACCAGATTAATGGTCACAAATGTTTCAGCATGATAATCATCCGGAAACAAAGGACGCAAAGCGCGGTCGACAATACGGCAAATAAGGATTTCATAATCAGAAGCACGGCCTTCGCGTTTGAGGAAACCTCCGGGAAAACGACCAAAAGCAGCGTATTTTTCTTTATATTCCACCGAGAGTGGCATAAAGTCGGTGCCGGGAACTGCATCTTTAGCAGAGCAAACAGTGGCCAGCAACATGGTGTTACCCATGCGAACCATCACCGAACCATCAGCCTGTTTGGCCAACTTACCGGTTTCGATGGTAATTTCACGTCCATCACCCAGTGTGATGGTTTTTGTAACTACGTTCATAAAATTACATTTTTCTTTTTAAACTATTAAATTTCGGTCGCAAAGATACAATTTAATTTGCAAAAAACATGCAATAGCTTGTATTTTAGTGTATTTTTGCTATTTATGATAATGTTGCTCCTTTTCAAGTAAAGGGTTGATTTTGTGAAAAATGAATCAGATTTTGAAAACCAGCATTGATATTCACAAAATCAATTCTAATGAAGTTACTATTATCTCAACAATTCTTTCTGTATTTATCATTCAGTCCACTGCCATTCAGAATCAGAGGAATGCATTTTTCCAAACGTGAAATGCGGGTGGTTTCCTGTTTTGCAGAGGCAATGTACTCACAATATTCCTTTTGTTTCCCGGGACTGAGTTTGTTGAAGGCCTCTTTCATATCGGGTTGAACTCCGAAAGTTTTCTCAAGTTCTTCAGGAACCTCAATTGCCTTTGGTTTTTCAGGAGTCAAACGCAATCCCTGTTTTTCAATTTCAATGGCTTCGCTCACATATTGCAGAATTTTGGCTTCGTCAATTTGCTCTAAAGCTGTAAAACGCCATTGGCGAAGCGATTTTGTTTTGCCTTCCGAAGCTGTTATTAAAACTTTGTAGGGATCGCTCATAAATACACCATTGTGAAACCAAAGCGAGAAAAAATCCCTGAAGCCATGAAATGCTACAACGTTGGTTCCGTTGAAAGTGTAAGTGTCGGCACCCCATTTTATGGTGTGTTCAAGCTCGGTTTTGGCAAGTATATCGGCCAGCAAAACAAGTGCTTCCGACCATTTGTTATTTTTATCCATAACGTTCTTTCAAAAAAGAGATGGTTGTTTTCATTATTTCTTTGAGTACAGGTATGCTTATGTCCGAAAGTTTTTTTACATAAATGCAGGCTGCTCCTTTTTTGAATTTCCCCAAACCTTCGAGTAAGTATTCGTGTTCGGGCATTCCCGAAAAAACATAAAGCGAAATAGCTGCTTTGCGGGGCGAAAAACCCACAAGTGGCCAATCGCCTTCCTGGCGGCTACGCTCCGATTTGTAATGGTATTTCCCGAATCCTATCATGCTCGGGCCCCACATTTGCGGTTCGCAGCCGGTTACTCTGCGCATAATTTCTATCAGTTCGAAACTGTCCTTTTGCTTTTGTTCGCTATCGGCAAAAGTGCGGATAAATTCCGCTACATCTATTTGAGTGGGTTGGGTTTTTAGTGCTGCCATTTTTGATTGTTTTGTGGGTTATATGTCAAAAACCTTTCTTTTGAATTCTCCTGTGATATTTGTTGTGCAAAGGCAGTGCAGCCGAAGCGTACCATGAAAAATATTCAGCTGCCAATAAACCCGATGTCACGGCGGGATCGGTTGAGACGAGCGTTTCGGCTTCTGCAATTGTTTTTACATCGAATATATAAATACCCCGATACTGTCGTTCGTTTTTGGCAATTGGTCCGGCCGAAACCAGCAAGCCTGCATCGGCCATGCGTCCGATATTTTGCATATGTCCTGCAAAAATACTGTCGCGTTGCTGTTTGTCGGAAATTGTAGTTTCGCCTGTTTTCAGAATTACCAAGACATAACTTTTCATGCCATATTCGTCGGCTCCGAATTTTTTTGCCAATCGCTTGTCGAACTTTTGAGCAAAGCAGCTTGTACTCATTACAGCTATTACAAAAAATAAAATTTTATACCTCATTTCGTTTTTTTTCTGACAAATATAATGATAATCAATTAAAAAGCAAAGGTGTAGCACGAAGCCACACCTCAGCGCGTAAACATGAACAAGAAATCACTTGAGAGGGGAACAAACCCACGAAAATCCATCATCGTTAAGTATTAATTCGTCTTCTTCTAATTTTGTGATGGTCAGATAATCAAATTCAAAATAATTTGTTTCATTAATCACATCTCCACTTCCGCAACCATCTTCTATATACATGCGATTATCTCTGATATACAGACACATATTTTCAGTCTCTGACAATGTGTTTGTATTTGCATTATAATACCTTACAGTAAAATATTTTTCATTTTGAGCATTAAAGGTCATTACAAAGTACTGTTGTTGCTTTACCGATTGCTCATTTACATACACTTCACCTTCAAACTCCTGCGATTTCCATGGTCCCCAGGCAGCTAACTTCTCGAGCGTACTCATTACTGTCCGGCGGATGATGCGTATATCAACCGAACCACTATGTGAGTTAAAGAATCCATCGTATTCGTAATTGAGTTTGGCCACAATGGTATCCACTTTTACATCATCGAGAATTTTAAGCTGAAAATTAATCTTTCCGCTACCACCGAAATTAGCCTTCTCTATCGAAATACGATTATCGGAAACTGTAAAGCTATAATTTTCAAAATCATCTGTTTCCATTAGGTAGTTTTTCTCTTGAGCCGAAGTGGCAATTTTATCAAAACTAATCAGGTCAAAATTAAAGAAAGGCACATTTTCGTTACCCCATTCAATCAATTTGTTTAGGTCATTCACAAAATCGTCCAAGGTATTATAAGCCCAGAAAAATGATTTCATTTGAAGGTTTGATGAGCTGCTTAATCCACTATGCACGTTAGTCGCTTCATTGGTTACATTCACCGATTTTGTGCGCCCCGAAATAAGTTCAATATAATTGTTGTTCGCAGCAGTTTTTGTGAACATGGCTGCATTTGCATCAAACAGTCCATCAGTGATTCTTTCGAAAATTGACTTATTATCCACATAAACCTCATCGTACATATTCTGAAGGGTGGTTATTGCAGCAGCAGTAGCAATACCTGCAGTAGCAACGCCCAAAATTGCTACGTATGGGTTTTTAATACTAATTGCCTCGGAACCAATGCCAATAAAGCCCACAGATGCTATAAATCCAGCCAAATTTAATCTCATTTTATTAGAAATCTTTTGTGGTACAGAATCTTGCTGAGAAGAAAATTTCAATAAAGCATCGTAAGTCTCTTTGTTAGCCCAATATACCTTTGTAAGTTCATTTTTTTCTTTCGCGCCCAACGAATTATAATAAGTTTTAAATTGAGTAACAATATTTGAAATCTGCTCATTATTCTTGGCACTTTCTTTTCCGAATTGAGCATCGATATCGTCGAGCGTTTCTGAAAAATCAGACATTACCTCTGTAGCAGGTTTTGGCAAAACTAATTCTTTCACATGATAATCGATAGTCAGATAGCCTAACGAATTCACGCGAAGTTTCATTTTTCCCGCAGGAAGTGTGGAAGGAACAATAAACGAAAAAGCAGAATCGGAGACTACAAGATCGATATTGAAAGTATCAATCTTAGCCACGGGTTTCGAAACGCTGATAGCGCCATCGAAAGTAACAGTCACTAATTGCGACTGCATTACAGTGTCGGGGGTTGTGTACTCGTAATCGTTGGTATCGGTATAGTCGTAAGTATCACACGAAACAAGAAACAGCAATGCGAATGCTGTGAAAAGATACCAAAAGCGGGGATTTTGTTGTTGTTTCATCTCCTGAAAATAAATTAGTTTAACTATTTAAATTTATACTTGAATGCATACATTTCTTTAATCAACAAATTGAATGCATACAGAACAGTTAATTAGCTAAACTAAAATATTCCGGAATAAGCGAGTATTTTATTGGGAAACAAACGAATAAAGAAAAAAGTTCATGCTTAGAAACAAAAAAGAAAAAAACATCACGCATTGATATACAGAAAAAGAGAACACAGATTTTTGAGCAAGATCAACAATTTTTCTCCACAAACATTTTATATTTTCAAAAATTACGCTATCTTTGCAGCCGCTTTCGTAAAGTCGATGATGGCAAACAATTGCGAAAATAGTTCAGTTGGTAGAGCACGACCTTGCCCCAAAGTCACATACAATAAATCGACCTTGGCAAGAAACATTGAATAAGCGTATTCATAATAA